>NZ_BAAATD010000005.1:0-104195 GCF_039533225.1 Actinomadura fulvescens | reverse complement strand
CCCGCATCCCCAGGATGCGGGCCACCGCGTGCTTGGGACCCGTGCGGCTCTGACGCAGGTCAGAGGGCTGAGGCCGTGAGCGTGAGGGCCGCCTTGTCGCCCAGGGAGACGGTGCCCGGGTGGGTGACGTCGGCGTAGACGCCCAGGTTGGCGGCCGAACGGGTGGTCACCGAGCGGAGGATGGCACGGTCGGCCGGGAGCCCTTCCTGGGGCTGGGTGATCATCACGCAGCGGCGGCAGCCGCCGGTGACGTGGATCTGGGCTTGGCCGAGGTCGACGTGGTGGTCGACGGGGGGTTCTTCCGCGCCGTCGAGGACGATGTTGGGACGGAAGCGGCGGACCTCCCAGGCGCCCTCGGGGTGCCATTCGCGGGCGGCGCGGAGGGTGGCGCGGCTGAGCAGGTGGAGGGGGGAATCGTCCACGAAGCCCCAGGGCGGGAGCTCGAAGGTCGAGTCGTCGTCGCCGTACTCCTCGATCCGGGCGCCCTGCGCGGGGGTGTGGAGGAGGTGGACGGGGCGTTCGAGCCAGGCGCTCAGGACCATGTCGACGGCGGGATCGGAGCTGTGCACCCGGATGCCCGTGGGCAGGACGATCTCCGCGCCGCCGCTCTGCAGGCGCGCGCGGGCCCGCAGGAGGACGGGCATGCGCTTGGCGGTGAGGACCTTGCCGGTCCGGGCGTCGACCAGGGCGAAGGCGCGGTCGCCGATGACGCCCCGGGGGCCGAGCTCGAGATCGGTCACTCGCTGGCCGCCCAGGGACTTCACCGGGTAACGCCACAGTTCCGAGACCCACATCATGCCGCTGAGCGTGCCAGCGGAGGTCAGACGGTGTGTAGATCCAATCGCGCTGCCTTGGACCGGTCGCAGACCTCCTGGTGCGCCACGGCGAGACGGCGGACACCTTCGATCAGCGTCTCGGGCGGGTGCACGAACGGGATGCGCACGTAGTTCTCCAGCGTGCCGCCCATGCCGAAACGGGGGCCCGCGGGGATGCGTACCCCGTGGGCGGCGGCGGCACGGCAGAGCCGGGAGCTCGCCGGACGGCCGATGTCGGCCCACAGGACCAGGCCGCCGGCCGGCTCGGTGAAGGACCAGCCGGGGAGGTGGTCGCGCAGGGCGCCGATCAGCGTTCCGCGCTGCTCGGTCAGGACGCGCCTGCGCGTGATGACGAGCTCGTCGTAGCTCTCGAAGAGCCGCGCGGCGATGTACTGCTGGACGATGGGGTTGCCGGCGTCCAGCGACTCCCGTACGCGGACCAGGCGGTCGATCAGGGTCGAGGTCGTGCGGATCCAGCCGATGCGCAGGCCGCCCCAGCAGACCTTGCTCATCGAGCCGATGGTGATGATGCGCGACGGGTTGCCGTGCGCGGTGAGCGGAAGGGGCAGGCGGCCGGGTTCGGCGCTGAGGTCGGAGACGGTGTCCTCCACGACCAGCCGGGTGCCCGCCTCGCGGGCGGCGATCGCGATCGCGCGGCGGGCCTGGGCGGGCATCACCTGCCCGGTCGGGTTGTGGAAGTCGGGCATCAGGTAGCCGAGCACCGGGCGCGCCCGAAGCAGGGTCGTCCGCACCATGTCGACGTCCCAGCCGTCCGTGCCCACGGAGACGGCCACCGGACGTCCCCCGGCGTGGCGGATCGCGTTGTGCACCGTGGGATGCACGGGGGACTCCATGAGGACGCGGTCGCCGTTGGCCACGAAGAGCCGGAGCAGCAGCGTCCAGGCCTGCTGGGCGCCGTTGGTCACCATGATCTCTTCGGGGAGGGTGGGCAGGCCCCGGCGGGAGTAGCGGTCGGCGATGGCCTTGCGGAGCGAGGGAATGCCGGTCAGGTCGTAACCGGGCTGGTCGGTGTGCCGGGCCAGCTCCGGCGCGCACTCCACGACGGTCTGGGTGAGCAGCGGCTCCGGTGCCGGCAGGCAGGCCATGGCGAAGTCGATCTCCGCGGGCGCGGGGTCCGGCGCCCACGTGACGCCGCGGGGAGTGTCGGCGCGGGGCGGCAGGGAGATGTAGCTGCCGGCGCCGCGGCGGCTGTGCAGGTAGCCCTCGGTGCGCAGCAGGCCGTACGCCGCCGCCACCGAGTTGCGGCTGACGCCCAGGTACTGGGCCAGGGCGCGTTCGGCGGGCATGCGGGTGTCGGGTTGGAGCCGTCCGTCGTTGATCACGTAGCGGATCGCCGCGGCGAGCTCTTCGTAGATGACGCCTTCGCGTGACCAGGGCCCGAGGACCCTGGCGAGTTGCTCGGCATTAACAGAGTTAAACGATCGGTTAACTCTAGGATGGGTCATGGATTCACGTGCCCCGTTCCTAAGAGCCCCGGCAGGGCCCTCGGCCCCTTGTGGGGGCGAGGGACCTCGTCCGAAGCGCGGTCATGCTCTGGGAGCGCGGTCATGGTGACAGCCCGGTTCAAGGGAGACAAGGTCGATCAGCCGCCCGGACCGTAGGCCGGCCCCTCGTCAGCCGGCCCCTCGTTGCTTGATCACCGACACGATAGTCCGTAATGTCCCCGCAACCTAGCGGCGGCGGGTGACCAGGCCGCTCACTCGGCTCGACGTATCAGGTCAGGTGCCGTGCGGCCGGAAGCGGCCAAAGCCCGTCCGGCCCCGAGGGGGCCAAGGGTTCCGGATTGGCTCTATGCCCGGCCGCCGGGCCTCCCTAAGGATGCGTATGCACGTTCGGCATAGGCAGAACGCAATTCGGCATAGGCAGAACGCAAGGGGAGAGCACGTGGCAAAGCTCGATCGGGAACGGCTGGAGAAACTCGCCCAGGAAAGCATTGAGCGGCAGTTCGAGCGCGTGACCAAGATGCGCGAGTTCCACACCGGGGAATGGACCGACCGCGAGTACTTCGTCCGGCACAAGACCGAGACCGTGCTGCGGATCCGCCTCAACAACGAGGTCGACTCGTACGCGCTGTTCAAGGTGGGCTCCAAGGACGACGCCCTCGCGGCCAAGCTCGCGCAGTACCTGGCCGAGGAGTACGGCCACGAGAACATGTTCACCCGGGACCTGGTCAAGTTCGGGCTCACGATGGACGAGCTCAACGCCACGCCGGTGTTCCCGTCGACCGCCAAGCTGATGGGGTACCTGCGGCTCGCCGCCGACTCGCGCGGCCCGGCGCCGACCACGGTCTGGGACTGGTTCGTCGAGTGGTACTCCGACCGCTACAACCAGATCATCCTCAACAAGGCCACCGAGGAGTTCGGCAAGGAGTTCACCCGCGGCTCGCAGTCGCACCTGGACTTCGACGAGGACCACGACCACGACGAGCTGATGTTCAAGACCGTCTCGCTCGCGGTCGAGGGGTTCGGCAACCCTGAGCAGGCCTACCAGGACCTGGTGACCTACATCGACCTGATCGGCGACTACTTCCAGGAACTGTACGAGGCGACCGTCGGCCGGCGGGCGGAGGCCACGCCCGAACTGGCCGAGGTCTGACACCGGTCGATCGGCCGTGGCCCAGCGGCGGCCACGGCCGGTCCCTGGTGGACCACCAGACGGGACTCAGTGTGAGCACAGCACCAACCACGGGGGCGTCGTCGGTGCCTGACGACGTTCGGCAAGCACTCATCGACAAGGTGGCCGGCGACTCGTTCTCCTGCGTCGCGGCCAAGACCGCCGAGCGGCGCGGAACCATCGTGCACCGGCACTACGGCGTGATGGGCGACGAGGCCACCACCGAGGCCCTGCACGCCGACCTCGCCGGGTTCGCGGCCGCCAAGGACGACATCGACCTTCTGCTGGCGTCCTTCGTGGCGACCTTCGACGGTCCGGGCGACCTGACCGAGGAGGAGTTCGACGAGGTTCTCTGGCACCAGTTGCAGCGTCTGCACGATCTCGATTCGGCGCGATTCGGCTGGTCTGAAGGGGTGGATTCGGATCCTGCGTCGCCGAACTTCGGGTTCAGCGTGGGCGAGCATCCGTTCTTCGTGGTCGGACTTCATCCGCGGTCGTCCCGGATCACCCGGCGTTTCGAGCGTCCGGCGATCGCGTTCAATTCACATGTCCAGTTCGACCGGCTCAAGCAACGCAATATCTATCCACGGCTCCAGCGCGAGACGCGCGCTCGGGAGATGACATTGCAGGGCTCATTGAATCCCAATCTCGCGGAATTCGGAGAGACCTCGGAAGCCGTTCAGTATTCCGGTATGGCGGTGGACGGCGACTGGAAATGCCCCTTTCGGCCGCACGTCCGGGAAGGGAGCACCCGATGACGGCGTCATGGGCGGTGGTCACCGGTGCCTCCTCGGGCATCGGCTGGGCCGTCGCGGAACACCTGCTCAAGGACGGTCACCATGTCGCCGCCTGGGCGCGCCGCGAGGAGCGGCTGGCCGGGCTTGTGGAACGTTACGGCGCTGATCGCGTCCGGGTGAACCAGGTGGACGTGCGGGACGGGGCCACCGTCCGGGCGGCGGTCGCCGACCTGACCGGCGACGGCGCGGAGATCGGTCTCCTGGTCAACAACGCGGGCCTGTCCCTGGGCCTCGGGCCCCTGGACGACGGTGACGCGGGCGACTGGCACACGATGGTGCAGACCAACATCGAGGGCCTGCTCGCCTGCACGCACGCCGTGCTGCCGGGCATGCGCTCGGCCGGGCGCGGCCACATCGTCAACATCGGGTCGCTGGCCGCCGAGTATCCGTTCATGGGCGGCAACGTCTACGCCGGCACCAAGGCGTTCGTCCACCACCTGACCGCCAACCTGCGGGTCGACCTGCAGGGCAGCGGCGTGCGCGTCACCTGCGTGGCTCCCGGCATGGTGCGCAGCGAGTTCGCCCTGGTCCGCTTCGGCGGCGACCGGGACCGCGCCGACGCGCTCTACTCGGGCATCGAGCCGCTCACCCCCGACGACGTGGCGGACGCGGTCGTCTGGGCGCACCGCTGTCCGGCGAACGTGAACGTGAACTACATCGAGCTCATGTCGCTCGACCAGCCGTACGGCCTCGCTCTGACCCGTCGAAAGGACGCCAGATGACCGGCCTCGTCAGCTCCTACAACGACTTCGACCCGCTGGAGGAGATCGTCGTCGGGACGGCGAACGCCTACCACCTGCCGCCGGTGGACACCTCCCTGCGGCACTTCTTCCAGCTCGACGGCGCCGGCACCGATCGGGCGGACGCGGCGCGGCTCGCCCGGGTGATCGAGGAGACCGAGGAGGACCTCGCGGCGTTCACCGAAGCCCTCACCGGCCTCGGCGTGCGCGTCCGGCGGCCTGAGCCGGTCGGCCTCGGCGAACGGCTGGCGCAGCCCGGCTGGGAGGCCGAGGCCAACCACGCCCTCATGCCGCGCGACTGCCTGCTGGTGGTCGGCTCCACGGTCGTGGAGGCGCCGATGCCGGTACGGGCGCGCTACGCCGAGACGTTCCCCTACCGCGGCCTGCTCACCGAGTACTTCGAGGCCGGCGCGCGCTGGATCGCCGCGCCACGGCCGCGGCTGCCCGAGGAGACCTATCTCTTCACTCCGGACGGGCCCGTCCTCGCCGAGCACGAGCCGCTCTTCGACGGCGCCAACGTCATCAGATGCGGCGCGGACCTGTTCTTCAACGTCAGCAACACGGGCAACCGGCTCGGCGCGCGCTGGCTCGCCCGCGCGGTCGGCGACGAGTTCACCGTCCACGAGATCTCGATCTGCGACGACCACGTCGGCACCACGCTGCACCTGCTGCGGCCCGGGCTGCTGCTCGCCAACGCGGGACGGCTCGGCCAGGACGACATCCCGGCGCCGCTGCGGTCGTGGAAGACGCTCTGGTTCGACGACCCGGCCGACGACGGCTACGGCCTGGACTGGGCCCGCGCCTCGACCTGGATCGGGATGAACATCGTGTCGGTGGACCGGGAGACCGTGATCGTCCCGGCCGCGCAGAACGGGCTGGTCCGGCAGCTGGAGAAGGAGGGCCTCACCGTCGTCCCGGTGCCCTACCGGCACGGCCGCACGTTCGGCGGCGGGTTCCACTGCTGCAGTCTCGACGTCCGGCGCCGTGGCTCCCTTGAGTCGTACCTGTAGGGGGCCGCGTTCATGACCCGTCAGAGGAACATCGACATCGTGCTGAGCCGCGGTGGGCCGGACATCGTCGACGTGCGGTTCCGGCCGGCGTCGGCGGACGATGTGGACGGCGTGTTCGAGTTGTCGCGGCCCTTCATGAAGTCGGGCGCCCTCATCACCCGTGAGCGGGGGTTCTTCGACGAGCGGGCGGAGGAGTTCTTCGTCCTGGACGTCGGCGGCGTGCTCGCGGGCTGCGCCGGCCTGAGCCGGGTCGGCGACATCGCCGAGATCTTCAACGTGGCCGTCGCGGAACAGTGGCAGGGGCTCGGCATGGGCCGCATCCTGCTGGCCTGCATGCTCGGCGCCGCCCGGCGCGAGGGCTACGACGGGGTCATCCTGTTCTCGCGGACGACGACCCGCTGGTTCGAGCGGCAGGGCTTCGAGCCCGCCGATCCCTCCACGCTGCCGACCGACCGGGTGGCGCTGCTCGACGCGTCCCGCGGCTCCACGATGCTGCGCCGCACGATCCCGCCGGTGGGCTCGGGCGAGGTGCTGGAGGCGCTCACCGCGCCGCAGGTGCGGTTCGCGCGGTCCGGCGGCGAGTACACGTGGGAGTGGGAACACGACTCGCTGCTGCGGTTCGCCGAGCATCACGGCATCGACACCGAGTCGCTGTGCTGGGCGGGGGTCTGCGGTACCTGCGCGACCGGGCTCAAGCAGGGGTCGGTGGTCTATCACATGCCGCCCGAGGCCAAGCCGGAGAACGGGGAGGTGCTGCTCTGCGTCTCGCAGCCGGCGACCGATGTGGTGCTCGACCGATGAGAGGAAGAACAGGGCGAGATGACGGAGTATGAGGGACGCGTCCTGCTGGTGGAGCCCACGCCGGGCTGCGGCGGGATCCTGCTCCGCGCGCGGGAGCTGGGTCTGGAGACGATCGTCGTCTCGTACGACGAGGGGGACCGGCGGCTGTCGGACGGGGTGCGCGAGCTGACCGACCGGCTGGTGGTCCTGGACGCCAACGACGAGGACCTGCTGACCGAGGCGGTGCTGCGGCTGCACGCCGAACGGCCGCTGACCGCGCTGATCCCGGGCTTTGAGTTCTACGTGGACGTCGTGGCGCGGCTGGCCGGCCGCCTCGGGCTGCCGGGCCTGCCCGCCGCGACGGTCGACGGGCTGCGCGACAAGGCGCTGATGCGCGCCAGGGCGGCCGAGGCGGGACTGCGCGTGCCGCGGCTCGCCACGGTCACGTCGGCGGACCAGCTCGCGGACGCCGCCGCGAAGGTCGGCTTCCCGCTGGTGCTCAAGCCGCGCGCCTCGGCGGGCAGCGTGCACGTCTCGCGCGCCGACGACCACGCAGGGCTGCGGCGGGCCTACGACTGGATGCTGAACGATCCGCGGACCGACCTCGGGCGCCGCATGGACGGCCGGGCGGTCGTGGAGGAGTATCTCGACGGCCCGGAGCTCACGGTCGAGGGGTACGTCGCGGACGGCACGGTCGTGATCGCCTCGGTCACCGGCAAGTTCCTCGGCCCCGAGCCCACGTTCGTCGAGACGGGCCACATCGCCCAGGCCGACCTGCCGCGGGCCACCCGGGACGCCGTCGAGACGTTCGTCCGGAGGCTGTGCGCGGCGCTCGACCTGACGCTCGGCCCGTTCCACTGCGAGCTGCGGCTCGTGGACGGCGAGCCGGTGCTCATCGAGATCGGCGCCCGGCTGCCCGGCGGCCACATCATCGAGCTCGTCGAGCTCGCCACCGGGATCTCGCTGCCGAACGTGATGCTGGCCGCCTACACCGGTCTCGACCTCGCGACGGTCGCGCCGCCGCGGGCACCGCGCGCCAAGTACGCGGGCATCGCGCTGCTGATCGCGCCGGGCGTCGAGACCGTGGGCGGCGTGTCGGGCTGGGACGCCTGGAGTGTCGGCGGCGACATCCTGGAGGCCGAGCTGTACGTGTCGCCCGGCGACCCGGTGCCGCCGCTGGAGGACTTCCGGGCCCGGCTGGGACACGTGATCTACACGGCCGACTCGTACGCCGAGGCCGCCGCGCGGTGGCGGGAGATCACCGAGTCGGTGCGGATCCTGGGGGTGGACGATGCCTAGGTATCTCGTCATCAACCGGTTCGACGACGAGTTCGGGGAGTACCACCGGTTCGTCCCGGCGAAGGACCACCGGCTCGCCTACATCACGCTCCAGCACGGACTGCCGATCCTCGACACCGACGGCGCCCTGGACACGGTGGTGGTGGACGATCTCACGTTCGAGACCGTGCTGCCCGTGGCCCGGCGCCTCACCGCCGACCTCGGCCCGTTCGACGGGGTGGTGGGCATCTCGGAACGGGACGTGCTGACGGCCGCGCGCCTGCGGACCGCGCTGGGGATTGCGGGCTGGACGCCCGAGTTCGTGAGCGCGTTCCGCGACAAGCCGCGGATGAAGGAGATCGTCGGCGCCGCCGGCCTGCCCGTGCCGCGGTTCCAGGCGGTCGGCGAGGACACCACGGCGGAGCGGGTGGTCGCCGACCTCGGGCTCCCGGTCATCCTCAAGCCGCGCGACGGCGCCGGTTCCAAGGGCGTGGTGCTGGCGCGGTCCGTGGCCGGGCTGGCGGAGGCCCTGGCCGACGCGCGTTCCTCGCCGGCCGGTCCGGACGGCTACGAGTGCGAGGAGTACGTGGCGGGCGACATCTACCACGTCGACGGCATCCGGCGCGGCGGGCTGTTCCATTTCGTGAGCGCGTCGGTCTACGTCAACACCTGCCTGGACTTCATGGACGGCATGCCGCTCGGCTCGCTGCTGCTGGACGAGGGCGACGGCACACGCGACCGGCTGATCGCGTTCGCGTCGCGCTGCCTGGACGCGCTCGGCCTGCGGGACGGCCCGTTCCACCTGGAGGTCTTCGGGCGGCCGGACGGCGAGCTGGTCTTCCTGGAGATCGGCCTGCGGCCGGGCGGCGCGGAGGTCGCGTTCATCCACCGCGACCTGTTCGGGATCGACCTGTTCGGGGAGGCGTTCCGGGCGACGCTCGGGCTGCCGCCGCTGACGCCGCGCGAGGCGTTCCGGCCCGCCGCGGCGGGCGGCTGGGTCAGCGTGCCCGAGCCGCGTCCACTGCCGAGCCGCGCTCTCTCGCGCACCTCGATGCTCGGCGTGGTCCCCGAGGTGTACGCCGAGGTGATCCCCGACGTCGGGGCGGTCTTCGACGGGACCGGCGGCTACGACCACATCGGCGGCCGCTTCCGGCTGCGCGGACCCGACCACGCCACCGTGCGGCGCGGCGTGCTGGAGGTCATGGCGCGCTACGAGCTGATCGCCGAGCCCATCGGGCGGGCCGGCTGCGCGACCTGGTCGAGGGTCCCGGCGCACGGCCCGAAGGGGGACTGACATGAACGACCGTGTCGCCGAGGCGTTCAACGAGCGGGCCCGCTCGCGAGACAGCGGCCTGTCGACCCTCACCCGGCGCCTCAAGGAGCACCCCACGTTCGAACGCTGGCCGGGCGGCTTCCTCGCCCGGCCGCTGTTCCTCGGGCGCGCGGAGACGCTGGCGTTCGCCGCCGACCTCCAGCGGCTCGTCGCCCTGCTCACCGCGCTGCCGGACCGGCTCTTCGACGGCGACCTCGACCGGTTCTGCGCGGCCGTGCGGGTGACGGGCGAGCGCGCGACGCTGATGCGGCGGCTCGGCGAACCCTCGGCGCCGCACTGCGGCCGCGCGGACGTCTACCACGACGGCACGTCGATGAAGCTCCTGGAGTTCGGCATCGGCAGCGAGCTCGGCGGCTGGGGGCGGGGCGGCGAGATCTGCCGGTCGCTGCTCGCGGACGAGGAGTTCGGGGCGTTCGCCGGGGACCACCGGCTCTCCTACATCCACAACGGCCGCTACCTGGCCGGGCTGTTGCGGCAGCTCGGCGCCACGGTCGCGCCGGACCGGGAACCGGCGGTCGCGATCATCGAGGGGCCGGGCGCGCTGGTGACGGGCGGGCACGGCTGGCGCGTGCTGGAGGACGTCCTGCGCTGGCTCGGCATCGACATCCACCTGGGCGAGGTGACCGAGATCGAGGAACGCGGCGACCGGCTGCACCTGCGGGGCGTGCCGATCGACGTCGTCTACCGCGCGTTCGAGGCCGACCAGCTCGTCGGTGACGCCGACGCCATGGCCCGCGCAGAACTGATCTTTCGTGCCCACGAGGCGGGCGCCGCGGTGCTCTGGACACCGCTGGAGAGCAACATCTACTGCGAGAAGACCTGCATGGCGCTGCTGTCCGCGCCCGGCGCCAGGGACCGGTTCACCGCGGCGGAACGCGCGCTCGTCGACCGGGTGCTGCCGTGGACGCGCGAGCTGGTGGCGGACTCGTTCCGCGACGACCCGGACCTGGTCGACGAGTGCGTGGCGCGGCGCCGCGACCTGATCGTCAAGCCCAACGGCCGGTACGGCGGCATCGGCGTCGTGGCCGGCTGGGAGGTCGCGGAGCGCGACTGGCCGCGGCTGCTGCGGGAGAAGGCCGCGGACGGCTGCATCGTCCAGGAACGGGTCGTCCCGCGCGACGAAGAGGTGATCGATCCGACCACCGGCAAGGGGGAGCCCTGGCACGCGGTGTACGGCTTCTTCTACACGCCGCTGGGGCACTCGGGCGCGTACGCGCGGACCCTGCCGGCACCGGAGAGCGCCGTGATCGGAACCGGCGGCAAGGTCTGCACCGCCGGTGTCTACTACTACGACGACGGTGGTGAGCGAGCTCCGTGAGCACCGGTGAGCTGGCATCGGGCAAGACCCCGGACGAGGTGGAGGACCGGGCCACGCGCCGCGACTTCCGGCATCTGTGGTCGGCGAGCCTGATCTCCACGCTCGGCGACGGCGCCCTGCTGGCCGCGCTTCCGCTGGCCGCCGCGGCACTGACCAGCGACCCGCGGCTCGTCGCCGGGGTCGCCTTCGCCGGGCGGCTGCCCTGGCTGGTGCTGGCGCTGTTCGGCGGCGTGATCATCGACAGGCTCGACCGGCGCCGGCTGATGATGTGGACGCAGGCCGCCCAGATGTCGCTGGTGACCTTGATCGCCGTGGTCGCGACCCTGGAGTGGTCCGAGATCTGGATGCTCTACATCTTCGCGTTCTGCATCGGCTTCGGGGACATCCTGTTCACCGGCGCCAGCCAGGCGCTGGTGCCGACGATCGTCCGCCCGGCCGATCTGGAGGCGGCCAACGGACGGCTCGTCGCGGCCGAGTCGGTCTCGCGCGAGTTCCTCGGCCCGCCGATCGGCGCGGCGCTGTTCGCGTTCGCCATGCCCACCCCGTTCTGGGTGGACTCGGTGACGTTCCTGGCCTCGGTCATCCTGATCGCCCGCATCCGCCCGATCCCGCCGCCCGTCGAACCACCCGTCAGGCGCGCCGTCTTCGCCGAGATCGGCGAGGGCCTGCGCTTCCTGGCCCGCGCCAAACTGCCGCGCGCGCTCACCCTCATCTCCGCGGCGGGCAACTTCTGCGAGGCGATGGCCCTGTCGCTGCTGGTCCTGTTCGCGAAGGAGATACTGGACGTCGGCGACTTCGGCTTCGGTCTGCTGCTCGCGGCCATGGCGGCGGGCGGCGTGCTCGGCGGCCTGGTCAGCGGCCGGATCGTCGCGAGGTTCGGAGCGCGGGACGTGGCCATCGCGGTCCAGGTCATCAGCCCGGCGGCATGGCTGGCGATCGGCTTCTTCGGCCGCAACGCGTTCGTCGTGGTCGGGCTCTTCACGGTCTTCTCCATCGCCCTGGCGATGTGGAACGTGGTGTCGATGTCGGTCCGGCAGCGCCTCATCCCCAACGAGCTGCTGGGCCGTGTCACGAGTGCCAGCCGGATGCTCGCCTACGGCGCCACGCCCCTCGGCGCCCTCGCCGGCGGTTTCGTGGCCGAGTCGTACGGACTCGTGGCACCGTGGATCATCGGAGGCGTGCTGTCGCTGGTGGTCGCCGTCGTCGCGCTGCCCGTCCTGCGGCGCTGGGACTCATGAGGGAGCGGGATGCGTTGACGCAGGTCAGAGCGGACTATCTGGCCGTCGCGGAATCCGTGGCGGCGCTGGTGAACGATCCGGTGGTCGCCGGGGCGTGGGACGAGCCGAGCGCCCTTCCCCGGCTCACCGTCGGGGCGCTGGCCAACCATCTCGCGGGACAGATCTCGTTCGTCGCGCTGGTGCTCCCGGAACCGCCCGCGGAGCAGCCGGTCATCGAGATCCTCGACTACTACGCACGGGTCGGATGGATCGGCACCGGTCTCGACGAGCCGTTCAACCTCCGCATCCAGCGCGGCGAGGCGAAGGCGGCGGCGGACGGGCCGCAGGCCCTGATCTCGCGCACGGCGAAGGACCTGGGCGAGCTCCGGGACCGGCTGCCGGCCGAGCCGCCCAGGGCCGTGCACCTGCCCGTGTGGGGCGACTGGTCCCTGAGCCTGGACGACTTCGTGACCAGCCGCCTGATGGAGCTGGTCGTCCACACCGACGACCTGGCCGTGAGCGTCGGCCTGCCGACGCCGCCGCTGCCGTCCGGGGCCGTCGACACCGTGGTCGTGCTGCTGGCCCGCCTGGCGGTACAGCGGCACGGACCGGTGGACGTGGTCCGCGCCCTCAGCCGAGCCGAACGCGCCCCCACCACCATCGCGGCAATCTAGGGCGTAGATAGGGTGCGGGCATGTTCGCTGTCACGGCTTCGCAGTTCGACGCAGACAATCCCTTGAACGGCCTGACCTTGGGCGAGCGGCCCGAGCCGTCGGTACCCGAGGGCTGGACCACGGTCACGGTGAAGGCGACCGCGCTCAACCACCACGACCTGTGGTCGCTGAAGGGCGTGGGGCTCCGCGCGGAACAGCTTCCGATCATCCTCGGCTGCGACGCGGCCGGGGTGGACGAGGACGGGAACGAGGTCATCGTGCACGCGGTGATCGGCGACCCGGACCGGGGCGGCGGCGACGAGACCCTCGACCCGAAGCGTTCGCTGCTCTCGGAGGCCCGCGACGGCACGTTCGCCGAGAAGGTCGCGGTGCCGCGGCGCAACCTCGTGCCCAAGCCGGCGGAGCTGACCTTCGAGGAGGCGGCCTGTCTCCCGACCGCCTGGCTCACCGCGTACCGCATGTTGTTCGACAAGGCGGGCCTGCTGCCGGGCTCGACCGTGCTCGTCCAGGGCGCGGGCGGCGGCGTCGCGACCGCGCTGGTCGCGCTGGGCGCCGCCGCGGGCTACCGCGTCTGGGTCACCAGCCGCAGCGAGGGCAAGCGCGAGCGGGCGCTGGAGCTGGGCGCCGACGAGGCGTTCGAGCCGGGTGCGCGCCTGCCCGAACGCGTCGACGCGGTCATGGAGACCGTGGGCGAGGCCACCTGGTCGCACTCGCTGAAGTCGCTGCGGCCCGGCGGGCGCATCGTGGTCTCCGGCGCGACCAGCGGCCAGGTGCCGCTCGCGGAGCTGAACCGCGTCTTCTTCCTGCAGCTGTCGGTGGTCGGCTCCACGATGGGCACCCGCGACCAGCTGGAGCGGCTGGCGCGGTTCCTGGTCAAGAGCGGCGTCCGGCCGCGCATCGACCGGACGCTGCCGCTGGCGCGGGCGGCCGAGGGCTTCGCGGCGATGGCCGAGGGCGAGCTCTTCGGCAAGATCGTCTTCACCCCGTAGCGGCCCGGGCGGCGGCGAGGGCGGCCTCGTAGCCGGGATGCAGGCCGATCTCGGGCACGTACTCCGCGTAGGTGACCTGGTCGTCGGCGTCCACCACGAAGACGGCGCGGGCGAGGAGGCGCAGCTCCCGTACCGCCACGCCGTAGGCGAGGCCGAACGACAGGTCGCGGTGGTCGGACAGGGTCAGGACCGAGTCGAGACCGGCGGCGCCGCACCAGCGTCGCTGGGCGAACGGCAGGTCGACCGAGACGGTGAGCACGGTGATGTCCCTGGCCGCCTCCTCGTTGAAGCGGCGGGTCTGCTGGTCGCACACGTCGGTGTCGAGTGAGGGCACCGCCGAGATGATGCGCACCTGGCCCTTGGACGAGGCGAGGGTGACCGGCGTGAAGTCGTTGGCCAGGACGGTGAAGTCCGGCGCCGGGTCGCCCGCCCGCACCTCGTCGCCGAGCAGGGTGACCGGCCGGCCGCGGAAGTTCGTGGTCCTGTTCGGAGTGGACATGGGATCCCTCTCGGATGGTCGGGTGCCTGTCAGTCCCGGGTCGCCCCGTCGTCCTGCCGAGCGCGCGCGAGCAGCATGGCGGTGGTCCGGCGCAGTTCGTCCAGGGCCTCGGTGTCGAGCCGGTCGTCGTGCCAGAAGGACAGCGGATCGCTGTTGAGCGTGGCGAGGAGGCGCCGCAGTTCGGCCTCGGCCGAGGCCAGCTCCGTGTCGTCGCCGGGTGACAGCCTCCGTACCCGGGCCAGGTCCGCGGTGATGCCCTCCAGGTGGCCGGTCACCTCGGTCCAGGCGCACTCGGCGGCGGTCACCAGTTCGGCGGTGCGCCGGAACAGGCGGTTCATCTGCTCGACGGCGGCGGACGGCGTGACGCGGGCCTGCCCGTTGTCGGTGATGTGGCGCTGGGCCAGGGGCGCGGGGGAACCGGTCAGCAGGACCGAGGGTCCCGTGAGCAGCTCGGCGACGTCCACGGACGGGCGGCGCGAGCCGTTGGCGGCGCCGGCCGCGTCGTCCACGACCGCCGAGTACGCGTTGAACATCTCCCACAGGGCGGTCAGGTCGGCGGTCGCGGTCTGCCAGCGCCGCATGGTCTGACCGGTCAGTTCGGCGCCGGCGAGCAGCTGCCTGCCGAGGCTGCCTTCGAGATCGACGAGATTGGAGCGGATGGCGTCGCGATCGGCGACGGCTTGCGCCAGCTCCGCCGTGGCCGCGTCGGCGGCCGGCAGCGCCGCCGTGGGGTCACCGGCGGAACGGACGCCGCGCCGGGCCCGCTCAAGCGCCGGGACGCCTGCTTTCCGATCGCGGAACCGCTGGTCGGCCCATGCTGAGACCGGCCGTTCCAGTAGGTAGTAACTGAGCGTGGCCATGAGCACGGCGCCGATGACCGTGACCAGTTCCAGCTCTATGAAACCGGCGGTTCCGTAGAGCTCACGGATGGGCCTGGCATTCCCGTCGAAGACGCTGCCGGGCTGCAGGTAGACGTGCATGACGGCGAAGTGCCAGAGATAGATGCCGTAGGACACCCGTCCCAGGTGGGCCACGACCTTGTTGCCGAGGACGAGCTGGGTCGCCTGGGACCGTGCCCCGGGCGCGGTGAGCGGCAGCGCCGCCAGCAGGCCGAACATCGCGACCATGAGATAGGTGACCAGCAGGCCGCTGGTCGAGTAGATCGCGTCCATGCCGATCACGCTGAACGGGCGGGCGCAGTTCACCAGGTAGACGGCCAGCGCGCCGAGCCAGAAGAGCGGGGGCCGGCGGGCGGCCACGCGCAGCACGCCCGCGGTGTCCTTGGGCGAGACCTGGGACAGCGCCAGCAGGATGGCCAGCGCCATACCGATCCCGATCGTGGGAGCGAAGCCCTGGGGCCACCAGAAGACCATGCGGTTGTCCCAGCCCTGGCCCTTGACGAAGAACAGCCACCCGACGCCGGCCGCGATCAGGATGGGCACGGGCAGCATCAGCCGGCGGGCGCGGCTCGCCGGGGTCGCCCCGCGCCGGGCGTACCCATGGGTGGCCCAGGCGATCAGGGGCAGCGCCAGATACCACTGGACCATGGAGGGGACGGTCCACGTGATCTCCATGCCGTTCATCAGGTTCGGCACGAAGGGGTTCGGCAGATAGACCTGCAACAGCAGGATCGGGCGCAGGACGTAGCCCACGCCGTCGATGGACTCCCGGTTCAGCGCCAGAAGCACCACCAGATACATCACGTAGTAGGCGGGCAGCAGCCGGAACAGCCGGCGAATGAAGGCGTTGCGCTGCGGCGGGCGTTTCCGGCCGGAAATGATGGCCCGGGCGATCGGCAGGTAGAGATAGAGCGCCGGCAGAACGAAGAAGACGCCGATGAACGAAGGCAGTCCACTCACGAAGAATGCGCCGACGAAATTGCTCGGCGGTCGCGGCTCACCGAGCGCCCGCGTGCCGAACAGGCCGGAGAACATCGCCACATGAACGGTGAGCAGGGCCAGGGCCGCCATTCCCCGAATGCCGTAAATCGCGGGATCCCGGTTGCTCGCACCGGCCCGCTTGGCGGTCCCGGTCCCGGCCCCGGCCGTGACATCGACGCTAGAGCTCATGTGTACATCCCCTCTCGTTGTTGTCCGGCCTCGCCCGCGTTCGGCCCGCGCTACCTGGGAGGACGTGGTCAGGAGACGACGGACCTGACGAACTTCAGGGTCTCCCGGACGCCGGGGCCATCGGCGATCTGCACGACCTTCTTGAAGCTCAGCGTCTGCTCGTTCAGCAGGCTCTTCAGCTCCCTCAGTTCACGCGAGTTGACGGAGAAAGTCTTGCTGCCGTCCTCGTTGTCGGTGACCTTGGGCATGGTTGTGCCTCCTCCGGCTTGATATCGCTTTTTTATGCGCTGCCGCCGCTCGGCGGGCACCGATCCGAGGCTGGCACGCCCGGCGCGCGCCGGGCATCTTCGAAAGTGCGCCACGGCTTTCCGGGGACGGCACGGTCGGAGATGACCGGCCCGATGGGCGGTGCTTGCATGGAATGCACGCCTGATGTCCGGCATTCATTTGCCCGGCCGGCGAATTCACCGTGCATTTCGGTTTGCGGCAGATGGAGGGCCCGTCATGGGTGAGCACACGGGAGGCCACGGCCTCGCCCGGCCACTGGGCGACCGCGCGGTCGTCGTCGGGGGAAGCATCGCCGGGACGCTCGCCGCCCGCGTGCTGTCCGAGCTGTACCGGGAGGTGCTGGTCGTCGACCGGGACGGGGTGCTGGGCGTCGACGGTCCACGGCGCGGCGCCCCGCACAGCGTGCACGCGCACGGCCTGCACGCGCGGGGCTATCTGATCCTCTCCGAGCTCTTCCCGAACCTGCTCGACGAGGCGGTGGCCCTCGGCCTGCCGGTGCGCGACTTCGGCCGGATGCGCTGGTACTTCGACGCGCGGCCGATCCGCACCGCCGACACCGGCCTGAAGTCGATCGCCGGCAACCGTCCCGTGCTGGAGAACCATCTCCGGTCACGGGTCGCCGCCCTTCCCAACGTCGAGTACCGGGAGCGGACCGAGGTGCTCGGACTGCTCACCACGCCGGGCCGTGAACGGGTGACCGGAGTCAGTCTGCGGGCGCGGGACGGCGAGGGGGACGAGCCCGGCACGCGGGTGGACGCCGACCTGGTCGTCGATGCCACCGGACGCGGATCGCGGCTGCCCGTCTGGCTGGGCGAGCTGGGATATGGGCGGCCCCCCGAAGAACGCATGAAGATCGGCCTCGCGTACACCACGCGTACCTTCCGCAGGCGCCCGGGGACCTTCGACGGACCTCAGGCCATCAATCCGGTCGCCTCGCCGGCGCATCCCCGTGGTGCCTTCTTCGGCCAGGCCATGACCGGCGACTGCCGGCTGTCGCTGACCGGCATCCTCGGTGACGACCCGCCGGCCGATCCGGAGAGCTTCCTCGAATTCACCAGGTCCCTGCCGGTGCCCGACATCTACGAGGCCGTGCGTGACGCCGACCCCACCAGCGACCCGGTGTCCTTCAAGTTCCCGTCGAGCGTGTGGCGGCACTACGAGAGGCTGACCCGCTTCCCGGAACGGCTCCTGGTCATGGGCGACGCGGTCTGCTGCTTCAACCCGGTCTACGGCCAGGGAATGACGGTCGCCGCGATGGAGGCCATGGCGCTGCGCGCCCACCTGCGGCGACGCGGTGAGCTCGATTCCCTCGGCCTGCAAGGCGAGTTCGCCCGGATCATCACCCGTCCCTGGCGCCTGTCCACCCGCGGTGACCTGGACTTCCCGGCCGTGCCCGGCGCGCGGACGATCAGCGTCCGGCTGCACAACGCCTACACGGGCCGCCTGCAGTACGCGGCGACGAAGGATCCCGCGGTGACCACGGCACTCATGCGCGTCATGGGACTGATCGATCCGCCCCGGGTGCTGTGGCGCCCCGGTCTCGTCGCCAAGGTCCTGTGGCTGTCACGCGACAAGCCCGCCTCGTCCCGGCGTACGGGCGACGCCGCAGGGACATCCGTCCACGCCCCAGGAACGTCTGACGCAAGGAGAGGCGCAGTGTCATGACCGCTCAGTTGCAGATCCCGACCGGGGTGGGCGCCTTCGACGCGCTGGCGGCCGGTCCGGAGGACGGCAGGGAAGTGCTGCTGCTCCACGGCTTCCCGCAAGGCGCCCTCGAATGGGAGCACCAGCTCGACGCGCTCGCCGCCGCCGGCCTGCGCGCGGTCGCGCCGGACCAGCGGGGTTACTCGCCCGGCGTGCGGCCCGAGGACGTCGCCGGCTACCAGATGAAGGAGCTCGTCGGGGACGTGCTGCGCATCACCGACGCGCTCGGCTGGACGCGCTTCGACCTGGTGGGCCACGACTGGGGCGCGGCGGTGGCCTGGGCGCTGGCCGATCAGCATCCCGGGCGGCTGCGCACGCTGACGGCGGTGTCGGTGCCGCATCCGGGGCCGTTCGCGGAGGCGCTCCGGAGCGATGAGGACCAGCGGCGCCGGTCGGGGTATCTGGAGATGTTCCGGCAGGAGGGGGACGGGGCGGAACGGTTCTTCCTCGACGGCGGTGCGGCCGGGTTGCGGGGGATGCTCCAGCACTCGGTGCCCGCGGAGAAGCTGGACGAGTACGTACGGCGGCTGTCCGAGCCCGGGGCGATGACCGCCGCGCTGAACTGGTATCGGGCGACGCGGCCCGAGGAGGTCGTGGCCGGGCCGATCACGGTGCCGACGTTGTACGTCTGGAGCACCGAGGACATCGGGGTCGGCGCCGCCGCCGCGCTGGCCACCGAGGACTGGGTGTCCGGGCCCTACCGGTTCGAGAGCTTCGAAGGGGTCTCGCACTGGGTGCCCGAGGAAGCGGCGCGGAGACTCTCCACGGAACTGCTGGCACACCTGGAAAGGCACGGGCGATGACCGGTACGCACGAGCAGTGGGACATCGTGTCCGGGCTGGGCGTCACGGCGCTGGCGGTGGCGCTCGCCCGGGCCATGGAGACGCGCCGGCCGGGCGGCCTGATCCAGGACCCGTTCGCGGAGCTGTTCGTCGCCGCGTCCGAGCTTCCCGAGCCGTACGCCCACTGGCCGCGGGCAGACGCCGCGGCGGGTGACCTCGACCCGCCGTGGGACTCCATGCCCCTCTACATGGGGGTGCGGGCACGGTTCTTCGACGAGTTCCTGCTCGACGCGGTCGCGGGCGGCGTGCGCCAGGTCGTCCTGATCGCGGCGGGGCTCGACAGCCGGGCCTACCGGCTGGACTGGCCCGCCGGAACGGACCTGTTCGAAGTCGACCAGCCGTTGGTGATCAAGTTCAAGGACGAGGTGCTGGGCGAGGCGGGCGCGCGTTCCCGCTGTGCCCGGCATGCGGTGCCGGTCGACCTGCGCGACGACTGGCCGGCCGCGCTGTCGGGTGAGGGTTTCGACCCGGCCCAGCCGACGGTCTGGGTGGCCGAGGGGCTGCTGTCCTTCCTGTCGCCCCAGGCCGAACGTGATCTGCTCGGCCGCATCGGGGACTCGTCGGCACCGGGCAGCAGGCTGGCGCTGGAGGCGGCTCCGGGTCACGACCGCCATGGGGTCCTGAAGTCGCGGTTCGCCGCGGCTGAGGACCATATCGGCGTGTCCGTGGCCGCGCTGTGGCAGACCGATCCCCGGCCCGACCCCGCCGATCTGCTCCGCGCGGGCGGCTGGACGGTCGGCGCCGAGCGCGTCGCCGAGGCGGCCGGCCGTTATGGCCGCGTCGTGCCCGGCGTGATGAGCGACGCCGCGAATCACACCCGGTTGATCACCGCCACGCGGTGAGAAGGCTTCACATCTCCAGGCCCGTGCTGGTCTGCACCGGCCGCACTTCGACCGTGCCGCCCACCGCGGCTTCGGGGATCTGCGCCGCGCGTTCCAAGGCCCGCTCCAGGCTGTCGCACTCGATCAGGTAGAACCCGGCGAGATACTCCTTGACCTCGGGGAACGGGCCGTCGATGGTGCTCGTCCGGTCCTTGTCGACCGACACGCGCTTGGCCATCGACGGATCGGCCAGCGCCTCGGAGACGACCATCTCGCCCGAGTCGACCAGGTCCTCGATGAGGGCGAGATGAGCCTGCATGCCCTTCTCGCGCTCGGCCTCGGACAGGCCCTCCCATCTCTCGTGCAACCGCTGGCTGTGGTAGATCATGATCAGGTACTTCACCGGCAGCTCCTCCGTTCGCCGAACGCTCTCCTCCACTATGTCGAATCCCGCGCCTTGGCTTCGACATACCTACGAGAGGCACCCGTAGGCCAGGAATCGGAGGAGACCATGGGCGCGGAGATGGTGCCGAGCAGGCAGAAAGAGCAGGAAGAACAGCCACCGGCGGATCCCCGGCGGTGGCGGGCGCTGGCGGTGCTGGGCCTGGTCCAGTTCATGCTCGTCGTCGATATCACCGTCGTGAACGTGGCGCTGCCGCGCATCCAGAGCGAGCTGACGTTCTCCCGTGCCGGGCTGGCGTGGGTGGTCGACGGCTATGTCCTGATGGCCGGCGGGCTCCTGCTGCTCGGCGGGCGGCTGGCGGACCTGTTCGGCCGCCGTCGGCTGTTCCTGCTGGGCGTGATCGTCTTCGCGGTGGCGTCGGTCGTCTGCGGCGCGGCGACGTTCCCCGGAATGATGATCTCCGGCCGGTTCGTCCAGGGCGTCGGGGAGGCGCTGGCGCAGCCGGCGTCGCTGGGCTTGATCATCCTGCTGTTCCCCGACACCGCCGAGCGCATCAAGGCGATCGGCATCTGGGGCGGCATCGCGGGGCTCGCCGGCGTGTCGGGCGTGGTCATCTCGGGCGCGCTGACCGATCTGGCCTCGTGGCGCTGGATCTTCTTCATCAACGTGCCGATCGCGCTGTTCGCGCTGATCATGGTGCCGCGCCTGGTGTCGGAGAGCCGGATGTCGCGCGACCAGAGCGGCCGGATCGATGTCACCGGTGCGGCCACGGCGGCGGGCGGGCTCGTGGCGATCGTCTACGGGCTGCTCCAGGCCGCCGAGCACTCGTGGGGGTCGGGGCGCGTCCTGGTGCCGCTGGCCGGGGGCCTGGCACTGCTGGCGATCATGGTCGTGGTGGAGGCGCGGTCGGACTCGCCGCTGATCCCGCTGCGGTTCTTCGCCAACCGCACCCGCGGGGTCGCGTACTTCGTCGGACTGTCCTTCGGGGCCGCGTTCGTCGCGTTCTTCTTCCTCATGACCCTGTACCTGCAGCAGGTCCTCGGCTACGAGCCGCTCAAGGCCGGGCTGTCGTACGTCCCGCTCGGGATCGCCATGGGCGTCGGCATCGGCCTGGGCACCGGGCTGATGCCGCGCGTCGGCGTCAAACCGTTGCTCGCGCTCGGATTCTTCCTCGCCGCGGGATCGATGGCCCTGGCCTCCGGGGTGGAGACCGACACGAACTACGCGAGCGGCGTGCTGCCCTCGCTCGTCGTGCTCGGCCTGGCCGCGGGTCTGGTGATGCCGACCGGGACGTCCGCCGCCCTGCACAAGGTCACCGGCGACGACGCGGGGCTGGCGTCCGGCATGCAGGCGACCACCCAGCAGGCGGGCGGGGCGCTCGGTCTCGCTCTCCTGGCGGCGCTGGCGCTGCGGCACACCGGCGACCAGGTGGCCGCGGGCGTCGCTCCGGCGGTCGCCGCCACGGACGGCTTCGTGCTGTCCTTCCGGGTCGCCGCCGTCCTCCTGGTCGTGTGCGGCGTGCTGGTGCTGCTCTTGCTCGAACGTGTCTCGGCGGAGCCCCGCAGCCCTGTCGCCGAGATCTCCCCTCGCTAGTCAGGCGCGGAAACGCGCACGCCACTCACAAGGAGTGATCATGAGAAAGATCGTCATGTACAACCGGGTCACGCTCGACGGCTTCTACGCCCGGCCGAACGGCGACATCGACTGGTTCATCAACGACCCCATGGTCGACCGGGCCTCGCACGAGATGATGAGCCCGGACACGATCCTGTTCGGCCGGGTGACCTACCAGCAGTTCGAGAGCTTCTGGCCGGCGGTGGCGAAGAACCCGGAGGCCCCCGAGGGGGCCCGGATGATCGCCGGCGAGCTCAACAAGATGACCAAGGTGGTCTTCTCGACCACCCTGAAGGAGGTCACCTGGGAGAACTCCCAGCTGATCGGCGGCAACGTCGCGAAGGAGGTCGAGAAGCTGAAGCAGGGCGACGGTCCCGACATCGTCATCTTCGGCAGCGGCACCATCGCCCAGGAGCTGGCCAGGGCGGGACTGATCGACGAGTACCTGATCGCGCTGACTCCCGTCGTCCTCGGCGAGGGCAAGCCGATGTTCGAGGGCGTCGGGCACCAGGACCTCAAGCTGCTCGACTCGCGCACCTTCGAGTCCGGCAACACGATGCTGCGGTACGCGGTGGGATGACCCCATGATGCGACGGCCCCGGCGGCTGGTTTCGGCCAGCTGCCGGGGCCGTCGCATCGGGCGGTCCGTACGGGGGCTCAGATGTAGGCCGTGTTGGGCTCCAGGCCGCAGAGCACGCGACCGTAGAGCTCGAAGTTGGTATCCGGCACCATCAGGGCGTGCAGGTTGACCGCGTGCATGTCGCGCGTGATCCGTTGCATGGGCACCTTGCTGTAGATCGACGAACCGCCGCTGGCGAGGCTCAGCAGATCCACCGCGTCCTTGCCCAGCCGGCAGATGGCGCCGATGTCGGCCCGGGTGCGCGCGCGTTCCTCCAGCGTCCACGGTGCGCCGGCGGCGCCCTTGGCGTCGGTGAGGGCGGTGATCCGGTCGGCGTGGAACTCGGCCTCGTCGATCTTCATCGTCGCCTCGGCCAGGCGCAGATGGGTGATCGCCGCATCACTCTGCCGGGCGTAGTCCGTATAGGTGATCTTGCGTTCGCCCATCCGCTCCAGGAACACCTCCCGGGCGGCCTTGGCCAGGCCGATGACCGTGCCGGCCGACGAGGCGTTGGCCACGCCGAGCAGCGGGTTCCGGTACATGGCCGTCTCGGCGTTGCGCACCGAGGCCGTCCGCCCCTCCAGCACGGCCGGCAGCGGCACGACGCGCGCCGCCGGGACGAACACGTCGTTCGCCACCGTGGTCACGCTCCCCGAGCCCTGTAGTCCGGAGGTGTACCAGTCGTCGATGATCTCCAGATCGGACAGCGGGATCAGCGCCATGACCGGCCATTGGCCCGCCCCGTCCGGGGTCGGGGCCATGGCGATGACCTCCTGCCAGTGGCTGTGCAGGGCGCCGCTGATGAAGCTCCACCGCCCGCTGACCACCATGCCGCCGTCCGCCGGCGTCGCGGCGGCGGACGGGCTCAGCGTGCCGCACACCCGGACGTCCGGAGTCGAGTACACCTCGTCCTGGACCTCGTCCGGGAACATGCCCACCATCCACCCGGGAATGGTCCAGACCGAGGCCGTCCAGGCGACCGAGCCGTCGCCCCGGCCCAGCTCGGTCAGGACCCGGTGGAGGGTGCGGGTGTCGGACTCGTAGCCGCCATAGCGGGCGGGGACCCGCATCCGGAAGAGCCCCGCGTCGGCGAGGCCTTCGATCGTCTCGTCGTGCAGCCGCCGGTTCTCCTCGGTCCACGTGGCGTTCTTCCGCAGCAGCGGCACGAGCTCGGTGGCGCGGCGGACCAGTTCCTCGGCTGAGGGCGGTGCCTTCGTCGTACTGCTCATTTCGTTGTCTCCTGTGCGCTGGGGGTCACGGGCGATGGGTGTCGGCCGCGGCCAGGGCCGTCCGCGGCGGCGGCGCGGAGCCGCGGATCAGGTCGGCGGCCTTCTCGGCGATCGCGATCGTGGGCGCGTTGGGATTGCCCCGGACGAGCGTCGGCATGACCGAGGCGTCGGCGACGCGCAGTCCGTCGATGCCGGTGACCCGGAGCTCGGCGTCGACCACGCCGCCCATCGCGCAGGTCCCCGCCGGATGGAAGATCGAGTGGGTGTACTGCCTGACATAGGCGCGCAGGTCCTCGTCGGACTCCGAGGCGGGCGGTTCGAACTGCGCCTCCCGGAAGGGGTTGAGCGCCTTCTGCCGGGCGATGCGCAGCCCGATCCGGGTCGCCTCGACGGCGGCGTCGAGATCGCCGTCGGCCGCGAAGTAGTTGTGCGAGATCTTCGGTTTCGCGGTCGGGTCGTCGGAGGCCAGCGTGACGTGGCCGCGGGACCGGGGCGTGAGCATCGACGGGCCGAACGAGATCGCATGCTGGGTGGGGGTGCCGAGCCCGCTGTCGGCGAACATGACCGGCGCGGCCAGGAACTCCACATCGGGGGCGGGGAGGTCGTCGCTCGTCCGTACGAATCCGCCGGCCTCCGGCCCGTTCGCGGTGAGCGGTCCGCGGCCCTCGTCAAGGAACCGCCGCACGTCCTCGGGACTCCCGGCCGCCGTCAGGCTGATCGGCTGCGAGTGGGTGAACACCAGCGGCACCAGGGCATGGTCCTGCAGGTTCTGGCCGACCTGCGGCTGGTCGAGCACCACGTCGATGCCGAAGGCGCCGAGCAGCTGCGCCGGGCCGATGCCCGACAACATCAGCAGCTGCGGCGAGTTGTACGCCCCGGCACACAGGACGACCTCGCGGGCCGCGCGGAACGTGGCCTCCCGGCCGAGCCGGGTTCCGGTGACCCCGACGGCGGCACCGTTCTCGATGAGCACGCGGTGCACCTGGAGGTCGGTCTCGATGGTGAGGTTCGGGCGATCCGCCGCGGGATGCAGGAACGCGGTGGACGTGCTGCACCTCCTGCCGTCGCGCTGGGTGAGCTGGAAGAAGCCGAATCCGTCCTGCTCCGCGCCGTTGAAGTCGTCGTTGAGCGCGAACCCGGCCTGCGCGGCGGCCTCGACGAAGGCCGCGGACATCGGGTTGTTGGAACGGCCCTCGGACACGGCGAGCGGCCCGCCGACGCCGTGGTAGGCCGACTCGCCCCGCTCGTTGTCCTCCGAGCGCTTGAAATAGGGCAGGAGATCGTCGAAGCCCCACCCGGGCTGGCCCCAGCCGTCGAAGTCGAGCCGGTTGCCCCGGATATAGACCATGGTGTTGATGGAGCCGGTACCCCCGAGCACGCGGCCCCGGGGAAGATAGACGCGGCGGCGGCCGAGGAAACGTTCCTCATGGGTGTCGTAGTCCCAGTCCAGATGCGTCCGGAACAGCTTGCCGAACGCGACCGGGACGTGGATGCTCTCGGCGGTGTCCGGCGGGCCCGCCTCGATCAGGCAGACCGAGGTCCCGGGATCCTCCGACAGGCGCGCGGCGAGGACACAGCCGGCGCTCCCGGCGCCGACGATGACGTAGTCGTACATGTGCTTCTCCTTGGACGGCGTGACCATGGCCGGCGGTGGCCGGCCGGCCCGGTGGACACCGCGTGGCGCCGCGTGTCGCGTGTCACGCGGCGCCACGGGGACCGCCGGACCGGCCCGCCCGCGTCAGGCCTTGATCGGGCTGCTCTGGTGAGAGACGAGCTTCAGGGCGCCGTCGGGACTCCTCGCGATCACCCAGGTGGCCCGGATGAAGTTCGCGGCGGAGACCTCGGTGTCCTCGGGCAGCATGATTCCGCCCTCCGTGATGACCACGGCCACCTCGTCGGTGAGGAACTTGATCTCCACGGGCCAGCCCTTCACCCGGGCTCCCGCCAGCGGGCCCTGGAACGCCCTGGCCATGTACGACCGGATCTCTTCCCGGCTCGTCAGCTGGTCGTCCCGCATGAGCAGGCTGCCGTTGTCGGCGAAGACGTCGGCGAAGGCGTCGGCGTCGTTGGCCGCCCACGCCGCCTGGATGCGCATCGGCACGGTGAGCGCGGCCTTCTCGTCCTCGCCCGTGTAACCGCGGTAGTAGGAGGTGTCCTCGCTGACACCGGCCGCACTGAGAATCGTCGAAGCGGCTCCCCACGATGTCCGGGTGGTCATGGCGGTGCTCCTTGTCGCTAGTGAGGGGTGCGGGCACCAGGGGAGGCCCCGCGCGGATCAGCCCTTGATCGGGCTCGTCTGGTACGAGGCGACGCGCCAGTCACCGGCGCGCTTGACGACCACCCACATGGTCCGGACCGCGGCGCCGGGCGCCAGGGAGTCCTCGCCGGCGCGCAGCACGCCGCCCTGGAAGGTCGCGATGGCGACCGAGTCGGTCAGCAGGCGGATCTCCTGGGGCGTGGCCGACAGCCGCGAGCCCTGGTAGGGCCCGCCGAACGACTCCGCCATGTACGACCGGATGTCATCGCGGCTGGTCAGCTGCGTGTCGCCGACGAGCATGCTGCCGTTCTCGATGAACATCTCGGCGAAGGCGTCCGCGTCGTTGGCGTCCCAGGCGGCCCGTACGCGCAGCGGGGCGGTGAGAACGGCGCCTTCCTCCCCATTGGGGAAGTCACCGTAATAGGTCGCCCATTGCTTGGCGTTGGCCACGAGGGACGCAGCCTCCTTGGTCATGGTGTCTCCTTCTCGTGTCGGGACGGCGCGGTCCGCGGCGGCCTCACCAGCGGAGGGTCGCGCCGTCACCCCGCGGGCTGTTCTGGTAGCCGGCCAGCTGCCACTGGCCGTCCTTCTTGACGGTCACCCAGGTGGACCGGACGGCGAGCTCGGGGGCGATCTCGGTCGCTCCCGGCGCCAGGATGCCGCCGTGGGTGCGCAGCAGGGCGACGTCGTCGGCCACGAACCGCACGTCGACCGGGCGGCCGGTCACGCCGGTGCCCTTGAACGGGCCCGCGTACGCGGCGGCCATGAACGACCGGATCTCTTCCCGGCCGCGCTTGTAGACGTCGCCGGGCAGGATCAGGATCCCGTCCTCGGTGAAGACGTCCGCCACGCCGGCGGCGTCGTTGCGCGCCCACGCGGCCACCAGCCGCAGCGGCACGCTCAGCGCCTCCTTCTCCTTCGGAGAGGTGAACTCGCCGTAATAGGCGTCGAGTTCGGGGCTGTTACCGGTCGTTTCCTCGGAAATGCTGGTGGTCATGCCCGGCTCCATTCCTGTGCGATGGCTGAATGGCCTCGGAGAGCCGGGAGAAACAGATTGCCGGCTCGTCCTTCTCTGATGTTGTCTTTTCTCTCGTCGTGCTGCATCTCTTAGGTTGCTGCGGAGGGACGCAGGCATTCGACGAGATATCCGCCGAGTGCGGCCACATTGGGCTTGTTCCACAGAATGTTCGGCGGCAGATCGAGCCCGTACCTGCGTTGCAGCCGTACGCGCAGCGCGACGGTCATCACCGAGTCGACGCCGAGTTCGGCCAGCGGACGTTTCTGCTCGATGTCCTGCGCGGCCAGGTTGAGCTCGGCCGCGACCTGCTCCAGGAGATCGGCCGTCACCGACTCGCGCTGCTGCGCCTCCGACAGGCCGTCCCAGTCGAGGCTGAAGCCGTCCGCGACACCGGCGTCGCCGCCCGCGTCCACGGACGTCAGCTCGCGGAACATCGGCACGCGCTGGTTGTGCGGCGGCATCGGCAGGACGCGCAGGACCGCCTTGTACGGGGCGCGGAACCGGTCGGCGAACGACCAGGACCGGAAGGCCTCGGCGGAGGAGACGACGTCCAGCCCACGGGCGTTCGCCTCCAGCATGGTGCTGGCGATCGTTTCCGACATCCCCATCCCGCGCCAGGCCGTCCACCCGAGGCTCACCGTGCCCGTCCCGCCGGCGCTCTGGCGGTGCGCCGCCAGTGCGTCGAGGAACGAGTTGGCCGCCGCGTAGCTGGTCTGCCCCGTGAGCCGTGCGAACTGCCCGCACGAGGAGAAGAACACGAGGAAGTCCAGCGACCCGGGCGGGAAGAGCCGGTGCAGCACCATCGCGCCGGTCGCCTTGGGCCCGAGGACGTCACGCAGGTCGTTCCGCACGACCTTGTCGACCATGGCGTCCCGGACCACTCCGGCGGCGTGCACGATCCCGCGGATGGGCGGCATCCCGTGGTTCTCGGGCGCCAGTGCCAGGGCGGCCTGGTCGGCGTCGTTGACGTCGAGCGCCAGCACGCGGACGGTCGCGCCCAGCGCTTCGAGCGCGAGCACGCCCTCGATCTGGCGCCGGGTCCTGGCGTCGCGGACCTGACCCCACTCCGAGCGCGGCGGCAGCCCGCGGCGGCCGGCGAGCAGCAGCCGGCGCGCGCCACGGTCCACCAGCCACTGCGCCACCGCGAGCCCGAGGGCCCCCAGTCCGCCGGTGATCAGGTAGGTGCCCGAGGTGTGGCACTGGAGCGCCCCGCCCTCCGCCGCGCGTTCGATCGTGCTCAGCCTCGGCACGGCGGCATCGTCGCCGGTCAGCGAGATGATGTCCTCGGCTCCCGCCGCGTGCCGCAGCAGCCGCAGGATCCGGCGGCCGGTGTCGTCCTCCAGCGTGTCGACATCGATCGTGCCGCCCCACAGCTCCGGGTGCTCACCGGCGATGATGCGCGAGGCCCCCCACACGGGGGCGTGCGCGAGCGCCGCCTCCTGGCGGGAGTCCCGCACGCCCCGCGTCAGGCACCAGAGCCTTGGCGGAGGTGCGATCTCGTCGCCCGCGGCCTTGTGGACGTGGGTGAGACGCTGCGCCGTGCGGATCAGCGCCCACACGGCCTCTTCGGCCACCTCTTCCGGACGTTCGCCCGGGCCGGCGCTCGCGGGCACGACCATGACGGCGTCCGCGAGTGCCAGCGACGCCGGACGCAGGTCCTCCGGCGAGGGCGCCCGTTCGCAGAGCACACCGGCCCCCTCGAACTGCCCGGCCAGCCGCGCCAGGTCGTCGTTGGCGCCGATCATGACCACCTGCCGCACCGGACGGGCGGCATCGCTCTCGTCGTCGAGGACGAAGGGACGCCACACGATCTCGTGCACCAGGTCGCGCGGCGCGGCGACGGCACCGGGCTCGTCCTGCAACGAGGCGAACCGCAGCCCGCCCACCTCGCAGACGACCCGGCCGTGTTCGTCGGCCACCCGGACGTCGACGGTGTCGTGCGGGGACTCGGCCGACCGCGCGCTGTGCACGGTGATCCGGGCCGGCGGCTCGCCGTGGAACGCGACCGAGTCGATGTGGCAGGACATCCACAGGCGCCGGGCGTCCGGCGGAGTCACCACGACGGCGCTGATCGTCAGCGCGCCGTCGATGACGTGCGCCCAGCTGTGGGCGCGCGAGGCGGGCTCCGGCTCGATGGTCAGCAGCGCCAGCTGTTCCTGGTCGTTGCGGCGGAGCTCGTCGATGTCCCAGGGAAAGGCGTACCCGCCGACGCCCTGGGTGCGGAACATGGCGTCGACCGCGACCCAGTCCGACTCCTCGTAGCAGCGTTCCCGTACGGCATCGATGTCGAGCGGCTGCCGGGACGGCTCCTTTCCGTGCACGACACTGGCCGTGCAGTGGGTGAGCCACTCGTGTTCCTCGGTGCCCGGCTCGGTGCCGTCCGCGCCGGTGTCCTCGTCGAGGGCAAGGCGGCTCGCCAGCCGTACCGTGTTCTCCTCCAGCACGATCTGCACCACCCGGGGCGGTGTGACGGCGACCGGGGTGCGCAGGACGATGTCGCTCAGCGCGGGCGTCTCGCCCTCCCGGGAGGCCGCCGTCACGAACGTGTCGATGAGAACGGCGGCAGGAGTGATCTCCACGCCGACGACCTCGTGACTCTGCGGGTACGGGCGGCAGGACAGGTCGAGATAGGTCTGCCAGACCTGCCGGACGGGGGAGCCGCTCACCGTCGAGTGCCCGCCGAGCAGCGTGTGGCGATCCGGATCGTGGCCGCCGCCGTGACCGGTGTCGGTCGCCGTCGCGGGGAAGATCCAGTAAGGCCGGTGCTGCCACGCCGCGGCCGGCAGCGCCAGCAGGTCTCCGCCCGGATGCTCCCGCGCCCAGTCGACCGCCACGCCGTCGCAGTGCAGCTGGGCGAGGCCGCCGAGCAGGATCTCGATCTCGTGGGAGTCCCGGCGCATGCTGGGCGCGGTCGTCCCGTCCTCGACGTCGAGGTGCGCGAAGGTCTCGGTGATGGAGTGCGTCACCACCGGATGGGACGACAGTTCCAGGAACCGGCGATGTCCGTCGGCGACGGCCGCCTCCACCGCCTGGGCGAAGCGGACCGGCTCCCGCAGGTTGAGCGCCCAGTAGGAGCCGTCCCTGGCGAGGTCAGACCGCGGGTCGGCCAGTGCCGTGGTGTAGAGGGGCACCCGGGGCGGGCGTACGCCCAGTTCGTCGGCCGCGGCACGGACCTCGGCGATGACGGAGTCCACGTGGGGACTGTGGAAGGCGATGTTCGTGTCGACGTTCCGCACGTCCACGCCGTCGTCCCGCCACTGAGCGGCCAGCCGCCCGACGGCCCCCCGGTCGCCGGAGACCACCGTCGAGGTGGGACTCGCCGCGATCGCCGCGACGACGTCGTCCCGGTCGCCGAGACGGTCACGGCACTCCTGCCACGACAGGCTCACCATCGCCATGGCGCCCGCTCCCTCGACGGCGCCGAGCGCCTTCGCGCGGCGGCAGGCGAACCTGGCCGCCTCCCGCAGGTCGAGGCAGCCGGCCGCCACCGCGGCGGCGATCTCGCCCACCGAGTGACCGATGATCGCTGCGGGCTCGATCCCGTGCCGCCGCCACACCTCGGCGAGACCGGCCTGCATGGCGAAGGTCAGCGCCTGCACCTGCGAGGCCGTCCACGGGCCGCCCGTGGTGATGGCCTCACGCGGCGTCCAGCCCATCTCCGCGCGGAAGACCGGCGCCAGGTCGTCCATGACCGCGGCGAACACCGGTTCGTCCCGCAGCAGCCCCCGGCCCATGCCCGACCACTGGGAGCCGTGTCCGGAGAACACCCACACGGGCCCGGCGGCGTCCGGTCCTCCGGTCCACGCCTTGACCACGCCGGGAGCCCGTTGCCCCTCGGCGAGCGCCCGCAGCCGCTCCGCCAGTTCGCCGGTGGAACCCGCGACGACGGCCCCTCGCTGGGACAGGTGCGAGCGGCGGAGGGCGAGAGTGTGACCGACCGAGGACAACGACGAGCCGGGATGGTCGTCCAGCCAGTCCGCCGTCGCTCCGGCGAGTGCGCGGAGCCCGGCGTCCGACATGGCCGACAGCGGGAAGACCGAGATATCCGCAGGTGCCTTCGCCGGTGCCTCCGCGGGCGCCTTCGCGGTCGGCTCCGCCGAGATCTCTGCCGGTGCCTCCTCCAGGATGAGGTGGGCGATCGTGCCACCGACTCCGTAGCTGGACACTCCGGCTCGCCGCGGTTCAGATCCCGGCCGCCAGGGTGACAGTTCTCCGACCAGCCGCAGGCCGGACGCGGCCCAGTCGATGTCCGGATGGGGTTCGGAGTGCAGGCTCGGCGGGATGGCCGCGTTCCGCAGTGCCAGCACCGCCTTGATCACCCCGGCGATCCCCGAACCGCCCTCGATATGACCGATGTTCGGCTTCAGCGAACCGATCATGCAGGGGTCGTGCGGAGCACGGTCCCGGCCGAAGACGGCCGCCAGCGCCAGTGCCTCCTCACGGTCGCCGACGGGAGTGCCGGTGCCGTGCGCCTCGACATAGCCGACCGAGGCCGGCGAGATGCCGGCGCGGTCGTAGACCTCGTGGAGCATGTGCTCCTGGGCCTCGTTGTTCGGCGCCATCATGCCGTCGGATCTGCCGTCCTGGAACACCCCGCTACCGACGATCAGCGCGAGCACGGGATCGCCGTCACGGCGGGCGTCCGCCAGGCGCTTGAGCACCACCACGCCCGCGCCTTCGCCGCGCCCGTAGCCGTCGGCGTCCCGGTCGAACGCCTTGCTGCGCCCGTCCGGAGAGGTCGCGCCGGCCCCGTCGAGCGCCACGAAGAGGGCGGGGGTCGCCATGACGTTGACGCCCCCGACGACGGCGACCGGGGTCTCGCCGAGCCGGAGGCTCTGGCACGCGAAATGCAGGGCGGTCAGCGACCCGGCGCACGCCGTGTCCACCGCCACACTCGGCCCCCGAAGGTCCAGGAAGTAGGAGATCCGGTTCGCGATCCCGTAGTACGTCGTGCCGTTGACCGCGTACGCGCCGGTGCGCGGAATGTCCTCAAGGAGCCGGCGGCCGTAGTCGTTGGAGTTGGCCGCGGCGAACACGCCGGTCTCCGTGCCGCGCAGCGAAAGGGGCGGGACGCCCGCGTGCACCAGCGCCTCCCACGCCAGCTCAAGCAGGATGCGCTGCTGCGGGTCGATGAAGTCGGCCTCGCGTGGTGAGATCCCGAAGAAGTCCGCGTCGAACCCCTCGATGTCGTCGAGGAACGACCCGAGCCGGGTCGTTCCCCGCATGATCGCTGTCGCCTGGGGGCTGCTCGACGCATAGGGCTGCCACCGCTTGTCCGGCATCTCGCGCACCGAGTACCGGCCCTGGGCGAGAAACGTCCAGAACTTGTCCAGCGAGTCGAGGTCGGGCGAAAATCGGCAGCTCATCCCGATGACGGCAATCGCGTTATCGGATTCCGCATCCAGACTCACATTCGCTCCTCTCCAGAATTCCATGGGCAGCTGAAGATCCACCTCACGGTGACTTCTGGAACATCGTCACCTCATTCGGTTGCGCGCGGCATCTCCTGAACTGCTTTCCGTATCCGCCCCGGTCCGGCCGAGGAAGGCAATTCAGGAGATGCTCCGGATCGGCTGGGCGTGTAATTCTCAGGCGGCGATCAGGTCAATTGCGGTATTCGACGCGGGGAGTCCGGCGTGGCCACGACGACGAGAGAGCCGAGCAGCGCGGGCACCGTTCCCTGGCCGGCGGAAGCGGCCGCCAGGTACACGGCCGAGGGCTACTGGGAGGGCCGCTCGCTGGGCGAGCATCTGTACACCGCGGCGGACGCCGCGCCCGAGGCGATCTGCCTGGTCGACGGCGAGCGGCGGCTGAGCTTCCGCGAGTTCACGGAGCGGGCGGACGGGGCGGCCGTCCGGCTGCGGGCGCTCGGCCTGCGCGCCGACGACCGCGTCGTCGTGCAGTTGCCGAACTGCTGGGAGCTCGTCGTGGTGACCGTGGCGTGCTTCCGGCTCGGGGTGATCCCGGTCATGGCCCTGCCCGCGAACCGGCGGCGGGAGATCTCGGCCGTGGCGGCGCTCGCGCAGGCCCGGGCGCTCATCGTCCCCGACGCGCTGAAGGGCTTCGACCATCAGGCGATGGCCTGGGAGGTCGCCGCCGAGACGGCCGCGGTCGAGCACGTTCTGGTGGCCGGCCCGGGCGTCCGGGGCGCGGGCGTCGACCTGCGGGCGCTGTGCGAGCCGGCGGCCGATCCGGCGGCGGCGCGGCGGGAGCTCGACGACCACGCGCCGGAGGGCGCCGCGGTGGCGACGGTCCTGCTGTCCGGCGGGACGACCGGGCTGCCCAAGCTGATCGCCCGCACCCACAACGACTACGCGTACATGATCAAGCGTGCCGCGCGGCTCTGCGGTTTCGGCCCGGACACCGTCCTGCTCGCCGTGCTGCCGCTCGGCCACGGCTTCCCGATGGCCGGCCCCGGTGTGCTGGGCACGCTGCTGAGCGGCGGGCGCGTCGTGCTCGCCCCGTCACCGGCGCCCGAGCGCGCGTTCGCCGCGATCGAACGTGAACGGATCACCGTGACCTCGCTCGTCCCGGCGGCCGTGCAGCGCTGGCTGGAGTACCGGGCGACCGGTCCCGGCGCGGGGACCGACCTCGGCTCGCTGCGGTTGCTGCAGTCGGGCGGCGCCCGCCTCCCCGACCCGGTCGCGCGGGAGGTGGGCCCGGCACTGGGCTGCACGCTCCAGCAGGTGTACGGAATGTCGGAGGGGCTGCTCTGCTTCACCCGTCCGGACGACCCGGAGCACGTCGTCTGCCGGACGCAGGGCCGGCCGATCTGCCCGGACGACGAGCTCCTCATCGTCGACGAGCAGGGCGAGCCGGTGGCCCCGGGACAGCCGGGAACGTTGCTGACCCGCGGGCCCTACACGCCGCGGGGCTACTACCGGGGCGGGGAGCTGAACGGGCACGCGTTCGTGGGCGACGGCTGGTACCGCACCGGCGACATCGTCAGCCTGCGGCCGGACGGCAACCTGATCGTCCAGGGCAGGGACAAGGACGTCATCAACCGGGGCGGCGAGAAGATCGCGGCGGAGGAGGTCGAGGAGTTCGCCTACCAGGTCGACGGCGTGCGGCGGGCCGCCGCCGTGGCCCTGCCGGATCCCGAGCTCGGCGAGCGGGTCTGCCTGTGCGTCGTGGTGCGCCCGGGCACGTCGATCACGCTCGCGGACGTGCGCGCGCTCATGGAACGCGCCGGGGTCGCCCGTTTCAAGCTGCCCGAACGGCTCGTCGTGGTCGACGAGCTGCCGACCACGAACGTCGGGAAGATCGACAAGCGGGCCCTGCGGTCCGCTATCGGTCAGGACCTTGCCACGGACCGAGCGGGACACGCAGGTTGATGGGCGATGAAGAACCATTTCCAGCCCTCCCGGCGCGGATTCATCGCCGGTGCCGCGCTCGGCGCGACCCCGATAGCCGCCCTGCCGACCGCCCTGCCGGCGCAAGCCGCCGGCGGTGCCGCGGGACCGGGAGGCCGCGTCGTGACCCCTGACGACCCTCGCTACCCCGATCTCGTGTGGGGCGCCAACCAGCGCTGGATCGGCGCCCCGGAAGCCGTGCATGTGGCCGGGTCCACCGGGGACGTGGCCAAGATCGTGCGAGCGGCGGTCCGCGCGGGCCGCCGGATCGCGGTGCGGAGCGGCGGCCACTGCTACGAGAACTTCGTCGGTGATCCGGCCGTCCGGGTGGTCCTCGATCTGTCCCGGCTCGACGAGGTGACCTACGACCCGCGCCGCCGCGCCTTCGCGGTCGAGGCCGGCGCCACCCTGGGCGATGTGTACCGGGGCCTCTACAAGGACTGGGGCGTCACCATTCCCGGTGGCTCCTGCCCGACCGTCGGCGTCGGCGGCCACATCGCCGGTGGCGGCTTCGGCCCGCTCTCCAGGTCACTCGGGTTGACCGTGGACCACCTGGCCGCGGTCGAAGTGGTCGTGGTGGACGCGGACGGCGGCGTGCGCACGGTCCTCGCCACCCGGGCGGCATCCGACCCCCATCATGACCTGTGGTGGGCGCACACCGGAGGAGGCGGCGGGAACTTCGGGGTGGTCACCAGGTACTGGTTCCGCTCGCCCGGCGCCACAGGCGACGATGCCGGGTCGTTGTTGCCGAGGCCTCCCTCGGAGGTCCTCGTCAGTACGGTGGCCTGGGGATGGCCGACGGTGAACGAGACGTCGTTCGCCAGGCTCCTGAAGAACTTCGGCACCTTCCACGAGCGCAACAGCTCGCCCGGTTCGCCGTACGCCGCCATGTTCAGCCAGTTCAACCTCACGCACAAGAGCGCCGGCGGTTTCGCCGTCACCACCCAGATCGACGCCCGGACGCCGAACGCCGAACGGCTGCTGGACGACTACCTGGCCGCCGTCAACGAAGGGGTGGGAGTCCCCACCCTCGTGCTGGAGCGCCGCCGCCTGCCGTGGCTGCACGCCGCGACGCAGTGGCCGGGCTTCGCGGCCACCGACACCACCACCCGCTTCAAGGGCAAGTCCGCCTACCTGCGCAAGGGCCTGTCGGACGAGCAGATCGCCGCCTTCCACAAGCATCTGACGCGCGCCGACTATCACAACCCGACGGCGATCGTGATGCTCATGAGCCATGGCGGCAAGGTCAACACCGTGGCGCCCGGAGCGACCGCGGTCGCGCAGCGGGACTCGGTGATCAAGGCGAACTACATCGGCTTCTGGACCGACCAGGCCCGCGACGACGAGCACGTGGCCTGGGTCCGGGACTTCTACCGGGACGTGTACGCGGACACCGGCGGGGTGCCCGTTCCGGGCGACCGTACCGACGGGTGCTTCATCAACTACGCCGACGCCGATCTCGCCGACCCGAAATGGAACGGCTCCCAGGTGGCCTGGCACCGGCTCTACTACAAGGACAACTACCCGAGGCTCCAGCAGGTCAAGGCGCGATGGGATCCGCGGAACGTCTTCCACCACGCGCTGTCCATCCCGTTGCCGAAGTCCTGAGGGACGCCCCGGAAGCCGCCCCTGCGAGCCCGCCCGGGGAGCCCGTCCGGGAGCTCGCCCGGCGGCCGACACGGCTTCGTGGTCGCGTCGTCACCCCCGTGGTAACGTCGGTCGCCGGGCGGCTCTCCTCTGATGGAGATCCGTGTCAGGGACCGGTCACTCACACCGTTCACTCTGCGAGTCGTCCAGAGACGCGACGGTGTCGATCCTCTGCGGATTGGTGATGTGAGTACTTCTGCCGAAGTCGAGGCCTTGATACGCGCGTACGCGCCGGAGGTCCTCGCCTTGCTGATGCGAAACCAGGGCGGTTTCGCCGCGTGTGAGGACGCCGTGCAGGAGGCACTGCTGGCGGCGGCGGTCCAGTGGCCGGAGCAGGGTATGCCGGACAACCCGAAGGGCTGGCTGACCACGGTCGCGTACCGGCGGTGGACCGAGTCGTGGCGCAACGAGACGGCCCGGCGCCGCCGCGAGGAGACCGTCGCCATGCTGGCGCCCGTCGATCCCGAGCCGGTGGCGGTGGACGACACCCTCACCCTGCTGCTGCTCTGCTGCCATCCCTCACTGACCCGGGTCTCCCAGGTCGCGCTGACCCTCCGCGCGGTCGGCGGGCTGACCACGCCCGAGATCGCCCGTGCGTTCCTGGTCCCCGAGTCCACCGTGGCCCAGCGGATCAGTCGGGCGAAGCACCGGATCAAGACCAGCGGCCTGGAGTTCCGGATGCCGTCGCCCACCGAGCTGCCCGGGCGCGTCGCGGCCGTGATGGAGGTCCTCTACCTGATCTTCAACGAGGGTTACACGGCCAGCTCGGGCTCCGCGCTCAACCGTGTCGAGCTCACCGCCGAGGCCATCCGGCTGGCCCGGCAGCTGCACGAACGGCTCCCCGAGGACGGGGAGGTCACCGGGCTGCTCGCGTTGATGCTTCTCACCGACGCCCGCCGCCCGGCCCGGCTCGACCCGGACGGCATGCTCGTCCCGCTCACCGAGCAGGACCGGCGCCGCTGGGACGCCGCGGCCATCCGGGAGGGCATCGACCTGATCAGCCGCACCCTGCCCCATTCGCGGATCGGCCCCTACCAGGTGCAGGCGGCGATCGCCGCCGTCCACTGCGAGGCCGCGCGCGTGGAAGACACCGACTGGCGCCAGATCCTCGGGCTGTACGACGTGCTCACCACCATCGCGCCAGGTCCGATGGTCACCCTCAACCGGATCGTGGCGGTCGCCATGGTCCACGGTCCCGAGACCGGGCTGGCGCAGCTCGCCGTGGCCGAGGCCGATCCGTCGCTCGCCGGTCATCACCGCACGCAGGCCGTCCGGGCGCACCTGCTCGAACTCGCGGGCGACCACCAGGCCGCACGTGTCGCCTACGAGCTGGCCGCCGGCAGGACGCTCAGCATCCCGGAGCAGCGCTACCTCCACTCGCGCGCCGCCCGGCTAGCCGAGCCGGCCGCCCATCACGGCAGGCGTCGCTCACGGACTCCAGGCTGAGCCATCTTCGGCTGAGCCGGGCCTACTCACTGGCCAGGCTGAGCGCACCGGACGGGCACAGATGCGCGGCGGTGCGTGCGCCGTCCTCGGCGGCAGGCTTGGCCGAAGACTCCCGTAGCAGCACCCGCCCGTCGTCGTCGCTCTGTTCGAAGAGCTCCGGGGCCGACAACACGCACTGCCCGGCACCAATGCACAGTTCGCGATCGATGACGATCCGCATGAGGTTCCCCTTCCGCGCGGGAGCGGGCCCGTTCACCAGGTGACCGGCAGCGCGTCGACGCCGTAGATGTTGGAATCCCTCTTGAACGGCAGCCGGTCCAGTTCGGTGGCGAGCCGCAGGCCGGGTATGCGGGTGAAGAGCGTACGGAACACGATCTCCAGTTCGGCGCGTGCGAGGTTCTGGCCGATGCACTGGTGGATGCCGTAGCCGAACGCCAGGTGATGCCGGGCACCACGGCGGGAATCCATCGTGGCCGCGTCGGGGAAGACGGTGTCGTCCCAATTGGCCGAGGCGAACGAGAGCAGCAGGCCGCTGTCGGCCGGGATGGTCACGCCACCGACCTCGATGTCGGCCGTGGTCACCCGGGGAAGCGCGTCGACGACGCTGAAGTAGCGCAGCAGCTCCTCGACCGCGCGACCGGCGGCGGCCGGGTCGGCGGTGATCTCCGGCAGCCGGTCCGGCTCCTGGAGCAGCGCGGCCGCCCCGAGAGCGATCATGTTGACCGTGGTCTCGAACCCGGCGATGAGGAGCAGCATCGTCACCCCCACCATCAGGTCATGGTCGTAGATGCGCGTCTCGCGGTTGCGCAGGACCAGCCGGCCGAGCAGGTCGTCGGTGGGGTCGGCCTCCTTCGCGGAGACCAGGCGGTCGACGTAGGCGCGCATCTCACCGCCGGTCCGCTGGCGTTCCTCGGGCGTGACGTTGCGCCGCAGCATCGCGGTGGCCGTCCGCTCGATCAACTCCCGGTCCTCGTACGGCATGCCGAGCAACTGGGTGAGGGTCCTGGCCGGCACCGGTTCGGCGAGCGCGGTCACCAGGTCGACCGGCTTGGGCCCGGCGAGGATCTCATCGACGCAGTCGTCCACCGTGTGCTGGATGTGCGGGCGCAGCTCCTGGGCCCGGCGCAGGGTGAACTCGGGGATCAGCATCCGGCGCCGGGGACCGTGCTCCGGCTGGTCGAGCCCGATGAGCGAGCGGCCGGACGCCGCGATCCGGCGCCGGGTCTCGGCGGTGACCTCCTCGGTCATCGGCATGGCGGCGTGGAAGCGGTCGGCGCTGACCCGCGGGTCGACCAGCAGCCGGCGGACGTCCTCGTAGCGGGTGACCAGCCACGCGATCTGTCCGGTCGGCACGCGGACCCGGACGGCCGGCTGTTCGGCGCGCAGCGCGGCGTACTCGGCGGGCGGATCGAAGGGGCAGGTGCGCTGCATGGGGAACTCGGGCGGCTCGGCGGCGGCCGCCCCGGGCTGCGCGGTGCGATCCGCGCTCCGCGTCGTGTTCTGGCTCATGCTGCCAGAATGTCCGCGCGACGCCGCAGGCACGTCTCTTCGATTGCTCACTCTGAACGCCGCGCAGATCTTCCTGATCGAGTCATGGCGTCCGGGATTTGACAAGGCTTCCGCTGACCGGGATCGGACACCGGTTTCAGTGCCGAATTCGTATCGCTTATGTGGAACGTCGCGGGATGCTTTATCAAGGGACGTTCTGCGGGGGGAACTGTCAAATGTTCTGATGGTCCCGCGTGATACTTCCGTCCCTGCGGATTCTCACGAGGGGATGCCATGAACAGAGAACTGCAGGATTACGAACAGCTGGCCGTCCACGTCCTCAGCTCGCTCGGGGTCGTCGGCGGCCCCGAAACGATCGAGTTCGCGGCGCCCGAACCGGACGAGACCTGGGACCTCGGCCCCGGTACCGCCTGGGTGTACTACGGCGAGGGCAACACCGGCCTCGTCCGCCCTGTGCTGGTGGCGGACGGCTACAACGCGGGCCCCAGCGACCTGGACCTCTCGTACGCCCATCTGGAGCACCAGGGCTTCCAGCTCATCAGCGAGCTGCGGAGCCGCGGCCGTGACCTGATCATCGTCGGCTTCGACGAGCGGTCCGCCTCCCTGCTGCGCAACGCCGAGGCGGTGTCGGCGGCCGTCCGCAGGGCGATCAGCTCGCGCACCGGGAACGCCCCGCTGGTGGCCGGGGGGTTCAGCATGGGCGGCCTGATCATGCGTTATGCCCTCGCCGAGATGGAGCACGAGGGCCTCGACCACGAGACCGGCATCTACTTCTCCTACGACGCCCCGCACACCGGCGCGTGGCTGCCCATCAGCCTCCAGGCGTTCGCGCACTGGATCAGGCGGCTCGCCCCCGGCTTCTCCAACCAGGTCAACAGCCCGGCGTCACGGCAGCTGCTGATCCGCCACATCGGCTCCGTCCACGCGAAACCGCGCCAGGACCCCCTGCGCGTGGACTTCCTCGCCAAGCTGGACCGGGTGGGCGGCTGGCCGCAACGGCCGCACCGGATCGGTGTCGCCAACGGAAGCGGCAACGGCACGGGCAACGGCGTCCCGCCGGGCGAGCTGGCCGTACGGTCGAGGGGCCCGATCGGGAAGGTGCGCCTGTACACGCAGGACTCGGGCAAGAACGCCCTGGTGGCCTCGTTCAAGGGCCTGCTCACGCCGAGGGAGATGGTCAGGACCCGCGGGCTGCTGGAGTTCGACGGGGCGCCCGGCGGCACGCTCAGCTCCTTCGAGATCCTGGCGGGCGTGCTCCAGTATCTGGGAGAGGTGGAGACCTTCCATTCGACGATCTGTTTCTCGCCCTCGGTGAGCGCGGTCGCCATCAGGGACCTCGTACATCATGAGGACCTTTACGCCGACATCAGCAAACTCGATCCGGCCGATAGCGGGCTGCACGAATTCAAGTGCGCCTCACGAAACGAGCGGCACACCGAGATAGACACGGAACTGTGCGCATGGCTCCTGGAGCGCCTCGACTGAGGGTCAGCGGTCGAAGATCTGCGACTTGAGGCGGTCGCGGGTCTCGTCGAGGAGGGCCTGGACGGCGGCGAGGTCGTCGTCGTCCAGGTGCGCCTTCTTGGCGGTCTTGCGGACGTCCTCGACGAACCTGCGCAGCAGACGTTCCAGCTTGAGGCGGGCGACGTCGTCCTTGGAGCCGGTCGCGGTCTTCCAGGCGTCGTCCCAGTTCTGGCGCCATTCCTCCGCCCAGGCCTGCTTCTGCTCGCGCCAGTGGTCCATCTGCCGGCGCCACTCCTCGCGCTGGCGGTCGGTGGTCTCCTTCCAGGCGTCCTTGGACGTGGCGCGGGAGTGGTCGCGCATGTCGCGGGCGGCCTGGGTGAGCTCTTCCCGCAGCGATCGCACGGTCTGGCGTACATCCTGCTGGACCTCGCGGGCGAACTCCTGGGCGGAGGCGGAGATCTCCTCCTCCAGATCGGCCAGCTCGTCCATCCGGCGTTCGAGCTCCGCGCGGCCCTTGTCGGTCAGCGAGTAGACCTTCTTGCCCTTGATGAGCTCGTGGCTGACCAGGCCCTCGGACTCCAGCCGCGCCAGGCGCGGATAGATGGTGCCGGGGGAGGGCGAGTAGACCCCGAGGAACCGGTCCTGGAGCAGCCGGATGACCTCGTAGCCGTGCCGCGGGCTCTCCTCCAGCAGCTTGAGCAGGTAGAGGCGGAGGCGGCCATGGCCGAAGACGGGGCTCAACTCAGTTCTCCATTCCGGGTGTGTCGATCTCGGGGTCGTCCCCGTCACCGGGGCGGCTCAGCAGCGTGACCCCGCCCGAGACCGTGGTCACCGACAGCCTGCCGGAGCCGTCCCCGATCGTGCCGCCGAGGCTCTTGCCGACGGTCCGGTCCTGCCGGTCGAGTCCGGGGAACGAGGTGTCGAGCCGGCCGGCCGCCGAGTTGAGCTGGACCTCGGCCGAGATCGAGTCGGGGACCCGCAGCGTGACCTCGCCGGAGACGGTGTTGACCTCGACCCGGCTCGCGCCCGCCAGCTCGACGTCGGCGGCGATCCGGCCGCTGACCGTACGGGCCGCCAGCCGGTCGATCGAGCCGCCGGCGAGGGCCAGGTCGCCGGAGACGGAGGTGAACGCGACCTTGCCGTCCACGCCCTGCGCCTCCATCGCGCCCGACACGGTGTTGGCGTCGATGTCGCCGACGACCCCGTCGAGCGTGACGTCGCCGGTGGCGCTCTTGATCGAGGCCCGGGCGGTCAGCCCGGCGATCACCGCGTCGGCGGAGACCAGGGTGATGGTGACGGGGCACTCCCGGGGAACAGTGACGGTGATGTCGGCCCGCACCTTCTGGCGTTGCAGCCAGCTCAGCATGCCCTCCAGCATCCGCTCGTGGCTGACGCTGAGCATGCCCGCCTCATGCGTGACCACCAGCGGCGGTCCGTCGATCGCGGCGACCTGGAGGGAGGGCCGGTCGTCGGAGGCCAGCACCGAGATGCTCCCCGCGATCAGGGTCGCCTTCAGCGCGACCACGCCGTCGAAGTCGAGGGTGGCCGGTTCTTCGATCGTCCAACGCGACATCGCGTCTTGCCTTTCGTCCGGAGGCCACCTACCAGTAAACACGATATGTCGCGACCGTGAAAGTCACGGCATGACGCGTTCCGGCCTCACTCGTCGTCCTCGTCGTCCAGCCGGGCCAGCCAGGTCGCCAGGCGCTCGACCGGCGTCTCGAACTCCGGGTTGAGGTCGACGAACTCGCGCAGCCGGTCGGCCAGCCACACCAGGCTGACCTCCTCCTGGCCACGCCGCTCGACCAGCTCCTCGATCCCCCGATCGGTGAAGTACACGTGGTGATCCTCTCATCAAGCATGAAGGGTCCCGGGCGACCGCCCGGGACCCTTATGTGACTTTCACTGCGACGAGCCCAGCCCGCACGCGAACGCGCTAACGGGTCGGGAAGCGAGCCGAAGGCGAAGCTTCCCGAGAGATCGCGAAGCGATGTCGCGTTCGCCGCTTTTGCGGTTCGGGGTCCGAGCCGCCAGGCGAGGACCCCGAGGCCGCGAAAGCAATTAAAAGAGGCGGCCCAGCAGGGCTTCTTGCTCGGCTTGGTGCATCTTGCCTGAGCCGACTGCGGGGGAGGACGAGGCGGGGCGGGAGACCCGCTTGAGCACACGTCCTTCCAGGTGCGGCTGGAGCTTGAGCGCGAGGAACGGCCACGCGCCCATGTTGGCCGGCTCGTCCTGCACGTAGACGATCTCGGCGTCGGCCGGGTACTTGGCCAGCTCGGCCTTGATCTCGTCGATCGGCGGCGGGTAGAGCCGCTCCAGCCGGACCACCGCGGTGTCGGTGGCGCCGGCGGCCTGGCGGGCGTTCACCACGTCGTAGTAGACCTTGCCGGTGGTGAGCAGCACCCGCCTGACGCCGCCCGGCTCGATCGCCGGGTCGCTCTCCGGGATGACCGGGAGGAACGCGCCGCCGGTGATCTGCTCGACCGACGAGGTCGCCGCCTTGAGCCGCAGCAGCGACTTGGGCGTGAAGACGATCAGCGGCTTGCGGCGGTCGGACAGCACCTGCCAGCGCAGCAGGTGGAAGTAGTTGGCCGGCGTCGTCGGGTAGACCACGGTCATGTTGTCCTGGGCACAGAGCTGCAGGTAGCGCTCGATGCGGGCGGACGAGTGGTCGGGACCCTGGCCCTCGTAGCCGTGCGGCAGGAGGAGGACGACGCCCGAGCGCTGGCCCCACTTCTGCTCTCCGGACGAGATGTACTCGTCGACGATCGACTGGGCGCCGTTGGCGAAGTCGCCGAACTGGGCCTCCCACGCCACCAGCGCGTCCGGCCGGGTCATCGCGTAGCCGTACTCGAAGCCCATCGCCGCGTACTCGCTGAGCAGCGAGTCGTGCGCGTAGAACTTGGAGATGCCCTTGCCGAACTGGCGGAGCGGGGTGTACTCCTCGCCCGTCTTGCGGTCGACGAGCACCGCGTGCCGCTGGCCGAACGTGCCGCGCCGGGTGTCCTGGCCGACGAGGCGGACGGGGTGGCCGTCGATGAGCAGCGAGCCCATCGCCAGCAGCTCGCCGGTCGCCCAGTCGATCGCGTCGTCCTCGATGGACTGCACGCGGCGCTGCAGGATTGGCTGGAGCCGCGGGTGCACGGTGAAGCCCTCGGGCAGGCTGACCTGCGTCTCGATGATCCGCTTGACGACCTCCCGCGGGATCGCCGTCCCGGCCGAGCCGTGGTCGATCGGGATGCGCTCCTCGACGTCGGGCTTGACGACCGAGCCCGGCGCGGGCGGCTGCTTGACCGCCTCACGGGTCTCGGTGAAGGCCCGTTCGAGCTGCTCCTGGTAGTCGCGGAGCGCGGCCTCGGCCTCCTCGACCGTGATGTCGCCACGGCCGATCAGCGCCTCGGTGTAGAGCTTGCGCACCGACCGCTTGGCGTCGATCAGGTCGTACATCAGCGGCTGGGTGAACGAGGGGTTCTCGCCCTCGTTGTGGCCCCGGCGCCGGTAGCAGACCATGTCGATGACGACGTCCTTCTTGAACGTCTGGCGGTACTCGAACGCCAGGCGGGCGACCCGGGCGCAGGCCTCGGGGTCGTCGCCGTTCACGTGGAAGATCGGCGCCTGGATCATCCGGGCCACGTCGGTGGCGTAGACGCTGGAGCGCGAGTACTCCGGCGCGGTGGTGAAGCCCACCTGGTTGTTGATGATCACGTGCACGGTGCCGCCGGTGCGGTAGCCGCGCAGCTGCGACAGGTTGAGGGTCTCGGCCACCACGCCCTGCCCGGCGAACGCGGCGTCGCCGTGGATCAGGACCGGCAGCACGGTGAAGCCCGCCTCGCCGACGTCCAGGATGTCCTGCTTGGCGCGGACGACGCCCTCCAGCACCGGGTCGACCGTCTCCAGGTGGGAGGGGTTGGCGACCAGCTCGGTGCGGATCTTGGAGCCGTCGTCGGCGACGAAGTCGCCCTCGGCGCCCAGGTGGTACTTCACGTCGCCGGAGCCCTGCGCGCTGCGCGGGTCGAGGTTGCCCTCGAACTCACCGAAGATCTGCGCGTAGGACTTGCCGACGATGTTGGCCAGCACGTTGAGGCGGCCGCGGTGCGCCATGCCGATGACGACCTCGTCGAGGTTCGCCTTGGCGGCGGCGGAGATCACCGAGTCGAGCAGCGGGATGACCGACTCGCCGCCCTCCAGCGAGAACCGCTTCTGGCCGACGAACTTGGTCTGCAGGAACGTCTCGAACGCCTCGGCGCTGTTGAGCCGGCGTAGCACGTGCAGCTGCTCGTCGCGCGAGGGGGAGACGTGCGGGACCTCGACGCGCTCCTGGATCCAGGCGCGCTCCTCGGGGTCCTGGATGTGCATGTACTCGATGCCGACCGTGCGGCAGTAGGCCATGCGCAGCACGCCGAGGATGTCGCGCAGCTTCATGGTCGGCTCGCCGCCGAACCCGCCGGTCGCGAACTCGCGCTCCAGGTCCCACAGGGTGAGGCCGTGCTTGAGGATGTCGAGGTCGGGGTGGCGGCGCTGCTTGTACTCCAGCGGGTCGGTGTCGGCCATCAGGTGGCCGCGGACCCGGTAGGCGTGGATCAGCTCGTGCACGCGGGCGACCTTGGCGACGTCGTCCTCGTGGCTGGCGGAGATGTCCTTGACCCAGCGCACCGGCTCGTACGGGATGCGCAGCGCCTCGAAGATCTCGTCGTAGAAGCCGTCCTCGCCCAGCAGCAGCTGGTGGATGCGGCGCAGGAAGTCGCCGGACTGCGCGCCCTGGATGATCCGGTGGTCGTAGGTGGAGGTCAGCGTCATGACCTTGCTGATCCCCATGCGCGCCAGGGCCTCGTCGGAGGCGCCGGCGAACTCGGCCGGGTACTCCATGGCGCCCACACCGATGATCGTTCCCTGGCCCGGCATCAGGCGCGGCACCGAGTGCACGGTGCCGATCGTGCCGGGGTTGGTCAGGCTGATCGTGGTGCCCTGGAAGTCCTCCAGGGTGAGCTTGTTGTTGCGCGCCTTGCGGACGATCTCCTCGTAGGCGGCCCAGAACTGGCGGAAGTCGAGGGTGTCGGCGCCCTTGATGCTCGGCACCACGAGCTGGCGCTGGCCGTCGTCCTTGCGCAGGTCGATCGCCAGGCCGAAGTTGACGTGCTCGGGCCTGATCAGCACCGGCTTGCCGTCGACCTCGGTGAACGCGGCGTTCATCTCCGGCATCGCGGCGAGCGCCTTGACGATGGCGTAGCCGATCAGGTGCGTGAACGACACCTTGCCGCCGCGGCCGCGCTTGAGATGGTTGTTGATCACGATGCGGTTGTCGATCAACAGCTTGGCCGGCACGGCCCGCACGCTCGTCGCGGTCGGCACCGCGAGGCTGGCCTCCATGTTGGTGGCCGTCCGGGCGGCCACGCCGCGCAGCCGTACCTCCTCGGCGCCCGCGGGCACGGGGGGCGGGGCGGGCTTGCTCGCGGCCGGCTTGGCCTCGGCCTTCGCGGGGGCCGTGGCCGGGGCCTTCGCCGGTGCGGCGGGTTTGGCGGGAGCCTGTGTCGGCGGTGCTGTCGGCGGGGCGGCTGCCGTGCCGTTCGCGGCCCTCTGGGCCTGGCCGTCGGTGGCCGGGGTCATTCCCGGGGACGCGGCCGGCCGGCTGTCCGGCTGGTAGTCCGCGAAGAAGTTCCACCAGGCTTCGTCAACGGAGCCGGGGTCTTCGAGGTACTTCTGGTACAGCTCGTCGACCAGCCACTCGTTGGCGCCGAAATCTGTGTTCTTGGGGTCGGCACTTGTATGCGACGACTCTGTCGACACGGCGGAGATCGCCCTCTTCCGCAGCTCGCAGGTGAGTTCTGAGACGAGTCAAGGCTACTCGCACTTCCGTGTCGCAGATGCAAGCGACGTGCCTTCCACCGCCTGACACACCCCAATCCGGCCGATCTTGCCCAAGCCAGGCAGCCGGTTTCGTCAAGATCGGCCGGTGTGGAGAAGGCGCCGTGGACGAGAGGGTGTCAGCCGCTCAGCAGGCCGCCGAGACCGCCCTTGCCGCCCTCGCCGATCACGGGCGGGCCCTCGCTCGCCTGGACGAGCACGAAGCCCTGGCCCTGGTAGGCCAGCTGCATGGCCTCGCCGCTGCCCCGGCCGATCAGCGCGCCCGCCTTGAACGTCTTGTTGACGCCGACCTGGAGGCTGGTGCTCCAGGCGATCGCGGACTGGCCGTCGGCGAACGTCGGGGCGCGGCCGCAGTCCAGCATCACGGGCGTGCCGTGGGCGGTGAGCGCCACCCAGCCGGTCCCGGTCAGCGTGGTGTTGAACAACCCGCCCGCCGCGACGCCCGCGCCCTGCACCCGCTGGATGTCGGACTGCAGCTGGGGGTCGTAGGCGAGGATGTTGGTCCCGTTGACGGTGATCCCGTCGTTCTCCAGGTAGAACAGGTGGATGTCGTCGGCGTTGTTGGCCACGAACAGCAGGCCCTGCCCGCGCACCCGCATGAGCGGCACGCCCTCGCCGGTGACGGCCTTCTTGAGGAACTTGCCCATTCCTCCCGCGCCCTCGTAGTCGAACTCCATCTGGCCCTGGAACGCGACCATGGAGCCCTGCCGGGCGAGGACCTCGCCGTTCAGGTGCACCCGGAGCATCTTGGAGTTCTGCAGGGTGAAGTGGCCGGGGACCTGCCCCTGCTCCAGATTGCCGAAGAACTGGCTGCGCAGCATCGGAGGGCCTTTCTCGTTTCTCAGTGAGAATGTTCGTGGTGAGGAAGAGCTCGCCAGCATAGTGGCGGGCCAACTAATGGACGACCGGGGCAATCCAGACGGTTCCCTCCGGCGAATGACCCGTGTGACGCGCACTGATCAGGTGATCGGCGGACGCTACCGCGTGCTGGCCGAGCTCGGCCGGGGCGGGATGGGGGTCGTCTGGCGGGCCGAGGACACCTTCCTCGGCCGCCAGGTGGCGGTCAAGGAGGTGCTGAGCCCCTCCGGCGACGCCGCCCGGCGGGCGATGCGGGAGGCCCGGTCGGCCGCCCGGCTGTCGCATCCCTCGGTCGTCAAGGTCTTCGACGTGGTCGAGGAGGACGGCCGGCCCTGGGTGGTGATGGAGTACGTCGAGGCCCGGTCGCTGCACGAAGTGATCAAGCAGGACGGCCCGCTGCCGCCGGAGCGTGCGGCCCGGGTCGGCCGCCAGCTCCTCTCGGCGCTGGACGCCGCGCACCGGGCCGGCATCCTGCACCGTGACGTCAAACCGGGGAACGTCCTGCTGGCCAAGGGCGACCGCGCGGTCCTCACCGACTTCGGCATCGCGCTCATGGAGGGCGACGCCACCCTGACCCGGGCCGGCGGCCTGCTCGGCTCGCCGGCCTACATCGCGCCCGAGCGCTTCCTGGGGGAACGTGCCGTGCCCGCCTCCGACCTTTGGGCACTGGGCGCCACCCTCTACGCGGCCACATCCGGACGGCCGCCCTTCCACCGCGACGACCCGGCTGCCGTTCTCGGCGCCGTCCTGAACGAGGAACCGCCCATCCCGCCCCAGGCCCAGGCGCTGCGGCCCGTCCTTGAAGGCCTGCTCCGCAAGGACCCCCGTGAGCGCATGCGGGCTGGGGTGGCTGAGGCGGTCCTCGTGGCGATCCTTGAGGATCGCCCACCCCGGCTGCCGCCGGTGGCCCATCCCCAGGCCACCGGCGGCGGCACGGAGACCACAACGGCCATCGCGGACGGCCCGGTCGCCGGGCCGATCGCCGGACCGGTCGCCGGGCCGGTCGCCGCCACGACGGCGTTGTCGGTGGTGCCGGAGCGGGACGGGGAGCTCTCCTGGCGGCTGGGCGGGGTCTTGGCGTACGCGGGGATGGCGCTGTTGCTGCTCGGGTCGTTGTTCGTCCTGCTCAGCTCGCGGTGAGCGCGGCGCGGCCGTGGGGCTCGGTCCAGTCGACCAGCGGGCCCTTGGCGACGACGCCGGACGGGTTGACGTTGGTCTGGGTCACGTAATAGTGGCGCTTGATCTGGTCGAAGTCGGTGGTGTCGCGGAAGGCGGGCTGCTCGTAGAGGTCCCGCGCGTACGCCCAGAGGTTGGGATAGTCGACCAGTCGGCGCAGGTTGCACTTGAAGTGGCCGTGGTAGACGGCGTCGAAGCGGGCCAGCGTGGGGTAGAGGCGGATGTCGGCCTCGGTCACCCGGTCGCCGAACAGGTAACGGTGGACGCTGAGGCGTTCCTCCAGCCGGTCCAGCGTCGCGAAGAGGGCGTCCACGGCCTCCTCGTACGCGCCCTGCTCGGTGGCGAAGCCCGCGCGGTAGACGCCGTTGTTGACCGTGGTGTAGATCAGCTCGTTCAGCTCGTTGATGTCGGCCCGCAGCTGCACCGGATAGAGGTCGGGCGCGCCCGTGGGGTGGTAGTCGGTGAACTGCGTCTCGAACATGGTCGTGATGGCCGGGAAGTCGTTGGTGACCAGCCGCCCGGTCACCGTGTCCCAGAGGCACGGGACGGTGTAGCGGCCCTCGTACGAGGCGTCCGTCGCCAGGTAGAGCTCGGAGAGGAAGGCCGCGCCGGTGACCGGGTCGCGGTCGGGGAAGCGCCAGCCCCGCTCGTCCCGGATGGGGTCCACGACGCCGAGGCCGATCACCTCGTCGAGCCCCAGCAGCGCCCGCACGATCAGTGTCCGGTGCGCCCACGGGCAGGCGTAGGAGACGAAGAGCCGGTAGCGGCCGGATTCGGCCGGATACCCGCTGGAACCGTCGGCCGTGATCATGTCGGTGAACCGGTTGGGCTGCCGTACGAACCGGCCGCCGGCCATCTCCCGGGTGAGCATCCGTATTCCTCCTCGCGTGGGCCGGTCCGTCGTGCGTCGCTACGATGACCCGTGGAATCCAGCCCGTCCCTGGACCCTGTCCCCAGAACCGCAGGGGCCGAATCCGAGCGGCGTTCGGTCGTCGTGGTACTAAGTAACCCCCTGGTTATTCACCGGGGGTGGCAGTCGGTGCGATGTGAGGAGACAGGATGTCGGAACTGCGCTACGACGGGCGGGTCGCGGTCGTCACCGGAGCGGGGCACGGCCTCGGCCGGCAGCACGCGCTGGAGCTGGCCGCGCGCGGCGCCAAGGTCGTCGTCAACGACCTCGGCGGTGACCGCACCGGCGCCGGCGCCTCCGCCGGCCCCGCCCAGCAGGTCGTCGAGGAGATCAAGAAGAACGGCGGCGAGGCCGTCGCCAACCCCGACAACGTCGCCACGCCGGAGGGCGCCCAGGCGATCATCCAGACCGCGCTCGACACGTTCGGCAAGGTCGACATCGTCGTCAACAACGCGGGCATCCTGCGCGACAAGTCGTTCAAGAACATGAGCGTCGAGGAGTTCGACTCGGTCATCGCCGTCCACCTGCGCGGCTCGTTCCTGGTGTCGTCCGCCGCGTGGGCCACGCTGCGCGAGCAGGGCTACGGCCGCATCGTCAACACCTCGTCCCCGGCGGGCCTGTTCGGCAACTTCGGCCAGGCCAACTACGCCACCGCCAAGATGGGGCTGGTCGGCTTCACCAAGACGCTCGCCCACGAGGGCGCCAAGTACAACATCAAGGCCAACGCGATCGCCCCGGTCGCCTGGACCCGCATGACCGAGGACCTGCTGCCGGCCGACTTCGCCGACAAGCTGGGCGTCGACCAGGTCACCCCGCTGGTCGCCTTCCTCGCGCACGAGAGCAACGCCGACTCCGGCGAGGTCTACACCGTCGGCGGCGGCCGGATCGCCAAGATCTTCGTCGCGGAGGGGCCGGGCTACGGCCAGAAGGAGACGCTCACGGTCGAGGCCGTGCGCGACAACTGGGCCGCGATCAACGCCGACTCCCCGCTCACCGTCTTCAAGAACGTGGGCGAGCAGATGGGCCCGCTGATCCAGCAGCTGACCTCCTGACACATGGGTGACCTACGGCTCGACCGGCGGGACGGGGTGCTCACCATCACCCTGTCCCGCCCGGAGCGGCTCAACGCCGTCACCGCGGCGGTCACCGAGGAGATGCTCGACGTCCTCAACGAGCTGATGCGCGACCCCGGCACCCGGGTCGTGGTGCTCACCGGCGAGGGGCGCGGCTTCTGCTCCGGCATGGACCTGCAGGGCGGCGAACCGGGCGGCGGCGACGAGGGCCGCGTCCAGCGGATCTACCGCGGCATCGCGCGCGGCGGCGAGGTGACGGCGCGGCTCCGGGAGATCCCGCAGCCGGTCATCGCGGCGCTCCACGGCCCGGTCGCGGGCATGGGCGTCTCGTGGGCGCTGGCCTGCGACCTGCGGGTGGCCGACCCCACCACCCGCTTCGTCGTGCCGTTCGTCGACCTCGGGCTGTCGGCGGGCGACTGCGGCCTCTCGTGGCTGCTGCCGCGCCTCGTCGGCCCCGCCAAGGCCGCCGAGATCTTCTACCGGGCCCAGCGCCTGGACGCGGCGAAGGCGAACGAGCTCGGCCTGATCACCGAACTCGCCGCCGAGGGCAAGGACCTCGAAGGCGCCCATACGCTCGCCGGCGAACTCCTCACCAAGTCCCCGTACGGCCTCCGCCGCACCAAGGAGCTTCTCAACCTGTCGCTGGACGCGCCCGGCCTCCGCCAGCAGCTCGCGGTCGAGACCGGCATCCAGACCATGGCCTTCTTCACCGAGGACCTCGTCGAAGGAATGACGGCCACCATGGAGAAACGGCCGCCCACGTTCAAGAACCGCTGACGGGAGCCGCCGTGGACCGTGAGATCGCCCTGGAGGGCTGCGTCAACTTCCGGGACCTCGGCGGCTACACCGCCGAGGGCGGGCACATCCGATGGCGCACGCTGTTCCGCAGCGACGCGCTGCACGAGCTGACCCCGGCCGACGTGACGGCCGTCCGCTCGCTCAACGTCACCACGGTGATCGACCTGCGCTCCGACTACGAACGGGCCCGTGACGGCGGCCCGCACCCCCTGAGCGGCGCCGTTGACCTCATCCGCGCACCGATCATCAACGAGAACAACGCGCACGTCATGGGCGACACCTCCCTGACGCTCGCGCAGCGCTACGCCCGCATCATGGAGACCACCGGAACCGCCCTGGCCGACGCGGTCACCGCCATCGCCGAGGCGCCAGGAGCGGCCGTCTTCCACTGCGCCGCGGGCAAAGACCGCACAGGCATGGTGAGCGCCGCGGTCCTGGGCACCCTCGGCGTAGCGGACGAGGACGTGGTCGCCGACTACGCCATGACGGGCCGCAACCTCACCGGCATCAGAGAACGCCTGGCGCGCCACGCCGCGTACCGCGAGACCTACGCCTACGTCCCGCGCGACGCCATGACCGCAGACACCGCCACCATGGCCGACCTCATCGCCGACCTCCGTGCCCGCCACGGCACGATGAAATCCCTACTCCTGTCGCAAGGCGTCCCCGACACCATCATCAAGCGCCTACGAACGTCCCTGGTCGCCCCAGTACCAGTCGCCTGACACCAGCCGCGCAAGTCGGGCGGGGCGTTAGTCGGCCAGGGCGGTGGCCAGGGCCTCGACGTAGCGGAGGGCGGCCACCTGAGCCAGTGCGGGGTGCGCGCCGATGGGGGCGGCGTGCTCCGCGCCGGCCGCCGCCGAGACGGCGGCGAGCCGTTCGGCGGTGGTCTCGGGACCGATCAGGTAGGGCGCCACCGCCAGCCTGGCGGCACCGGACGCGCGCAGCTGCGCGGCGGCGGCCGCGATCGCGGCCTCGTCGCCGAGCGAGGCGGTGAAGACCGGCGCGGCCAGCCGGGACGCCAGCAGCACGCTGGTGACCTCGGCCTGGCGGACCGCCTCCTGGTCGCCCGGCGTGACCACGATGACGCCGCTGGCGGCGGTCACCATCGTCATCATCCGCACCCGGTCGGCGCGGGCCAGCCCGGCCTCGGCGAGCCGGTCGTGCAGCGCCTCGGCTATCAGCGGGTGCGGGCCGAGCGGATCGGCCGCCACCGCCCGGGCATCGGCCACGATCTTGCGGACCGCGGCGTCCACCTCGGGGTCGGGGCCGGTCGTCAGCGGCACGACGACGGCGGCGGGTTGGTCGGGCCGCTCCTGGCGTAGGCCGGCGAGGACCGCGCCGAGGTGCCGCTCGGTGCCTTCGAGGTGGCCGACCAGCGCGGGCTGGCCGGTCTGCTCGATCTCGACGAGCCGCGCGAGCTCGGTCGCGACGGCGGCACCGGGAGCGGTGGCAGGGCCGGGAGCTGCGAGGATGAGGGCGGGGGAGCCGGGGGGCAGCAGATAGGATTCAGCGCCGCGATGCCGCCCACCCCGCGGGGTCCGGCGGCGCCGCGACGGAAGTGCCTCGGATGCCTGGCTTTCGGGACTCACGGCCGGAATGTTAACGCTCCTGGGCGTCCCTGTCGGTCCCGAGCCGTCTTCACCGCTGCTAGAGATCTTCGATCTCCCTCCGAGATCGGCGGATGATCAAGAACGCCGAGTATGGCGCACCCCGCGCGTCCGCGGCAGGGGGAGTGGGTGATTTGTTGCCACCGATGGCGACCTGCATGATCACTATGGGCCACTTGTTTCGGTCTGTCCCTATTCGAGGCAGGGCAAATGGCGACCAGGCGTGGGAAATCCGGGCGAGGGGGGTTGCGATGACATTCGGGGCGGCCTTTATGATCGAGAGCCCTGGTCCCGCGGGTGCCTGGGGCCGGGTGCCAGGACACCAGTCCGAACGTTCGAGGTTCATTTGACATCCCCCCGTGCACGGTCGATCCGCGCCGAGATCGCCGTTCTCCTGCTGGTGCCGCTGCTCTCCCTGATCGCGCTGTGGGGGTACGCGGCGAGCGTCACCGTCGGCGACGCGCTGGCCCAGCGCCGCTACCACACGCTGGACCGCGAGTTCGCGCCGAGCGGCCAGGGAGTGCTGATCGAGCTCGGCAAGGAACGCCTCGCCTCGGCCATCTTCCTCAGCACGACGGCGTCCGCCGTCCCCGCCGAGCTGCGCGCGCAGCGCGCCAAGGTCGACGCGGCGGTGGCGTTCTTCCGCGCGAAGGCGACCGGCGACGTGGCGCGCGGCGCGACCAACGCCGCCATGGAGGAGCGGGTCGCGGACGTGCTCGCCGAGCTGGACGCGCTGCGCGCCTCGCGGGCGGCCGTGGACGACCGTTCGGTGGACCGGCTGGAGTCCGTCAAGGGCTACAACCGCATGGTCGACGCCATGCACCGGCTGTACGACGCGCTCGTCGTCATCGACGACTCGTCCCTCTACAACTGGACGCTCTCGACGCGCGCGGCCGGGCGTGCACTGGAGCTGATCCAGCGTGAGAACGCGCTCGTGGCCGGGGCCTTCGTCACCAAGGGCCGGATGACCTCCGCCGAGCACCGGATGTTCGTGGAGATGGTCGGCGAGCAGCGCCAGCAGTGGGTCAAGCAGCGCTCCCTGCTCGACCCGGCCATCTACGACACCGGCACGGCCCAGGTCTTCGCCTCGCGGCAGTACCAGGTCTTCAAGTCGATGGAGGACCGCATCGCCGACCGTGCGCGCAGCGCGCTGCCGGTGTCGGCGGCCGAGTGGCAGGGGACGGCGCAGCCGCTCGTCCTCAACATCAACAAGATGGTGCTCGGCAACTCCAAGCGCGCCGGTGAGCACGCGGACGACCTCGGCCGCGACGCCTACGTCCGGGTGGGCGTCGTCGGCGGCGTCGGCCTGCTCGCGGTCCTCGTGTCGATCCTGCTGTCGCTGAGGTTCGGGCGCGGCCTCATCCGCGAGCTGGTCGGCCTGCGCCGGTCCGCCCAGGAGATGGCCGAGCAGCGTCTGCCCGGCGTCGTCGAGCGGCTGCGCCGCAACGAGAGCGTGGACGTGGCCGCCGAGGTCCCGCCGCTGCACGGCCGGGGCAAGATCGACGAGGTCGTCAAGGTCTCCGAGGCGTTCGCGTCGGTGCAGCGCACCGCCGTCGACGCCGCCGTGGGCCAGGCGGAGCTGCGCCGCGGCGTCGCCCGGATCTTCCTCAACATCGCGCGCCGCAACCAGTCGCTGCTGCACCGCCAGCTCACGATGCTGGACACGCTGGAGAGCCGGGCCGAGGCCGACGACCTCGACGACCTGTTCCGGCTCGACCACCTGACCACGCGCATGCGGCGGCACGCCGAGAGCCTCATCATCCTGTCCGGCGCGACCCCGGGCCGCGGCTGGCGGCAGCCGCAGCCGATCGTGGACGTGCTGCGCGGCGCCGTCGCGGAGATCGAGGAGTACACCCGCGCGAAGGTGATGACCGAGTCCGAGGACGGTCTCGTCGGCACCGCCGTGACCGACGTCGTGCACCTGCTCGCCGAGCTGGTGGAGAACGCGGTCGCCTTCTCGCCGCCCAACACCGACGTGCGCGTGTTCGCCGAACGGGTGGGCAGCGGCTTCGTCGTGGAGATCGAGGACCGCGGGCTCGGCCTCCGGCCCGAACTGCTCGCGAGCATCAACGCACGGCTCGCCGAGCCGCCGGAGTTCGACCTCGTCGACACCGACCAGCTGGGCCTGTTCGTGGTCGCCCGGCTGGCCGCCCGCCACAACATCAAGGTCTCGCTGAACCCGTCCCCGTACGGCGGCACCACGGCGATCGTCCTCCTGCCGCACGAACTCGTCGTGCCCGCCGAGCACATGGCCGCCGCCATGGCGTCCGCGCCGGAGCCCGCGCCGGAGCCCGCGCCTGAGCAGACTCCGCCTCCGCCTCCGCCCGCACCTGTGAGATCAGTCGGGAATCCTTGGTTCGACGACGCGTCGGAGCTGCCGCAACATTCCCCGAGTTCGGCCCCGGGGGACGTGGAAACACCTGCGAACGGTGGGGCTTCGAGTACGCATGCGGGACTGCCCCGGCGCGTTCGGCAGGAGAACCTCGCTCCGCAGTTGCGCGAGGAGCGTCCCGCGGCGCCCGAGCTCGCGGCCGGCCCGGTCGCGCGGTCGCCCGAGGAGGCGCGCTCACTGATGGCTTCGATGCAGCAAGGGTGGCGACGCGGCCGCGCGTCGGACCTCGACGGAGAGGACGAGCGATGACGCACAACACGGTGACCGGAGAGCTGAACTGGTTGCTCAACGACTTCGCCGCCCGCGTGCCCGACGTCCGGCAGTCGGTGATCCTTTCTCGCGACGGGCTGGCCGTCGCGGCCTCCAAGGAACTGGCGCGCGAGGACGCCGAGCATCTGTCGGCGCTGGCGGCGGGGGTGCAGAGTCTCGCGCGCGGTGCGGGGCGGCATTTCAACGGCGGGAACGTGCGGCAGACCATCATCGAGATGGACGCGGTGCTGCTGTTCGTGACGGCGGCCGGTGATGGTACGTGCCTGGCCGTCCTCGCCTCGGCGGGCGCGGACGCCGGGCTCGTCGCGTACGAGATGGCGGTGCTGGTCAAGCGCGTGGGGAGGCACCTCCAGGCGAGCCCGAGGTCCGCACCGTGACGGACCGGTGGCTCGACCGGGAGGCGGGGCCGCTCGTCCGCCCGTACGCCATGACGCAGGGGCGGACGCGGCCGAGCGGCGCGTCGTTCGATCTGATCGCGGTGGTCGCGGCCACCGGCGAGCCGGCGGGCGACCGGCTGCGCTACAGCCCCGAGCACCAGGCGATCCTGCGCCGGTGCGGCACGCCGGTGTCGGTGGTCGACCTGGCCTCGGACACCGGGCTGCCGCTCGGCGTCGTGCGGGTGGTGCTCGGTGACCTGCGCGACGAGGGCCTGATCCAGGTGGTCGCGACCATCGACCGGTCGAGCGAACGGTCGAATCTGGGCGTGCTGCGGGAGGTGCTCGATGGCCTGCGCGCCCTCTGAGCCGGTGACCAGGGAGACCGCTGCGCCTGAATTGTCGGAACTTGAGGTTGAGATGTGACGAAGGCCCTATGATCGGCGCATATATGCCGTACGGGGGGTCGTACTGCCACGAGGTGTCATGAGTCCTCGCACGCGATCGATCCGGTCGAGAACCGTCGTGCTGCTGCTGGTTCCGCTGCTGTCGCTGGTGGCACTGTGGGCGTTCGCGGCCGGTCTCACGCTCGGCGACGCCCTGGAGCACCGCCGGGGCGAGACGTCGACCTCGCGCCTCACCGGACCGCTGCAGGCGGGCACCTACGCGCTGGAGATGGAACGGCACGCGGCGGTCTCCCTGCTGAGCGCGGGCAAGTCGGCGCCCCGGGAGCCGTTCGACGCTGTGCGGGGCCGTACCGACAGCGCGCTGGCCGAGCTGCGCAAGCTGGCCAAGAAGGAGATGGACGAGGCGGGCGACCCCGGCTCCCAGCGCATCAGGCTGCTGCGCGAGGCCCTCAAACGCCTGGAGACGCTGCCCGCGACCCGGACCTCGGTGGAGACGCACGCGGTGAACCGGCTCCGCGCGCTGGAGTCGTACAGCACCATGATCGACGCGCTGTTCGACTTCTCCGCCAAGCAGACGCCGACCGACGACGCGCGCCTGCACTACTGGGCGTCCGGCCTCGTCGCGGGCTCACGTGCGATGGACATGGTCATGCGCGAGAGCGCGCTCGTGGCAGGGGCGGCCATCAGCGGCGGCCGCATGAACGCGGCCGAGCACCGGCACTTCGCCGGGCTCGTCGCGCAGCAGGAGGCCTTCTGGACCGAACTGCGCGCCGGCCTCGACCCGGAGATCTACGCCAGGTCCTGGGCGCCGCTCTTCTCGTCCACCGCCTACACCGGCTTCAAGACGATGGAGGAGGAGGTCGCCGCCGCCACCGGCGAGATCAAGGTCAACACCGAGCGGTGGGACGCCAGCTCCAAGGCCCTGCTCGGCGCGTTCACCAAGTCGGCCCTCCAGGACAGCAAGCTGCTCGCCGCCGACCAGGACGCGGCCAGCCAGGGCATCCTGCTCCGGCTCGTCGTCGCCGGCGGGCTCGGGCTGGTCGCGGTGCTCGGCTCGATCCTGCTGTCGGTGCGGTTCGGCCGCGGCCTGGTGAGCGAGCTGGTCGGCCTGCGCGCCGCCGCGCAGGACCTGGCCCAGCGGCGGCTGCCGGACGTGGTCGCGCGGCTCGTGCGCGGCGAACGCATCGACGTCGCGGCGGAGGCGCCGCCGATCCCGGCCGGCCGCACCGCGGAGATCGCCGCGGTCGCCGAGGCGTTCGGCACCGTGCAGCGCACCGCGATCGAGGCGTCGGTCGGCCAGGCCGACCTGCGCGACGGCGTCAGCCGGATCTTCCTCAACATCGCGCGCCGCAACCAGTCGCTGCTGCACCGCCAGCTGGCGATGCTCGACTCCCTGGAGAGCCGCGCCGAGGCCGACGACCTCGACGACCTCTTCCGGCTCGACCACCTCACGACCCGCATGCGGCGGCACGCCGAGAGCCTCATCATCCTGTCCGGCGCGACGCCCGGCCGCGGCTGGCGGCAGCCGGTGCGCATCGTGGACGTGCTGCGCGGCGCCGTCGCCGAGGTCGAGGACTACACCCGGGTCTCGGTGATGACCGAGTCCGAGGACGGCCTGCTCGGCGCGGCCGTGACGGACGTGGTCCACCTGCTCGCCGAGCTCGTGGAGAACGCCTGCGCCTTCTCGCCGCCCTCCACCGAGGTGCGGGTCATGGCCGAACGGGTGGGCAGCGGCTTCGTCGTCGAGATCGAGGACCGCGGCCTCGGCGTCCGGCCCGAACTGCTCGACCGGATCAACGGGCGGCTCGCCACGTCACCGGAGTTCGACCTCGTCGACACCGACCAGCTCGGCCTGTTCGTGGTCGCCCGGCTGGCCGCGCGGCACGACATCCGCGTCTCGCTGCGGCCCTCGCCGTACGGCGGCACGACGGCGATCGTCCTGCTGCCGCACGAGCTCGTGGTGCCGGTCGAGGACTTCGACAAGGTGCCTCCGGAGGAGGAACCGGCCGAGCCCAAGCCGGACGTCCGGCCGGACGCGGGTGTCGTGCCGCTGCGCGACGTCGGCGCTCTCCGGCGGTCCAACCCGGCGCCGGAGACGGAGGACGAGCCCGAGCACGGCGAGCCCGACCCCGTGCCCGCGTCGGCGCCGCAGATCGGGGCCGGCCTGTACGACGCGCCCTGGGAGACGGTGACCGCCGATTCCGTTCCCGCGGCCGTACCGGCACCTCCGGCCACGCCCGCGGCTCCCGTGCCCGACCCTGAGCCGCCCCCGCCGCCCAAGGTGACGTTCGAGCGGCCGCCGGTCACCCCGGCCCCTGTTGCCCAGGCACCCGCACCCGCGCCGCAGGAAAACCCGTGGAGCGCGCCAGACGAGGCCACACCAACGGACGACACGGACGAGACCGACGAGACCGGCACCGGCAATCCCTGGTTCGACGCGGTGAAGTTCGATGAGATGAAGGGGCCCGATCGCCTGGCGGCCGTTCCATCCCCGCCCGCGTCCAACGGGACCGGCGAAGGCACGTCCGCGGAGCCGTCCGACGAGGACGCCGCCAAGCCTTTGGAGACCCACGCAGGACTTCCACGTCGGCGGCGTCAGGAGAGCCTGGCCCCGCAGCTCCGCGCCGAGAACCGCCGGCCGCTCCCTCCGGCGGTCGGCGACAGCGCGCACGGTGTGGTCGCGCGCTCGCCCGAGGAGGCCCGGTCGCTGATGTCGTCGATCCAGCAGGGATGGCGGCGCGGACGGGACGATCAGCGGCCCGGGGATCGTTCCCCGGAGGACACCGATCCGGGCGACCCGGGTGACCCGGAAACCAACGACGCCAAAGACGCCAACAGTGATGACTCGGACTTGACCGGGGAGGAAGCCCGATGATGCACAACACCACCGCCAGCGGCGAACTGAACTGGCTGCTCAACGACTTCGGCGGACGGGTACCGGCGGTGCGCCAGGCCGTGATCCTGTCCAGGGATGGGCTGGCGATCGCGGCGTCGCAGGAACTCGGGCGCGAGGACGCCGAGCATCTGTCGGCGCTGGCGGCGGGGGTGCAGAGTCTCGCGCGCGGTGCGGGGCGGCATTTCAACGGCGGGAACGTGCGGCAGACCATCATCGAGATGGACGCGGTGCTGCTGTTCGTGACGGCCGCCGGTGACGGCACCTGTCTCGCCGTGCTGAGCGAGGCGGACGCCGACGCCGGGCTCGTCGCGTACGAGATGGCGGTGCTGGTCAAGCGGGTCGGCCAGCACCTGCAGGCGCATCCGCGCTTCGCGCCGGGGGCGGGCGGCGGCGCGGCCCCGCAGCCGGGCGGCCCCGGATTCGGCGGAAACTGACCCGTCATGAACGCGCGGGGTGATCGGTGGCTGGACCGGGAGGCCGGTCCGGTGGTGCGGCCGTACGCCATGGTCCGCGGGCGCACCCGCCCGCGCGGTGAGGGATTCGACCTCATCGCCGTGGTCGCGGCCACCGGGGAGCGGCCGGGCGACCGGCTGCGCTATCGCCCGGAACACGCGCGGCTGCTGCGCCGCTGCGCGGACCCGGTCTCGGTGGTCGACCTGGCCTCCGAGATCGCGCTGCCACTCGGCGTGGTACGTGTGCTGCTCGGCGACCTGCGCGACCAGGGACTGGTCGCCGTGGTCGCCACGATCGAACCCGTGGGCGACCGGCCCAACGTGGGCGTGCTGAGGGAGGTTCTCAATGGCCTTCGGGCACTCTGAGCCAGGTGACCCGCCACTGGTCACCACGAAGATCCTCATCGCCGGAGGCTTCGGCGTCGGGAAGACCACCATGGTCGGGTCGATCAGCGAGATCCGGCCGTTGCGGACCGAGGAGCCGCTGACCGACCGCGGTGTCGGCGTGGACGACCTGTCGGGCGTGGAACGCAAGTCCACGACCACGGTCGCGATGGACTTCGGCCGCATCACGCTGACCGACCGGCTCGTGCTCTACCTGTTCGGGACGCCGGGGCAGGAGCGGTTCTGGTTCATGTGGGACGAGCTGGCGCTCGGCGCGCTGGGCGCGGTGGTGCTCGCCGACACGCGGCGGCTCACCGACTCGTTCCCGTCCATCGACTACTTCGAACGGCGCGGCACGCCGTTCGTCGTCGCGGTCAACTGCTTCGACGGCGCCGACCGGCACCGGCCCGAGGACATCGCGATCGCGCTCGATCTCGACCCCGGCGTTCCCGTCCTGCTGTGCGACGTGCGGGAACGCGAATCCTCGAAGGAGGTGCTGATCTCGCTCGTCGAGCACGTGCTGTCCTGGTCCGAGACCGAGCCGGGTACTGCGGGCGCGACGGCCCCCGCCGGGTAGTAGGCTCCGGCAGATCCCCCGACCTCCGTCTTCCCCCGTACCGGGAGGTTTCCCCGCATGGCGTTCCACCGACCGCCCACGACCGCGCTCGCGCGACCGGGGTGCGAGCGGTGATGTTCCGGCGCATCGCATCATCGATCCGGATGAGGATCACGCTTCTGATCCTCGTCCCGCTGCTCGCCCTCGTCGGGCTCTGGGCGTTCGTCACCGGCATCACGTACGGCGACGCGCGTCAGCTGATCGCGGCCAGGGAGTTCCAGAACAAGACCGTGCTGCCCACGCAGGACCTCATCGCCGCCCTGCAGAAGGAGCGGCGCCTGTCGTTGTGGCAGATCGGCGCCGGCGCCGCCCGGCAGGCCGACCGCGGGGCGCTGGAGGCGCAGCGGCGGGTGACCGACCGGGCGCGCGAGAAGGTCCAGCGCAACAGCAAGGACTCCGGGCTCCGTGAGGACCTGCTGCCCCGCGTCGTGCAGCGCATCGACGCGTTCGTGCTGCGCATGGGCGCGCTCGACGCGGTGCGGCGGACGATCGACGCCGGCGTCGCGGAACGCACGCGCACACTGGACGAGTTCGCGGGGATGATCGACGCCGGGTTCGGGATCTACTCCGCCGTGGTGCCGGGCAACGGCGACATCGCGATGGACGCGCGCACGCTCACCACGTTCGGCCGGGCGCGCGAGCTCCTGTCGCGCGAGGACGCGCTGCTGACGGGCGCGCTCGCGGCGGGCCGGTTCACCGCGTCGGAACGCGCCGCGTTCGCGCAGATGGTGGGCGCGCAGCGGTACCTGCACCTCGACAACGCGCCGCATCTCGCCGACACCGACCTCGCCCGCTACCGGACGGTCGCCGAGTCGCCGCAGTTCGCCCAGCTGCGCTCGCTGGAGGACCAGGCGATCCGCAGCTCCGACCCGGCGGAGCAGGCGGGCGGCGGCGGGCACGGCAACGGCAACGGCAACAGGCGCGACGGCGCTGGCACCGGCACGAACGGGCGCCCCAACGGCCGTGTCGAGACTCCGGCGCGCACGCCCCCTCCGGTCGACCCAACGGCCTGGCGCGCCGCGGCCGACGGCGTGAGCTCCAAGCTCTTCGAGTTCGAGAACGCGCAGCTCGACAGCGTCAGCAAACGCGCCACCGACATCGCGATCGGCGTGTTCCTGCGGCTGCTGATCGCGGGCGGGCTCGGCCTGATCGCGATCGTCGCCTCGACCTACATCGCGTTCCGCATCGCCCGGCGGCTGCTGCGCGAATGCCGCACGCTCGCGTCCCGCGTCGTCGACTTCACCCAGCGGCGCCTGCCCGAGCTGGCCCAGCAGGTGCGCGACGGCCGGCCTGCGGAGCCGGGCGACGACCTGCCGGAGTACGACTACCGCATCAACGAGGTCCGGCAGATCGCCGACTCGTTCACCCGCGCCCGCGACGCCGTGCTCGTCGCGGCGGCGGGCGAGGTCGCCGCACGCGAGGGCATCAGCGAGGTCTTCGTCAACCTGGCCCGGCGCAACCAGGCGCTGCTGCACCGCCAGCTCAGCCTGCTCGACACGATGGAACGCCGCACCGAGGACCCGTCGGAGCTGGGCGACCTGTTCCGCCTCGACCACCTCGCCACCCGGATGCGGCGGCACGCCGAGGGCCTGGTCATCCTGGCGGGCAAGTCCGCCGGGCGGGCCTGGCGCCGCCCGGTGCCGCTGGTCGACGTCGTCCGCGGCGCGGTCGCCGAGGTCGAGGACTACACCCGGGTACGGGTCGAGCCGATGCCCCGGCTCGCCCTGCGCGGCGCGGCGGTGGCCGACGTCATCCACCTGCTCGCCGAGATCGTCGAGAACGCGACGACGTACTCGCCGCCGACCGCGCCCGTCCAGATCGCGGGCCACACCGTCGCGAGCGGTTTCGTCATCGAGGTCGAGGACCGCGGCCTCGGCATGCCGGCCGAGGAGATCGAGGCCGCCAACGCGCGGCTCCTCGAACCTCCCGAGTTCGACCCGGCCGACAGCGCGCAGCTGGGCCTCTTCGTGGTCGCGCGGCTGGCGCGCCGCCACGACATCACGGTCACGCTCCGCCCGTCCCCCTACGGCGGCACCACGGCGATCGCCCTCATCCCCAGCGCGCTCATCACCTCGGTCGACGAACCCGAGCCGGCCTCGCGCCGTTCCACCACCACCACCGGTCCGATGCGCGCCCTACCCCACAACGGCGAGGCGCTGACCGAGGGCGAGCCCGCCGGCGGGGTCGTACGCCTGGTCACCGAGCCGCAGCGGCCCTTGCCGGTGCGCGAGGTGCCGAACGTACGCCAAGCCGCGACGCCCACCCCCCAACCCGCCTCCCCGGCGCCGCCCCCGGCACCGGTGGCCGCGCCGCAGCAGGAGGGTGACGACCTGCCCCGGCGGCGGCGGCAGTCCCACCTGGCGCCGCAGTTGAAGGAACGGGTCGACGCCGATCTCGCCGCGCAGAGACAGGCGAACGGTATGCCCGCCCCACCGATGCCGCTGGCGGCGCCGGTGCCCGTGGCCGACGAGCCGCCGGCGGTGCCCGCCGACGATCCGGCGCGTTCCCCCGAAGCCATGCGGTCGATGATGGGCGCCATGCAGCGAGGCTGGCAGCGCGGCCGGGACGAGGCCGCGCGGGCCGAGACCGCCACCCAGGACACCGCCGACCGGATCCAAGCCGACCAGGAGGACGAGAGGCCATGACGGAAGCCCAGGAGATCGGTCTGGAGACCGCGGCGCCCAACGGAGAGCTCAACTGGCTCCTCGACAGCCTGGTGCAGCGGGTGGCACAGGTGCAGAACGCGGCGGTGCTGTCCAGCGACGGGCTGCGCATCGCGGCGTCGCAGGGGCTGGCCAGGGAGGAGTCCGACCACCTGTCCGCCGTGGCCGCCAGCTTCCAGAGCCTGGCGCGCGGCGCGGGCGAGTCGTTCGGCGGGGGAGCGGTCCGGCAGACCATCGTCGAGATGGAGAACGCCTTCCTGTTCGTGACCGCGGCCGGCCGCGGCGCGTGCCTGGCGGTGCTGGCCGACGCGGAGGCCGACCTCGGCGTCATCGCCTACGAGATGGCCATGCTGGTCACGCGTGTCGGGCAGCACCTGTCCGCCGAGCCGCGGACGGGCGCGACGGGGCCGGGTGGTGTCTGAGGTGCCGCCCGAGATGTCTCCGACCGAAGGCCTGGAGCCGGAGGACCGCCCCGCGGGCGGTGGCTCGGCCTGGTTCGACGACGAGGCCGGCCCGGTGGTCCGGCCGTACGCTCTGACGGGCGGACGCACGCACTACGACGGCGGCGACTTCGACCTGGTGGCGCTCATCGTCACCCGGGACGACGCCGACGGGGCCGAGCCCGACCGGCCCGGTCCGCTCGGCGCCCCGCCGAACCGGTGGGCGCCGGACCCCGAACATGAGATGATCTTGGAGCTCTGTCGCGGCCCGCTGTCGGTGGTGGAGGTCGCGTCGGAGCTCGAACTGCCCCTCGGGGTCGTCCGGGTGCTGCTCGGCGACCTGCTCGACCGCTCGCTCATCCTCGTTCGACGTCCAGCGCCGGTGGCCCAGTTCCCCAGCGAGCGCGTACTCAAGGAAGTGATCGATGGAATACGTGCGCTATAACACCGACGAAGTCGGCCCGGGGGGCGTGGGGGGTCGTCCCCCCTCGGGCGAGACCGCCGCGGGCGCCCAGCAGGGCGAATCCGCGCTGACCGTCAAGATTCTCGTGGCCGGCGGCTTCGGCGTCGGCAAGACCACCCTGGTGAGCGCGGTCAGTGAGATCCGGCCGCTGCGCACCGAGGAGGCGCTCACCGAGAAGAGCATCGGCATCGACGACACCAGCGCCGTGGCCAACAAGACGACCACGACGGTGGCGATGGACTTCGGCCGGATCACCCTGCCGAACGGGCTGGTGCTGTTCGTGTTCGGCACCCCCGGGCAGGACCGGTTCTGGTTCATGTGGGACGAACTGGCCAAGGGCGCGCTGGGCGCGGTCGTGCTGGTCGACACCCGCAGGCTCGCCGACTGCTTCCAGTCGGTGGACTACTTCGAACGCCGCGGACTGCCGTTCATCATCGCCGTCAACCGGTTCGACGGCGCCGGGACGCACTCGCCGGACCAGGTCCGCGACGCGCTCGACCTGCCCGCCGACATCCCGGTCATCAACTGCGACGTCCGCGACCGCGAGTCGGCCAAGCAGGTGCTCATCGCACTCGTCGAGCACATCATGCGAACGATGAGCACCCGTCGAGACCCGAGCGCTCGTGTTGTTTAGCTTTCGCGGCCTCGGGGTCCTCGCCTGGCGGCTCGGACCCCGAACCGCCAAGGGTGGCTGGGTGGGGGGTGTAGCGGGCGGGCGACATCGCTTCGCGATCTCTCGTGAAGCTTCGCCTTCGGCTCGCTTCACGACCTGGTCGCGCGCTCGCGTGCGGGCTGGGGTTGTCGATCTGAGGTAGACCTCACGCCGACTCCGTTGCTGCGGGGTCGGCGTTGGTGTGTGCGGCTTTGTTCTGTGAGTGGGGAAAGTTTGACGATATCGGCGAAAAGGTCTTCTCAGGTCGGCGAAAGCGCGCTACGTTCTCGCCACGGACCCGTCGGAGTGTGAGAGGACGGCGTGATGCGCATGACGGCTCGGCCCCAGAACGCGCATCAGGCACGCCTGTTGCGGCTTCTGCGCGATGACGGCCCGAGGTCGCGCGCGGAGCTCGGGGACGTCGTCCGGTTGTCGCGGTCGAAGCTGGCCCAGGAGCTCGACAGGCTCGTCGAGTCGGGGCTCGTCGAGACCGCGGGCCTGGCGGCCTCGCGCGGCGGGCGGCGCTCGGGCATCGTCCGGCTCTCCCCGAACCTGCGGTTCGTCGCGTTCGACATAGGAGCCACCTCGATCGACGTCGCGGTCACCAACGGCGAGCTGGAGATCCTCGGCCACGTCACCGAGTCGTGCGACGTCCGGCAGGGCGCCACCGCCGTGCTCGACCGGGCGCTCGACCTGCTCGGCAAGCTGCGCGACGAGGGACTGATCCCGCAGGTGCACGGCACCGGCATCGGGGTGCCCGGCCCGGTCAGCTTCCGCGACGGCATGCCGGTGGTGCCGCCGATCATGACCGGCTGGGACCGCTTCCCGGTGCGGGACGCGATCGGCCAGGAGCTCGGCTGCCCGGTGCTGGTCGACAACGACGTGAACATCATGGCCCTCGGCGAGCTGCACGCCGGGCTGGCTCGTTCGGTGGACGACTTCCTGCTCGTCAAGATCGGTACCGGGATCGGCTGCGGCATCGTCGTGGACGGCACCATCTACCGCGGTGTCTCCGGCAGCGCCGGCGACATCGGGCACATCCGCATCAACGACGGCGGTCCCATGTGCGCCTGCGGCAACGCCGGCTGCCTGGAGGCCTACTTCGGCGGCGCCGCGCTCACCCGTGACGCCCTCGCCGCCGCGCGGTCCGGCCGTTCGCCCTACCTCGCGCGGCTCCTGGAGAGCGGCGCCGAGATCACCGCCCGCGACGTCGCCGAGGCGGCCGCCGCGGGCGATCCCGAAGCGGTCCGGCTCGTGCGCGAGGGCGGCCGCCACGTCGGGCAGGTGCTCGCGTCACTGGTCAGCTTCTTCAACCCCGGTCTGGTCATCATCGCGGGCGGTGTCGCGGGCCTCGGCCACGCGCTGCTCGCCGAGATCCGCAGTGTCGTCTACCGCCGTTCGCTGCCGCTGGCGACCGGCAACCTCCCGATCGTGCTGTCCGAGCTCTCCGGCACCGCCGGGGTCATCGGCGCCACCCGGCTTATCAGCGACCACGTCTTCTCCACAGCCTGAGGAGCCTTCATGGGCGAGGCCTCACCGGCTCCGCTGTTGCGGATGCGCGGGATCGTCAAGCAGTTCCCGGGAGTGCGCGCGCTGGACGGCGTCGACCTCGACGTTCGCGCCGGCGAGGTGCACTGCCTGCTGGGCCAGAACGGCGCGGGCAAGTCGACCCTCATCAAGGTGCTGGCCGGAGCCCACCGGCCGGACGAGGGCGAGATCGAACTGGACGGCGTGCCGCGGCGGTTCGCCGACCCGACCGCCGCGATGCGCGCCGGGATCGCGACCATCTACCAGGAGCTGGACCTGGTCGCCGGGCTCTCGGTGGCCGACAACGTCTTCCTCGGCCACGAACGCGCCCGGCTCGGCTTCACCCGGCGCGGCGAGGCCGAGGGGCTCGCCCGCGACCTGGTCACCCGGCTCGGCCACCCGGAGATCTCGCCGCGCCGCGAGGTGGGCAGGCTCCCGGCGGCGGGGCAGCAGGTGGTGAGCATGGCCCGCGCCCTCTCCCACGACGCCCGGCTGATCGTCATGGACGAGCCGTCCGCCGCGCTCGCGCACGACGAGGTGGACAACCTGTTCCGCATCATCAGGGAGCTCACGGGGGCCGGGGTGGCCGTCGTCTACATTTCGCACCGGCTGGCGGAGATCCGCGAGATCGGCGACCGCGTGACCGTCCTCAAGGACGGCCGCTCCGTCGCCGGGAACCTTCCGGCCAGGACGACGGCCACCCCGCTCATCGTCTCCCTCATGACCGGCCGCGAGGTCGAGAACGCCTTCCCGCCCCGGGCGGACACGGTCCCGTCCGGCGAGGACGACAGGCCCGAGGTGCTGCGGGTCGAGAACCTCTCGCTGAAGGGCTCGTTCGAGAACGTCTCGTTCGGCGTCCGCGCCGGGGAGATCGTCGGGCTCGCGGGCCTGGTCGGGGCGGGCCGCTCGGAGATCCTTGAGACGATCTACGGCGCGCGCCGTCCCACGTCCGGCCGGGTGCTGATGGAGGGCCGGCCGGTCCGGCCCGGCGACACCGGTGCGGCCGTCCGCCGAGGCATGGGGCTGGCGCCCGAGGAACGCAAGAGCCAGGCGCTGCTGCTGAACGAGACCGTCGCCGCCAACATCAGCCTGGCAGGCCTCGGCCGCTACGCGAGGGCTGGCTGGCTCGACCGGCGCCGCGAGCAAGCCGACGCGCAGGCGCAGATCAAGGCGCTCGACATCCGGCCGGACGACCCGCGCCGGCAGGTCAAGACCCTGTCGGGCGGCAACCAGCAGAAGGTCGTCCTCGCCCGCTGGCTGCTGAACGGACGCAACCCTGCTCTTTCGAGGGGGGACGACCCCCCACGCCCCCCGCGGCGGAGGGGCGGCTCCGCCGATCTGCGCCTTCTCATCCTCGACGAACCCACCCGCGGCGTGGACGTCGGCGCCCGGGCCGAGCTCTACGGCGTCGTCCGGCGGCTGGCCGGCGAGGGCATCGCGGTGCTCCTCGTCTCCAGCGAGGTTCCCGAGGTCCTCGGCCTCGCCGACCGTGTCCTGGTGGTCCGCGAGGGCCACCTCGTCCATGAGGCGCCGGCCTCCGAACTCGACGAGTCCAGCGTTCTCAACATGCTCATGGAGGGCAGCGCCCTGTGAAAGACGCCACCTCCCTCAAGAAAGCGCCCGCCCCGGTCAACGGCACCCGCCGCGTCTGGCAGGGAATGGGCGAGGTGCGCCATCTCGGCCTGGTCGCGGCGCTCGTGCTGCTCGCGATCGTCGGCCTCATCACCGAACCCGACAACTTCGCGACGTCCGGCAACGTGGTCGGCATCCTCGCGCTGGCCTCCACGATCGGCGTCATCACGGTCGGGATGACGTTCGTCATCATCGGCGGCGGCATCGACCTGTCGGTCGGCGCGCTGATGGCCCTGGCCTCGGTGTGGGCGACGACGGTCGCCACCCAGTCGTACGGGCCGTGGGTCATGGCGCTGTGCGCGGTCCTGGTCGGCACCGGCGCCGGGCTGGTCAACGGCCTGCTCGTCTCGTACGGGCGGCTGGTGCCGTTCATCGCCACGCTCGCCATGCTCGTCGCCGCGCGCGGCCTCGCCCAGCGGATGTCGGACCGCAAGACCCAGCTGATCCGCCCGGAGAACGACGCGATCGAGGCGCTGTCGACCACCAAGGTCGTCGGCCTGCCCCTGGTGGTGTACATCTTCGCGGCGGTCGCCGTGGCGGGCTGGGTGCTGCTCAACCGCACCACGTTCGGCCGCCGCACGTTCGCGGTCGGCGGCAACCCCGAGGCCGCCCGGCTGGCGGGCATCAACATCCGGCGCCACACCCTGGCGCTCTACGCGCTGTCGGGGCTGTGCTGCGGCATCGCCGCGATCATCATCATGGCCCGCACGACCACCGGCTCCAGCACCCACGGAGACCTGTACGAGCTCGACGCGATCGCCGCCGTCATCATCGGCGGCACGCTGCTCACCGGGGGACGCGGCACGCTGCTGGGCTCGATCCTCGGCGTCCTCGTGTTCACCCTCATCACCAACCTGTTCATCCTCAACGGCCTGCAGACCAGCGACCAGCTCGTCGCCAAGGGCGTGATCATCGTGATCGCCGTCCTGCTCCAGCGCCGCGGCCTGCGCACCCCCACGTGACCCTCCGAACCCCCCGCGCTCTCCACCCCCCTTGGAGCACCTCATGACCCAGCACAGCCGTCCAAGCCGCCGCGGAGTGTTGTTCGGCGGCGCGATGATCGGCGCGGGCGCCCTCGCGACCGCCTGCACCAGCAACGACGAGAAGGAGCCCGCGCCCGTCGCGCAGACCGGCAACGCGGGCGGCGACAACGACAAGCCGGGCAAGGCCGTGACCATCGGGTTCTCCGCCCCCGCGGCCGACCACGGCTGGATCGGCGCCATCGCCAAGAACGCGCAGGCCGCCGCGAAACGCTACTCCGACGTCACGTTCAAGCCGGTCGAGCCCACCAACGACATCAACCAGCAGATCTCGGCGGTCGAGTCGCTGATCTCGGCGAAGGTCAGCGTGCTGGTGCTGCTGCCCAACGACGGCGAGCAGCTCAACCAGGTGGCGCGCAAGGCCTCGGACGCGGGCATCCCGGTGGTCAACCTCGACCGCGTCTTCCCCGACAAGCTGTCGTACCGGACGTGGATCGGCGGCGACAACTACGGCATGGGCGTGGCCGCCGGGCACTACGTCGGCAAGAGGCTCAAGGACAAGGGCGTGGCCAAGCCGGTCATCGTCGAGATCCAGGGCATCGCCACGCTGCCCCTCACCCAGGACCGCAGCAAGGGCTTCGCCGACGCGCTCAAGACCTACGGCTTCAGCGTGACCGCCAAGCAGGACGCCAAGTTCACGGTCGAGAGCGGCAACCAGGTCGCCAGCAACCTGCTCCAGGCGCACAAGAAGATCGACGCCCTCTGGAACCACGACGACGACCAGGGCGTGGGGGTGCTCGCCGCCATCAAGCAGGCGGGCCGCAAGGAGTTCTTCATGGTCGGCGGCGCGGGCTCGGCCAACGCCATGCGCGAGATCAAGTCCGGTGGCCTGCTGGAGGCGACCGTCACCTACAGCCCGACGATGGCGGGCTCGGCCATCAAGATCGCCCGCCTGCTCGCCCAGGGCAGGGGCATGGGCGATCTCGTCGAGCTGCAGGTGCCGCAGTCGATCACCTTGGCGTCCGAGACGATCACCAAGGAGAACGTGGACCGCTATCTGCCGCTCGGCTTCGAGTCCTGACGCGGCGCACCGGAGAAGCGGACCTTCGAGGATGGGAGACGAATGACCACGGTCGGGGTCGGGATGGTGGGGTACGCGTTCATGGGACGCGCACACTCCCAGGCGTGGCGCAGCGTCGGGCCGTTCTTCGATCCGCCGGTGCGGCCCGAGATGGTCGCGCTGGCGGGCCGTACGGAGGAGAACGTGCGCGCCGCGGCGGCGGAGCTCGGCTGGGCGTCGGCCGAGACGGACTGGAAGCGACTGCTGCGCCGCGACGACATCGGCCTGATCGACATCTGCACGCCGGGCGACGGCCACGCCGAGATCGCGATCGCGGCGCTGGACGCGGGCAAGCACGTGCTGTGCGAGAAGCCGCTCGCCAACACCGTCGCCGAGGCGGAGGCCATGGCGGCGGCGGCAGCGCGGGCGCAGGCGCGCGGCGTGCGGTCGATGGTCGGGTTCAACTACCGGCGCGTACCCGCCGTCACGCTCGCGCACAAGCTGGTGACCGACGGCCGGATCGGCGCGGTGCGCCACGTCCGGGCCCAGTACCTGCAGGACTGGCTCACCGATCCGGACGCGCCGTGGACGTGGCGCATGGACCGCGACCGGGCCGGGTCGGGCGCGCTCGGCGACATCGGCGCGCACATCATCGACACCGCCCAGTTCATCGCCGGTGACACGCTGGCCGGGGTGTCGGCGCTGACCGAGACCTTCGTCGCCGAGCGTCCCCGCCCGGACGGCGCGGGCCGCGGCCGGGTGACGGTGGACGACGCGGCGCTGTTCATCGGGCGGACGAGCCGTGGCGCCACCGCGTCGTTCGAGGCGACGCGCGTCGCCGCCGGGCGCAAGAACTCGCTGCGCATCGAGGTCAACGGCACGTCGGGCAGCCTGGCCTTCGACCTGGAGTCGATGAACGAGCTCTGGTTCCACGACGGCGGCGAGGACGCGGAGACCGCGGGCTTCCGGCGGATCCTGGTCACCGAGCCGGAGCACCCGTACGCCGGGGCCTGGTGGCCGCCCGGGCATGTGCTCGGCTACGAGCACACCTTCACCCATCAGATCGCGGACCTGCTGGCCGCGATCGGCGAGGGCACCGACCCGCGCCCCTCGTTCGCCGACGGGCTCCAGGTGCAGCGCGTACTGGCGGCGGTGCAGGAGAGCGCCGAGCGCGGCAGCGGCTGGACATCCGTAGGTGGCAGCGAGCACGTAGGTGGCGGCGAGCACGTAGGTGGCGGCGAGCACGTAAGCAGCAGTGTGGAACGGAGCGCAGGATGACCGAACGAACGAAGACACGGCCGGTCACCCTCTTCACCGGCCAATGGGCGGACCTGCCGTTCGAGGAGGTCTGCCGTCTCGCCGGCCACTGGGGGTACGACGGGCTGGAGATCGCCTGCTGGGGCGACCACTTCGAGGTCGACAAGGCGCTGACGGACGACTCGTACGTCCCGCGCAAGCTGGAGACGCTGCGCAAGTACGACCTGAACGTCTGGGCGATCTCCAATCACCTCGTCGGCCAGGCGGTCTGCGACCATCCCATCGACGAACGGCACCAGGCGATCCTGCCCGCCCGCGTCTGGGGGGACGGGGAGGCCGAGGGCGTCCGCCGGCGGGCCGCGGAGGAGATGAAGAACACGGCGAAGGCCGCCGCGCGGCTCGGGGTGCGCACGGTCGTCGGCTTCACCGGCTCGTCGATCTGGCATCTGGTGGCGATGTTCCCGCCGGTCACGCCGGGCATGGTCGAACGCGGGTACGAGGACTTCGCGCAGCGGTGGAACCCGATCCTCGACGTCTTCGACGCGGAAGGCGTGCGCTTCGCCCACGAGGTGCACCCCAGCGAGATCGCCTACGACCACCACACGACGGTCCGCACGCTGGAGGCGATCGGGCACCGGCCCGCGTTCGGCCTCAACTGGGACCCCTCCCACATGGTGTGGCAGGACATCGACCCGGTGAACTTCCTGTCCGACTTCAGCGACCGGATCTACCACGTGGACTGCAAGGACACCAAGGTCCGCGCCCGCGACGGGCGGCGCGGCCGTCTCTCCTCGCACCTGCCGTGGGCCGACCTGCGCCGCGCGTGGGACTTCGTCTCGACGGGGCGCGGCGACGTCCCCTGGGAGGACTGCTTCCGCGCGCTCAACGCCATCGGTTACGACGGCCCGATCTCCATCGAGTGGGAGGACGCCGGCATGGACCGGCTCCAGGGCGCACCCGAGGCCCTGGCCTATGTGCGCGCCCTCAACGCCATCACCCCTCCGGCCACATCGTTCGACGCGGCCTTCGGCGGCGACTAGCGCGGCCGGGCTAGACGCGGAAGTCGGCGAAGTCGAAGCCGGGCGAGACGACACAGCTCACCAGGACCTCTTCGGCGCCCGCGGGTCGCGCGGCCTGCCAGAACCCGGCGGGCACGACGGCCTGCGGCACTTCGCCGGTTTCCAGGTCGGCGCCGAGGGTGACGGCCGTCTCCTCGGCGGGACGTTCGCCGTCGCCGCCCAGCAGGAGCGTGAGCGGGCCGCCGCGATGCCACAGCCAGACCTCGTCCGACCGTACGGCGTGCCACATGGACTCCTCACCGGGCGGGAGGAGGAAGTAGATGCCGGTGGCGCTGGCGCGTTCGCCCGGATAGCCGTCCGGGGTGAAGCGCGGCGCCGTCTTCCAGGTCTCGCGGAACCAGCCGCCCTCGGGATGGGGAAGGAGATCGAGGGCCTCGGCGGTCGCCGGACGTTCGAGCAGAGCCGTGTGGCGGCCGTCAGGCGCCCGGCGGAGGTAGCGGACGCCGGACGCGGCCGTGCGGTCGACCGTGCCGCGCGGCGGAGAGTCCATGGCGACCGCGACGATCTGGCCTTGGGTGAAGACGTCGTCGGCGACGGCCAGCGCGGCCTGGGCATCGTCAGGCGCCCAGACGGCACCCGCCTCGTCCAGGACGAAGCGGGGATCGTCGTCGGCTTGCCAGGCTTCCAGCGGTGTCAGGAGCAGCACGGAACCGAGCCTATTGATCAGGATCGCGGTCCGCCTCAACGACAAGCACGATTTTGCGCGGCCTCACCCGTTTGGGGGAGCCGGAGACTACCCGCGCGGGAAGCGGCGGCACGGAATCCGAGGCGACGATGGCGGGTGTGAGCAGAAAGAGCACCATGGAGGACGTTCCCCGCTGGGCCGACCTCGCCGCCCGCCTCGTACCGCTGACCGTTCTGCCGACGGTGCTGTGGCAGAGCGCCATGGGCTTCACGGACGGCCCCTCATGGATGCTGACGCCGTACGTTCTCGTGCTCAGCCTCGTCGTCGAGTTGCTCGCGTTCTTGACGCTCGGCCTAGTGCGGCCGTGGGGCGAGGTGTTCCCGCGCTGGATCCCGTTCGCGGGCGGGCGCAACGTGCCGACGTTGTTCGCGGTCAGTGTCGCGTCGCTCGGCGCCGTCGCGGTCACGTTCGCCGGGGCCGTGGGGGCACTGGGCTGGGCCGACGCGCCGCAAGGCATAACGATGACCCTGTGCTACCTGCCCTTCCTCGCCTGGGGGCCACTGCTGGCGATCGTGACCGTTCACTACCTGCTGCGCCGTACGCGCGGAGGTCACTCCATCTCAGAGAGCCTGGCCGGGTCGAAGCCCACCGGGAACGGCTCGTCCGTGGAGAACGACTCGCCCGCCTTCACCTTCCGGACCATGCGATAACCCGACTCGGTGAGCTTCAGCACCGTCAGCTTGGGCCGGGGCTCCAGATCGACGAGCCAGTAGTGCGGGATGCCGATCGCCGCGTACTCGTTCACCTTGATCACCCGGTCGTTCACCTCGCTGCCCGTGCGGGGCGAGACGATCTCTCCGACGAGCAGCAGGTCGGGCCCGTAGTAGGTACGGCGGGTACGGCTTTCCAGCGCGGTCCGGGCCACGTCCCGGCTGACCACGAAGACATCCGGCTTACGGACTCCGGCGGGGGTGGTGACGTCCTGCGGAAGGCCCGCGACGTGCATGTCGGCGTCCGCGTGCCGGGCGGCCTCCTTGAGGATCTCCTTGAGCCGCTCGGCGGCGTGGTCGTGCCAGAGGTCGCCGGGCAGCTCGGTGAGCCAGCCGTCGGCGAGCTCGTAGCGCCTGCCGTCCTCCGGCATGGCGTCCAGGTCATAGAGCGTGTACGGGCCGTGCGGGTGGCCGACGGTGCTGGTCACGAGGTCGAATCTAGTGGAAAAGACCTGGTCAGGGCGGTAGGTGCGAATGGCGAGTCGGCGGCGTGGCCGGAATGTGTCCTTTTCTCGAAACGCGAAGAAGGCGCAGGTTAAGATACATCTCGTTCACGCCTTGACCTTCCCACCGTGGCAGGGTGCAGGCTCGAAGGCGGACGAAGGAGGGACGTATGGGTCTCGACCCCGCCCTGCGCGCCTCGGACCGGGACAGGGACGACGTACTCGTCCGGCTGCACACCGCGTACGCCGAGGGCAGGCTCACCGAGGTGGAGCTGGACGAACGCATCGACCTGGTCCTGTCGGCGCGCACGCACGGCGAGCTCGACCGGCTGGCGGCCGACCTGCCCACCTGGCCGGTCCCCGCGGACGACACCGCACCGCGCGCCGACGTCGGCGGACGCTTCCAGCTGGCCTACAAGAGCAGCCTCAGACGCGCCGGACGCTGGCGCGTCCCCCACCAGTACACGGCCGTCGCCTACAAGGGCGGCTGCCTCCTCGACCTTCGGGACGCGGAGCTACCCGCCATCACGATCCTCCGCGTGGTCGCCTACAAGTCCACCATCGAGATCATCGTCCCGCCCGGCGCCCGCGTGGAGATCTCCGGCATCGGCCTCTCGGCCGAACTCCACGACACGGCCTCGCCCACCGCCCCCGTCGTCCACGTCCGAGGACTCGCCTACAAAGGACACATCACGGCAAAAGACCATGTCCACCGCCATCGCTACGCATGAAGTGATATGAACGCTCCCGCAGCCTGATCGGCTGTGATCGGACCGAAGCCGGATGCGGCGCGGTCCGATGTGAGTCATCACAAGAGGAGCGCGAGTGACTGCGAGCGACCTTTCGGGCCCGCAAGGCTCCCGGGAGATCCGGCGGCGGCTGACGACCGACCCCCAGCGGGCCACGGGCGACGGCTCACCCTGGCAACAGGCGTACGAAGCCTGGCGCACGGCCGCCCTGACGTGGTCCGGCGACTCCGGCCCCACCAGCCCCCGCAAACCCAAACGAACCCGCCCCCGCAAACCCACCGCCACGCCAAACCCCGTAAACCTCACCGCCGCACGTCCTGCCGCCACCCGTGGATCAGCCGCCGCGCCAGAAACTGCCACCGCGCCAGAGACTGCCACCACGCCAAGGCCTGCCACAACGCCAAGGCCTGCCACAACGCCAAGGCCTGTTGCCACGCCAGGGACTGCTGCCGGGCCGAGCTCTGCCGCGCCCGAGCCCGCCGCCGCGTCCAGGCCTGCCGTCACGCCGGGGTCTGTTGCCGTGCCAGGGCCTACTGCCGGTCCGGGCTCTGCCGCGTCCGAGCCTGCCGCTGCTGTGCAGGGGGCTGGTGCCACGGCGAAGCCTGCCGGGGCGGGCTCTGGGGTGGTCGGGTCTGCTGCCGCGTCCGAGCCTGCCGTCACACGTGGGTCTGTTGCCGGGGGGAACTCTGGTGCTGCTGGTTCCGGGTCGGTTTTGGGGGGTGGGCGGCGGCTGCCTTTGCGGGGGGTGGCGGTGGCGGCTGCGGTTGTGGTGGTTGTGGGTGGGGCGGGTTACGCGCTGACCGGGGGTGAGGAAGAAGGGCGTGCCTCTGCGGTGCCGGGGGCAGTGCTGGCTGACCGGTTCTTCGCTGCCGATCCGGCTAAGCCGGATGGGGTGGTGCAGGATTTCGCCGCTGTCGCTTCGGCGGGGGCGACCGTTGTGGTGGTCGGTACGGAGGGGGAGAAGGGCGCCGCGCGGGCTGAGTTCGTTGTGTCCGGCGATGCGGGGCGTACGTGGCGGCTTGCTCAGGTTGGGGGCGAGCCCACGTTGGGTGACCGGCCGCGGTTGGTCGCGGGTGGGCAGGGTGCCTGGGTCGCCCTCGGGCAGGGCGTCGTGTGGACGAGCGCGGACGCGCAGACGTGGACGCGGCAGGCCGGGGGGCCGATCGGGGGGAAGGACCAGGTCGACGGGCTTGCGAGGACGGCTTCGGGGTTCGTGGCGGTGGGCCGGGGGAACGGGCGCGCGGTCGTCTGGACCTCGGTGGACGGGCGGGCCTGGCAGCGCAACGACCGGTTGAACGTGCCGGGGGCGACCGCGTTCGACCAGGTGGCCGCGGTGGGGAACGTGATCGTCGCGCATGGCACGTTCAGCCGGAAGGTCACCAGGAAACAGAAGAAGCGGAAGGTCACCACGACCGTGCGGGGGCTGGGGTTCTGGCGGTCGGTGGACGGCGGTCGTCTGTGGGCGCCGGTCAACATCCGGCAGGGGCAGGGCTCCTACGGGCCGGCGAAGGGGCTCGTCGCGGGGCCGGGTGGGTTCTTCGTCTATCGCGGCGGCAAGCGTGTCATCAAGAAGCGCAAGACCGAGCACTTCGGTGTGGTCTTCGGGTCGGCGGACGGGTCGGCGTGGGCTCCTTATGGGCGGGTCAACGGTCGTGTTGACCGGCTTGGGGGGTCGGGGGCGGGGTTGACCGCGCTCGCCGGTGGGCGGTTGTTCCGGAGCGGCGACGGGAGGACGTGGCAGCCTGCGGGAAGTGTGCAGGGGAACGTGAACGGGGTGTCGGTGGGTGAGGGTGGTCCCGTGGCCGTCGGGCGGCGGGGCGACGATCCTTACCTGGCGGTGTCCGGGCGGGCCGTCGACCTGACCACGGTGCCGGGGGTCATGCGGCCGGAACGGTCGGTGGCCGCCATCGCGGCGGGCGGCGGGTTGGTGGCAGTCGGCAGCTCCAACCTTGAGGCCGCGGTGTGGTCAGGTGCCGGGTGGACGCGGTCGGGGTTCGGCAAGGGGCGGTTGACCGACGTCGCGTTCGGGCCCAAGGGCTGGGTCGCGGTCGGCCGGACCGATCGGGACAGGGCCATGGCGGTGGCCTCGGCGGACGGCCGGACCTGGGCGCCGGTCACGGTCACCGGCGACGGGGCGTTCGGCGCCGTCACCTCGGGCGCGCACGGGTACGTGGTGGTCGGGGTGGCGTCGGGTGCCGCGGCGGCCTGGCGGTCGAACGATCTCAAGATCTGGACGCGGTCCACCTACCTGGACGGGCGTACGTGGATGCGGGACGTGGTCGCCACGTCCACGGGTTACGTGGCGGTCGGCGGCCGTCAGGACGCGCGGGGCGGCACCGCCCAGCCGGTCGTCTGGACGTCGTCGAACGGGTTGAAATGGGCCGCCGTTCCGGGGCTCTCGTTGCCGTCCGGCCTGACCGGGGGTGTGCTGACGCAGGTGGCCGTCCGAGGTGAACGGCTCGTCGCGATGGGGGCCGACCCGGCCGGGCAGGGCTTCGTCGGCGTCTCGGCGGACGGTGGGCGTACGTGGCGGACGGCGGTGCCCGCGGGGGCCACGACGCTCACGGCGCTGACCGCCACGGCGAACGGCTTCGTGCTGGCGGGTGTCGCCGGGGCGCCGAGCCGTCAGGACGTCGTCTTGTGGACCTCGGCGGACGGGGCCGCCTGGCAGCGCACGCCGGCCCGGGGCACGGGTCTGGACGGGCCCGGCGACCAGCGGCTCACCGGGATGACCGCGCTGGGGCCGGAGCTCGTCGCGGTCGGCGTCACAGCCGATCATCGTGGCGGGTCGCCGACGCTGTGGCGGACGACGGCCCCGTGATCGTGGGTGTCGTCCCGCGCACGGGTGGGCGCCATGTGCGGGACGACTGGTTTGGCCCGGGTCACCCCGGGCTCTTGGTCTACCCGGACGCCTTCACCGGGCGGTAGCCGTCAGCCGTTGCAGCCGCAGGAGCAGCCTTTCGGGCATGAGCAACCGCCGCCGTGTCCACAACTGCATCCACCTTGTGCCATGGACGGAACGTACCTCCGGGTCGGCGTCCGGACTATGGCCGCGACGCGAGGTTCCGCTCACGTGCGGATGTGCAGGTCGACTCCCAGCAGGATGAGGAACCAGAGGAATATGGCGAGCAACGCGCTGAGCACGCGCCGCAGAAGGTCGGGGTAGATGTAGTCGCGGTCCCAGGCGACGAAGATGCCGATGATGATGTAGATGAGGCCGACCAGGCCGATGCCCCGGCCGCGATATCGGTACGCCATGAGGGCGTCTCCTTCCAAGGTGCTGACTGACGCCAGAGCGGTGCCCGGGGCGGGCGGAAGGAAACAGCGGCGGCTTTCGGTGCGGTTCCGTGTCGATCTATGGGTCCCGCCCAAATGCCGGGGCGTCTAACGGGCGGGCAGTTCGAGCCGTACGACGGTGGGGTCGTGGTCGCCCGCGCGGTCGGCGAACTCCGCGGCCCGGTGCACGATGTCGAACTCGTGCTTGGCGCGCCGGAGTGACGGGCTCAGCATGATGTGGTCGAGCGCCTGCGCGTTGCCTCCGACGATCGCGGTGTAGCGCTCGGGCTGCGGCAGCGTCGCGGGCAGGTCGGTCAGCTCGGCGTCCCGGGCGAGGATCTTGGGTGGGGCGGCGAAGTCGCGTTCGTTGAGGTTGCCCGCGACGATGACTCCGGCGTTCTTGTCGACGGCCCGCACCGACTTGACGAAGCCCGCCACGACGCGCGCCTGCGCCTCGCGCCGCCATTCGCTCGGCCGCAGTGGCGGTTGCCGGCGGCCGAACAGCGGCTGGTCGTCGCTGAACCGGGGAGACCAGTGGTTGGCGACGACGATGAGGCGCCTGCCCTGCCAGGTCACCTCGGCGGCGAGCGGCTTGCGCGTGCCGCTCCACGCCGCGTCGGACGGTGCGATCCGGCCCGGGCTGTGCGACAGCCGCACCCGGCCGTTCTCGCCGATCACCCGGGTGGCGACGTCCGAGCCGTCGCCGGTGTCGGTGCCGTCGAGCGCGGGCCGGTCGACGAACGTCAGCCCGCGGTCGGCGCGGAACAGGAACACGACGCGGTTGTTGCCGCCGGCCTCGCCGCCGTCGGCGTTGTCGCGCGGTGAGATCGCCCGCCAGTCGTAGGCGGGGCCGCCCGCGGCGCTGATCGCCGTGATGAGCTCGGCGAGGGTCTGGTCGGCGACCACCGTGCCGTCGTCCTTGGTGCCGCTGTTGTCCTGGACGCCGGACACGGTGACGAGGTCGGGGGACTGGAGCCCGTCCACGATGTCGGCCGCCAGCGCCGCGACCCGGGCCGGCGGGGTGTCGGGGCTGAGGCCTTCCATGGACGCGGTCGCGACCGACAGCTCGGCGGAACGCGCCGGGCGCGTGGTCTCGCGCGTGAGGCCGCCGCTCTCGGCCCGCGGGGCCGCGGTGAGCAGCAGCTTGAAGTCGCCGTGGCCGTAGTCGAGCACGCCGTCGTTCGCGCCGGGCAGCCGGTCGCCGACGTTCAGGGCGGGGAGGGCGGCGAGCGCGTCGCCGAGGATCACTCGTTCGGGATTGGCGTCGCCGGCCCTCAGCACGATGCCGCCGCGTTCGGCGCGCGTGCCCGCGCCCGCGCCGCCGCCGGGCAGCACGGGCAGCTCTCCGTCGCCGGACGGGCCGACCGCGACGGCGTCCTCGACGCGTACGCGCATGCCTTCGAGCGACTCGTAGAAGTCGAGCGCGTCGCGGCGGGGATCGAACGTGCCGGTGGCGCCGGTGATGGCGGCGGGCGCCCGGCGTCCCTTCGGCCCGAGCCGTACCGGCTCGGGCAGCGCGGCGCCGTGGGCGTCCACCGTGGTCCGCGTGGCGTCGATCTCGGTGCGGCTGAGGTTGGCCGAGGACGAGCCGCCCGGACGGTATTCGCTGACCTTGCCGTCGACCCGGACGGAGTCGCCGGCCACGGTGGTGGGATGGGTGCGGGTGAAGACGAAGACGCCCTCCGACGTCTCGTCCTTGCCGTCGGGACGCGGGTCCTGCATCCAGAAACCGTTGCCGGTCACGGCGGTCACGACCCCCGCGACCCCGGACACCGTCCGTCCCGTGAGCGGGGACTCGTGACCGGCGCCCTGGACGTCCCGGATGCGCTGGCCCGCTGCCGCGGCCGTGTGCGCGGGCAGGACGGTGAGGGGCAACGCGAGCACCATTCCGGTCGTGAACGCCCGGAACGTCAGAGTCCCATTGAACACCGCAGCAGGATGCCATGCCGGACGATGTCCCGGCGCCCCCTATCCGGCCGATTTCGGCCGTGGGACGGAACGCCGGGACCGCGGGGCTCAGTCGAAGAGCACGACCTGGCGGATCACGTCGCCGTTGTTGAGCGCCTGCACCGCGTCGTTGAGGTCCTCGAAACGGATGCGCCGCGTGATGAGGCTGTCGATGTCGAGCTTGCCGGCACGCCAGAGATCGACGAAGAGGGGGATGTCGCGCTTGAGATCGCAGCCGCCGTACAGCGACGCCCTGAGGCTCTTGCCCTCGAACAGCAGCGAGAACGCGCTCTGCTGCCAGTTGTCGTCGGCCGCGCCCGCGCCGACCACGATGACGTCGCCGCCGCGCCGGGTCGCCGCCCAGGCAGTCTGGATCGCCGCCGACTTGCCGACCACCTCGAAGACGTAGTCGAATCCCTGCCCCGCGGTGAGCAGCCCCTTGGTCTCGTCGAGGTTCTCCAGCGTCGCGGTGTGCGTGGCGCCGAACTGCTTGGCGATCGGGTGCTTGGCCTCGTTCGGGTCGATCGCCAGGATGGTGGCCGCTCCGGCGATCTTGGCGCCCTGGATGACCGACAGGCCGACCCCGCCGGCGCCCACGACGGCGACCCTGGAGCCCGGCCGGACGCGCGCGGTGTTGATGACGGCGCCGACGCCGGTCGGGATGCCGCAGCCGAGCAGCGCCGCGTACTCGAACGGCACGTCCTCGGCGACCTTGACGACCCCCTGGAACGGCACGACGACCTCCTCGGCCCACGTGCCGCAGCCCGCCATGCCGAAGACCGGCCCCGCCTCGTTCTGGAACCGCGGCTCGGTGAACGTCGCGCCGATGAACGTCATGCAGAGGAACGGCTCGCCGCGCAGGCACTCCGGGCACGAGCCGCAGTCGGGACTCCAGTTGATCACCACGTGGTCGCCCGGCGCGACGTTGGTGACATGGTCGCCGACCTCGGTCACGACGCCGGCGCCCTCGTGGCCGATCACCACCGGGATCGGCATCGGCAGGACCCCGGTCATGACCGACAGGTCGGAATGGCAGACCCCGGTCGCCTTGATCTTCACCTTGACCTGGTCGGGACCCGTGTCGACGGTGGTGACGTCGTCGCGCAGGTCGAGTTCCTTGTCGCCGACCGCATGCAGGACCGCGGCTCGTGCCATGGCTGCCTCCACATCGAGGAGTGGACGCCGGCACTGGCTGCGCGGCGTCCCGAAGGGTGGGATGGGTGGTGCGTGAGGACGGGCGGCCCGGCGGGTCGTCCGCTATTCGTCCAGCGTGAGCGCGGCCTTGGGGCAGGAGCGCACCGCGTGCCGCACCCGGTCGAGCCGGTCCGCCGGAGGCTCGGGAAGGAGAATGGTGAGCTCGTCGTCGTCGTTGAGGTCGAAGACCTCGGGCGCCAGCCCCACGCAGACCGCGTTGGCCTCGCACACGAGCGGATCGACTTGGACTCTCGGCATCGTCGTTGTCTCCGTTCAGTTACCGGCGAGCTTCCGGTGGTCCCACGACGCGACGCGAACAGGTTCTACAAGGTAGGCATGGCGCTTCGCCGCGGTCGCCTCCACGAACGGCGCGATCGCTTCGGCCCCGTCTCCGGAGCCGGCGGGGTCCATCATGCGCCGGACCACCTCGGTGCCAACATACCGAACACGGTTCGGCTCGGTCACTACCTCGGCCCTGCCGTAAATCAGCGCGCCGCTCAGCTCGAAGTAGTCGTCGCCCGCCTCGATGAGGCAGGTCACCCGTGGATCCCGGGCGATGTTGCGCGCCTTCTGGGAGGCCCGGTACGTCCAGAACGCGATCTTGCCGTCGACGACGGCATGGAACATGGTCACCAGGTGGGGAGTGCCGTCCGGGTTGATCGTTCCCAGCTGCAGCTTGGGCTGGGTGCCGACCAGGGAGGTCACCTCGTCCTGCGTCAGCGCGATCCGCCTACGCTCGCTCATCGAAAAAGTAGAACACGTTCCACTATGCTCCGGCAAGGCTTGCCTCGCAGCGGAGTGATCAAGATGGCGCGAGAAGGTGAGCGTGCGCGGAAACTCCAGGGGGGACGCGAGCAGTTAAGACAAGTGCGGATAAAGTGCGCGGCGGAGGCGATCAATGACCGAGACCATGGCGTCCACCCCCGTGGGGACGACCGCTCCCACGGTGGACACTGTGACCATGCCCGCCGACCTGGTGCGGTCCGCGAAGTCCGCCAAGGGCTTCATGCCGCCGGCGGAAGGGCAGGCCCTGTTCGAGACGGCCGTGGAGTACGGCGCGCGGCTGGGTGAGACCGGCCCGCTCCTGGAGGTCGGCAGCTACTGCGGCAAGTCGGCGATCTATCTCGGCGCCGCGGCCCGGCAGGTCGGGGCGACCGTCGTCACCGTCGACCACCACCACGGCTCCGAGGAGAACCAGGCGGGCTGGGAGCACCACGATCCGTCCCTCGTCGACCCCTGCACGGGCCGCATGGACACGCTCCCGACGTTCCGCAAGAACATCGGCGCCGCGGACCTGGAGGACGTCGTCGTCGCCATCGTCGGCCAGTCGCGGACCGTGGCGCGCTTCTGGCGGACGCCCCTCAGCCTGCTGTTCATCGACGGCGGCCACGCCGAGCAGCACGCCCAGGCCGACTACGAGGGCTGGACGCCCTGGGTGGCGGCCGGCGGCGCGCTGGTGATCCACGACGTCTTCCCCGACCCGGCCGACGGCGGCCAGGCGCCCTACCACCTCTACCTGCGGGCGCTGGCGAGCGGCGCGTTCGAGGAACGCCGCGTGGAAGGCTCGCTGCGAGTGCTGGAACGTGTCAACGACAATGATCCGCTGACCCGAGCCTGACGGGGACCGGCGTACCGACCGACCGACGTACCGACGTACCGCGCCGAGCGCCGTTGCTCGGTGCGGGTTCGCGGTGCGGGTTCGCTCGGTGCGGGTTCAGAGGCGGGTGCGCACGGGGTTGGCGATGGGGAGGAGCGCGCAGCCGCAGGCGACCGGGTCGGCCGCCGCGGAGGGGCCCAGCGGGCGCCCGGCGATCTCCTTGAAGAGGTGCGCGCCGGCGGAGGTGCCCTCCAGCGCGTCGGCGGCCAGGACGACGGCCGCGGCGGTGTAGGTGGAGCGGTCGCCCGGGAAGTGCCGCTCGTTCTCGAACTGCCAGCCCGTCCAGTACGAGCCGTCGTCGTGGCGCAGGTGCTGGATCGTGCGGAACAGCTCCAGCGCGCGGTCACGCTCACCGGCGGCGTCCAGGGCCATCACCAGCTCGCAGCTTTCGGCGGCGGTGACCCAGGGCTGGTCGCTGACGCAGCGGCAGCCGAGGCCCTCCACCACGAACGTGTCCCATCCGGCGGCCAGGCGGCGCGCGGCGGCCTCGCCGCGGACCGGCCCGGCGAGGACCGGGTAGTACCAGTCCATCGACCAGCGGCTCTTGTCGGCGAAGGCCTCCGGGTGCGCGGCCACCACGTGGCCCAGCTGGTCGGCGGCCAGCTCCCAGTCGGGCTGCGGCTCGCCCAGGTGCTCGGCCAGCGCGACGGCGCAGCGCAGCGCCTGGTAGATGGACGAGCAGCCGGTGAGCAGCGCGTGGTCGGCGTTCTCCCCGTTCTCGTGCCGGATCCAGAGGATCTCGCCGCGCCGGGTCTGCAGGGTGAGCACGTAGTCGACGGCGCGGCGGACGGTCGGCCACATCGCGCGGGCGAACGCCTCGTCGTCGGTCATCAGCAGCTCGTGCCAGACGCCCACCGCGATGTACGCGGCGTGGTTGGACTCGCCGCCGGGCTCGGTCACCTCGCCGAGAATCCACTTGGCAGGCCAGGACCCGTCCGGGCGCTGGACGGAGCGCAGCCACTCGTACGCCCGCCGTGCCGGGCCGGTGAGCCCCGCGATGGTGAGCGCCATGGCGGCCTCGACGTGGTTCCAGGCGTCGACGTGGCCGGGTACCCCGTCGACGGGCGCGAACCAGGGGATGGCCCCCGACTCCTCCTGCTGGGCCACGATGCTCCGCGCCGTGGCGAGGACGTCGTCGGAGCTCACCACGCCCGGGACCGCCGGCGGCCGGGAACGTACCTGGCCGTCAGACGGCATCGGCGGTCTCCCGCTCGCCGACCGGCTTGCCGGGGGTGGCGGGCTTGGTGAAGTAGACGACCACGCTCTTGCCGATGAGCGGGTTCATCACGCGCTCGGCGAGGCGGGTGGCCAGCGGGCGCTTCATGATGTCCCAGACGAGCACCTGGTGGTAGGCCTTGGCGAGCGGGTGGTCGTCGTTGTCCACGCCGACCGCGCACTTGATCCACCAGTACGGGGCGTGCAGCCCGTGCGCGTGGTGGTGGCCGTTCACGCGGAAGCCGGTGGCCTTGAGCTTGGCCTCCAGCTCGGCGCGCGTGTAGATGCGCACGTGGCCGCCGGGGGCGGTGTGGTAGTCCTCCGACAGCGCCCAGCAGACCCGTTCGGGCAGCCAGGACGGCACGGTCACGGCCAGTCGCCCGCCGGGCCTGAGCACCCGCAGCAGCTCGGTCATGGCCCGCATGTCGTCGGGGATGTGCTCCAGCACCTCCGACGCGATGATCTTGTCGAAGTGGTCGTCGGGGAACGGCAGCGCCAGCGCGTCGCCCCGCACCGTCTCGGCGGACGCGGCCTCGGGGACCTCGCCCTCCAGGCGCATGGCCCCGAACATCTTCTCCACGCCGGCCAGCTCGTCGGCGTCCAGGTCGAAGGCCACGACGTTCGCACCCCGCCGGTACAGCTCGAAGGCATGCCGTCCGGCGCCGCACCCCATGTCGAGGACGCGCTCTCCGGGGGTGACGCGGAACCGCTGGAAATCCACGGTCAGCAGGGTCGTGCTCCTTCCGTACGGGAGGCGTCGCGCCGGACTCCTCCGCAGTGCTCTGTGTTGGCGATCGACCAGCCCCGACCTAGCGTCTCGGCCTCGCGGCCCGCAGGTACTCCTGCTGGGCGATCGCGGCACGGTAGTGCTCCACCGTGGCCTGTGCGACGGCACGCCAGGCGTACCGTTCCTGCACCCTGGCCAGCCCGGCCGCGCCGACCCGTGCCCGCTCCTCGGGGGAGTCGTGCAGGCGGCGCAGCGTGGCGGCCAGCTCTTCGACGTCGCCGGGTTCGACGAGCACCGCCGCGTCGCCGACCACCTCGGGCAGCGCGCCCGCGCGGCTGGCGACCAGCGGCGTGCCGGAGGCCATGTGCTCGACGGCCGGCAGCGAGAAGCCCTCGTAGCGGGACGGCACGACGGCGATCTCGGCGGAGGCCATGAGCTCGCCCAGCTCGTCGTCGCTGATGCCGCTGACGAAACGCACCCGCTCGCCGAGGGCCAGCTCGCGGATGAGGCGCGCGGTGGGCCCGTCCTTCTGGGGACGGCTCACCACGATCACGTGGACGTCGCGTTCGGTGGCGACCTTGGCGACGGCGCGCAGCAGCACGTCCACGCCCTTGATGGGCGCGTCGGCGCTGGCCATCGCGACGATCCGGCCGGGCACGCGCCCGGTCTGCGGGCCGCGCGGATGGAAGATCTGGGTGTCGACGCCGAGCGGCAGGATCTCGATGTCGCGCGGGTCGACCTTGAAGTCCTTGACGATGTCGACCTTGGAGGACGAGGAGACCGTGAGCACCGGGCCGATCCGCCGCGCGACCTGGGACTGCATGGCCACGAAGCCGTACCAGCGGCGCTTGCCGAGGCGCTGCTTGAGGCTCTCGGCCGCCTCCAGCTCGATCCGCCGGTCGACGCTGATGGGGTGGTGGATGCTGGTCACCAGCGGCAGGCCGAGGCGGCCGATGCCGAGGTTGCCGAGGCCGAGCACCTGGTTGTCGTGCACCACGTCGAAGTCGCGGCGCCGGCTCCTGAGCTCGCGCAGCACCCGGATGGAGAACGTCAGCGGCTCGGGGAAGCCGCCGGTCTTCATGTGGGCGAACTCCAGCACGTCGATCCAGTCGCGGAACTCGCGCAGCGCGGGGGTCCGGAACGGGTCCTCGTCGCGGTACAGGTCCAGGCTCGGGATCTTGGTGAGGGCGATCTCGTCGCGGTCCAGCTCCGGATAGGGCTGACCGGAGAGCACCTCGACCGCGTGCCCGAGGTCGGCCAGCTCGCGGCTCAGATGCCGCAGGTAGACCCCCTGGCCGCCGCAGTGCGGCTTGCTCCGGTAGGAGAGCAGGGCGATCCGCAAGCGATCACGGTGTGCGTCGTCCTCGGACCTGCTCACGAACCACCTCTTCGGGACCGGTGCCTGGTGTGACCTCCGGGGCCAACCTGCATCTCGTGCGTGCCGTTTGGGACTCCAGCCCGGATGTTACCGGACGGTTTGAATGTGGACATGGCCGCCCTTGCCGCTTGGGTCCCCCTTGGCCGCGGTATGACCGAAGTCAGGCCGCGGGGTCCGGCGGACAGCCTTTCACATCAGGGAAACCGTGCTAGAACATGTTACATTCTCATGCCGAGCAAGCGCTTGGCTGGAGAGCGGGTTCGGTGAGAGGCCCGAGAAAGCGAGAGACACCCTGATGCGAGGCGCAGTACTGCACACCCCCGGCGACGACGCCAAGCTCGACCTCCGCGACGACCTGACGCTCGCCGGGCCGGACGCGGGCGAGGTCCGCATCCGCATCCGGGCCGCGGGCGTCTGCCACTCCGACCTGTCGGCGATGGCGGGCATCCTTCCGACGTCCGTGCCCGCCGTGCTCGGGCACGAGGCGGCGGGCGAGGTCGTCGAGGTGGGGGAGGGCGTGACGTCGGTCGCGCCGGGCGACCACGTCATCATCAGCTTCGTTCCGGCGTGCCGGCACTGCCCCGACTGCCTGGGTGGCCAGCCCTACCTGTGCATGTCCGGCATTGGAGACGCCTTCGCCAAGGCGCCGTTCCGCTATGCCGAGACCGACGTCTTCCGGATGGCGGGCTGCGGCGCGTGGGCGGAGGAGACGGTGGTGCCCGCGACCGCCGCCATCAAGGTCGACCCGGACGTGCCGTTCGACCTCGCCGCCATGATGAGCTGCGGCATCACCACCGGCGTGGGCGCGGCGCTCAACACCGCGAAGGTCCGGCCCGGCTCCAGCGTCGTGGTGATCGGCGCGGGCGGCATCGGGCTGGCGGTCGTCCAGGGCGCGAAGATCGCCGGGGCGGCCACCATCGTCGCGGTCGATCCGCTGGAGGCCAAGCACGAGACGGCCCTGCGCTTCGGCGCGACGCACGCGACCACGCCGGACGGGCTCGCCGCGCTCCAGGCCGAGCTGACCGCGGGCCGCGGCTTCGACTACGCCTTCGAGGCGGTCGGCCGCTCGGCGACGCTGACCGCGGCCTGGGAGGCGGCCCGGCGCGGCGGCGACGTGGTGCTGGTCGGCGCGGGCGCGGCCGACGACCAGTGGCAGGCCGACATGTTCTCGCTGCTGTTCCTCGGCAAGAACCTGCTCAGCTCGATGTACGGGACGGCCGACATCGAACGCGACACCCGCCGCTGGACCGACCTGTGGCGGCGAGGCCGGCTCGACCTCGCCGGCGTCATCTCCGACCGCATCCGCTTCGAGGACCTCAACGACGCGGTCGACGCGCTCCGGAGCGGCACGGCCCTGCGCCAGGTGGTGCTGTTCGACGAGTGACGGCGGGACGTCCGACGACGGGACGTCCGAAGCGTGCGGCGGCGGCCCGGACCTGGTGGAACGGGCCGCGCCCGGCCTCTCAGGCTTGCTGAGACGGGAGTCTCATGTTAGAACCCGTTCTAGGAAGTGCGCCGAGCAAGCGATCGGTCGGGCACCGCCGCCCGCCGGTCCGAGAGGAGCTCGCATGGCATCCCAGGACGGCCGCCCCGATCGCCCCGCGCCCATCGACGTCGTCGACCCCGGCCTCTACGAGCGCGGGGGCATCCCGCACGACCGGTTCGGATGGCTGCGCGACAACGACCCGGTGCACTGGCACGCCGACCCGGACGAGCGCGTCCCCGGCTTCTGGGCGGTCACCCGGCACTCGGACGTGGTGGAGGTGTCGCGGCGCGCGGAGCTGTTCTCCTCGGCCGAGCGGGGCGCGATGTTCACCGAGACCGAGCCCGCCGACCTGGTGCTCTACCGGCTGATGATCCTCTACATGGACCCGCCCGACCACACCCGGCGGCGGAGCATGGTCAACAAGGGCTTCACGCCGCGCATGATCAAGCAGCTGACCGAGCACGTCCGCGACATCGCCCACCAGCTGATCGACGCGGTGGCGGCCAAGGGCGAGGCCGACTTCGTGGAGGACATCGCCGCGCCGCTGCCCGCGTACGTCATCTGCGAGCTGCTCGGCGCGCCGATCGAGGACCGCGACCGGATCTACCGCTGGTCCAACCAGATGATCGGCTTCGACGATCCGGAGTTCTCCGGCTCGCGCGAGGCCGGCGCTGACGACACGGCGGCGGAGCCGCCCCCAGCACGCTCCGGGGGGAGTGGGGGGTCGTCCCCCCACAAGGAACTCGGCAGGCAGGCCGCCGCCGAGATCTTCGCGTACGCGGGCGAGCTGGCGGCGCTGCGCCGGGCCGAGCCGCGCGACGACATAGCGACGCAACTGCTGCGGTCGGACGCCTCAGGCCATGCCCTCACCGACGAGGAGTTCCAGCTCTTCGTGCTGATCCTCATCATCGCGGGGAACGAGACGACCCGGAACGCCTCGTCGGGCGGGATGCTCGCGTTCTTCGAGCACCCGGGGCAGTGGCGGCGGCTGCTGGACGACCGGTCGCTGCTGCGGACCGCGCCGGACGAGATCGTGCGCTGGGCCAGCCCGGTCAACCTGTTCCGGCGCACCGCGACGGCGGACACCGAGCTGGGCGGCAAGCGGATCAGGCGGGGCGACAAGGTCGTGGTCTTCTACGGTTCGGCCAACCGCGACGAACGGGCGATCGACGACCCGTTCACCTTCGACGTCGGCCGCGACCCGAACCCGCACCTCGGCTTCGGCGGGGGAGGCCCGCACTTCTGCCTGGGCACCCACCTGGCGCGCCTGGAGCTGGGCGTGCTCTTCGAGGCGCTCCTGGAACGCATGCCCGACATCCGCCTGGCCGCCGAGCCGAGGCGGCTGCGTTCCAACTTCATCAACGGCATCAAGGAGATGCGGGTGGAGTTCACGCCCTAGCCTCGCTTGCCCTGCGGCGTGGACGGCGTGAAGCGGACGCGCATCTCCTTGAAGCCGTTCACGAAGTTGGAACGCAGGCGGCGGGGCCCGCCGACCGGCGCGATGTCGGGCATCCGGTCGAGGATCGCCTCGAACAGGACGGAGAGCTCCAGCCGCGCCAGGTGCGTGCCCAGGCAGAAGTGCGCGCCGCCGCCCCCGAAGCCCACGTGCGGGTTGGGGTCGCGCGCGATGTCGAACGTGAACGGATCGTCGATCACGCGTTCGTCGCGGTTGGCGGAGCCGTAGAAGATGACGACCTTGTCACCCGCCCTGATCTGCTTGCCGCCGAGCTCGGTGTCCGCCGTGGCCGTGCGGCGGAACAGGTTGATGGGGCTCGTCCAGCGCACGATCTCGTCCGGCGCCGTCCGCAGGAGCGACCGGTCGGCCCTGAGCCTCTCCCACTGCTCGGGATTCTCGAAGAACGCGAGCATGCCGCCGACCGAGCCGTTCCGCGTGGTCTCGTGGCCCGCGATGATCAGCATCAGCAGGAACAGCTGGAACTCCTCGATGCCGAGCCGCTCGCCGTTCTCGTCCGGCTGCACCAGCGTGCTCGCGATGTCGTCGCGCGGCTCGGCGATGCGCTCCTCGGCCAGCCTGGCGGCGTAGTCCATGAGCTCGCCCGCGAAGACCTTGGCCTTCTCCTTGGCCCCGGCCAGCTCCGGGTCGGCGAAGCCGATGATGTGGTTGGACCAGTCGCAGATCTTCTGCCGGTCCTCCACCGGCGCGCCGAGCAGCTCGCAGATCACGTACGCGGGCAGGTGCGCGGCGATGTCCTCGACGAAGTCGGCCTCGCCCTTCTCCACCACGTCGTCGATCAGCTCGTTGCAGATGTCGCGGATATGGCCTTCGAGCTGCTTGATCATCCGGGGCGTGAAGCCGCGGTTGACCTTGGACCGGTTGCGGGTGTGGTCCGGCGGGTCCTGGAACAGCATCATCATGCCGTAGAGCAGGACCTCGTCATCGGTGAACTCCTCGTACATCGAGGTGCGCACGTGGCTGGAGTACAGCTGGGAGTTGCGGGAGACCGTGACCACGTCCTCGTGACGGGTGACCGCCCAGAAGCCGGGCACCCCCTCGTTCAGGTCGCGGTGCCAGTGGACCGGGTCGTTGTCGCGCAGCCACGTGAACTGGTCGTGCGGGATGCCGCCCCGCTCGTAGACGCTCGGGTCGATGATGTCGATCTCATGGGCCATGGGAGATCCGTCCAAGGGTGGGAAGGGGCGGGTCAGTCGAACGTGAGGGCGGCGACGGCGCTGAAGCCCGCCGAGCCGGTCGAGATCTTGGGGCCGAGCGACTCGGCCAGCGCCGCGGCGGTCCACCCGCCGTCGGCCGTCACGCGATGCGCCACCGAGGGCGGCGCCATGACCGCGACCCGGCCGCCGTACACGACGAACACCCGGCCGGTGACCTGCTCGGCGGCGGGTGCGGCGAGGTAGGCGACCAGCGGCGCCACATGGTCCACCGAGAGCGGGTCGGGGCCGCCGCGTCCCACTCCTCCTCGGACAGGTTGAAGAGCATCCGGTCGCGGGTGAACCCGGCGTTGTTGACGACGACGTCCAGCGAGCCGTACGCGGTCAGCGCGGTCGTGAGCAGCCCCTCGCCCGTCGCCCAGTCGGCGACGTCGCCCGGATGCGCGACCGCCTCTCCGCCCGCGGCGCCGATCTCCGCCGCGACCGCCCGGGCGGCGCCGGCGTGCAGATCGTTCACCACCACCCGGGCTCCGGCCGCGGCCAGCGCGAGGGCCTCGGCCCGCCCGAGCCCGGCGCCGGCACCGGTGACGACCGCCACCCGCCCCGCCAGGCTCACGTCCGCATCGATCACTGGTCTCCTCTCCGCGGACGGCACGTCGCGCCTCGTGCCGCCGGATAACCGGTGGTCAAGTCATGAATTGAGCGCTTGCTTGGTCGCTCTTGTATAGAACGAGTTCTAACATGAGACTCCAGTCTCATCAAGGGTCTAGACGCGAGAGTGATGTGCGTCGCAGTCGGCGGGTCAGGGGTTTGCGCGGCTCGTCGGGGCTCAGCCGAGGACGAAGCGGATCGGGTCTCCGGCGCCGTCCCGGCGGGCCAGGCCGCGGCGTTCGAGGACGCGCAGATGCGCCGCCGCCTCGCCCGCGGCCATCTGGCGCGAGGTGAGGTTCATGGCGTGCCAGCCGTGACGCCACCGCATGCCCGCCGCGAGCTGCCAGAGCGTGGCGGGCTCGCGGGAGAGCAGCTCGGTGACCTCGGTGAGCCGGTCCTCGTGATGGCCGATGATGGCGTGCGCGCGTTCGGCGAGGCCGTGGAAACGGTGCTGGTGGGCGGGCAGCACCTCGCCCGCCGTGAGGCCGGCGACCCGGTCCAGCGAGCCGAGGAAGTCGCCCAGCGGATCGACGTCCGGCAGGTCGTACGGGTAGAGCCCGATGTGCGGGGTGATCCGCGGCAGGACGTGGTCGCCCGTGAAGATGCGGTCGCCGTCCTCCAGATGCAGGCAGATGTGCCCCGGGGAATGGCCCGGCGTCCACACCACCCGGAGCCTGCGCCCCGGCAGGTCCACCAGCTCCCCGTCCGCGAGCTCGCGGTCGGGCTCGGCGGGCGGGTCGATGTGCTCGCGCGCCGCGTGGGAGGCGAGCTCGTCCTCCTCGGCCCCGGCGCGGGCGAGCGTGCCCCGGACCCAGGTGCGTTCGGCGTCCTGCTCGACCATGCCGCGGAAGAGCCGGACGATCTCGGCGTCGGCGTGGTGCATCGCGATCCAGGCGCCGGACGCCTCGCGCACGCGGCCCGCCAGGCCCGCGTGATCGGGGTGGTAGTGCGTGACCACCACCCCGGCCACGTCCGCCACGTTCATGCCGAACGCGGCGAGGCCGTCGCGCAGCGCCGTCCAGGCGTCCTCGTGCTCCCAGCCCGCGTCCACCAGCACCGGCCCGCGCGGGCCTTCGAGGGCGTAGACCAGCGTGTACGCGAGCGGGTTGCCCGGGATCGGCACCGGAACGCTCCAGATCCCCCCGCCGAGAGCCTCGGGGCCGGGGAGGGTCACGCGCGTTCGAGGATCGTGGCGGTGGAGAGCGCGCCGCCGCAGCACATGGTGACGAGCGCGGTGCCCGCGTCGCGGCGTTCGAGCTCGTGCAGGGCCGTGGTGATCAGGCGGGCGCCGGTGGCTCCGACGGGGTGACCGAGCGCGATGGCGCCGCCGTTGACGTTCACCTTGTCCATGTCCGGCCGGTGAACGGACGCCCAGGAGAGCACGACGGACGCGAACGCCTCGTTGATCTCGGTGAGGTCGAGGTCGCTCATCGTCATCCCCGCCCGGGCCAGCACGCGCTCGGTCGACTGGACCGGGCCGTCCAGGTGGTAGTACGGCTCGGAGCCGACGAGGGCCTGGGCGCGGATGCGGGCCCGGGGGCGCAGGCCGAGCTCGGCCGCCTTCTCCTCCGACATCAGGAGCACGGCCGCCGCGCCGTCGGAGATCTGCGACGAGGTGCCCGCCGTGTGCAGGCCGTTCTCGCCCATCACGGCCTTGAGCTTGCCGAGCCCCTCCGCGGTGGTCTCGCGCAGGCCCTGGTCGCGGGTGACGGTGCGGGTCTCGCCGGTCGGCTCGCCGTCCCCGTCCAGCACGGGCGCGTGGATGGGGGCGATCTCGCGTTCGAAGCGGCCGTCGGCCCAGGCCTTGGCGGCCAGCTGCTGCGAGCGGGCGCCGAACGCGTCGAGGTCGTCGCGGGTGAGGCCGCGGCGCCGCGCGATCCGTTCGGCGGCCTCGAACTGGTTGGGCATGTCGATCGACCAGTCGGCCGGCCGCGGGTTGGCCGGGAGGACGTTGCTGCCCAGCGGCGCCCGGCTCATCACCTCGACGCCGCAGCCGATCGCGACGTCCACCACACCGGCGGCGATCTGTGCCGCGGCCAGGTGGACGGCCTGCTGGGCCGAGCCGCACTGGGCGTCGATCGTGGTCACTCCGGTCTGCCACGGGAGGCCCGCGTACAGCCAGGCGTACCGCCCGACATGGCCGCCCTGCTCACCCGCCTGGGTGACGCATCCGGCGAAAACCTGTTCCACTTGGGCGGGGTCGGTGCCGGCACGGTCCAGCAGGGAGCCCATGGCGTGCGCGAGTACGGCCTGTGCCTTGAGCCCTGCCAGCCAGCCATTACGTTTGCCGAGGGGCGTGCGTACCGCCTCGACGATCACCGGGGTGCCCATGCGGTCTCCTTCTAGAACGTGATTCACTTGCGACTATAACGAGTTCTAGTTTTACGGAGAAGCCCCGTCCTGTGATCCGTTCGCGGGACTCGCGCGTCATATGGGGCATGGCTCCCGATCCTGACCAGCCTGTGTTCGACGAGGACTTCGTCAAGGGGGCGGCGTTCACCGAGCCCCCGGCCCGGGAGCGCGTCCGTGCCCCCGGCCGCCTGGAGCGGCGCCGCGCGGCCCGACGGTCGCGGCGCGCCGAACGCCGCACCGAGAAGCTGCTCTACGGCGGACCGTCCGGCTTCGGCACCACCGGCCGCACGAAGATCGCCGCCTACGCGCTGATCGGCGTGGTGCTCGTCGGCGTGGTCGGCGGCGCGGTCTGGGAGCAGACCCTGAAGGGCGACGGAAGCGGCGAACCGAACATCTCGATCTCCGAACTCCGGCCGGACGACCCGCCCTCGGCCAACCCGGCCGACCCGTTCGGAGACTCGCCCGCCGCGAGCTACGCCAACGGCGACGCGGGCATCGAGATGCCCGTTCCCACGGCGATGAACGGTCTGTCCGAGGACGAGCTGAGGGCCGCCTACGGATTCGTCAAGCAGGCGATCTCCGCCGCGAACCTCGATCCGCGGCTCGTCTTCGGCAACGAGACCGGCCCGTTCACCAAACTTCTCCAGCCCGACCAGCGCGCCAACGTCCTCAGGAGCCTCAAGGGCAAGGGCGACGACAACCTGCGCACCTGGATGAGCATGTTCGCGCCCGGCACCGCCGAGCAGCTCGGCACGGTCATCAAGGTCCGCGGCACCGTCAAGGCGGACAGGGCCACGCGCCAGGACAGGAAGGGCGTGCTGGTCAAGTCCGACCACAACTTCGTCTACGCCGTCCACAAGCCGGGCCGGCCGGACACCTTCATGCGCGTCGTCGTCCGCCGGACCCACGAGATCTTCATCTACCGCGAGGACGGCAAGGTCACGTTCTGGCAGTACCAGTCAGGCCGCAGCCCTGCCCCCGCCAAGTGCGACACCAAAGACGGCTACATCCACCCGTCCTACCGCGACGACCGCGGAGCGGACGGCACCAACCCGAGCGGCGCGCCCGTCGACCCCTACGACCTGACCCGCCCCCCGACCTACGACCAAGGCTGCGAGCAGGTACAACCCGTCTGACCCGCTGTCACCGGGGCTGATCGACTGGGAGATATCGCTCAATTGGTGTGAGTGGTGGTACTCATTCCGGGTGCGTATGGGCGCTCTCGTCGGCGGGGGTGCTGGTCGGTGAGGCTGAATCCCGACATCACGGAAATCACACCGGGGGACATCAGCCTATGCGAGCCCGTATCGCCGGAGTCACGGCCTACCTGCCGGAACGCACGGTCACCAGCGCCGAGATCGAGGCCCGTGTCGCGGCCGAGAGCGCACACCACGGCTTCCGGCCGTTGCCCACGATCGTTGAACGCATGACCGGGATCCGTACCCGGCACGTCATGCGCGCCGACCAGCAGGCGTCCGATCTCGCGGTCGAGGCCGCGCGCACGTTGCTCGCCGACCGGGGGGCGGCGCCCCGGGATCTTGACCTGCTGATCTTCGGTTCGGCGTCGCAGGACCTGATCGAGCCCGCGACGGCGCACATCGTCGCGGCCAAGCTCGGCGCGACCTGTCCCGTCTTCGACGTCAAGAACGCCTGCAACAGCTTCCTGAACGCGGTGCAGATCGCTGAGGCGCTCATCCGTACCGGCCGGCACGAACGGGTGCTGGTGTGCGGCGGGGAGACGCCGTCGCGGGCGATCCGCTGGAACGTGCGCGACAGGGCACAGTTCGTGGACGCGTTCGCGGGCTACACGCTCTCGGACGGCGGGGCCGCGATGCTGGTCGAGGCCGCGCCGGACGGAGGGATCTTCTACCGCGACTTCGCCGCCGTCTCGACGGCCTGGGACATCGGCACGCTTCCGGCGGGCGGGTCGATGCATCCGCGCGACCCCGAGTTCTCCTACTTCAGCGGGGACGGCCGTCGCCTCAAGGACGTGTTCATGGCCAACGGGCCCGAGATCTTCGTGACCGCGCTGGAGAAGAACGGACTGACCTGGGACGACTTCGCCATCGTCGCGGTGCACCAGGTGACGGTGCCCTATCTGGAGGTGCTTCGGAGCGTTCTGGAGATCCCGGCGGACAAGCTGGTGGTGACGCTGCCCGAGCATGGCAACGTCGCGTCCGTGACGCTGCCGTTGCAGCTCGCCACCGCGATGGGGGAGGGCCGGTGCGGGTCGGGCGACCGGGTCGCGCTCATCGGGCTGGCGGGCGGCGTGAGCCTCGGCGTCCTGTTCGCGGAGCTGTGATCATGAATCTCTGGGTGATCGTCCCCGCGTACGACGAGGAACGGTCGATCGGCGCCACGCTGCGGCGGCTCGGCGAGCAGACCGACGCCGACTTCACCCTCGTGGTCGTCGACAACGCCAGTACGGACGGCACGGCGGAGGTCGTCCGGGCGTTCGGCGACGCGCATCCCAAGCTGGACCTGCGGATCGTGTACGAGCGGCAGAAGGGCACAGGTGCGGCGGCCGACACCGGCATCCGGCACGCCCTGGCCGCCGGAGCGACGCACATCGCCCGTACCGACGCCGACTGCCTGCCGGACCACGACTGGATCGCGGCGGTGAAACGGGCGTTCGACGACGGGCTCGACATGGTCAGCGGACCGCTGCGTCCGCGCACGGACGAGTTCGAGCTGAGGTTCTGGGAACGGCGGCTGCTGCCCGCCGTGGTGGGGCTGGCCGCGACGTTCGGGCGGTTCCGGCCCGGCAACCAGGACCCGCTCTACCTCGGGCCGTACGTGATGATGCCCGGCTGCAACGTCGCGATCACCGGCGAGCTGTACGAGCGGGCGGGTGGTTTCCCGCGCACCAGGATCGAGGACGTGCACGAGGACCGGGCGCTGGTCAACCAGGTGCGCAGGCTCACCACGGCCTACGGGCTGCGCGGCGACATGACGGTGTACGGGTCGGTGCGGCGGCTGCGCGCGTACGGGCTGGTCAGGACGCTGGGCTGGTACGCCGACCACCGTTGCAGGCCAGAGGTCGTGGACATCCGATGACGATGACCTGGGAGCGGAGGCTCTATCTCACAGCTCATCCGTTCGCCTATCCGCTGCTGCGCGGGCTGGCCCGGCGCGGCCCGGTCGTGCGGGTGCCGGGGCTCGGGGTGGTGGTGAACGACGCGCGGCTCGCCCGCGACGTCCTCATGGACGGCGAGACGTTCCGCAAGGACGGGCCGGGCTCGCCCGGTGACCTGTGGACGCCGATCCTCGGGCCGTCCGTCCTGCTCAACATGGAGGGCGAGGGCCACCGGGCGCTGCGACGGCGCCTCGTCGAGCTGTTCACGCCCTCGTACGTCGACGGCCTGTGCGCCCGGATCCTGGCCGAGCCGTTGGCGCGGCTGGCCGACCGCCTCGCGCGGGGCGGCGTGGTCGATCTCGTCGACACCATGCGCGTGCTCGCGGGCACGGTGATCGGCGAGGTCATCGGCTTGGAGGCGGAGTCGGAGGATGACTACCGGCGGCTCTTCGAGCAGGGGGAAGAGATCGTCTCGATGGTGTCGTTGCGGACACGGCGCTTCTCGCCCGCGCAGATTGAACGGGCGCGGGCGGTGCTCGACCCGCTCGGTGACATCGCCGCCAAGGCGTACGCGGCCGGAGACGAGAGCACGGTGATGGGCCGGATGCGTGCGCTCGGTCTGTCGGAGGCCGAGGCGCGCGGTGCCGCGGGGGCGTTCTTCCTCACCGGCACCGAGACCGTGGCCACGCTCGTGCCGCGCCTGATCGCGCTCCTGCACGACTCGGGCTCGCTGGCGCGCGTCGCCGCCGATCCTGGGTTGCTCGACCGGGCGATCGACGAAGCCATGCGCGTGACGACTCCGACGCCCGTGATGTTGCGCAGCGTGCACGGCTCCATCCGGGTCGGCGGCGTGGCGGTGAGGCCCGGCGATCGGGTGCTGATCGCCACGCACAACTGCTGCCGCGCGTACGGCCCGTTCGACCTCGACCGCCCGCATCCACCCGAACTGCGGCGGCTGTGGTTCGGCGCCGGGGCGCACTTCTGCCTCGGCTACCCGCTGGCCATGGCGGAGATCCGGGCGGTCGTCCGGACGTTGCTGGTCGCCGCGCCGCTGGAGGTCACGCGGCGGGAGGCGGCGCGCGGCGTGCTCATCCCGACGTACCGCCGCCTGGTCGTCCGCTTCGTGCGGGAGGCGGCGTGAGTCTCCTGCGGCAGCTGCTCGACCAGGCCGAACGTACGCCGGAGGCCGTCGCGCTGGTGGCCGGTGACGGCGCGGAGCTCACCTACGGCGAACTGCGCCGCCAGGTGCTGGCCGTCCGCCACGGGCTCCTGGCGAACGGTCTGGAGCCCGGCGACGGGATGTTGTTCTCGGTACGGCCATCGCCGGAGTCACTGGTGCTGGCGCTCGGCGTCGTCGCGGCGGGCGGCGTCGTGGTCTTCGCCGATCCGGGCGCGGGCTCGGAGATGTTCGAGGCCCGGCTGCGCCTGGCACGCCCGCGCTGGTCGGCGGCGGAGTCGTTGCTGTACGCGGCGAGCAGGCTCGCGCCGGTACGAGCGTACGCGCGCCGTCGCGGACTACTTCTGCCGAAGCTGGCCCACCTTCCCATGCGCCACCTCTACGTAGGCCGTCGGCTACCCGGCGTGCCGCGCGGAGCACTCTCGTTCGCCACCCTCGTACGAGGAGAATCCCCGGCGCCCGATCTGGCGGAGATAGGGGATCCGGATGCTCCGGCGGCGGTGATCTTCACTTCGGGGACGACCGCTCGGCCGCGTGCGGTCGTGCACACGCAGGCGTCGCTGGCCGCCGCGCTGGAGCTGTTCCGGGCGCGGCTGCCGCTCGGGCCGGGGGACGTCGTGCACACCGACCAGCTCATGCTCGGGCTGCCGACCCTGGTCTCGGGCGCGCGGTGGTCGATGCCGCCGCTCTTCTGCTCGCCCGCCGACTTCGCCCGTCAGCTGCGCGAACGAGGCGCCACGCACACCTTCTGCGTTCCGGTGCACCTGGCGGAGGTGCTGGACGAGGAGCCTGCGCTCCCCGAGTCGTTGCGGTACGTGCTCCTGGGCGCCGCCCCCGCGCCCGCCGGGGTGCTGCGCCGCGCGGTGGCGGCGGCGCCCGGGGCCGAGGTCCTGTCGGTGTACGCGATGACCGAGATCCTGCCGGTCGCGATCGCGTCGGCGGGGGAGAAGCTGGCCCACACCGAGGCGGGCGCCGACGGAGATCTTCTCGGCGGCCCGTTGCCGGGGGTCGGGATCTCGATCGCCGGAGACGGGGAACTCCTGCTCTCAGGCCCCAACCTGTGCCGCGGCTATCTGGGCGACGAGCCGTTGAAGGAGCTCCCGACCGGAGACCTGGCACGGCTGGACGGGCAGGGCCGGCTCGTGCTGATGGGACGCAAGAAGGACATGCTGATCCGGGGCAAGTTCAACCTCTATCCGGGGCTGTACGAGCCCGCCATCGCGGCGCTGGACGGGGTGGCGGAGGCGGCGATCATCGGCCTGCCCGACCCGGAGACCGGAGACGAGGAGGTCGTCCTGGCCGTGGTCGCCGTCCCGGCCGTCTCGGGCGCTGCGGCGGCTGATCTGGCTGAACGGCTGCGCCGGCGGCTCCCGGAGGTGATCGACCACGACGCGCTGCCGGACCGGATCATCGTGCTGCCCGATTTGCCCCGATCCGGCCGAGGCCGCAAGCTCGACCGGGGCCGGCTGCGGGAGCTGGCGCGAGAGGGGAACGCATGAAGGTCGCGGTGACGGGCGCCTCCGGGTTCGTCGGAGGCGCGGTGTGCCGGGCGCTCACGGACCACGGCATCGAGACGCTGGCGTTCGGCCGCCGCCCCGAGGTCGCCCCGGGGCATCTGGGCGGCGCCGCGTACCGTTCCTGGGATCTCACCTCCGGCCCGCTCACCGACGCCCCCGAGGTCGATGCGGTCGTCCACTCCGCGGGGACCGTCACCGACTGGGGGCCTGCCGCGGAGTTCTTCGCCACCAACCTCGGCGGCACCCGCAACGCCCTGCGGAGTTTTCCGGGCACGCGTTTCGTGCACGTGAGCACGGCCAGCGTGTACGACCCGTACAGCCCGACGGTGATGGCCACCGAGGACGAGGCGCCCGTCACCCGGTATCTCAACGCCTACGGCGCCTCCAAGATGGCGGCGGAACGCGCCGTCCTCTCCGTGATGCGCGGCTACGGTCCGGCGCCGTGGCGGCGCGGCCGTTCGCGCCGCGAGGCGATCATCCTGCGCCCGCACGCCGTCTACGGCCCGGGCGACACCACGCTCCTGTCCCGCGTCCTGTCGTCGGTGCGCGGCCCCGTCCTGCCCGCCACCGGCCGCGACGGCACGCTGGTCAGCCTCACCTCGATCGGCAACCTCGTCAACGCCTGCCTCCTCGCGGCCTGCGGCCCGACTGGCACCGGCGTCTACAACGTGACCGACGCCGAGCCGGTGGCCCTCGGCGACGCGCTCCGCGACATCCTGGCCGAACGCGGCGTCCGCGCCCGCCCGGTCTTCCTGCCCGCCCGCGCCGTCCGCCCGTTCGCCACGGCCATCGAAGGGGCCTTCCTGCTGGCCCGCCGCCCCAGCCCTCCACGCCTCACCCGTTACGCCGTCAGTCACCTCGCGGTGGAGCGGACCCTCGACATCACCGCCGCCCGCGACCTGCTCGGCTACGACCCCAAGCCCACGTCCTTCGCCGGAGCCGCCGACTGGTGACCGGCTGGAAATCAAGGCTTCCTCTTGTGGAATGAAGCATTCCGTTCTGCTAAAGTAGAAGCAGAACGAAGCGATCCGTTCCCATGAGAGGAAAGCGCGATGACCGCAACACTCGAAGGCCCGGCGGCCGTCCAGACCGAGGCGCGAGCCGTTCCCGGGCGGTGGCTCGGACTGTTCGCGATCCTGACCGCGACGCTGCTGAACCTCCTGGACGCGAGCATCGTGAACGTGGCGCTCCCGGTGATCCAGGCCGACATCGGCGGCTCGTACGCGGCGCTCCAGTGGATCGCGGCGAGCTACACGCTGGCGCTGGCGGCCGGGCTGCTGACCGGTGGGCGGCTCGGCGACATGTTCGGCCGCAAGCGGATGCTCCTCGTGGGGGCCACCGGATTCGTGGCGGCGTCCCTGCTGTGCGCGGTGGCGTTCTCACCCGAGACGCTGATCGCCGCGCGGGTCGCCCAGGGGCTGTTCGGCGCGGTCATGATCCCGCAGGCGTTCGGGCTGATCCGGGATCTGTTCCCCGGCCCGGACCAGGCCAAGGCGTGGGGGGTGTTCGGCCCGGCGATCGGCCTGGCCAGCATCCTCGGCCCGATCGTGGCGGGCCTGCTGATCAAGCTCGATCTGTTCGGCACCGACTGGCGCATGATCTTCGCGATCAACCTTCCGCTCGGCGCGTTCGCCATCGTCGCCGGCCTCAAGGCGCTGCCCGACTCCAGCGGTAACCGGTCCGGCGGTCTGGACGTGACCGGCGCGGTCATCGGCGCCGCCGGCATGGGGATGCTGGTCTACCCGCTCGTGCAGGGACGCGAGCAGGGCTGGCCGACCTGGATCTGGGCCGTGCTCGCCGGTTCGGTGGTCGTGCTCGCCGGTTTCGTGGTCCACCAGCTGCGGCGCGGCGTCGCGGGCAAGACCCCGCTCGTCCAGCTCAGCGTCTTCCTGCGCCGCTCCTACACCTCCGGCGTCGTGTTCGTCATCGCGTTCTTCATGGCGATCATCGGATTCTCGCTGGCGCTGGGCTTCATGCTCCAGCTCGGCCTGGGCTACAGCCCGATCGGCGCCAGCGTCGCGATGGCCACCATGGCGGTGGGCGCGTTCATCGGCTCGGCCGGCGGCGGCATGCTGGCGCCCGCGCTCGGCCGCAAGATCCTGCACATCGGGCTGGTCGTCATGACCGCGGGCATGGGCGGCGTCTACCTGGTCCTGCGCACGGCCGGGGTCGACCTCGGCGGCTGGCACCTGGCCGTGCCGCTGCTGGTCTTCGGGATCGGGATGGGCATGATCTTCGTGCCGCTGTTCGGCATCATCATGGGCGAGATCGCCGACCACGAGGTCGGCTCGGCCGCCGGCTCGCTGGAGTCCATCCAGCAGCTCGCCGCCGCGCTGGGCGTCGCCATCCTCGGCACCGTCTTCTTCGACCGGTTCACCGTCGAGGGTCAGCCCGCCGCCAACGCGCTGGCCGGAGCCGAGCAGGTCACCCTGATCGCCGCCGGGCTGGCCGTGCTCGCCATCGTGATCGGGTTCTTCCTGCCGAAGCAGGCCCGCCTCGACCACTGACCACGACCCGCGGCCGAAGGGCCCGCCTCCTCCGGGAGGCGGGCCCTTCGCCGTTGGGGCCCGCGACGAGCCGTTCCGGGCCCATCGGCCCTAGCCGGTGGGTCCCCCGGCGCCCCTAGCGTCTCCTATGCGGCGCTGCATCGATTCGTTCGATCAGGCAGGGAGAACGCTCATGTTCAGAACCAAGATCAACGCACTGGCGACGGCGGCCCTCGGCGGCGCCGTCGTCCTGGGCGGCGTGACCATGGCCGGGCCCGACAGGCCGGCGACGACAACGCTGGCCGGGGCGAAGGCGACCCCGCTGGTCACCGCCTACAGCCCGGCCGCGGAGACCACGGGTTCGAGGCTGTCGATCGGCCTCCGGGTCTCCGGCTACAACAAGGCGCGCGGGAAGAGGAACGGCTACAGGCTGGTCACCCGCAACGGCCGGAAGATGATCGTCAAGAAGGGCAAGAACCCCGTTCCGTACGAGGTCAAGGGGCCGTGCGGCTCCTCGTGGTTCATGTTCACCACGCCTAACGGGACGCACGCGAAGTCCTTCACGTTCCGTACCGGCTACCGCGTGATCGCGCCGGTGGCGGTCTACCGCTGGGCCTGGCGCATCGACGGCCCCGGCCGGGTGGGCTGGAGCGACACCAGGACCGGTTTCGCTGGCGGGGCCAAGAAGGAGTTCCCCGGCAGACACGCCATCGTTAGGCACGGCCGGTACTCCGGGCTCGTCACGAACGCCTGGGTCGTTCTGACCGACGGACGGATGTGCGCGTCACTGCACCCGACCGATGTCCGCAACTTCTGAGCGTCCGCGTGAGCCCAAGCGTCCTCCGCCTGGGCTCACGCACGGAACGTCCGGCGGTAGGCGGTCGGAGTGACGCCCACGGCGCGGGTGAAGTGGTGCCGCAGGTTGGCCGCGCTGCCCATGCCGGTGCGGCGCCCGACCTCCTCGATCGGCAGGTCCGTCGTCTCCAGCAAATCCCGCGCCAGCGCCAGCCGCTGCTGGTGGAGCCATCTCATCGGGGTCGTGCCCGTCGTCTCGTGGAAGCGCCGGATCAGGGACCGCGTGCTCAGTCCCGCCCGTTCGGCCAGGTCGCCGCTGCTGAGCCTCTCGCTCAACCGCTCCGTCGCCCAGCCGAGCACCTCCCCCAACCCACCATGCTCCTCCGGCATCGGCCTCACCACGAACTGCGCCTGCCCACCCGCCCGATGCGGCGGCGCGACCATCCGCCGGGCGAGCTCGTTGGCCACCCGTGGCCCGAAATCCGTCCGGACGACATGCAGGCAAAGATCGATCCCCGCGCTCCGTCCCGCGCTCGTCATGACGTCGCCCTCGTCGACATAAAGCACGTCCCTGTCGACCCGCACGCGAGGATGTCGTTCAGCAAGCACGTCGGTGTACATCCAGTGCGTGGTGGCCCGGCGTCCGTCCAGAATCCCGGCCTCCGCCAGCGCGAACGCCCCCGTGCAGAGCGAAACCACCCGGCCCTTCACGTTCCGCAGCGCCTCCACCAGCCGAGGATCGGGCAGCGTACAACCGTTACGCAGCGCCGGAACGACCACGGTGTCCGCCGCGACCAGCGTCTCGAACCCGTACGGCGTGTCGGCTCGCATACCGCTCTGCGTCCGCGTACCAGACCCCGCGCAGAGCCGGAAGTCGTACCACGGATCGGCAAGATCATCCCGACACATGCCGAAGACCTCACTGGCGATGGCGATCTCAAAGTCGGGGATGCCCTCAGTGACGGCCAGCGCCACGGTAATGCCCACGCTGACAGTTCTTTCACGAAGATAGGCAGCCCTGCCACTCGCCGCGTCTCCCCACGTCCGCGATCGTGTCCCACGTGAACGTGATCGAACTTCGCCAGTACACCCTGCGCCCCGGCCGCCGCGACGAGCTCATCGACCTCTTCCATCGAGAACTCCTCGAACCCCAACAGCAAGCCGGGATGACCATCCTCGCCACGTACCGCGACCTCGACGACCCCGACCGCTTCGTCTGGCTGCGCGGCTTCCGCGACATGAGCACCCGCCTCAAGGCCCTCACGACCTTCTACAACGGCCCGGTCTGGGCGAAGCACGGCCCCCAGGCGAACGCGACCATGCTCGACTCGTCCAACGCCCGCCTACTCCGCCCGCTGAGCCAAGCCCTCCCCCTACAACCCTCCCCATACGTCACCATCAAGATCACCCCTGGCCTCACCAACACACCCAACGCCCTGGTCACCCTGCCCGAGGCGAACGACTTCCCACGCCTCCCAATCCGCACCGACAAGGTCACCGTCACCATCACCCCACACGCCACCGCCCCACCCACCGCGCCGGCAACCCTGAGACTGACCCCAACCCCATGAACATCCAGCCCCGCCACGTTCGCCTCGCGCCTTCCACACCGAGTCGATCCCCGATCCTCAACCACCCGGCAACTCAGCCTCCGCCGGTCACGCCGCCCTTTTGCGCCGCGTCGGAGTCGGCTCGACGTAGCAGTGAATAGCCAACGTCAACGGGTCACGTCCAGCGGAGTGGTGTAAGAGGAGACCACCGCGTGATCCGTTTGTGCAGGTTAAGCGGTGAGTTGCTGTTGGTCGATCTTGTCGTTCGGGGTGTCGCCGGCGATGATGTGCAGGCGGGC
>NZ_BAAATD010000004.1:0-745070 GCF_039533225.1 Actinomadura fulvescens | reverse complement strand
ACTCTGACATCCACCGCAGCCGACCCAACCCCGACGGTCGACTCTTCGGACAAGTCACTTCCCAGACCCGCCACGGCCGACACTACGACATGCACTACGGCGCCTTGACAAACACAGAGGCACCCAAAGGCACCGACCTATCGGCCCACCCCCCCACCACCTAGCCGCCGTCGCCGCCCAACTCAACAGCCGACCCCGCAAAACCCTCGACTGGGACACCCCAGCCCAACGCCTCGCTACGCTCATGACCACAACAACATGACCAACCCGTGTTGCAACGACCCCTTGAAACCACCTGGGGTTCGGGGCGCGAGCCCCGATGGGGCTGTCCGAGCGTTAGCGAGGGCCTTGCTTTTGGAACTGGGTTTCTAGACGAAGAAGCTGTCGTGGCGGGTGAAGAAGTCTGCTTGTTGCTCGGGGGTCATGTCGGCTAGGCCGGTGATGCCTTCGAAGTACTCCTCGCGGGGAGCGCCGGGGGCGAAGAGCATGAGCATTGAGGCGGGCTCGTTCGATTCGTTGCGGAAGGCGTGGAGGCCGCCCACGGGGACGTAGAGGTAGTCGCCGGAGGTCGCGTCGATCCAGCGTTCGCCGTCGAAGAGGCGCATGGTGCCGGACAGGATGAAGAACGACTCCGACATCGCCTTGTGGAAATGGGTGGCCGGGCCGCCCACCTCGGGACCCATGTCCACCCGGTACAAGCCGTACTCCCCGTTCGTGGAGGTCGTGGTGGAGAGGTAGTGGTAGGCGGTGCCCTGGCCGACGGTCGGGCCTGTCGAGGTCACGGGGGTTGAGATGAAGTCCGGGGCGGTGGTGGCCGGACGGAAGGTCGCGTTGATCTCGCCCTTGTCACCGAAGTAGCGGAGGTCGGGGTAGGACATGTCGGCTCCTTCACTGATAAGATGAGCGCTAAGATAATCAGCGCTTGCATGAGTGTCAAGTAGATGAGCGCTCATCTATTGGAGGTGCCATGGCCGACGCGGTGGCCGGGGTGATCGAGCAATGGCGGCGCGAGCGGCCGGACGTGGACGTCTCGCCGCTCGCGGTGGTGGCCAGGGTCATGCGGCTCTCCCGGCTCTGGGACAAGGAGATCAAGGACTTCCTGGCGCAGCATGATCTTGAGCCGGGCGAGTTCGACATGCTGTCGACGCTGCGGCGATCGGGAGAGCCCTACGAGCTGACCGCCGGCGCGTTCCTCAAGGCCTCGCTGGTCACCACGGGGGCCGTGACTCTGCGGGTCGATCGGATGGACGCCAAGGGCCTGGTCACCCGGGTACGGGACGAGGGCGACCGGCGTTCGGTCAAGATCCGGCTCACCCCGCGCGGCCTGGAGGTGATCGACCGGGTGCTGCCGCTGCATCTGGAGAGCGAGGCGCGCCTCCTGGAGGCGCTGGACGAGGCAGAGACCGTGGGGCTCGCGTCCATGTTGAGCCGCCTGCTCACGTCGTACGGGGATACGAGCGGCTGATCGACAGGCGTTCGGTCGCCTGGGTCCAGGGGGTGGGTTCCGGTAGGTCCTCGACGGCCTCGTGACCGTCGACGCTGAACCAGCCGGTGTCGGACAGCCAGCTCTCCAGCCAGTCCTCCAGCGTCGGGGCGTCGACGAACCAGGTCTCCGCCCAGTCGCCGTCGAACGCGTTCGGCTCGAAGAGCAGGACGGGGGTCTGGGCGTCCACGCAGTCCACCGCGGCGTACATGCCGCATCCCCAGGTGAGGATCGGCAGGACGCCCGCGGGCCAATGCGGGTCCTCGCTCCGCGCTGACTCGGCGCGTTCGGCCTGGTAGACGTTCACCGCGGTGGTCTCGCCCGCGTTCAGCGGATACAGCTGGTAGTCGGGACCGAAGCCGCCGTCGGCGATCTCCTGGTAGAGCCGCGCGAGCAGAGGCGGCAGCCAGAATCCCAGCGTCTCTTCGGCCACGGCGATCTGTGCGGGTGACAGGGCCGGAGGTAGTCGCGGGGTGATCTCGTGGGCCTTGGCCACTACGCGGCGGATTAGGGAGTCCGGATCCGTCATGACACGCCTCGCTCGCGGAGGCGGCGGCGGAACTCGGCCACGCTGAACGGGGTCTCGGCGGCCAGTTCCTCGACGCTCGTACCGGAGCGCACGGCCTCCGCTGCGGCGTCGAAGAGCGCGGCCCTGGCCTCTTCTTCCTGATTGCGCGCGTCGTCATAACGAGTCGCGGCGAGCTTGAACTCGGCGTCGGCTCGGGAGGTGTCATCTCCAGACATACGAAGGACCGTAGCGGAGTTCACCCGATTTCGACGCCCGCGCGGCGGGCGGCGGCGGAGGGCGCGGTCAGCCGCCCGGGATCACCACTGGATACCGACTTTGGTGATCTTCATGCGGCGAACGATCTTGATCATCTAGATTGCCCTGGTTCAGGATCGTTCGACCGAAGGACTTCGCAACTTATGAAGACCCGTCTCCTCTCCGCCGCCGCCGCGTTCGCGGTGGCCGGCGGTGCGCTGGCAGCCATTCCCGCGACCGCCAACGCGGACGCTGGCGTGGGCACCGCACAGGTCGCCGCCGGACAGGCCTCGGCGAGCGCCGCCAAGGTCAGGCGGTTCGATTTCCGCCGGGGCTGGGGAGTCGCCTGGGGCACCGCGTCCACCAAGGTGGTCAAGGGCCGCATGTCGGACCAGCGGAACGACGGCACGTGCATCCAGGCCCGCGTTGCGTGGGACGTCAAGAGGGGCGGCAAGTTCCGTGTCTTCGACCGCGACGTCAAGACCGTGTGCGGGGCACTGGTCGTGGAGTTCAGGGCCACGCCGGGCGACCGGGGCCAGCGGCGCAAGGCCGACCGCGTGCACGTCACGTTCGCTCCCGTCAAGGACCGCCTCGGCTGACTCGCGGCGGCGATGAGAGGCGGGTCCCGGATTCCGGGGCCCGCCTTCCCTTTGCCGAGGGCGCCCGAAGGGCCCGGCGACCGCTGGATGTGCCGCCGCGACCGTGAGCAGTCGGTGTGAGACGGCTATGGCCCCGGCTGGGCAGCCGGGGCCATAGCTGAAACAGGTCTTCGTCAGTCTTCGGGCGCGGTCTCGACCTTGGCGCGGGGACGACGGGTGCGGCTGCGGCGGCGGCCGTTGCCGACGGCGGCCTCCTCGTCGGGGGCGGCGCCGTTGAGGTCGGCCTCGGCCGAGCCCGGCTCCAGGGTGCCGGGAACGGTCTCGGTGGCCTCGACCGCGGCCTCGGCGGCCTCTTCGACGGCCTCCTCGGCAGGCTCGTCGTTGCCGTTCCTGGCGAGCTTGTCCTCGACGGCCTTCTCGATGTCGCCCTTGCGCTTGCGGCGGCGCCCGCTCTCCTTGGCGGTCTTGCCGTCCGGCTTGGGCTCGACCGGCGACAGGTGAACGTGGATGCCGCGGCCGTTGCACGACTCGCAGGTCTCCGAGAACGCCTCCAGGAGGCCCTGGCCGACCCGCTTGCGGGTCATCTGCACCAGGCCCAGCGAGGTGACCTCGGCGACCTGGTGTTTGGTACGGTCCCGCGACAGGCACTCGACCATGCGGCGCAGGACCAGGTCGCGGTTGCTCTCCAGGACCATGTCGATGAAGTCGATCACGACGATGCCGCCGATGTCGCGCAGCCGGAGCTGGCGGACGATCTCCTCGGCCGCTTCGAGGTTGTTGCGGGTGACCGTCTCTTCGAGGTTGCCGCCCTGGCCGGTGAACTTGCCGGTGTTGACGTCGATGACCGTCATGGCCTCGGTGCGGTCGATCACCAGGGAGCCGCCGGACGGCAGCCACACCTTGCGGTCGAGGGCCTTGGCGATCTGCTCGTCGATGCGGTAGGCGGACAGGACGTCCTGGTCGCCCTCCCACCGTTCGACGCGGTCGGCCAGGTGCGGCGCCACGTACTGGACGTAGTCGGAGACCGTGTCCCAGGCGCCGGCGCCGGCGACGACGAGCTTGGTGAAGTCCTCGTTGAAGATGTCGCGGACGACGCGGATCGTCAGGTCGGGCTCGCCGTGGAGCAGGGAGGGCGCCGAAGCGGACTTGACCTGCTTCTGGATGTGGTCCCACTGGGCGGCCAGGCGGGAGACGTCGCGCGAGAGCTCCTCCTCGGTGGCGCCCTCGGCGGCGGTACGGACGATCACGCCCGCGTTCTCCGGCATGACCTTCTTGAGGATCGACTTGAGCCGGCTGCGCTCCTTGTCGGGCAGCTTGCGGCTGATGCCGGTCATCGAGCCGTCGGGCACGTAGACCAGGTAACGGCCGGGGAGGGACACCTGGCTGGTCAGGCGCGCGCCCTTGTGGCCCAGCGGGTCCTTGGTGACCTGGACCAGGACGGACTGGCCGGACTTGAGCGCGGACTCGATACGGCGCGGCTGGCCCTCCAGCCCGGCGACGTCCCAGTTGACCTCGCCCGCGTACAGGACGGCGTTGCGGCCCTTGCCGATGTCGACGAACGCCGCCTCCATCGAGGGCAGCACGTTCTGGACCTTGCCGAGGTAGACGTTGCCCACGTACGACTGGTGCGTCGCGCGGTTGACGTAGTGCTCGACGAGCACGTCGTCCTCCAGCACGGCGATCTGGGTGCGCTCGCCCTCCTGGCGGACCACCATGACGCGCTCGACCGACTCGCGGCGGGCCAGGAACTCGGCCTCGGTGATCACCGGCGGGCGGCGGCGGCCCTGCTCGCGGCCCTCGCGGCGGCGCTGCTTCTTGGCCTCCAGGCGGGTGGAGCCGCGGACGGACTGCACCTCGTCCTCGGCCGCGCGCGACTCCGCGCTCCGCACCGCGCGGACGTGGGTGACGGTGTTGGGCGGGTCGTCGACGATCTCGGCGTCGGTGGTGCCGGAACGGCGGCGACGGCGACGGCGGCGACGGCTCGAACCGCCGGCCGAGTCGTCCTCGTCGGTGTCGTCGTCGCCCTCATCGGCCTGGTCGCTCTCGGCGGCCTGCTCCTCCTTGGCCTCCTGGGCGGCCTTGCGGGAACGGGTGGCCTTCGTGCCCGTCTCCTTGGGCTCGTCGGCCTCGGCCTCGTCGGCGCCCTCGTCGTCGCCGTCCTTGCCGGTGCGGCCACGTCCGCGGCCGCCCCTGCGGCGGCGGCGGCGCGACGGGCGGTCGCCCGACTCGTCGTCCTCGTCGTGCTCGTCGTGCTCGGCTCCGGCCTCGTCGGTCTCGTCCTCGGCGAGCTCGGCGTCCTTGGCCTCGTCCTTCGGCTCCTCCTTGGGCTTGGCCTTGGACTTGGACTTGGCCGGTGCCGCGGTGGGCTCCGGTGCCTGGAAGACGACCATGGGCGGCTGGAAGCTCACCGAGGGCACTCCCCCGGCGGCCGTCTCGTCCTCGTCCGCCTCGGCCTCCGGCTGGACGGGAGGAACGACGGGCACCGCGGGAACGGCCGGAGCCTCGGCGGCGCTCTTGCGGCGCGTACGAGTGCGGGTGGCCTTGACAGGCTTGTCGGGTTTGTCGGCCGGGGCCGCGGACTCGGCGGCCGGGGCGTCAGCGTCCGCGGCCGGAGCGTCGGCGGCCGGGGCTGTGGACTGGTCGGCGGGCGCCTCGTCGGCCTTGGCCTTGGACTTGGCGGTCTTCGCGCGGGTCGCGCGGGTGCGGGTGGTCTTCTTGGGCGGCGCGGCCTCCTCGGACGCGCCCTCCTCCGGGCCTGCCGCGGCCGGTGGCGGCGGGGGCGGCGTCTCCGACGCGGCGGCCGCCGCGGCCGCCGCACTGGTCGCGGTCTCCGCCCCGGCGGTGGTCGCCCGGGCGGGGTCCGCCCCGGCGGTGCTCGTGCCGGGGGCGGTCGCCGCCGGAGGGGTCTCGTCGATCTCGGGCGGTGGACCGGCCGGACGGCTGGCCGCACGGCGGCGTGTCCTGGTGGTCTTCACACCGGCCGGCTGCGCGCCGGTCGGCTGTGCGCCGGTCGTGGCGTTATCGGTGCCTTCGGCATTCGCCGAATCGGCTTCGTTATCAAGCATTCGGGCAATCTCCCGTCAGGCTCCCGGGCGCGACCGTCCGTATCCGCCTCGGGCGGTACGGTGCGGTGCGCCGCACGGGAACACTCCGTCAGTCGTCGGCGCCGTCGCGTCCGGGCATGGCCCGGCAGCGACGACAAAGTCGTCGGGGGTGCGCCGATCTTTCCCTGCGGGCCGGTTCCGTGGCGGCGCCACGGCTTCGGCTCGTTCGATCAGGCGCTGACCACATCCGCGCTCACGGCTTCGCCGGAGATCGGGAGAGCGGACCCCGAAGCCGCTCCGGCTTCGTCGCCGGACGGCTGGCCGTTCTCCCGGTCGGAATCCAGCGGATCCGCGAGGCCACCGGTGGCCGCGTCGAGGGGCCCCTGCGCCAGCCTGGTCACCAAGGGCGGTGACGGCGGCGCTAGGTCGGCGACCTGGCGCAGTCCGGTGAGGATGTCGTCGGGTCGTACGGCAGGTGTGGTATGCCGAACAACCATTCGAAGTATCGCACAAGGGGCATCCGCCGTCTCCTCGGCACGCCGGTCCAGCTCCAGAGCGGACACGGCGGCACGGACGTCGAAACGGCGTCGTCCCTTTTTCGTGAGGCGTTCCACCTCGATCTCGGTGGCGGCCAAGAAGGCGGCCACGGCCGCGGCGGCGTCGTCGGAGGCGACACCGTCCAGCCGGATCCGCCACTCGGACGCCTCGAGCCGATCCGCCAGCGCGCCCGGCTTGGCCTGGGCTTCACCGGTGCGCACCGGCCGGACCGTCACGACATCCACGATGTCGAGACCGTCGGGCAGGGCGGCGTCGAGATCGGCCCGTACCCGCGCAGGGTCGCGGGGCTCGGTGAGCCCGATCTCGAGGTACTCGGCCTCACTGGCCACCCCGGTTGCCGCCGCACCCGCATACGAGATCTTGGGGTGCGGAGTGAATCCCGCGCTGAACGCGACAGGAATCCCGGCACGCCGAACGGCGCGTTCCACGGCCCGGGAAATGTCGCGATGGCTTGTGAACCGCAGCCTGCCGCGCTTGGCATAGCGCACGCGCAGGCGTTGGGTCACAGGGGCCGGCGCAGGGCCCTCCGGCATGGGAGCCAGGGCACTAGTCCTTCCTACTCGCGTCGAGTCGAAAACGTCTCCCTATAGAGTACGGGGCTCGCGGCGATGCTGCGTTTGTCGCCGGCGGCGGTCCTGTACTACGAGGTCAGACTACAGAGAGCGGAAGCAGGCGCTTGCCGGTGGGGCCGATCTGGATCTCGGTGCCCATGGTCGGGCAGACCCCGCAGTCGTAGCAGGGCGTCCAGCGGCAGTCCTCGACCTCGGTCTCGTCGACCGCGTCCCGCCAGTCCTGCCAGAGCCATTCACGGTCCAGGCCCGCGTCCAGGTGGTCCCATGGGAGCACCTCGACCTCGTCGCGTTCGCGGGTGGTGTACCAGTCGACGTCGACGCCGTGCTCGGCCAGCACCTGCGCGGCGCTCCCCAGCCAGCGTTCGAACGAGAAGTGCTCGCTCCAGCCGTCGAAGCGGCCGCCGTCCTCCCAGACCGCGCGGACGACCCGGCCGACGCGCCGGTCACCGCGCGACAGCAGGCCCTCGACGATCGACGGCTGGCCGTCGTGGTAGCGCAGGCCGATGGCGCGGCCGTACTCCTTGTCGCCGCGCAGGGCGTCCTTGAGGGCCTTCAGGCGCCGGTCGACGGTCTCGTGGTCGCACTGGGCGGCCCACTGGAACGGGGTGTGCGGCTTGGGCACGAATCCGCCGATGGAGACCGTGCAGCGGATGTCGCGGCGGCCGGTGGCGTCCCGGCCCGCCTTGATCACGCGCTTGGCCATGTCGGCGATGGCGAGGACGTCCTCGTCCTCCTCGGTGGGCAGCCCGCACATGAAGTAGAGCTTGACCTGGCGCCAGCCGTTCTCGTACGCGGTGGTCACGGTCCTGATCAGGTCGTCCTCGGTGACCATCTTGTTGATCACCTTGCGCAGGCGCTCGGAGCCGCCCTCGGGCGCGAACGTCAGCCCGGACCGGCGCCCGCCGCGCGAGAACTCGTTGGCCAGTGTGATGTTGAACGCGTCGACCCGCGTGGACGGCAGCGACAGCGAGGTGTTGGTGCCCTCGTACCGGTCGGCCAGGTCCTTGGCCACCTCGCCGATCTCGCTGTGGTCGGCGCTGGACAGGCTGAGCAGGCCGACCTCCTGGAAGCCGCTCTGCTTGAGGCCCTCGTCGACCATCGCGCCGATCGTCGTGATCGAACGTTCCCGCACCGGCCGGGTGATCATGCCCGCCTGGCAGAACCGGCAGCCGCGCGTGCAGCCCCGGAAGATCTCCACGCTGAAGCGTTCGTGCACGGTCTCGGCCAGCGGGACCAGGGGCTTCTTGGGGTAGGGCCACTTGTCCAGGTCCATGACGGTGTGCTTCTCGACCCGCCACGGCACGCCGGGCCGGTTGGGCGCGACCCGCTGGATGCGCCCGTCCGGCAGGTACGTCACGTCGTAGAACTTCGGCACGTACACGCCGCCCGAGGCCGCGAGCCGCATCAGCAGCCCGTCGCGCCCGCCGGGGGCGCCGTCGGCCTTCCACTCGCGGATGACCTCGGTGATCGCGAGCGCGATCTCCTCGCCGTCGCCGAGCACCGCCGCGTCGAGGAAGTCGGCGATCGGCTCGGGGTTGAACGCCGCGTGCCCGCCGGCCAGCACGATCGGGTGGTCGTCGCCGCGGTCGGCGGCCTCCAGCGGGATGCCGGCCAGGTCGAGCGCGGTCAGCAGGTTGGTGTAGCCGAGCTCGGTCGAGAACGAGACGCCCAGGACGTCGAACGCGCCGACCGGGCGGTGCGCGTCGACCGTGAACTGCGGGATGCCCTCCTCGCGCATGATCGCCTCAAGGTCGGGCCAGACGCTGTAGGTGCGCTCGGCGAGCACGCCCTCGCGCTCGTTGAGGATCTCGTAGAGGATCTGGACGCCCTGGTTGGGCAGCCCGACCTCGTAGGCGTCGGGGTACATCAGGGCCCACCGGACCTCGGCCTCGTCCCAGTCCTTGATCTGTGAGTTGAGCTCACCGCCGACGTACTGAATCGGCTTCTGCACGCGTGGGAGCACCGGCTCCAGGCGCGGGAAGATCGACTCAACAGGCATGGGGAGCCCTCCAGGGGAAGGATTCGTGGGAACAATCAAGCCTACCCCCACCCGTCTCCCGGTTCTCCCGGGAACAACGGGGGTACGGCGCGATGGCGGACGTGTTGCCGGGTTGCGGCCGGGCCGCTTCAGCTTGGCCGGGCCGGGCCGCTTCAGGCGGGCCAGGAGGTCTCAGTCGAAGGCCCGGCGGCGGACGTGGACGGCCTGGAGCAGGCCGAGGGCGATCATGTTGGCGAACGTGGCGGAGCCGCCGTAGGAGACGAACGGCAGCGGCAGGCCGGTGATCGGCATGATCCCGAGCGTCATGCCGACGTTCTCGAACGTCTGGAAGCCCAGCCAGCACACCACGCCGGTGGCGACCAGCGTGCCGAAGAAGTCGGCCGCCTGCGTCGCGATCCGCAGCCCGCGCCAGAACACGATGCCCAGCAGGATGATGATCACCGCGGCCCCGAGGAAACCGAGCTCCTCCCCCGCCACGGTGAAGATGAAGTCGGTCTGCTGTTCGGGGACGAAGTGGCCGCCGGTCTGCTCGCCCTGGAAGAGCCCCTTGCCGGTGAAGCCGCCCGAGCCGACCGCGATCCGGGCCTGCTGGGCGTTGTAGCCCGCGCCGCGCGGATCGGCCGACGGGTCGAGGAACGCCGTGAAGCGGGCGAGCTGGTAGGGCTTGAGCAGGCCGAAGAACCAGGTGAGGAACGCGGTCACCACCGCGCCGCCGACCAGCCCGGCCAGCCAGCGTTTCCGCACGCCCGACACGGCCAGCATGCCGAGCACCACGGCGGCGAAGACCAGCGTCGTGCCGAGGTCGGGCTGCAGCAGGATCAGCACGGCCGGGACCCCGGCCAGGGCCAGCGCCAGCAGGATGTCGCGCCGTCCGGGTCCGACCTCGCCGTCGCGCGGCTCGCCGAGGATCATGGCGAGCAGCACCACCAGGCCGACCTTGGCGAACTCCGACGGCTGGATCTGGAACCCGCCGCCGATCACGATCCACGAGTGCGACCCGTTGATCGTCGAGCCGACCGGCGAGAGCACCAGCACCAGCCCGACGCACGCGAGCCCGTACAGGATCGGCACGTACGCGCGCAGCAGCCGGTAGTCGAGCACGGTCACCACGCCGCCCAGCACGAACCCGATGACCAGGTTGAGGATGTGGCGCTTGAGGAAGCCCTCGGGGTCCTTGCCCTGCTCGGTCAGGAGCTGGAACGTGGCCGAGCGCACCAGTAGCGCGCCGACCAGCGACAGCGCCACCACGACGAGGATCAGCGTCCAGTCGAGCCTGTGCAGGCTGCTCAGCCGCCGCCGCCAGAGCCCGCGTTCGCCGTAGCCGCCGACCGGCCCGGCGCCGCCGAGACCTCCGAGACCCCCGATGCCGCCGATCATGAGGTCGCTCCGGAGCCGCCGCGGCCCGTGAGGCCGGCCGTGCCGCCGCCCAGCCTGGGCAGGGTCTCGGGGAGCTTGCCGTCCTTGAGCGCCGGCTTCTTGTTCTTCTTGCCCAGGCCGTACATCGCCTCCCAGATCTCCCGGACGGCGGGCGCCGCGGTCGAGGCGCCCGTGCCGCCCTGCGAGAACATCGCCACCACCGCGAAGCGCGGCTTCTTCGCCGGGGCGTACGAGGCGAACCACGAGGTGTCGTCCTTGCCGTAGACCTCGGCGGTGCCGGTCTTGCCCGCCACGTGGAGCTTGCCGAGGTCGAAACCGGCGAACGCGCCGCGCGCGGTGCCCGACTTGGTCACGTCGGCCAGGCTGTCGCGGATGTACTTGAGCACCTTGGCGTCCACCGGCAGCCGCTGCGGCTGCGGCGTCTCGATGCGGCGCGCGACCGAGCCGTCCGGGCGCACGACCGCCTGCGCGATCCGGGGCACGACCAGCTTGCCGCCGTTGGCCACGGCCGCGTACGCCCTGGTCAGCTGCAGCGGGGTCACGAGCATGTCGCCCTGGCCGATGGAGAGGTTGGCCGCGTCACCGGCACGCCACTGGAAACCCTCGACGCAGTTTTCGGCCGCGATCTGCTTGACGTAGGCGGCGCGGCTCGGGTCCTTGCGTTCGAGATCGGGGTAGCCCTCCTTGGCCGCCTTGCAGTCGGCGGCCTTGGTGGCGTTCCAGTAGTCGCGCTTCCATTTGCGGTCGGGAATCCGGCCCGTGGTCTCGCCGGGCACGTCGATGCCGGTGCGGCTGCCGAAGCCCCACTGGCGGATCATCTTGACGATCGGGTCGGACGGGTTCTTCTTCGGCTTCATGCCGCCGTCGCGCAGCCACGCCTCGTACGCGAACTTGTAGAAGATCGTGTCGCAGGAGACCACCAGGGCGCGGTGCAGGTTCATGCTGCCGTGGCCCTGGCCCTCGAAGTTGCGGAACGCGCGGCTGCCGACCATGTAGGAGCCGGGACAGCTGTAGGTGGCGTGCAGGTCGTAGCCGTCGGCGAGCGCGCCGGTGAGGGTGGCGACCTTGAACGTGGACGCGGGAGCGAACTGGCCCTGGGTGGCCCGCGAGATCAGGGGCTCGCCCTTCTTCTTGCCGAGCAGCCCCTCGTACTCGTCCTCGGAGATCCCGCCGGTCCAGACGCTCGGGTTGTACGTCGGGTGGCTGGCCAGCGCCACGATACGGCCGGTCTGCACGTCCATCACGACCGCGGCGGCCGAGTCGGCCTTGTGGCCCTGGCTGCGGGCGTTCTTGATCCCGTTCTCCAGCGCCTTCTCCGCCGCCTCCTGCACCTTGGCGTCGATGCTGGTGACCAGGTTGCCGCCGGCGATCGGCGCCTTCTCCGCGGCGGTGCCGGTCACGCGGCCCTGGCTGTCGACCAGGACCTTGCGGAAGCCCGGCACGCCGCGCAGGTCGCCGTCGTAGGTCGCCTCCAGGCCGTCGCGGCCGATCAGGTCGACGCCGCTGTAGCCGGTGACCTTGAGGCCCTTGCGCTTGTCGAGCTCCTCCTGCGTGATCGGCTGGAGGTAGCCGAGGGCCTGCACCGCGCTGGCGCCCTCGGGCTCGGGGTATTCGCGGACGGGCTGGACCGCGGCCGACACGCCGGGGTACTCCTCCTGCCGCTCCATGATCTGCAGTGCGCGCTTGGGGTCGACCTTGTCGTCGACGGGGATCGGCTGGAAGGGAGAGCCCGGCCAGCAGGGCCGCTTGACCGTGGGGCTGCAGAGGCGGATGCGCTTCTCCAGCTCGGCGGTCGAGGTGCCGAGCGTCGCGGCGAGCCGGGCGAGCACGCCCTTGCCCTTGTCCTTCTGCCGCGACAGCGAGGTGCGGTCGACCGACACGACCAGCGCGGTGCGGTTGCGGACCAGCGGCCGGCCCGTGCCGTCGAGGATCATGCCGCGGACGGCGGGCACCACGATGTCGCGGGTGCGGTTCTCGGCGGCGATCTGCCGGTAGTGCGCGCCGTCGAGGACCTGCATCGTCCACAACCGCCCCATCAGGACCAGCACCATCGCCCCGAAGAGGACGTACAGCACGACGAGCCGGAAGTGGGTCCTGGAATTCACAACCGCGTCCCCACTCCACTGCGGTAGCGGGCGGCGGGGAGCATGGACCGGTCCCTGGAGGACCGTTCGCCGCGTTCGAAGCGGTGGGTCACGCGTAGCACCGCCCACACCACGAACGGGCTGGCCATCACGTCGTAGAGCACCTGCAACGGCACGATCCGCGACACGATCGTCCAGCTCGCGCGCGGGTCGCCGAGCAGCATGCCCGTCGCCGCGTACAGCACGGTGGCGACCAGGGCGCCCGCCGCGACCGCGAAGAACGGCACCAGCGACTGGCGGTCCATCTCGTCGGACGCCAGCCCGCAGATGTGGCCGATCAGGCAGTAGACCAGCGCGTACCGCCCGATGGTGTGGTCGGCGGGCGGGATGATGTCGGCCGCCAGCCCCGCGCAGAACCCGGCGACCAGGCCGGTCAGCGAGCCGTTGACCAGCGCCAGCGCCACGACGGTCAGCAGCACCAGGTCGGGCGTCACGCCCCCGGGCAGCGGCAGCCGGTTGGCCACCGACACCTGCAGGATCAGCGCGACCACGATCACGGCCGCGGTCAGGACGTTGCGGCCCGCCGGCGATACCTCCGGTGTGTTCAGCACATCAATCCCCCGATGACGGCTTTGTGGACGGCTTCTTGGACGGCCTGCCGCGCTCGCCCGGCCTGTCGTCGTCCGGCTTGCCGCTCGGTTTGGCCGACGGGGTCGCGGAGGGCGCCGGCTTGGGCTTGGGCGGCAGCACCGCGTCGCGCGGATCGACCTTGGGCGGGGCCACCACGACCGCGACGACGTCGAGGCTGGTGAATCTGGCGAACGGGCGCACGTAGGCCGTGCGGGTCAGATCGCCGACCGGCTGGTCGATGCGTTCGATCACGCCGATCGGCACGCCCGGCACGTACGGCCGCTCCGCCTGGGAGCCGAGCGTCACCAGACGCATGCCCACCCGCATCGGCGCGTTGGCGTTGAGCAACTGGAAGCGCAGCGGCGTCTCGCCACCGCCGCCGAGGCCACGGCGGCCGCGGCCCTGCACGATGCCGATCTCCTGGGAGTCCTCCAGGCGGCTGCCGACCTGCGAGGTCACGTCGGTGGCGAGCAGCACGGTGGAGGTGGCCGGGCCGACCCGGACGACGCGGCCGACCAGGCCGTCGGCGCTCATCACGGTCATCTCGGGCCGGACGCCGCTGCGCGAGCCCACGTCGATGGTGACGGTGTCCTCGAAGCCCTGTCCCGCGGAGATCACCTTCGCTGCCGCGATCTTGTAGCCGCCCATCCCGGCCGAGCCGAGCAGCCGGTCGAGCTGCGCGGCGCGGTGCTGGTCGAGCCGGCCCGCCCGCAGTTGCTCGCGGAGCCGCTGGTTCTCGCGTTCGAGCCGGTCGGCGCGGCGCCGTTCGCCCGGCGCGTCGGTGATCGCGTCGACCGTGTTGCCGATCGGCCGCACGACCGCCGCCGACACCCGCTCCACCGGGCCGAACACCGCGGCGCCGACACCGCGCAGCCCGCGCAGCGGCGAGCCGTCGCCGCCCCGATAGTCGATCGTGATCAGCGCGAGCGCCACGACGAGGAGCAAGCCGAGGACCGTGCGGGTCCGCCGGGTGTCCTTCACCCACTGACCTCCCGTTTTCCGTGCGCGAAGGGGGATTGGGTGGTCAGTGTCGCGGCTCGGGGACCAGGACCTGCCGCAGCGACTCGAAGTCCTCGACGCACTTGCCGGTGCCGAGGACGACCGAGTCGAGGGGGTTGTCGACGAGGTGGATCGGCATGCCGGTCTCCTCGCGCAGCCGCTCGTCGAGGTTCTTGAGCAGGGCGCCGCCGCCGGTCAGGGCGATCCCGCGGTCCATGATGTCGCCGGACAGCTCGGGCGGGCACTTGTCGAGGGTGGTCTTGACCGCGTCGACGATGGAGTTGACCGGCTCCTCGATCGCGCGGCGCACCTCCTCGGCGGAGATCACCACGGTCTTGGGCAGCCCGCTGACCAGGTCGCGGCCGCGGATCTCCGCGTGCGGCTCGTCTTCGCCGCCGGGGTAGGCAGACCCGATCGCCATCTTGATCTCCTCCGCGGTGCGCTCCCCGAGCATCAGGGAGTACTCCTTCTTGGAGAACGAGATCACGGCCTGGTCGAGCTCGTCACCACCGACACGCACGGACTGGCTGGTCACGATGCCGCCGAGCGAGATGATGGCGACCTCGGTGGTGCCGCCGCCTATGTCGACGACCATGTTGCCGGTGGGCTCGTAGACGGGCAGCCCGGCGCCGATCGCGGCGGCCATGGGCTCCTCGATGATGTAGACCCGGCGGGCACCGGCCTGGTAACCGGCCTCCTTGACGGCGCGCTGCTCGACCCCGGTGATGCCGCTGGGCACGGCCACCACGATGCGCGGCTTGGCAAAATGCCGGCGTTTGTGCACCTTCTGGATGAAATAGCGCAACATCCGTTCGGTGACGTCGAAGTCGGCGATCACGCCGTCCTTGAGCGGGCGGACGGCGACGATGTTGCCCGGAGTGCGGCCGATCATGCGTTTCGCCTCGATGCCCACCGCGACGATCTTTCCCGTGTTGGTGTTGATCGCCACCACGGAGGGCTCGTTCAGGACGATGCCGCGCCCGCGCACGTAGACCAACGTGTTGGCGGTACCGAGATCGACCGCCATGTCACGGCCAAGAAAAGACAGCTTGTTACCCATGAAGAAAGGGAGCCCTTCATGTTGGCGGGCGTGCAGAGCGGCGTACCCATCGTAACGCGCTGAAGCGGTGCGAGGCAGACACCGACCCGGGGCGTCTTGAATAAAAATCAGGTGCCCACCAGGCCAGTTTTGGCAAAAAGGCACGCGGGCCGGATCACTCCGGCCCGCGTGTGTCAGCCGTTCTCGCGCCCGTGCGCCCCGGGATTCGCACGGGACGGACGGGGCGCGCGGTCAGCCCAGCTCGGGGAAGAACAGCTTGATCTCGCGCGCGGCGGACTCGGGCGAGTCGGAGCCGTGCACGATGTTCTCGCCGATCTCCAGGGCGTGGTCGCCGCGGATGGTGCCCGGCGTCGCCTTGACCGGGTCGGTGGCGCCGGCGAGCGCGCGGAAGGCCTCGATCGCGCGCGGGCCCTCGACCACCATCGCGACCAGCGGGCCGCCGGTGATGAACTCGACCAGCTCGCCGAAGAACGGACGCTCGCGGTGCTCGCCGTAGTGGTCCTCGGCGGTGTCCCGGGACAGCGTGCGCAGCTCCAGCGCCACGATCTTCAGGCCCTTGCGCTCGATGCGGGAGATGACCTCACCGACCACGGCACGGCGGACGCCGTCGGGCTTGACCAGAACAAGAGTGCGCTCGGACACGGGTAGTTCTCCTCGTACAGGTGGGATTACGCGAGAAGGTTACCCGGCTCGGCGGCCTCCGGCGTGCGGGTCGCGTTCGCGCGCCGCGGTGACGCGGACGCACGCGGCGACCAGCACCACGGTCAGCACGCCCGCCGCGATCAGCCAGACGCGGTATCCGGCGGTGAGCCCGTACAACTGCTCGGCGCCGGTCTCCGGGCGCAGACGCTGGATCTGGCCCGACTGGAGCGCGAGCACCAGAAGCTGGCCGACCAGGACGGCCGGGAACGCCAGCGTCAGGCCGAACAGCGCCGCGCCCGCCCCGGCCTCCCGGAGCGAGGCGGCCAGCGCCATGCCGAGACCCGCGCCGAGGGGAACGAGCGGCGCCAGGAGCGACCAGGGACCCGAGGCCACGTCGGTGGCGAGGAAGACGAGCACCGCCACCAGGACCAGGCCGTGCCCGCCCAGCACCGCGCCGCGCGCGGCGTCCCGTGACATCCGCACGGTGGCGAGTGCGCCCAGCAGAGCGGCGAGGGCCGCGGCGGCGAACGGGACGAGCTGGAGACGCGGATCGCCGGTGCCCCGGAGCGCCGCGGACCCGTTCGCCAACCCGGCCAACGGCCCGGCCAGCGGATAGGTGAGCAGCCCGGTCGTCACCATCACGACCGCGCAGCCGAGCGGGCTGCCGGTGGTCGTGTCGCCGCTGCCCACCACCGCCAGGCCGAGGAGCGCGATCATCGCGATGCCGCCGACGACGAGTTGCGCGCCCGGCGACCAGCCGTAGGTCGTGACGACGGCGAGGAAGGCGAACCCGGCGGCGGGAACGGCGGGCAGCAGCAGCTGGCCGCGCTCGGCCCGCCGCGGCGCGGGCAGCGGGCGGCGGCCCCGGAGGATCACGCAGAGGAACGCGGCGCCGAGCGCGGCACCGGCGATGCCCGGGTACGGACCGAACGCCGCGCGCCAGTCACCGGGCGGGCTCCCACCCACAGGCAGCGGCGTCGCATAAAGCGCCAGCGGCATCGCAAGCAGAAGCACGCCGACAAGCGTGCCCGCCCAGATCGAGGCAAGAGCTCGGCTCCGCCTCTCCGCGACCAGCACGACGACGGCGGGCAGCGCGACACCGGCGCCGAGCCCCTGCAACGCCCGTCCGATACCGATCATCGGAACCGTTCCCGCGAACCGAGCCACGCCGAGCCCACCCAGCAGCAGAACGAGGCCGAACAAGAGAACGAAACGCGGCGAGAACCGTCGGGACGCCACGGCCGCGACCGGAACGGCCAGCAGCAGCGCGGGCAACGTGAACCCGGCGGCCCGAATCAGCCCGGGCAGACCGGCGTCGTCAAGGCCGAGACCGTCCCGGGCGGGCACCAGCACGTTCAGGCTGGTGTTGGGAAGCGCCAGCGCGACCGCCGGCACCACGGTGAACGTCGCCAGAAGAACACCAAGCGCCGCCAACCCCTCCCGCACCCGCCCCGCCGCACCCACGATCTCCCCGACACCCTGCTCGACCTCCACCCCAACACCCGAGCCGCCGTCCAAGCCAACGCGAGAGTCGACACCCGACCCAACACCCGAACCGACGTCCGAACGGACGTCCGAACGGACGTCCGAACCCACACCCGAGCCGACGTCCGAACCGACGCCAGAGCCGACGTCCAAGCCAGCGGCCGAGCCACCGCCCCAACCGACGTCCACCGCAACGCCTGAGCCGACGTCCGAACCGACGCCCGAACTGACGCCCGACCCGACGTCCAAGCCGCCGCCCGGACCGACACCGGAACTGGCGGCCGAGCCACCGCCCGAGCCGACGTCCAACTCGACGCTCGAACCGACATCCGAACTGGCACCCGAACCGACACCAAGCCCGGCGCCCGAGCCAACGCTCGGACCGGCGCCTGTATCGGCGGCCAGACCGGCGCCCGAGTCGACATCCGAACCGACGCCCGACCCGACGCCAAAGTCGGCACCTGAACCGGCACCCGACCCGGCGGCCGAGCCAACGCCCCTACTGACGCCCGAGTCGACGCCAAAGTCGTTGCCCGAACCGATACCCGAGCCAACGACCGACCCAATGCCCGTACCGACGCCCGAGTCTGCGCCAAAGTCGACACCCGGCCCGACAGCTGAGCCGACGCCCGTACCGGCGCCCGGGTCGGCGGCTGGGGTGATGTCCGGTTCGGCGTTCGCAGCGAGGCCTGGAGCGGCGCCAGGGTCGGTGGGTTCGTCGGCGGGCTGGATGGTGGGAAGTTCGGCGGTGGGGTGCTCGCGCCAGGTGGGGCGGTCGAGGGGGATGGTGAAGCCGTCGGGGCGGTCGAAGGTGACGGTGCGGTCGGTCGGGGAATCGGTCGGGAACTCGCTGGGATCGTCGTGGGGGGACACGGCCTTCTCCTTCAGAGGGCGTCATCCACCGAAGCAGTTTCCCGATTGTCGGATTTGCGCGTTAAATAGAGAACGCGAAAATCGGCGGATAAATTGAAACGCCGTTCCCGCGAATTTAGCGCGCCTGGACGCCGTCCGCCTTGCGTCCCATCCAAATGGCCGTACCCCAGAGCAGGCCGAAAAGGGCACCGAGGAAGAACATGGTCGGCACCATGAAACCGGTGGCGATGACCAGCACCTGCAAGCCGCTGCCCGCCGCGATCGCCCACGGGAAGCGCAGCATCCCGGCCAGCAGGAGGCAGCCCACCGCGAGCCCGCCGCAGACCAGGCCCGCGAGCCCGCCGTCCACGTCCAGCACCGAGACCGCCACCGGGATCGCGAGCGCGATCACGATCGCCTCGCAGGTCAGCACCATCGCGAGCAACCTTCGTGCCGCGCTCATCGGCTCGCTCCGCTCGCGTTCACTTCGTTCCCTCCACGCGCAGCAGCGTCCGGGCGTCGCCGGCGGTGACCACCGAGCCGGTGATCAGCACGCCCGCGCCCTGGTACTCGCCGGTCTCCTCCGCCAGGCCGATCGCCCGGTCGATGGCGTCGTCCAGGCGCGGGGACACGTGCACCCGGTCGACGCCGAAGATGCCTTCGGCGAGCTCGCCCAGTTCCTCGGCCGGCAGGGAGCGCGGCGAGGAGTTGCGGGTCACCACGAGCTCGGCCAGGACGGGTTCGAGCTGCTCCAGCATGCCGGCGAGGTCCTTGTCGGCGAACGCGGCGAAGACGCCCACCAGCCGGTTGAAGTTGAACTCCTCGGTCACCGTGGCGACGCTCGCCGCCATGCCCGCCGGGTTGTGCGCCGCGTCCAGCAGCACCGTCGGCCCGGTCCGGACGACCTCCAGCCGCCCGGGCGAACCCGCCTTGGCGAAGCCGCTGCGGACCAGCGCCGGGTCGAGCTGTCCCTCGTCGCCGCCCCCGTAGGTCTCCCCCGCGGCGATCCGCGTGGTCGCCTCCAGGTTGGCCTCTCCGCTGGTCGGGGTGCCGCTGGCGAACGCCTCCACGGCGGCCAGCGCGCAGGCGGCGTTGCTCGCCTGGTGGTCACCGAACATCGGCAGGAAGATGTCGTCGTACGCCGCGTGCAGGCCCTGGATGCGTATCAGCTGGCCGCCGAACGCGATGTCGCGGTGCACCGCGCCGAACTCGATGCCCTCCCGCGCCGCCACCGCGCCCACCTCGGCGACCCTGCGCAGCAGCACCTCGGCCGCCGCGACCGGCTGCTGGGCCAGAACGGCGATCGCGCCGGGCTTGATGATCCCGGCCTTCTCGGCCGCGATCTCCTCGATCGTGTCGCCGAGATAGCGGGTGTGGTCCAGGCCGATCGGCGTGATCACGGCCACGGTCCCGTCGGCCACGTTCGTCGCGTCCCAGGCACCGCCCATGCCGGTCTCGACGATCGCCACGTCCACCGGCGCGTCGGCGAACGCCGCGTACGCCATCGCCGTCAGCACCTCGAAGAACGACAGCCGGACGCCGTGCTTGTCATCGATCAGCCGCACGTACGGCAGCACGTCGCGCAGGGTCTCGACGAACCCTTCCTCGGAGATCGCCTCGCCGTCGATCGCGATCCGCTCGCGCAGGGTCGTCAGCTCCGGGCTGGTGTAGAGGCCGGTGCGCAGGCCGCGCTCGCGCAGCAGCGACTCGATCAGCCGCGCGGTGCTGGTCTTGCCGTTGGTGCCCGCGATGTGGATGACGGGGTAGGAGCGCTGCGGCTCACCCAGCAGGTCCACCAGATCGCGGATCCGGTCGAGGGTGGGATCGATGTCCCATTCGACCCCGCGGCCCATGATCTCGTTCACGGCGTCGCGGTAGTCGAGCGGCTCGGTTACCTGGCTCACGTTGCTCCATGCCTGCGGAAAGTGACCTTTGCAGCCTACTTGCCCCGGGTGCGCGGCCCGGCCGCGACGCCCGGGAAGGCGCCTGGAACGATGGGCGCGTGACGGCCGACGAGGTGTTCTACCGGGAATGGCAGGCGCGGAACCCGGGCGAGACCCGCAGCCTCGCCCGCGCCCGCGCCTTGGCTGAGGAGCTGGGCCTGCTCCCGGCGGGCGTTCCCGTCGTGGTGGTGGTCGGCTCGAAGGGCAAGGGCACGGCGGCGACCTACGCCTCCGCGTTCCTCGCCGCGGCGGGCCTGCGCGTCGGCACGGTGACCAGCCCGGGCCTGCGCGGCGACCGCGATCGCATCCGCGTGAACGGGCAGGCGGTCGGCGAAGCGGAGTTCGCGTCCCTGGCCGAGCGGCTGGATCGGGCCATCGGCGCTCTGCCGCCGCAAACCGACGGCTACCTCGCGCCCACTGGCCTCTTCACGTTGTCGGGAGTCGTGCATGCCCGCGAGTGCGGCGCCGACGTCCTCGTTCTGGAGGCGGGCATGGGCGGGCGGGGCGACGAGGTCTCGCTGTTCGCACCGCGGGTCGTCGCGGTCACTCCGATCTTCGGCGAGCACCTCGGCGTCCTCGGCGACACCCCCGCGGCCATCGCCATCGAAAAGGCCGGTGTGGTGGACGCGCTGACCAGGCGCGTCGTGTCGGCTCCGCAGACCCCGCCGGTCGCGGCCGCCCTGGAACGAACGGTCGAGGCAGGCACAGGCGGGAGGGCACCGGTCGAGTACGTCGAGACCACTGACATCCCACCGGAACACCTGCCCTCCGGGCTCGGCCGCCGGAACGCCGAGGCCGGTTGCATCGCCGCGCTGCGGCTGCTTGAAACCGAGGGGCTCACGCCCCCTGACGCGCAACAACTGAAGGCCGTTCTGTCCACGGTCGTCCTGCCGGGCCGCCTCTCGTGGCACCGGCTTCCGGGCACGGACACCGAGGTGCTGGCCGACTGCGCGATCAACGGCGGTGGCGTGGCCACGGCGCTGGAGACCGCACGCGAACGGTGGGGCGACGTCGATCACGTCGTGCTGTGCCTGCCCGACCACAAGGACGTGGACGGCGCCGTGGCCGCACTCGGCGGGCTGCCGGTGACGTTCGTACGGCTGCCATACGAGCGGCTGCGCTTCACCCGTCCGCTCCCCGCCCACTGGAACGTGATCGACGCCGCCGACCTGACTCCCGGACACCTGGCCGGGCTGGGACGGCACGTCGTCGCCCTCGGCACGGTCTACTTCATCGGCCGGGTCCTGGATCTCGTAGACGCCGACACCGGACATCTCTTCACAACGCCGTAGCGCCGCGACGCCGGCGCCGTTGCCCCCGTGCCTACGGCCCGCAAGAAATATGGAAATGGCTGAATTCCATGCGCCCACCTGAGTGCCACGCGCCCTAGCTGAATGCCAGGCGCCCACTTGAATGCCACACACCCTAATCGTCGATATGCGCGAGCTTGTCGGGGTTGGTAACGGCATAGATACCCCGGACCCTCCGGCCGTCAGGCGTGAGGTCCAGGACGACCACGGCGAACGGGGCGTCGCCCGTGAAGAGCAGTGCCGAGGGGTCGCCGTTGACCTCGCGGTAACGGATACAGAGATCGGGGATGGGACGGAGGGTCGCGTTGGCGCTGATCAGGCGGGCGACCCTGGCACGGCCGTGGACGGGCCGGAGACCGGCGGCCCGGGCCTTGCCGCCGCCGTCCGCCCACAGCGTGACGTCGGGCGCGAGGATCTCCATGAGGGCCGCGATGTCGCCGTCGAGCTGGGCCGCCAGGAAGCGCTCGGTCACTTCCCGCTGCAGCCGGGGATCGGCCTGGTGACGGGGGCGGCGGGCGTGGACGTGCTCGCGGGCACGGTGAGCGAGTTGCCGTACGGCCGCCGGGGTCCGATCGATGATCTCCGCGATCTCGGTGTGCGGGTAACCGAACACCTCGTTCAGCACGAAGACCGCACGCTCCAGGGGGGTGAGCGTCTCCAGCACCACCAGCATCGCCATCGACACCGACTCGGCGCGCAGCGCGGGCTCGGCGGCGTCCGTGGCGTCGGTGACCAAGGGCTCGGGCAGCCAGGGCCCGACGTAGGCCTCGCGGCGGCGGCTGACCGTGGCCCGGCGGGCGAGGGCATGGTTCACGGCGACGCGGACGAGATAGGCGCGGGGATTGCCGATCTCTCCCGTACGGTGCCTCGGCTCCCACGACAACCAGGTTTCCTGGAGCACGTCCTCGGTGTCGGCGACGCTGCCGAGCAGGTTGTAGACCACCGAGAACAGCAGCTCACGATGGGCGGCGAAGACGTCGGTCATGGGGTTCTCCCGTCTGGATGTCTCCCCCTATGAAGGTTCGGGGCGCGGAAACGTGACATCCGGGCGGGCGGTTGTGAGTTACCTCTCACCGGCTCCCGGTGCTGTCACGTTCCGAGGGGCTCACCCGCTCATGGGTCGCGAACGGATTCACACCGAGAGGGCCATCCATCGTGACCACACACAGCCTCGCCACCGGGCGCGGCAAGCTCATCCTGCTTCTGCTCTGCACGGTGGCGTTCCTCGATTTCGTGGACGCCTCGATCGTCAACATCGCGTTGCCCGCGATCCAGCATGATCTCGATCTGTCGGTGCAGAGCCTGCAATGGGTTCCCAGCGCCTACCTGCTCACGTACGGCGGGTTCATGCTCCTGGGCGGCCGGGCGGCGGACCTGCTCGGCCGCCGCCGGATACTCGTCACGGGCACCGTCGTCGTGGGGATCTCCTCGGCCCTGGGCGGCATCGCGGAGACGAGCGAGCTTCTGATCGGCGCCCGGCTCGCGCAGGGCGCGGGCGCGGCGCTGATGTTGCCCGCCGCGCTCTCGCTGCTCACCACCACGTTCCCCGAAGGCGCCGACCGCAACAAGGCGATGGGCGTCTGGGGCGGCGCCGCGGGGCTCGCGTCCGCTGCGGGCGTCTTCTTCGGCGGGCTGTTGAGCTCCGGCCCGGGGTGGCGCTGGGTCTTCTACGTCAACACGCCGGTGTGCCTGATCGTCCTGGCCGCGATCCCGCTGCTGCTCCCCCGCGACGTGCCCGCCTCCAGGAAGCGCGGCTTCGACGTGCTGGGCACCGCGCTGGCGACCGGCGGGATGCTGCTCCTGGTGTACGGGCTGGTCAAGGCACCCGACCAGGGATGGGGAGACGTGCGTACGGTCCTGCAGCTGAGCGTGGCCGCGGTGATGCTGGGAGCATTCGTGATCAACGAGAAGCTGCACCGGAACCCGCTGGTGCCATTGTCGATCTTCCGGGTCCGGGGGCTCGCGGCCGCCAACGTCACGCAGCTGATCGCCGTCGCCGGGTTCCTGGCGATGTTCTTCTTCATCACCCTCTACATGCAGAACGTGCTCGGCTTCGACGAGTTCGAGGCCGGCACCGCGTTCCTGCCGGTGTGCCTCGGCGTCGGCATCGCGGCGGGGATCGCGTCCAAGCTGTTCGGCCGGATCGGCACCCGGCCCGTGATCGTGACGGGCGCGCTGCTCTCCGGCGCCGGCGTGCTGCTGCTCGCCCGGATCCCGGTCGACGGCTCATACCTCACCGATCTGCTGCCGGGCCTGGTGATCATGTCGCTCGGCCTGGGCGCGGTCTTCGTCGGCGTCACCACCGCCGCGAACGCGGGCGTCCCGGCCGAACAGGCCGGACTCGCCGCCGCGCTCCTCAACACCTCGCAGCAGCTCGGCGGCGCCCTCGGGCTGGCGATCCTCACCGCGATCGCCACCTCCCGCACCAAGGACGAGCTCGCCGCCCGCGTTCCCCCGTCCGAGGCATTGACCTCGGGCTTCCAGCGGGCGCTGTTCGTGGGCGGCGTCCTGCTGATCGTGGCCGCCATCGTCGGCCTCCGTACCGCCAACTCACGCGGCGAACCCGACAAGCCCGACATCACCGAGCCTGCCGAGCCGGTTCTGACCGTCTGAACGCGCAGCCGCGGATGGCCAGGTCGCATGGACGGCATCTCGGCGGTCGTGCGCCTCTAGGAGGCCTTCTTCTCCAGGTCGGCCCGCATCTTGGCCATCAGCGTGGCCATCGCGGCCGTGTCAGGTGCAGAGGTCGGCGCGTTGTCGGCGATGACGCCGAACGAGGTGCGTGTCGCCCAGGCGCAGTACACGTGCACATCGGCCAGGACAGCGAACGTGCCGCAGACGCCCTGGCCGCCGCCTCGGCCGGGATTGGCCTTGACGGTGGCGATGGCGGTGCTGGGCCGGGACTTCCTGAGGAACGCGTCGGGGTCTCCGAGGTCTCCCGTGCCGCCGTAGAAGACGACGTTCTGGGGGGCCATCGGGCTTCCGGCGTAGACGGCTGCGACATTGCGCGGAAGTTCGGCACCGGCGGCCCGTACACCCGCCTGGACGAACGGGTAGGCGGCGGTAGCCGCGGCGGGCTCAGGGCTCTTGGTCAGGCCGCCCGCCGTGGGCACGATCGCGATGGCCCGCGTCAGCTTGGGCGGGGACGCCGAATCCCCGTCGAGCCTGGAGTAGAGCACCCCGGCGGCGATGAGGGCGAGCAGGCAGATCCCGGCGCTCAGGGCCGTGCCGATCAGCAGGCCGCCGCGGCTGCGCCGTTTGGCCTCGTACGGCGCGGGGAGCGGCGGAGCGGGTCCGTCGACCGGGCCGTCCGGCACGACCTGCCAGCCACCCGACGTCAGGGCGTCCGGCACCCGGTGCTCGGGCAGGGGTGGCGGGGCTTGGACGGGCAGGATCGGCAGCGGGCCGGACGCGTGCCCGCCGTCCATCAGCGTCGCGGGCGGTCCCGGCACCGGCCCCTCGGCGACCTTCACGTCAGGCGCCGACATCCACCAGGGCTCGCCCCCGTAACCACGGTCACCCCGCTCGTCACGCGAGCCTGCACCCTGCTCGTCGTACGCCCCCTCGACTTGCTCGTCACGCGCCCCTGCACTCTGCTCGCCGCCCGGCCGTTCGCCCCGTTCGTCACGCGGATCTACAACCTGCCCGTCACCCGGACCCGCGCCCTGTTCGCCACGCACCGCCGCGGCCTGCCCGTCACGCGCCGCCGCGAACTGCCGATCACGCCCCGCCGCGACCTGCTCGTCGCGCGATTCCGCGACCTGCTCGTCGTACAAGCCCGCGGCTTGCTCACCGCGCGGCCTCGCGGGCTGCTCGCGCGGGCGTTCGACCCGTTCGTCGCGCCAGCCTGCGACCTGCACGTCACGCGGGCCCGCGGCCTGTTCGTTGCGCGGGCCTGCGGCTTGTTCGTTGCGCGGGGCTGCGGCCTGTTCGTCGGGCGGGGCTGCGATCTGGTTGTCGCGTGGGCCGTCTCGGAAGTCGTCGTGGAGGAGTTCGAGGTCCGGCGGTACGTCGGGGGCTTCGACGTCGTCGATCATCTGCGGCAGGACCCGCGGAGCGTCCAGGTCATCGTCACGTTCGACGTCCTCCGGAGCATCCGGCAGGTCGGGTTCGGCGACCGAATCCGCCATCACACCCCCACATCCCACCCAAAGCGCAGTCGATCAGAGAGATCGTAGCCTGGCGCGCACGCAAAGCCGCCCTGTTCGGGACAGAGCGGCCGAAATGACACCGCCGGGGCCTCGCGCGCTCGTTCGCCCGCCGGGTCAGGCGGCGGGCAGGGCCGCCAGTTGCGCCTCCAGGCGCTGGATGTCGGCCTCGGCCTGGGCGAGGCGCTCGCGGTTCTTCGCCACGACGGCCTCGGGGGCCTTGGCCATGAACGCCTCGTTCCCGAGCTTCTTGCGGGCCTGGTCGACCTCCTTGCGGGCGGCGGCCAGGTCCTTGTCGAGGCGCTTGCGTTCGGCCGCGACGTCGATGGCTCCGGCGGTGTCGAGCTGGACGGTCACGCCCTCGACGGGAAGCGACGCGGTCGCGGCGAAGCCCTCGCCCGGGACGGTGAGGCGCACCAGCGAACGGATGCCCTCCTCGTGGCCCGCGAGCGGCGAGCCGCCGAAGTCGAGCGCGGCGGCGACCTTCTGGCCGGGCTTGAGACCCTGGTCGGAACGGAACCGGCGGACCTCGGTGACCAGCCGCTGCAGCGACTCGACGACCTCGGTGGCGTCCTTGTCGAGGAAGTCTTCGGCAGCGGTGGGCCAGGCGGCCGTGACGAGGGTTTCCGCGCCGGTCAGCGAGGTCCAAAGCTCCTCGGTGACGAACGGGGTCACGGGGTGGAGGAGGCGGAGGAGCGTGTCGAGCACCTCGCCCAGCACGCGGCGGGTCGCCTCGGCCCGTTCGTCGTCGAACTGGACCTTGGAGAGCTCCACGTACCAGTCGCAGACCTCGTCCCAGGCGAAGTGGTAGAGCGTCTCGCACGCCTTGGCGAACTCGTAGTGCTCCAGCTGGTCGTCCACCTCGGCCACCACCGTCTGGAGGCGCGACAGGATCCAGCGGTCGACGGTCGTCAGCTCGGCGGGCGCGGGCAGCGGGCCGCGCACGTGCGCACCGTTGAGGAGCGCGAACCGGGTGGCGTTCCACAGCTTGTTGCAGAAGTTGCGCGAGCCCTGCGCCCAGTCCTCCGCGACCGGGACGTCGCCGCCCGGATTGGCGCCGCGCAGGAGGGTGAAGCGGGTGGCGTCGGCGCCGTAACGGTCGATCCAGTCGAGCGGGTCGACGACGTTGCCGAACGACTTGGACATCTTCTTGCCGTGCTGGTCGCGCACCATGCCGTGCAGGGCGATGGTTGAGAAAGGCACGGCGCCGTCCATCGCGTACACGCCGAACATCATCATCCGGGCGACCCAGAAGAAGAGGATGTCGTAGCCCGTGACCAGCACGGACGTCGGGTAGAAGCGCTGGAGGTCGGACGTCTCGTCCGGCCAGCCGAGCGTCGAGAACGGCCACAGCGCCGACGAGAACCACGTGTCGAGGACGTCGGTGTCCTGCGTCCAGCCGGCGGGCGGCTCCTCGTCGGGCCCGGCACAGAACGTCTCGCCGTCCGGCCCGTACCAGACGGGGATGCGGTGGCCCCACCACAGCTGGCGGCTGATGCACCAGTCGTGCATGTTGTCGACCCAGCCGAAGTAGCGCGCGGCCATCTCCGGCGGGTGGATCTCGACGCGGCCGTCACGGACGGCGTCGCCGGCGGCCTTGGCCAGCGGCGCGACCTTGACGAACCACTGCAGCGAGACGCGCGGCTCGACGACCGTGGCGCAGCGCTGGCAGTGGCCGACCGCGTGCTCGTACGGGCGGACCTCCTTGACGATCCGGCCCTCCTCGCGGAGCGCGGCGACGACCGCCGGGCGCGCCTCGAAGCGGTCGAGCCCCTCGAACGGGCCGTGCGCGGTGATGACGCCGCGTTCGTCCATGATCGTGATCGAGGGCAGCGCGTGCCGGCGGCCGATCTCGAAGTCGTTGGGGTCGTGCGCCGGAGTGACCTTGACGCAGCCCGTGCCGAACTCGGGGTCGACGTGCTCGTCGGCGACGATCGGGATGCGGCGGCCGGTGAGCGGCAGCTCGACCTCGGTGCCGACCAGGTGCTTGTAGCGCTCGTCCTCGGGGTGGACGGCCACGGCGGTGTCACCGAGCATCGTCTCGGCGCGCGTCGTCGCCACCACGATGTCGCCGGAGTAGCGGATCGAGACCAGCTCGCCCTCGCGGTCGGAGTGCTCCACCTCGATGTCCGACAGCGCGGTCAGGCAGCGCGGGCACCAGTTGATGATCCGCTCGGCCCGGTAGATCAGACCGTCGTCGAACAGCCGCTTGAAGATCGTCCGTACGGCGCGGGCGCGGTCGTCGTCCATCGTGAACGCCTCGCGCGACCAGTCGACGCTGTCGCCGAGCCGCTTCATCTGGCCGAGGATGCGGCCGCCGGACTCCGCCTTCCACTGCCAGACACGTTCGACGAACGCCTCGCGGCCGAGGTCGTGCCGGGACTTGCCCTCCTTGGCCAGCTCACGTTCGACGACGTTCTGCGTGGCGATCCCGGCGTGGTCCATGCCCGGAATCCAGGCCGTCTCGTATCCCTGCATACGGCGCCGGCGGATCAGGGTGTCCTGGATCGAGTGGTCCAGGGCGTGGCCCATATGCAGCGAGCCCGTCACGTTGGGCGGCGGGATGACGATGGAGTATGCGGGAGCACCCGGATTCCGAGCAGCGTCCGCGGCGAAGTAGCCTGCGGATACCCAGCGTTCGTAGAGCCTGCCCTCGACATTCGCCGGCTGGTACTGGGTGGGCAGATCGACGTCGGCGGCGCCCTGGCCGCGCTCATTGCTGGGCTGAGTCACGGGACCGGATTCTACGGGGCGCCGACAGGTAGAACATGCCGCCCTCTGGGTGCGTCAATAGAAGCAGAACCAGCCGGTGCGGCTTCCTCCCCGGACCCCGAGGCGGGATCCGCTCCGGTGGCTGAGGAGATGACATGAGCGGTTGGAACCCCCCGCCGGGTCAAGGCGGTCCGGGCGAGCAGGGCGACCCCGGTGGCTATGGCCAGCAGCCACCACAGCAGCCGGGCTACCCGTCACAGCCGTCGTCGGCGTACGGCGGCGGGCACGTTCCGCCTGACGGGTACGGGCAGCAGCAGCCCGGCCAGTACGGGCAGCCAGGCTCGTACGGCCAGCCAGGGCAACCGGGGCAACCCGGCTCCTACGGGCAGCCAGGGCAGGCTGGGCAACCCGGCTCGTATGGCCAACCGGGGCAGGCTGGGCAACCCGGCTCGTACGGGCAGCCTGGGCAACCCGGCTCGTACGGGCAGCCAGGGCAGCCTGGCGCGTACGGGCAGCCAGGGCCGTACGGCCAGCCCGGCCCGTACGGTCCCCCGCCGCGCCGCAAGTCGGGCACGGGCCTGATCATCGGACTGATCGTCGGCGCGGTCGTCGTGGTCCTGGTCGCGGGCGTGGCGGTGTTCATGGCCGTCGGCGGCTCCGGACCCGAGTACACGATCAGCACCCCGCAGTCCGTGGCCGGCATGCAGCGCGACACCTCCACCGAGAACCAGCTCGCGTCGAGCATCCAGGCACTGCGCGGCCAGATGGAGAAGGAGACCGACGGCAAGATCACCTCGTTCCGCTCCGCCTTCTACAAGGACCCGAACGGGACGTCGGCCGGCACCACGCCCGCCGGGGTGATGTTCATCGGCGGCACCGGCGACATCGGCAGCGGCGTCGACGACTTCATCAAGGGCTTCAAGGAGGCCGCCGCCAAGACCGGCGCGCCGACGACCGACGCCTCGCCCGGGCCGAACGGCGGCGAGGCCGCCTGCAGCCAGATCAGCCAGTCCGGTGTGACGATCTCCGAATGCGCCTGGGCCACGAAGAGCTCGTTCGGCGTCGTCGTGCCGACCAGCCCCAACACCTCGATGGCCGCGACGGCCGACATCATGCGCAAGTTCCGGCAGGACGTGGAGACCGAGGAGTAGGCACCGAGCCGACCCCACGAGGACCGACAAGAATCGAAACCGCTCCGCGAGGCGAAACGCGACGGACGCCGCGTACGTCCAACGCATCGGAATCCACCGGGCGAGCCTCCCCCTGAATCGCTCGCCCGGCCCGACAAGGAGCCTTGATATGAGCGGTTGGAACCCTCCTCCGGCACCCGGCGGCCCGCCTGGACAGCCCGGACAGCCCTACGGTTATGGCTACGGCGCGCCACCGCCGATGGCGTACGGGCCGCCGCCGCGGCGGAGCTCGTCGAACGCGGGTTGCGTGCTGGGCGTGATCTTCGCCGCGGTCGCTGCCGTCGTGCTGGTGATCGTCGTCGCCGTCGTGGCCATCAGCATGAACGAGCACACGATCGACACCCCGGCCGTCGCGGGGAGCCGAAGCCGCGACTACGCGGCCGAGACGCGGATGAGCTCGACGATCAGCAGCCAGCGGCGGATCATCCAGCAGGTCACCGGCTACAAGGTCGACACGGTCAAGTCCGCCGTCTACGGCACCGGCTCCGACCGCTACGTCTTCGTCGGCGCCGAGGGCGACTTCGACCCCGACGACCTCGTGCCGAGCTTCCGGCGGGCGGTGGACCGCGAGATGAACTCCAGCCGGTTCAGCACGCTGACGATGCCCATCAGCAACGGCGGCGGCGACGGTAAGGCGGCCTGCGTGAGCATCCGCTACATCTCGTCCACCACCAGCATCCCCTCGGTCTCGACGGCGATGTGCGGCTGGATGACCGGCAGCACGTTCGGCCTCGTCTACCCGGCGGCGGACGCCTCGTCCTCGACCCTCTCGTCCGTCCGGGTCCACAGCACCCTGAGCGTGGCCGCCGTCATGCGCGACCTGCGCGACGACGTCGAGGACTGACCACCCGGACCATGATCAGAATGCGTTTTCCCGTTGCGCTCGGGACACAGGTCACCTGACACCGGGTCACCCCACCGGACAGGGTCGTTCCGGACGGGGGACGGCCCGGTCAGGGCGCACACCTGCGAGGGGAAGGACGGGATGCTACGGCTACTGGCGCGTGCGGCCGGCGTGGCCGGCGCGTTCATCGCGGGGGCGGTGACGGCGCACCTGGCGAGCATCCCGCATCTCGTACGGCTGACCGCGAAGTTCCAGCGCTCCCGCACGCGGATGATCGCCGCCCACGAGGAGGAACGCCGGCGCCTCCGCCACAGCCTGCACGACGAGCTCGGCCCCACGCTGGCCAGCGCCGCCATGTCCCTCGATGAAGCCAGGATCATGCTCGTCACCGATCCCACGCGGGTCGACCCGCTCCTCTGCGAGATCCGCGACCGGCTCGCCGCCGCCGTCGGGGAGGTCCGCGACCTCGCGCACGGGCTGCGCCCACCGGCACTGGACGACCTGGGCCTGGTGGGCGCGATCAAGTCTCTCGCCGAGGGCGCCTGCGAACGGGTCGACGTGCAGTTCGACGGTGATCCCACCAACCTGCCCGCGGCCACCGAGGTCGCCGCCTACCACATCGTCGCCGAGGCCCTCACCAACGTCCGCAGGCACTCCGAGGCCTGCACCGCGACCGTCCTCCTGAGCCGTGACACCGAGCTCCGCCTCATGGTGGCCGACACCGGCAAAGGCCTGCGCAACGGCCACGCCGACGGCGCCCAGCTCCGGCCCCGCGGCGGCCGGGGCCTGATCGCCATGCGCGAATGGGCGGCCGAGGTCGGCGGCGGCTGCACGATCACTTCGCGGGCCGGCGGTGGCACGGTCGTCTCGGCACGGCTTCCCCTCGCCGTGCCGGGTAGCATCGGCCTTCGACCGGCAAAGGCGGACGAACATGAGCGCAGAGGGCATCCGCGTCCTCATCACCGATGATCACCCTGTCTTCCGCCAGGGCCTCAAGGGGCTCCTGACGGCCCTCGGCGTCGAGGTCGTGGCCGAGGCGGAGAACGGGCCCGAGGCCGTCAAGCTCGCCGCCGAACTCCAGCCCGACGTCGTCGTGATGGATCTCCACATGCCCGGCGGCAACGGCATCGAGGCCACCCGCACGATCACGCGCACGAGCCCGCGGATCGGCGTCCTCGTCCTGACGATGTTCCGCGACGACGACTCGGTCTTCGCCGCCATGCGCGCCGGGGCCCGCGGCTACCTGCTCAAAGAATCGGGCGCCGAAGAGATCGCCCGGGCCGTCAGAGCGGTGGCCGCCGGCGAGGCCATCTACGGCCCCGAGATCGCCCGCCGCGTCCTGGCCTACTTCACCGACATGCCCGACCCCCGCCAGGCCGCGTTCCCCCAGCTCACCGAACGCGAACGCGAAGTCCTCGAACTGATCGCCCAAGGCCGCAGCAACCAGGACATCGCCGCCGCCCTCTTCCTGAGCCAGAAGACGGTCCGCAACCACGTCTCCAACATCTTCATGAAGCTCCACGTGGCCGACCGAGCCCAAGCCATAGTCCTAGCCCGAGAAGCAGGCCTAGGCGGCTCCTAACCACACAAAAGCAAGGCCCTCGCTAGCGCTCGGACAGCCCCATTGGGGCTCCCGCCCCAATCCCCAAGCTGGGGGCAAGCCCCCAGACCCCCACCCCTTCAGTGGTACACCCCTCCGCACCACGCCCCAGTGGCAACAAGTCGAGGACCGAGTCCAAGCAAAAGCCCCTCTCTCTGTTTCTTGCGGAGCGAGGGGCCTTTCGTGCTTCCTGCGTCATGAGCTCTTGATGTTGCCCACGAAGCACCGGAAAGCGTCAGGAGCGAAGGTCAGTTTCGAGCCGCTGGGGTCCTTGCTGTCGCGTACTGCGATGACATCCGGAAGAGATGCGATCTCTACGCAGTCACCGCCGTTGGCCGTGCTACGTGATGACTTCCGCCATACGGCCTTAGCCAAATCCGGCTGTAGCCGGGGCTCTTGGCGGACGGGTTTGCTTCTTGCCTCTACAGGTCCAGCTCTGCCCGCTTCACGCGGACCACAAGCTCCGCGAAGCTTTTGACGGACATGGTGAGGTGTCCGCTTTCTGGAGCCCTGGAGTCCCGTACGCCAACCGCCAGGGCGAGGCGCGCCAACTCAACGCAGGCGCCCTGCTCGCCATCGCTGTACGACGACTTACGCCACTCAACCATCTAGGCCCTCTCTGATCTGCCGCAACACGGCCAACGAATCCGGCGCACTCAGCGCCATGTCGCGGCTCTGCTCCAGCCACGTGTACCAGGTGACCCCGACACCGGTCAGCAAGGCGACCTCCTCGCGACGCAGGCCTGGGGTTCGGCGGCGCACACCCGCCGGCGGCAGACCCACGTCCTGCGGCGAGACCTTGGCGCGCTGCGTACCTTAGAGCTTCCGGTGGATGGCCTTGCGCAGATCTGCGCGGGCCGCCAGCAAGATGGCGCCCTGAGGGTCTTTGCTGTCCCGCACAGCCAGGATTTCCTGGAAGCTGGCTAGCTCTACACACTCGCCACCGTTGCTAAGGCTCTGAGATGACTTCCGCCACTTCAATTCCATCGTTGCTCGATCGCCCTTCTCATCAACCCTCGCGACGCTCGCGCAGGTTGTGGTTGCGGGTATACACCACCAGGTCCGCGTCTGGGCCTCTGTCAGAGTGATAAAGCCCCTCGTTCCGTGTTACGCGGAACGAGGGGCTTTATCTGATTCCTGCGTCACGCGTTCTTGATGCCGTCCATGAAGCGCCGGAAGGCATCGTGGCCAAAGGTCAGAACTGGCCCTTGAGGGTCCGTGCTGTCGCGGACCGCGATGATGCTGGGAACCTCGGCAAGTTCAACACACTCGCCGCCCTGTGAAGTGCTGCGTGAAGACTTCCGCCACGTGACGTCGCTCAGGTCCATTTGCGCTCAACCACCTTGTTAATGATCTCTACCGACTCGTCCACATTGTACGCCAGGCTTCGAATCTCCTCCAGCGCCTTATGTATCCTCCCAAGTTCCGCCGACTCTGCAAGAGTAAATCCACGGCCGATCGTCTCGACATAGGCGACCTCAGCCAGGTTGTCTAGCCGGGCGAGCGTGACTGACCCTGCGTTGCCGTCGTGTTCGCCTCGTGCCGGGACGACCTGGATCGAAAGCTGGTCGGACACACGACTCACCAGGTGTAGCAACTGATCGCGCATGATGCCGGGCGAGCCGACTCTGCGGTGCAACACTCCCTCTTCTAGCAGGAGAGTGAACCTAGGCGGGGGAGGTTCGTCCCTCGTCAGGATGGTTTGTCGCTGCATGCGTGCTTCGACATCGGCTGTGTTGCCTCGAAGGATCGCGCCCGCGTACGCCTCGGTCTGCAACAGACCATGCACCACCATGGGTTGCCATGAGATCAGCATGACGGCCTCTGCCTCGACAGGCGCCCAGTCAGACCAATCGGGGAAGGCTAGCGCTTGATCGCTCGCCAGGTCGTCGTAGAGCGAGAGCAGGACCCCGCCAGCCTTCAACAAGCGATCAGCAGTCTCGACGTGGCTGCGCTTCGGTCGTTTCTTACCTCTCTCGACCTGGGAAACGAAAGATGTGGTCACGTCCCAGCGATTGGCGATCACCTCTTGAGTTAACCCGGCTTCGTCCCTACAACGCTTGAGTTGGCGCCCGAATGCCTTGAGGCCGGGCGACGTAGACGCAGGACGTTTAGGGGTAGCCATGATCGCCCTTCGTAACCGAGGTTAACTGAGTTGGACTTCGGTTCCGATGCTAGCAACGTTTTCTTGCAGGTTCCCGGCAGTTGATAGAGACCAGAATTGAACCGTGGCTAGATGGTGACAGGCAGCAACACACCTTCAACCGTCGAAGGTCACCCCGATGATCGACACAGAAACCGGGATAGAGGCTCCACCTCTTTTCCTCGCATCCACCGATAGAGCGGCGTGGGCAGCGCGCCAATACATCAAAGATCAGTTCGCGGCCTGGGGCATCGAGAACGATCCGCAGTCCGGGCTGTCAGCGGATTACACGTCGCGCGTTGTGGTCTCCGAGCTGGTGACGAACGCGTTCCGACATGCGGGCGGTGAGGCGATCATCGTTCGGGTCTCTCTGGAGAAGGCAGCGCGTCCGCTGGGCAAGCGCGGCTACGTCCTGATCGAAGTCTGGGACCCGTCTCCCGTGCAGCCAGAAGCCCTTCCAGTTGACCTCGTGGGCGAGAACGGTCGCGGGGTTGCGATGGTGGCGAGCCTCGCGGAGGCGTGGGGGATCCGTCCGGTAAGCGATAGCGAGGGAGGAGGAAAGGTCGTATGGGCTCGGATGTGCGTCTGAAGCCTCCGGAAAGTCGTCAGCGCCTCTTGTGGTACCGCCTCACGCGCAGGCACGGCAAAGCGATTCGCCTTCTCGATCGTCTCGAAAGGGCCGCGGTCGTCGAAGGGAAAGAGCACCTGCAGTTCGCTGATCACTATGGTCAGTCCCCGCCGGTGCTGGTGGTCGGGCTCCGACGATCCGAAGCGATGGTGTGCGTTACCGCTTCCTTGGCTCCCTACTGGGACGACGAGGTGCGGTGGTGCTACTCCTCAAGACTCGGTGTCGTGCATTCTGCCCAGGACCCCGCCACGGCTCTCAGAAAGCTAGAACTGATCTTGCTGCGGATGAGCGGCGATCAAGCCGGAGGCGTAACGGGTTAACCCCTCCATGAGCGGAGGAGCCTTCGTCGTGCCTTGCGATGGTCACGTTTCATGTCGTGGGCTTGGCGGCGCGTGGGCTCAGCTGCGCTGGAGACAGCTCGGAGACGTCGTCGAGACGGGGTGGCAGTGGACTTGTCTCCCGTAGCCCAAACAGGGGCTGCGAGCCAGTGCAATCGGAAGGAGAAAGGGTGAACAATTCCCGAGCGCTGAAGACGGGTCTCGCCGGGCTGGCGGCGACCGCGTCCGTACTCACAGTCGCCGTCGCTCCGGCGCAGGCCTCTGCCGCACCGGCCAAGCCAGTGGCAGCGCAGTCATCTGCCGCTGCGTCCGACGCCCAGGCCAAGCGCGGCTACTACGTCACCCTTCGGCACCAGACGAAGAAGTTCAAGGGGAAGTGGAAGGGTAAGGCGTTCTCTCGCAGGGGCCACCCGTACGTGCAGATCGTCGTCCGCTGCTGGTCCGGTGGGGACGGAACCAAGTTCTCAGTAGGCATGGCATGGCGGTACTACGGCATCTGGAACGGACTGTGGTGGAAGGGTAAGTTCCCGTGCGACGGCAAGAAGCGCTACTTCGGCACTAACTTCAAGCACAAGACCCTGCGTGCGGAATTCGTCCTCCACGGCAAGAAGCACACCCTCGAATACTGGGCCCAGAATTACATCCGGACCTGACCGCTCGATGAGCGTAGAGAGGCTCCTGGCGCGGACCGCAGCCAGGAGCCCCGCGCTATGTGGTTACGCAGTCGATCCAGTAGTGGCCGGATTCGTCGCGGGCGGCTCCGTGGATGTCGGTGGCCAGGTACGGGAAGGTGCGGTCGAAGTCCTCCAGGGCGTACAAGTAGCTCATCAGGGGGCCGTCGTCGGGGCCGGTCGACTCGCCTGGCATCAGCATCGGGATGCCGGGTGGGGTCACGACGACGATCGCGGCGGAGGTGCGGTTCGCGAGCTCGCGTAGGGGGACGCGTTCGGTTTTGGAACGGATGAGGGCCTGGTAGCAGGCGGCTGGGGTGAGGACGGGTTCCGGTAGGTCGGTGAAGACCTGATCTAGGAGGTCGTCCAGGTTCGCGTCGCGCAGCTTGTTGTGCACCTGTGTGCACAGGGCGCGCAGGGTGATCCCGGATGGACCGAAGTCGGGCAGGACTTCAGCCAGGGGCAGGTCGGCGTCGTAGGCGCTCTTGAAGTCGATCAGCGCGTCGATGAGAGTGCCCCACTTGCCCTTGGTGATGCCGAGCGAGAACAGCACCAGCAGGGTGTGGTCCCCGATCTTCTCCACGACGATGCCGCGACGCTCCAGGTAGGCGGCCACGATCTTGGCGGGTATCCCCCACTCCGTGGTGCCGCCGGTGGCGTCGGCGCCGGGGCAGGTGATCGTCACCTTGATGGGGTCGAGCATGCAGTGGCCGTCGTCCAGGTCGTCGAATCCGTGCCAGGCCGCGCCGGGCGCTAGGGTCCAGCACTCGGGGCGGGTGGAGAGCAGCTCCAGATCGGCGTTCTCGAACGGCAGGGAACGTCCGGTGCGCGGGTCGGTCACCTCGTCGGGCTGCCACACGCCGAAGAACCAGTCCGGGCGGGCGGTGTCCTCGCGGATGCGGCCGGCGAGCCGCACCATCGCCTGCCGGAAGCGGATCGCCTCGACGATGGCCTCCCCGGTCAGGAACGGCCCGGACGGACCGTCCATCATCGCCGCCGCCACGTCCAGCGAGGCGATCATCGGGTACAGCGGCGACGTGCTGGCGTGCATCAGGAACGTCTCGTTCAGCCGCTCGTAGTCCAGGGGTGCCCGGGGAGCCGGGCGGACGTGCAGCATCGACGACTGCGACAGCGCCGCCAGGAGCTTGTGCGTGGACTGTGTGGAGAACACCGTCGGGCGGCTCGGGCCGGGCAGGGACTCTTCGTCGACGGCCATACCGTACCGCCGGTCGTACAGGGGGTTGAAGCGGCCATAGGCGAACCACGCCTCGTCGAAGTGCACACGTGGGGCCGAGGCGCCCAGCAGTTCGGCGACCCGGACGGTGTCGTAGCACAGGCCGTCGTAGGTCGAGTTGGTGACCACGGCGTACGCGGGCTCGGGAGTTGCTGCGGAGGCGGTGAACGGGTGGTCCGCGAGGCGTTCGCGTACGGCCTCCGCCGAGAGCTTTCCGGCTGGGATGGGTCCCGCTAGGCCGAGCCCATTGCGCTCTGGGACCAGGTAGACCGGGCGGGCGCCGCTGATGGTGAGGGCGTGCTGGATCGACTTGTGGCAGTTGCGGTCGACCAGCGCCAGTTCGTCGCGGGCGATCGCGTGATGGCCGACGATGCGGTTGGCGGTGGAGTTGCCGTTGACCACGAAGAACGTCCGGTCGGCGCCGAAGATCCGGGCGGCGTTGCGTTCGGCCTCACCGATCGGGCCGGTGTGGTCGAGGGGCGATCCGAGCTCGGGAACCGAGATGGACAGGTCGGTACGCAGCAGCCGTTCGCCGTAGTAGTCGAAGAACGCCCGGCCCACCGCCGACTTGAGGAACGCCACGCCACCGGCGTGGGCGGGGGTATGCCAGGAGTAGCGGTGCCGGTCTTCGAGCTTGCGCAGGGCTTCGAAGAACGGCGGGAGGATCCGCTCGGTGTACTCCTCGGCCGCATGGGCGATGCGTCCGGCGATGAAGCCGGGGGTGTCCTCCAGCAGGAGAACGTAGCCCTGGATCACCTCGTACACCCACAGCGGGAGGTCGCGCGGCTCCTGCTCGGCGGCCATCAGGAAGACCGGCAGGCGGTGGAACCGTTTGGTCACCGCGTCGAGGACCTTCTCGCCGCCCCCGTCCCAGCCGGCCAGCATCCCCATCAGCATCGACTCCGACCGGATCACCGCGAGCGCGTCGGTGGTCCGGTGCGTCCATCGGACGCGCAGCCCGTGCTCCTCCATCGCCGTGCACAGACGACGCAGCTGTTCGGCTACCGCCGAGTCCGCATCAGGCCGCTCGTCTCCGGCGACGAGGATCGTTCCCTCCACGGCTGACCTCCATTGCGTCTTGGTGATCCTTCACTCGTGTGCGCTCAGGCAACACGTGACGCAATTTAGGCCAGTCGTGACTTTCTGTGTATGTGTATTTACTAACAGTGTCCGCAAGGACAGTCTTAACACCCCATGGCCGCAAGGGCGCGGACGTCAGCCAGGGCGATGCCCTGGGAGGACGCACATCGTGTCCAGGCCTAGCACACGGTTGAGACGGCCGAAGGCCAGCCAGGAGCCCAGGCTCATGCTCAGCTCGACGACCTCTTTCTGGGTGTAGTGGGCCGACATGCGTTCCCAGAAGTCGTCGTCCAGGTTGTGATGGTCGAGGGCGTAGCGCTCGGCGTACTCGGCGGCGAGGCGGGTGCGGTCGTCGAAGGCGTCCGTGGTACGCCAGTTGATGACGGCCTCGGGGAAGTCGTCCTCGACCTTCTCGCCGTCGCGTTCCGTACGCCAGTCGAGGCAGAAGACGCAACCGTTGATCTGGGCGATGCGCAGGCGGGCGGCTTCGAACTCGCGGAGGCCGAGCGTCGTATGGGCGTAGACGGCGAGGGAGAAGTTGGCGGCGGCGGGGCCGATGCCCGGGATCATCTCGCCCCACACGTACTCGATCGGGTCCTTGCCCTGCGGGATGTCGATGTTCATGGCTTCCTTCCGAGCTTGCCGACCGCGGGACGCAGGGGGACGTCGAGCGCGTCGTAGAGGCCGGGTTCGGCGTCCACCAGCCAGTCGACGGCGCTGACGAGGCGGCCCACCGCGGTGGCGTTGCCTCCCGCGGCACGGTTGCCGCCCTCGTCGGTGGCCTCGACCGTGACCTCGATCCGGGGCCGGCCCTCGATGATCACGCGGTGCGCGCCGTCGCCGTCCGGTGGGGTCGGCCAGTCCGGGGCGCAGGACGGGTGGATGCGGGTGACGTGCTCGATTACGATGCGCGGCTCACCGCCGATGATGCCCTGCACCTCGAAACGCAGGGCGCCCTGGGTGCCCTTCTCGAACTCGCCCATCGTGGTGGTGCTGACGGTGGTGTCCAGCTCGCGCCGGGCCAGCGTCTCGCGGATCTCGTCGAGCTCGACGCCGAGGGCGCGGGCCATCAGGCGGATCTGGCCGCCCCAGACCATGGTCGGGATCGTGGGGGCGACCATGGGCGGCTCGTAGTCCATCGGCTGGCCCATACCGACCAGGTAGCGGACCGAATCCTCCTGGTCGTACGTGGAGTAGTCGAAGATCTCTTGGCAGCGGATCACGTCGATGGTGCCGCCGAGACCGCTGACGAGCAGCGGGAGAACGTCGTTGCCCCAGCCGGGGTCGACGCCGGAGACGAACAGCGAGCCGCCGCCCTCGGCGATCGCGTCCAGAACCGGGGCGCGGAGCTCGGGCGGGGCGTTGCGCTGGTCATAGAGCGCGTAGAGGGACGGGGTGACGACCACCGCCCCGGCCCGGATCGCCTTGGTGATGTCGGTGACGGCGTCATCGGGGCGCAGCTCACCGGACGCCGCGTAAACCACCGCCTGGGGGCGTGCGGCCAGCACCGCGTCGATGTCGTCGGTGGCCGTAACGCCCAGGGCGCGGTCGAGCCCGCCGAGGTCGCCGGCGTCGCGGCCGACCTTGTCGGGGTTGCTGACGAGTACGGCCGTGAGGGCGAGCGCCGGATGTGCTTCGACGGCGCGAATGGCCAGGCGGCCGACGTTGCCGGTCCCCCAGACGATCGTGGAGATCATGACCGGAGCCTAGCAAGCGTTTGGTTGCGATGTGAAGAGGGTCACAGTGGTACCGGGCGCACGTGCGCGCCGAGCCTCACCTTTGCCCGCGCTGTCCCGTCGGACGGAGGAACGAGCCAAGACAGCACAACCAACTCGACAGGAGAACCCCCGTGTCAGTCGCTTACGTGATCGTCACTGTCCTGGCGGCCGCCGCCAATCTCTTCGCCGCTGGTCTGGACTTCGTCCGCCACCCCATGATCGTCTCCAATCTGGCGAAGACGGGACTGTCGGAACGGTGGGTGATTCCGGCCGGCGTCCTGAAAGGCGCGGGCGGGCTCGGGCTGCTGCTCGGCTTCGCGGTGCCGGCGATCGGAACGGCCGCGGCGATCGGCCTGGTGTTGTTCTTTGTCACGGCCTTCGCGTTCCACCTGTGGGCGCGCTTCTACGCGCTGGCCAACTGGTCGGTCTTCTTCGCGCTGTCCGTGGCCGCTCTGGCCGTGGATATCGCCTACCGCGGAGCGTGGGCCTAGCCGTTGGGAACGGCGCTACGGCCCGGCTGACGTGCTCGTGTCATCCCCTGGGCTGGCATGGCGAAGGGCAGTGGGTCCGCGCTCTCCGCGGACACACTGCCCCTACTGCCCCCGGGGGTTCCAGGGGGTCGCCCCCTGGGCAGGCATGGCGAAGGGCAGTGGGTCCGCGCTCTCCGCGGACACACTGCCCCTTCTGCCCGAAGGCGTCAGGCCGACTTCTCGCGGGGTTCGCGCTTGGTGCGTTCGCGCGGGACGAGGGTCGGGTTGACGTGTTCGAGGACGGCCTCCCGCGTGATGACGACACGGGCGACGTCATGGCGGGACGGGACCTCGTACATCACCGAGAGGAGGACCTCCTCCATGATGGCGCGCAGGCCACGGGCGCCCGTGCCGCGGAGGATGGCCTGGTCGGCGATCGCCTCAAGGGCGTCGTCGGTGAACTCCAGGTCGACCCCGTCGAGCTCGAAGAGCCGGTGGTACTGGCGGACCAGCGCGTTCTTGGGCTCGGTGAGGATGTTGATCAAAGCCTCACGGTCCAGGTTGTGCACGCTGGTGATCACCGGGAGCCGGCCGACGAACTCGGGGATCATGCCGAACTTGAGCAGGTCCTCCGGCATGACGTCGGCGAGGACGTTGACCGACTCGTCGAACTCGGTCTTGGAGCGGATGACCGCGCCGAAACCCATGCCCTGCTTGCCGACCCGGGACTCGACGATCTTTTCCAGACCGGCGAAGGCGCCACCGCAGATGAACAGCACGTTCGTGGTGTCGATCTGGATGAACTCCTGGTGCGGGTGCTTGCGGCCGCCCTGCGGCGGGACGCTGGCGGTCGTTCCTTCCAGGATCTTCAGCAGGGCCTGCTGGACGCCCTCCCCCGAGACGTCCCGGGTGATCGACGGGTTCTCGCTCTTGCGAGCGATCTTGTCGACCTCGTCGATGTAGATGATCCCGGTCTCGGCCTTCTTGACGTCGTAGTCGGCCGCCTGGATCAGTTTCAGCAGGATGTTCTCGACGTCCTCGCCCACGTAGCCGGCCTCGGTGAGGGCGGTGGCGTCCGCGATGGCGAACGGGACGTTGAGAAGCTTGGCGAGCGTCTGCGCGAGCAGCGTCTTGCCGGAGCCGGTCGGGCCGAGCAGCAGGATGTTGGACTTGGCCAGCTCGACCGCGTCGTCCCTGCCGTTGTCACCCGACTGGATCCGCTTGTAGTGGTTGTAAACGGCCACCGAAAGGGCTTTTTTGGCCGTCTCCTGCCCGATGACGTACGAGTCGAGGAAATCAAAGATCTCCCGCGGCTTGGGCAGGCTGTCCCACTTGAGGTCGGAGGTCTCGGAGAGCTCCTCCTCGATGATCTCGTTGCAGAGATCGATGCACTCGTCGCAGATGTACACGCCCGGACCCGCGATGAGCTTTTTGACCTGCTTCTGGCTCTTCCCGCAGAACGAGCACTTGAGCAGGTCACCACCGTCGCCGATGCGTGCCACCCAACTGTCTCCTTTTCGTGGGGCCGCCCGCCTGAGAGGATGCGGCGCAGCTCGGTTGCGTCCCGAAGGCTCTCGACGTTGGATTCGACGTTACCGTCTCCAACGGACTTGGTAAGCCCCTCGCCCGGAAGTATGACGACCGGGCTCGGGGTCTCCCCTCATCCGGGTTGCCGTCTCAGGACGACACTACCTCGGCCTTGCGCTTCCTGCTGAGGAAGACGTCGTCGATCAAACCGTACGCCTTGGCTTCCTCGGCAGTAAGGATCTTGTCACGCTCGATGTCGTGCCGCACCTCGGCCAGGTCCTTGCCGCTGTGCTTGGCCAGGATGTCCTCAAGGAGCTCCCGGATCCGCATGATCTCGCGGGCCTGGATCTCGATGTCGCTGGACTGCCCGTAGGTGCCCTCGGTCGCGGGCTGGTGGATCAGGATCCGCGAGTTGGGCAGCGCGGCCCGCTTGCCGGGCGTGCCGGCGGCGAGCAGGACGGCCGCGGCCGAGGCGGCCTGGCCGATGCAGACGGTCTGCACGTCCGGCTTGACGAACTGCATCGTGTCGTAGATCGCCGTCATGGCGGTGAACGAGCCGCCGGGCGAGTTGATGTAGATGCTGATGTCACGGTCCGGGTCGATCGACTCCAGCGTGATCAGCTGGGCCATCACGTCGTTGGCCGACGCGTCGTCGATCTGCACCCCGAGGAAGATGATCCGCTCCTCGAACAGCTTGTTGTACGGGTTCATCTCCTTGACCCCGTACGTGGTCCGTTCGACGAACGACGGAATGATGTAGCGGTTGTCGACGGGCGTCACGCCCCCCGCCGTCACCAGGTTAGGCCTGATCAGGTCGCTCACTGTGTGCCTCCGATAAAGGATTCAGTCGTCAGGAGACGGGGCCCTCGGAGGGCACCTGCGTCGCGCTCTCCACCACGTGGTCGACGAAGCCGTAGTCCTTGGCCTCGGCGGCGGTGAACCAGCGGTCACGGTCGGAGTCGCGCTCGATCTGGTCCAGTGGCTGGCCGGTGTGTTCGGCGATCTTCTCGGCGAGCGTTCGCTTGACGTACAACATCTGCTCGGCCTGGATCTTGATGTCGGAGGCCGTGCCGCCGATGCCGCCCGACGGCTGGTGCATCATGATCCGCGCGTGCGGCAGGGCGAAGCGCTTGCCGGTCGTGCCGGCGCAGAGCAGGAACTGCCCCATCGAGGCGGCAAGGCCCATGCCGACCGTCACGATGTCGTTCGGGACGTACTGCATGATGTCGTAGATCGCCATGCCGGCGGTGACGGAGCCACCTGGCGAGTTGATGTAGATCGTGATGTCGCGGCGGCCGTCCTCGGCGGACAGCAGCAGCAGCTCGGCGCAGATGCGGTTGGCGATGTCGTCGTCGACCTGCTGGCCGAGAACGACGATCCGCTGACGCAGCAGGCGCTGGAAAAGCTGCTCACCCAGGGGAAGCAGGGGCGCCTCGGCCACCCGCGCCTGGATCGGCGACGACTCGTTGAAAGTCGGAGGCATGCTCACCGGGTGTTCCTCCGGTCCTTTAATCGGTTCGGATGATTGGACATTAACGCGCTCCCGACCCCGTTTAAGCCGCCAGGCCCGCCTTTTCGCTGGGGGCGTATCGCTGTGCTGTCTTCTTCTGCGGCCTCGGGGACCTCGCCTGGCGGCTCGGCCCCGAACCGCCGAAGGGTGGCGGGTGGGGGGTGTAGAGGGCGGGCGACATCGCTTCGCGATCTTCGCCGAAGCTTCGCTGGCGCTCGCTTCGGCTCAGCGCCGCGCGTTCGCGTGCGGGGCCGGGCGTCTAGGGCGGCGGAACGGCAAAAGCCCGGCCTGGTCCCTGCGGTGGGGCCAGGCCGGGCTCAGGAAGCCTCAGATCGCGTCAGGCGTCCTTCTTGTCGTCGTCCTTGGTCTCGGGGACCTCGGCGGCCTCTGCCTCGTCTGCGGCGGCCTCAGCGGGCTCCGCCGTGTCGGCGGTGTCGGCGGTGTCCGTCTCGGCGGTGTCCGTCTCGGCGGTCTCGGCTTCGGTCGTCTCGCCGTTCAGTTCGCGGCGGACGGCCTCCACGTCGATCACGTTGCCGTCCTCGTCCTTGATCGTGACGTGCTCGACCACGAGGTTGAGGGCCTTGCTGCGCAGGACCTCGGACACGATCGCCGGGAGCTGGTTGTTCTCGGTGAGGTACTCGGCCAGCTGCTGCGGGGCCACGCCCATCTGCATGGCCTGCGTGACCACGTACTCGCTGAGCTCCTCGTTCTCGACACCCAGCTCCTCCTGAACGGCGAGCTGGTCGAGCACGAAGCCGCCCTTGACGGCCAGCGCGGCGGCGTCGGCCACCTCCTGGTCGAAGTCCTCCTCGGACTTCTCCTCGTCCTTGAGGTAGTCGGCCTTGCTCATGCCGGCCATCTGCAGCTGCTGCTCCAGCTGCTGGTTGCGGCGGCCGATCTCCTCCTCGACGACCTTCTCCGGCAGCGGGATCTCGACCTTGTCCAGCAGGGCCTCCAGCGCCTTGTCACGGGCGGCGGAGAGCTGCTGCATGCGGGTCTGGCGGTCGAGGCGGGACTTCACGTCCTCGCGCAGCTCGCCGATGGTGTCGAACTCGCTGGCCATCTGGGCGAAGTCGTCGTCCAGCTCGGGCAGGTTCTTGACCTTGACGCTCTGCACCGTGGCGGTGACCTCGGCCTCCTCGTCGGCGCGCTCGCCGCCGACCAGGGTGCTGGTGAACGTCTTGCTCTCGCCGGCCGAGAGGCCGACCAGCGCCTCGTCGAGGCCCTCGATGGCCGACTTGCTGCCGACCTCGTAGGAGTAGCCGTTGGTGGAGGCGTCCTCGATGTTCTCGCCGTCGATCGTGGCGGTCAGGTCGATGGTGGCGAAGTCGCCCTCCTCGACGGCGCGCTCGACGGTGGTCAGCGAGGCGAACCGCTCGCGCAGGTTGTCGACGGTCTCGTCGATCTGCTCGTCGGTGACCTCGGCGTTCTCGACGGTGACCTCGAGGCCGTCGTAGTCCGGCACGTCGAACTTGGGCCGGATGTCGACCTCGGCGGTGAACGCGAACTGCTCACCGTCGTTGAGCTCGGTCACCTCGACGTCGGGCTGGCCGAGGACGAAGAGCTCCTTCTCCTCGACGGCGCGCCCGTACAGCTCGGGCAGCGCGTCGTTGACCGCCTCCTGCAGGACCGCACCCCGGCCGACGTACTTGTCGATCAGCGGGGCGGGAACCTTGCCGCGGCGGAAGCCCTTGATGCTGACCTGCTGCGAGATCTCCTTGTACGCCTTGTCGAGGTTCGGCTTGAGCTCGTCGAACGGAACCTCGACGGTGAGCTTGACCCGCGTGGGGGTCAGCTCCTCGACATCGGTCTTCACTGGGGTAGGTCTCCTTGGATCCGGCGCTGTCTCGGCCGCGGCGTTCGAGGTTCGACGCGTACTCAGCCAATCAGTCTCTAGAGTCGGGCGCGGGCACGCCGAAGGACCGGCTCCGCGCCTCGCGCGCCAAGTCTATGGGGTCCCGGCCCCGGCTGAGGACATCGGTGGCGGAGAAGACGCAGGGAAAAACCAGGATGGGCCCCCGAGCGTCGATCTCTTTCCGTGACGGATGTTGTGCAAGGGTGTGACATACCGCACGTCAACCCTCATACTCGTTCGGGATGAACGGGATAGTTGCGGCCTTTGGGGCGACCGGGCTCTATTACATCGGCTTCGCCATCTTCAAGCTCGCCGCGGACCGGATGGAGCCGGTCCGGGGCAACCGGATCCCGCACATGGCATGGGTGATCGTCACCAACTGGATCTTTCTGGTCGGCCTGGCGCTCGTCCTGGGCGGGCTCAGCCTGCAGATCCTCGCGCTGAGCAAGGTGTCGCTGGGCATCGCCGTCCCGATCTTCATGTCCGGGGTCATCCCGCTGATCCTCATCGCGATGGCGTTCTTCGGCGAGCGCATGACCGCGCGCGAGTGGCTCAGCCTGCTGCTGATCGGCGCGGCGATGGCGCTGCTCGCACTGTCGATCGGCGACCCGCCGCCGCTGGAGGCGGTCGACGTGCCGCTCTGGAAGCTCGGCGTGGTGGTCGCACCGGCGATCGTGGTGCCGCTGCTGATCATCGTGCTGAGCGACTACCGGCCGGACGGACGGCACGCGCGGCCGATCACGGGCATCGCCTACGGGCTCAGCTCCGGCTTCCCGGTGGGGACGGCCGAGCTCGCGATCAAGGGGTGGAGCGACAACGGCGCCAAGGGCCTCGACATCCTGTCGACCCCGTACCCCTACATCACGGTGCTGTCGGCCGCGCTCGGCTTCGGCATCATGGTGGCCGCGTTCCAGCGCTGCCGGGTGACGATCGTGGCGACCGTGATGACGGTGAGCGCCAAGTCCTACCTGCTGCTCATGGGCACGTTCATGTACGCCGAGCCGTGGCCGAGCGACCTGCGCCACTTCTCGCTGCGGCTGGGCGCGCTGGCACTGGGCGCGATCGCGGTGCTGCAGTTCCCCCGGCACCATCCGGTACGCGCCGACGAGGGGCCGGAGTACGAGGAGGTGCCGCCCGCTCAGGATCCTTACGGCCAGGCGTCACCTGCTACGCGCGCCCCGCTGACGCGGGCTCCCCTCCTTCGGGACCCGCTGGCCGGCATCCAGCTTGCGGGCGCCACCCCGCTGGCGGCACCGACACCACCGCAGCCGGACGTGCCTCCGCATGGCCAGCCGCCGGTTCAGCCGGACGTGCCGCCGCCAGGTCAGCCGCCTGCCCCACCTCAGCCCGGCCAGGCGTACGGCCATGAGCCCGACCCGGCGTACGGCCAGCCGCAGGCACCGCCGCCGCCCGCACGGCCGGAGGGGACGCAGACCGGACGGTATCCCGCCCGGCCGACGCCCCCTCAGCATGGCCCTTACGAACGCTAGGAGCGCCTAGCGGCGCTTGTCGCGTCCTTTACCGCCGCCCTTGCCCTGGCTAGGGAGGCCCTTGTCGAGGCCTGCCCGCCGCAACGCGTCGGCCATGGCCCCGCCACCGCCGCCGCCCGAGCCCGAGCCCGAGTCACGGCCGCCGCGGCCACCCTGACCGCCTTGACCGCCGCGACCGCCTTGACCACCCTGGCCGCCTTGACCGCCGCGGCCACCCTGACCGCCGCCGCCTCGCCTGCCCTGCTGGCCGCCTTCCTGGCCGTTCCGTGGCCCACCGCCGCCGCGCTGGCCGCCGCCCCGCTCGCCGCCGCGCTCGCCGCGGCGGGCTGAGCCTCCGCCCTGCTGCTCGCGGCCACCGGCCGGCCGCGGCGACTCGTCCTCAAGGCGCAGCGTGAGCGAGACGCGCTTGCGCTGCAGGTCGACGTCCAGCACCTTCACCCGCACGATGTCACCGGGCTTGACGACGTCACGCGGGTCCTCGACGAACTTGTCCGACATCGCGGAGATGTGGACGAGCCCGTCCTGGTGCACGCCGACGTCCACGAAGGCACCGAACGCCGCGACGTTCGTGACGACGCCCTCCAGGATCATCCCGGCCTTGAGGTCGGCGAGGGTGTCGACGCCCTCCTTGAACGTGGCGGTCCTGAAGGCGGGCCGCGGGTCACGGCCGGGCTTCTCCAGCTCGGCGAGGATGTCGGTGACGGTCGGCAGGCCGAACGTGTCGTCCACGAAGTCGGCGGGCCGCAGCGAGCGCAGCACCGCCGTGTTGCCGATCAGCGCGCGGACGTCGTTGCCCGCCGCGTCGATGATGCGCCGCACGACCGGATACGACTCGGGGTGCACGCTGGAGGCGTCGAGCGGGTCGTCGCCGCCGGGGATGCGCAGGAAGCCCGCGCACTGCTCGAACGCCTTGGGCCCGAGCCGCGCCACGCCCTTGAGACCGGCGCGCGTGCGGAACGGCCCGTTGGCGTCGCGGTGGGCGACGATGCTCTCGGCCAGGCTCTCGCCGATGCCCGACACGCGGGTGAGCAGCGGCGCGGAGGCGGTGTTGACGTCGACGCCGACCGCGTTGACGCAGTCCTCCACGACGGCGTCCAGCGAACGCGAGAGCTTCACCTCCGACAGGTCGTGCTGGTACTGCCCGACCCCGATCGACTTGGGGTCGATCTTGACCAGCTCGGCCAGCGGGTCCTGGAGGCGCCGCGCGATCGAGACGGCGCCGCGCAGCGACACGTCCAGGTCGGGCAGCTCCTTGGAGGCGAAGGCCGAGGCCGAGTACACCGACGCCCCCGCCTCCGACACCATGATCTTGGTGAGCTTGAGGTCGGGGTGGCGGGCGATGAGGTCGGCGGCGAGCTTGTCGGTCTCGCGCGACGCCGTGCCGTTGCCGATCGCGACCAGGTCGACCTTGTGCTCGCGGCAGAGCCGGGCGAGGGTCTCGATCGACTCGTCCCACTTGCGCCTGGGCTCGTGGGGGAAGATCGCGTCGGTGGCCACGACCTTGCCGGTGGCGTCCACGACCGCGACCTTCACGCCGGTGCGCAGGCCGGGGTCGAGGCCGAGCGTGGCGCGCGTCCCGGCCGGGGCGGCCAGCAGCAGGTCGCGCAGGTTGGCGGCGAACACCTTGACCGCCTCGTCCTCCGCCTCCTGCCGCAGCCGCGTCCGCACGTCAAGACCCAGGTGAACGAGGATGCGCGTGCGCCAGGCCCAGCGCACCGCGTCGCCCAGCCAGCGGTCGGCGGGCCGCCCCTGATCGACGATCGCGAAGCGGCGGGCGATCTCCGTCTCGTACGAGCTGCGCCCCTCGGCCGGCTCGGGCTCCGGCTCCAGGTCGAGGTCGAGGATCTCCTCCTTCTCGCCGCGGAACAGCGCGAGGATCCGGTGCGAGGGCAGCTTGGTGAACGGCTCGGCGAAGTCGAAGTAGTCGGCGAACTTGGCGCCCGCCTCCTCCTTGCCCTCGCGGACCTTGGACACGATCCGGCCCCGCGACCACACCTGCTCGCGCAGCAGGCCGATGAGGTCGGCGTCCTCGGCGAAACGTTCGACCAGGATGGCCCGGGCGCCCTCCAGCGCCGCCGCCGTGTCCGTGACGCCCTTGTCGGCGTCCACGTACGCGGCGGCCGAGGCCTGCGGGTCGTTCGACGGGTCGGTCAGCAGCAGCTCGGCGAGCGGCTCCAGCCCGGCCTCGCGGGCGATCTGGGCCTTGGTGCGGCGCTTGGGCTTGTACGGGAGGTAGATGTCCTCCAGCCGGGCCTTGGACTCCGCGGCCATGATCTGGGCGCGGAGCTCGTCGGTCAGCTTGCCCTGCGACTCGACCGATTCGAGGATCGCCGCGCGCCGTTCCTCCAGCTCGCGCAGGTAGCGCAGGCGTTCCTCAAGGGCGCGGAGCTGCGCGTCGTCGAGCGCGCCGGTCGCCTCCTTGCGGTAGCGGGCGATGAACGGCACCGTCGATCCGCCGTCGAGCAGGTCGACGGCGACCTGTACCTGCCCCTCCCGGACGCCGAGCTCGTCGGCGATCCGGCGGCTGATCGAGACCGGCGCGACGCCGGTGGTGCCTGTCTGGCTGGTGGACGCTGTCACGACTGGAATCCCGCTCTCTTCCCTGGGTATCGCCAGTGCATTGTGCAGGAACGTGCCTCACTTGTCGCGCGGAGATCCAGGAACGTGGCGCCGGGGGGCAGGTAGGCCGGGCCACCAGTTGGCCGGGCCGAGCAGCGTCATCAGGGCGGGTAGCACCACGATCCGGATGACCACGGCGTCGATCAGGACGGCCACGGCGAGCCCGATGCCCATCTGCTTCATGTCCATCAGGCGCATGGCGCCGAACAGCGCGAAGACCGAGATCATGATCACGGCGGCGCCGGTGACCACGCCCGCCGACCGGGTGATGCCGTCGGCGACCGCCTGCCGGGTCGGCAGGCCCGCCGCGGCGGCCTCGCGGATCCGGCTGACCAGGAAGACGTGGTAGTCCATCGACAGCCCGAAGAGCACCGCGAACAGGAACAACGGGATCCAGGCGATGATGTGCCCGGTCGAGGTGAAGCCGAGCGGCCCCTCGGCCCACGTGTGCTGGAAGACCAGCACGAGCGCGCCGAACGCGGCGCCCACCGACAGCAGGTTGACGGCGATCGCGGTGAGCGCGACCACGACCGAACGGAACATCGCGGCCATCATCACGAACGTCAGGAGCAGCACGAAGCCGATGACCAGCGGCAGCCGTTCCTCCAGGCGCTTGCCGAAGTCGTGGCTGTCGGCGGCCTCTCCGCCGGTCCAGTGCTCGGCCCCCGCGACCCGGCCGGCGGTGGCGGGCAGCAGTTCGGCGCGCAGCCTCCGCACGGCGTCCTGGGCCTGGTCGGAGCCGACGTCGTACGGGGAGGCCAGCACGAGCGTGTGCACGCGGCGGTCGGCGGACTGCCGCACCTGCGTCGTGACCGGGGCGAAGAGACGGTCGTCACGGGTCATGGCGGCCAGCCCGCGCAGGGCCTGCCGCGCCTCCCCCGCGCGTTCGGCGGGCGCGCGGACGACGACGAGGTGGGAGGTCGATTCGCCGGGGAACGAGGCGGTCAGGCGGTCGTAGGTCCGCATGGCCGGGATGGCGCGGGACAGTTCGTCGGTCGTGGTCGACCTGAGGTCCATGCCCAGGGCGGGCAGTGCCAGCGCGCCGAGCCCGAGCACCGAGACGAGCAGCGTGGCGGCCGGGCGGCGCAGCGCCGGGCGGAGCAGCGCGGGCCACAGGCGCGGCGGCCCCTGCCGCGTCGCCGTCAGCCGCCAGACCAGCGGCACGCGAGGACGGTCGACGCGCGGGCCGAGCTTGGCCAGCACGGCCGGGAGCACGGTGACCGAGCCGAGCATCGACACCGCGACCACGACGATGGCGGCGGAGGCGAGCGAGGTGAAGATCACGTGGCCGGTCAGGAAGAGCCCGGCCATGGAGACGATCACGGCGACGGCGGAGACGACGACCGCGTGGCCGGACGTGGCCGCCGCGATCTCGATGGCGGCGAGGTGGTCGCGTCCCCTCGCGCGTTCCTCACGTTCGCGCCGCAGGTAGAACAGCGAGTAATCGACGCCGACCGCCAGCCCCATCAGCATGGTCATGCTGGTCGCCGAGTCGTACATCGGGACCAGGTGGGAGACCAGCGCGGTCAGCCCGACCGCGCCGACCACGGCGGTGATCGCCAGCAGCAGCGGCACGCCCGCGGCGATGACGGCGCCGAACGCCACCAGCAGGATGACCAGCGTGATGGGCAGCCCGATCAGGTCGGCCTTGAGCAGGTCTTCGACGATGAGCTCGCCCATGCCGTGCTGGATCGAGGCGTCGCCCGCCTGCTCGATCCGCAGGCCGGGGTGGGCCCGCTGGACCTCGGCCGTCTGCGCGAGCAGTGGCTCGACCCGTTCCTTGGCCGTCTCGGGGTCGCCGCGCATGGTGATGGGCAGCAGGATCGCGTCGCCCTTGGGTGAGGGGGACGGCTGTCCCACGGCGGCGACGTCGGGCAGCTTGCGCATCCGCTGCGCGACCTCGCCGGCGGCCTGCGCGGCGCGTGCCTGGTCGAGCGCGCCCTGCCGCGCCGAGATGAGCACGTTCTCGCCCGCCGGTTCGGCGACGCCGTGCGCGTGCGCGACCGCGGCGGCGCGGCCGGACTCGCCGGTGCCCTGATCGATCAGCGTCGCCTTGTCGGTCCCGGCCGCGCCGCCGATGACCACGCAGGCCACCACGAACGCGAGCCACATCCCGATCGCGCGCCACGGATGGACGGCGCTCCACCGCGCCACCCGGACCGTCGCGCCCTGCCCCGGTTCGCGTCTGGCCCGCTTCGTCCGCCTCGCCCGCCGCCTTGGGCGCTGTCTCGGCTCCTGCGTGCCCATCGACCGCATGTTCATCGGCCGCCCTCGCTTCTCGTCCTCGCGGAATGGAAACCCACGACCTCGATGCTCTTGGCGGCCGGAACGGCGGGCACTGGCCTCAACTCCCCCTCCGGGGTAGGGCTTCACCTCCCCTTTCCGGCGCCGAAAGGAGGACCTAGCACCACCCACGCGCGCCGGCGGACGGACCACAATGAGCTGATCGGCGGTAGAAGGAGGCAGGAAACGGTGAGTGACCGCGACGGCAGCGACGCCCCCGAGGGGATGGTCCACCGCTGGTTCCTCTCGGCCGTACGCGGCCTGATCCAGGTGGTGCTCTCGCAGGCGGTGAACATCCCCCTGTTCGTGCTCGCCGTCGTGTCGTTCGCCCTGATCCCGATCGGCGTCGGCGTCTTCCTGCTGCCGCCGACGCTGCTCGCGCTGCGCGGGCTGGCCAACCAGGAGCGGAGGTGGAGCGCCGAGTGGTCGGGCGTGGCGATTCCCGTCCCGTACCGGCCCGAGCCGCCCGCGTCGGCCAATCCGTTCCGCCGTCTGGGGTGGCTGCTCAGGGACCCGGCGACGTGGCGCGACGTGCTGTGGTCGCTGGTGAACGTCCCGGTCGGGCTGCTGCTCGGGCTGCTTCCGGCCGCTCTGGTGGTGTACGGGATCGAGGGTGTCCTCGTCGCTCCCTTGCTCGCCGAGATCATCGGCTACGGCTGGGGGCCGTTCTGGCCCCTGGACGAGTGGGGGCTGGTCGGCACCGTCGGCTCGATCGTGCTGGGCGGCGCGCTCACGGCGGCCGGGGTGCCGCTCGGCCCCCGCTTCCTGCGCGCGCACGCGCTGTTCAACCGCTCGCTGCTCTCCCCCACCCGCGGCGCGCTGGAGCGGCGCGTCCAGGAGCTGACCGAGACACGGTCGGAAACCGTGGACGCCTCCGCGGCCGAGCTGCGCCGGATCGAACGCGACCTGCACGACGGGGCGCAGGCCCGGCTGGTCGCGCTCAGCATGAACATCGGCCTGGCCGAGGAGCTGATGAAGTACGACCCCGAGGCCGCCCAGAAACTGCTCGTCGAGGCGCGCGAGGCCAGCGGCACGGCGCTCAGCGAGCTGCGCGGCCTGGTGCGCGGCATCCATCCGCCCGTGCTGGCCGAACGCGGCCTGGAGGGCGGCGTGCGGGCGCTCGCGCTGTCGCTGCCGCTGCCCGTCGACGTCGTGATCGACCTGCCGGGCCGGGCCGAGGCGCCGGTGGAGTCGGCCGCCTACTTCGCCGTCGCCGAGATCCTCGCGAACGTCGCCAAGCACAGCGGCGCGCGGCGGGCCTGGATCGACGTCCACCACGCGAACGGCGCGCTCAAGATGATCGTCGGCGATGACGGTCTCGGCGGCGCCGACCCGGAAGCGGGCTCGGGGATGCGGGGAATCGAACGCAGGCTGGCGGCATTCGATGGGACGATGGCGGTGTCCAGTCCGCGGGGCGGACCCACCGTCGTGACCATGGAGCTTCCGTGCGCGTTGTCATCGCCGAGGACCTTGCCCTCCTCCGGGACGGACTGATCCGCCTGCTGGAGGCGTTCGACTTCGAGGTCGTCGAGGCGGTCGACAACGGGCCGTCGTTGCTGCGCGCGCTGACCGCCCATCGCCCGGACGTGGCCGTGGTCGACGTGCGGCTGCCGCCGACGTTCACCGACGAGGGGCTGCGGGCCGCGCTGGAGGCGCGCAAGGAGATCCCCGGCCTGCCCGTGCTGGTCCTGTCGCAGCACGTCGAGCAGCTGTACGCGCGGGAGCTGCTGAGCGACAGCTCGGGCGGCATCGGCTACCTGCTCAAGGACCGCGTCTCGGACGTGAGCCAGTTCGTCGACGCCGTCCGCCGGGTCGCCGACGGCGGCACCGCGCTCGACCCCGACGTGGTGGCCCAGCTGCTCACGCGCCGTGCCCGCGAGGAGCCGCTGCAGGCGCTGACCCCGCGCGAACGCGAGGTGCTCGGGCTGATGGCCGAGGGACGGTCGAACGCGGCGATCGCCGGCAAGCTCTTCATCACCGAGAAGGCGATCAGCAAGCACACCAACAACATCTTCGGCAAGCTCAACCTGCCGCCGTCCGAAGACGACAACCGCCGCGTCCTGGCCGTCCTCACCTATCTCAACGCGTGACCGCTCACCAGCGTGTGAGCAGTCCCCAGGAGGCGGGTGCTCACCGCACCCACGGCGGAACGAGGCGTTCGGCCGCCTTGGGCGCCAGGTCGCACGGGTCCTGCGGGCCTTGGCCGTCGGGGTTGTAGACCTGGCTGCCCGCGGGCGCGACGACCACGGCGACGAAACCGTGGTCAGGCTCGGTGAACACCTGGCGCGTCACGTCGGCGGGCATCACCAGGGTGTCGCCGGCGGTGACGGTCAGCTTCTCGTCGCCGAGCCGGACGGTCGCGCCGCCCTCGACGAACGTCCACACCTGCTCGGTGTCGAAGGCGTGCAGCGGGCCTTCGCGGCCGGGCAGCATGTCCACCCGCCACATCGCCGTTCCGGCGCCGCCCTGGGTGGGCGAGGCGAGGGTCGTCATGACCCCGTTGGGGGTCTCGGTACGGCGTGCGTCGGCGTTCCGGATCACAGTCATCGGAGTCCCATCCGTTAGAGTTAGACAACGTTGTTGTCCATATAGTTAACGAGGTTGTCTTTTATGTCAAGCCCGCCTGGCTTCGAGCTGCCGCTGCGCCTGCTGCTCGGCTTCCGCGTGATCATCGATGAGCTCCACGCCGAGCTGGCCCGGCGCGGCCATCCCGGGATGAAGCCGATGTACGGGTTCGCCTGCCAGGCCATCGGCCGCGGCGGGGGCGTGACCGCCGTCGAGCTCGGCCGCGCGATGGGCGTCTCGAAGCAGGCGGCCGGCAAGACCATCGACCAGCTGGAGAAGCTCGGCTACGTCGAGCGCGCGACCGATCCCGCCGACGCGCGCCGCAAGATCGTCCAGCTCACCGCGCGCGGCGTCGAGAGCCTGACGCTGTCCGAGCAGATCTTCGACCAGATCCGCGCGCGCTGGGCCGAGACCCTCGGAGCCGACCGGGTCCGGGCGATGGAGGAGGATCTGCGCCGGATGACGCCTCCGGACCCGTTCCAGCTCGACATGCCGCGATGGTTCGGCACGTTCTGAGACATCCGGCGACGGGGCCCGATGCCGTCGCGCCCGGCGGGCGGACCTAAGATCACAGGTTCCGGCGAGAGGACGTTCATGACCCAGGTGAAGATCTACGCACGGCGTGACGTGTGGGCGGAGCGGCGCGGGGAGATCTCCGACCTGGTGCAGGAATGCCTCGCCGAAGCGTGGCGGCTGCCGGACGACAAGCGGTTCCAGCGGTTCCTGTGGCTCGGCTCGGACGACCTCGTCGCGCCCCAGCGCGGCGAGCGTTACCTCGTCATCGAGATCCTTTGCTTCACCGGCCGTGGCGAGGACGCCAAGCGCGCATTGATCCGCACGTTCTATGAACGCCTCTGCGCCGCGCTCGATCTCGGCGCCGCCGACCTGGAACTGACGATCATCGAGATGCCCGCGGTCAACTGGGGCATCCGCGGCGTCCCCGCGGACGAGCTCACGCTCTCCTATCCCGTCGAGCTCTGACCGCTCCGCCACCGCTCGCTGTCGAGGTAACCCGAGGTGAAGCAACCGCTCTAGACCAGTGGAGCGGCTTTTCGGCCTGCCCGTTGCATGCGCTTCGGCTGGCCTGATTCGCCAACTCTGGCACGCTCCCGCCGAACGTCCGCAGGCAGCCGACAGGACCAGTGCGACGGCGTGAACGGCCACGTCACCAGGGGTTGAACGCTCCAGAGGGCGAGGTTACGATCCCCCCAACTCTTAGGAAACTTTCCTAAGAGTGATGGAGCGCTCCATCGATCGGGGTTCCTATTGGGTTCGGAGTGAACTGAACAGGAGAACCATGTCCAGACCCCGCGGACGGCGAGCGATCGGGCTGGCCGGCGCACTGATCATCATGATGGCCGGTTCGCTGGTCGCGGCGCCGCAGGCGTCGGCGGCGGCGGTGACCGCGACCTGTACCAAGACCTCCGACTGGGGCAGCGGCTTCGGCGGCCAGTGCACGGTCAAGAACGGCACGACGGCCTCGGTGTCCGGCTGGAAGGTGGAGTTCGACCTGCCCGCCGGAACGTCGGTCGGCTCGACCTGGGACGCCAACAAGACCGCTTCGGGCAACCACTACACGTTCACCAACGTCGGCTGGAACGGGACACTCGCGGCGGGCGCCTCCGCCAGCTTCGGGTTCAACGGCACCGGCCCCGGCTGGATCACCGGTTGCAAGGTCAACGGCGCCACCTGCGACGGCAGCGGCGGCCCGGGCGACGACACCGAGGCCCCCGCCGCTCCCGGCGGCCTGCGCTCCACCGGCAAGACCTCCAGCAGTGTCTCGCTGGCCTGGACCGCCGCCACCGACAACGTCGGCGTGACCGGATACGACGTGTACCAGGGCGGCACGCTCGCCGACACCGTGACCGGCACCAGCGCCACGGTCTCCGGGCTCTCCCCCAAGACGGCCTACTCGTTCACGGTCAAGGCACGCGACGCGGCCGGCAACGCCTCTCCCGCGTCGAACGCCGTCAGCGTCACGACCGACGAGGGCAACACCGGGCCCGGCGGCGACAAGGTGATCGGCTACTTCGCGCAGTGGGGCGTCTACCAGCGCGCCTATCACGTGAAGAACATTGACACGAGCGGCTCGGCGGCCAAGCTCACCCACATCAACTACGCCTTCGGCAACGTCCAGAACGGCCGCTGCACCATCGGCGACAGCTACGCCGACTACGAGAAGGCCTACACCGCGGGCGAGAGCGTAGACGGCGTGGCCGACACCTGGGACCAGCCCCTGCGCGGCAGCTTCAACCAGTTGCGCAAGCTGAAGAAGAAGCACCCGCACCTCAAGGTGATCTGGTCGTTCGGCGGCTGGACCTGGTCCGGCGGCTTCGGACAGGCCGCGGCCAACCCCGCCGCGTTCGCCCAGTCCTGCTACTCACTGGTCGAGGACCCGCGCTGGGCGGACGTGTTCGACGGCATCGACATCGACTGGGAGTACCCGAACGCCTGCGGCCTCAGCTGCGACACCAGCGGCTTCTCCTCGTTCAAGAACCTGATGTCGGCGCTGCGCGCCAAGTTCGGCTCGAACAACCTGCTGACCGCCGCGATCACCGCCGACGCCTCGGACGGCGGCAAGATCGACGCGGCCGACTACGGCGGCGCGGCGCAGTACGTCGACTGGTACCTGCCGATGACGTACGACTTCTTCGGCGCCTGGGCGGCGCAGGGGCCGACCGCCCCGCACTCGCCGCTCACCTCCTACCCGGGCATCCCGCAGCAGGGCTTCAACAGCGACGCGGCGATCCAGAAGCTCAGGTCCAAGGGCATCCCGGCGAACAAGATGCTGCTCGGCATCGGCTTCTACGGCCGCGGCTGGCAGGGCGTGACGCAGAAGGAACCCGGCGGGACCGCCACCGGCCCCGCGCCCGGCACCTACGAGCAGGGCATCGAGGACTACAAGATCCTTAAGGGCCGCTGCCCGGCCAACGGCACCGTCGCCGGCACCGCCTACGCCCACTGCGGCACCCAGTGGTGGAGCTACGACACGCCGTCCACCATCGGCGGGAAGATGACCTACGCCAAGAACCAGGGTCTCGGCGGGTCGTTCTTCTGGGAGCTCAGCGGCGACACCGCCAACGGCGAGCTCATCACCGCCCTCAAGAACGGCCTCGGCTGACGACGCGACCCCCACACAGTGTCGAGCCGAGGCTCGGGCCCCTGACCTACCGCGCGGGTCAGGGGCCCGCCCATTAGTTCACCCCCGCAGCTCCGCGATGATCTCGGGCGTACGCGCGCAAAGGTCGCGGCGCGCTGGGCGACGAAGCGTTCGTGGCCGCCCTCCGCCCGTACGCTGCTTATGCGGGAAGTGCCGGAGCGTCCTGGGGAGGCGGCAGGTCAGTGGTGGACTGGAAGCTCGGCGAGACCTATCGGAGCACCTCCGGAGAGGTCCGGTGGGATGCGTTCGGTGACGGGGAGCCGCTCGTCCTGTTGCACGGCACGCCCTTCTCCTCCTACGTATGGCGCCGCATCGCGAAGGCCCTCGCCGACGGCCGCCGGGTGTACGTGTGGGACATGCCCGGCTACGGGTCGTCGGAGATGTCCGAAGGGCAGGACGTCTCGCTGGAGGCTCAAGGACGCGTGTTCGCCGAGCTCCTCGCGCACTGGGGACTGGACGAGCCGCAGGTGGTGGCGCACGACTTCGGCGGTGCCGTGGCGCTGCGCGCGCACCTGCTGCACGGTGCCCGTTACCGCAGGCTGGCGCTGGTCGATCCGGTGGCGCTGGCGCCGTGGGGTTCGCCGTTCTTCCGGCTGGTCGGGGCCAACGCCGAGGTGTTCGAGCAGCTGCCGCCTCATCTGCACCGCGCGCTCATCCGGGAGTACGTCGCGTCCGCGAGCGCTCCGGGGCTGCACCCGGCCACGCTCGACGCGCTCGTCCGGCCGTGGCTCAGGGACGGCGGGCAGTCCTCGTTCTACCGCCAGATCGCCCAGGCGGACCAGCGGTTCACGGACGAGATCCAGGCGCGGTACGGGGAGCTCGACCTGCCGGTGCTCGTCTGCTGGGGCACCGGCGACTCGTGGATCCCGGTCGCCAAGGCCCACGAGCTGGCCGCCGCGATCCCGGGCGCCCGGCTCCACCTCATCGAGGGAGCCGGGCATCTCGTCCAGGAGGACGCGCCTGCCGAGCTCACCGCCGCGCTGCTCGGCTTCCTCGCCTAATCGGTCTGAAGGGCCTTCCGCCCGAGGAAAATGGGAAGAATCCGGCGGCGGCGGCGCGTTAGCGTGAGTCAAGGGCGGGCCTGAGGGCCCGCGGTCACGAACGGGAGATCTGGCAGAGTCCGATGGGCTTTCACGAGGTGGGGCGGCGAGCTAGCCGCGCCGAGCCGGGGAACGAGGCGTCGTTCTCGGCCCGGCTCGGCGGTGTGCGCCGTCATCCCACCGACCTCGTGAGGCCGTCCCATGCGATCACCTGACATTCGCTCGACCTTTCTCGACTTCTTCTCCGCGCGCGATCACCGCGTCGTGCCGTCCGGCCCGCTGATCCCGGACGATCCGACGCTGCTGCTGACGGCGGCGGGCATGAACCAGTTCAAGCCGTACATGCTCGGCGAGCGGGTGCCCGAGCACAGGCGCGCGACGTCCGTGCAGAAATGCGCGCGGACCTCCGACATCGACAACGTGGGCCGCACGACGCGGCACACGACGTTCTTCGAGATGCTGGGCAACTTCTCGTTCGGCGACTACTTCAAGCAGGAGGCGATCGGCTGGGCGTGGGAGCTGCTCACCGGGCACTTCGGGCTCGACCCCGATCGGCTCTGGGTGACCGTCTATTCGGACGATGACGAGGCCGAACGGATGTGGCGGCGCCTCGGCGTGCCGGGTGAGCGTGTCCAGCGGCTCGGCATGGCCGACAACTACTGGTCCATGGGCGTGCCCGGACCGTGCGGGCCGTCGTCCGAGCTGCACTATGACCGGGGGCCGTCGTTCGGGCGCGAAGGCGGGCCCGCGGTGGACGGCGAGCGTTACCAGGAGATCTGGAATCTCGTCTTCATGCAGAACCTGCGCGGCGAGGGGCCGTCGAAGGAGGGCTATCCCATCGTCGGCGAACTGCCCGCCAGGAACATCGACACCGGGCTGGGCCTGGACCGGCTCGCGGCGATCCTGCAGGACGTCGACACCCTGTGCGAGACCGATCTCGTCGCGCCGACGTTCCGCCTGGCGCAGGAGCTGGCAGGACGCGCGTACCCCGGCCGGGACGGGAGCGAGGAGTCGGTGTCGTTCCGCGTCGTCACCGACCACGCGCGGTCGGTGGCGTTCCTCATCGCGGACGGGGTGCTGCCCGGCAAGGACGGCCGGGGGTATGTGCTGCGCCGCCTGATGCGCCGGGCGATCCGGCACGCGCGGACGCTCGGGATCGACGAGCCGGCGCTGCCGGCGCTCACCGCGAGTGTGATCGACAATCTGGGTCCGGCGTGGCCCGAGCTGGAACGGCGGCGCGAGCTCGTGCGGCAGGTCGTCGCGGCGGAGGAAGAGGCCTTCGACCGCACGCTGCGGCAGGGCTCGCGGTTGCTGGACGGGGCGATCGAACGCGCGCGCCGCAGCGGATCGGGCCTGTCCGGGCGGACCGCGTTCGAGCTCCATGACACCTACGGCTTCCCGATCGACCTCACCGTGGACGCGGCGCGGTCGGCGGGGCTGACCGTCGACGAGGACGCGTTCGGCGAGCTTCTCGAACGGCAGCAGCGCCAGGCGAAGGAGGCGGAACGCGACCGCAAGGGCGGAGCGGTGGCCCGCCAGGACGCCTACCGCCGGATCGTGGCGCGGCATGGCCTGACCGACTTCGTCGGGTACGACCGGACACGGGCGGACGTCCGGGTGCTCGCGCTGCTGGACGGCTCCGGCGTGGTCGAGGTGGCGGCCGAGGGGCAGGAGATCGAGCTGGTCCTCGACCGGAGCCCGTTCTACGCGGAGGCGGGCGGCCAGGTCGGCGACACCGGGCACGTCACGACGGCGGCCGGGACGCTGGTGATCCTCGACACCCGTCCCGGCCTGGACGGCCTGCACGTTCACCGGGCGCGCGTGCAGCACGGCGAGGTCCGGACCGGCGCTGAGGCGGAGGCGGTCGTGGACGCGGAGCGGCGAGCGGCGACCGCGCGCTCGCACAGCGCGACCCACGTGCTGCACGCGATGTTGCGCCGCGTGCTTGGCGAGCATGCCGTGCAGCGGGGTTCGCGGGTCGAGCCGGGCCGGCTCCGGTTCGACTTCACGCACTTCGGCGCGGTCGGCCCCGGTGAGCTCGCGGGCGTGCAGACGCTGGTCAACGACTACCTGCTCGACGATCCCGGCGTTCGGGTGTGGGATGCGAGCCGGGACGAGGCGGAGGCGGCGGGCGCGATCGCGCTCTTCGGCGAGAAGTACGGCGACCACGTGCGGATCGTCGACATCGGTGACGCGTCGCGAGAACTGTGCGGCGGCACCCACGTCGGCCACGGTTCGCAGGCCGGCCCGATGCACGTCATCGGCGAGTCGTCGATCGGTGTCGGCCTGCGCCGGATCGAGGCGCTCACCGGCGCGGACGCGCTCCGCCACCACGATCGGCAGCAGGCGTTGCTGACCGAGCTGGCCTCGCTGCTGAACGTACCGCCGGAGCAGGCGCCGGACCGTTTGCGGCGGCGGCTGTCGGCGCTGGCGGAGACCGAGCGCGAACTCGACCGGTTGCGGCAGGCGGAGCGAACGGCGACCGCCGAACGTCTCGCAGGCCGTGCCGAACGAGTGAACGGCGCATGGCTCGTCACCGAGCTCATCGACGGCATGTCCCCAGAAGAGCTGCGGCCACTGGCGACCGAGCTCGCGCAACGGCCTGGACCAGGGGCGGTGGTGCTCGGCACGACCGCCACCGGCAGAGCGACGCTGGTCGGCGCGTTCACCCATGACCTCGCCCGCGACGGCCTGCAAGCCCGCGATCTCCTCACGGACGCGGCACGGGCCGTGGGCGGCGGCGCGGGCGGCAAGGGCGCCATCGCACAAGCAGGTGGCCGCCGACCAGAACGCCTACCCGAGGCCCTCGCGATGGCCGCGACCACAGCCCGAACCCTCCTACGCGACCACCCCTGACACAGGCCGCCGCCGACAGCGGGCTCGCATCACCACAGCAGCGCTGGCCTGCGGCGACCGCCACCGCAGGCCAGCACTGACCCAGGCGGCCGATCAACGCAGGCGGGCGCTGACGCGGGCCAGCGCCGACGCGGGCTGGCGCGGACGCGGGCCAGCGCGGACGCGGGCTGGCGCGGACGCGGGCTGGCGCGGACGAGGGCCAGCGCGGACGCGGGCTGGCGCGGACGCGGGCTGGCGCGGACGCGGGCTGGCGCGGACGCGGGCCAGCACTGGCGCAGGCTGGCTCTGACGCGGGCGGGTGATCAACGCGGGCTGGCTCTGACGCGGTTGGTGATCACGCAGGCGTGGCTGGCATGGGCGGATAGTGGGGTCAGGGTTTGGGGAGGTTTGGGGATAGTACGTCGAGGTGGTCTCGGTCGGTGTGGCGGCGCACGGGGCGCGGGTGGGTGAGGGACGTGATCGCTCGGGGGCCTGCCAGGGCCACGAAGACGGCCAGGCAGGCGGGCACGGCGAGGGCGGCCGGAAGCGAGGTGGCGTCGGCCAGGTGGCCGATGACCGCCGGTCCGGCCAGCAGGCCGCAGTAGCCGAACGTGGTCACCAGCGCCAGCGCGCGGCCCGCCGCCTCCTGGGAGGCGCCGACCGTGCTGAAGACGACGGGCACGACGGTCGCCAGGCCCGTGCCGACCAGCGCCCAGCCCGCCCAGGCGCAGCCCATGGCCGCGCCGCCCAGGGCGGGGGCCAGCATCACGAGGGCGTAACCGGAGGCGGCCAGGACGCCCGCCAGGCGCAGTGTCCGTGCGCTGCCGAGGCGGCCACGCAGGCGGTCGCCGAGGAAGCGCATGGTGGTCATCGCGACCGAGAAGACCGTGAACGCGAGCGGTGCCAGGTCTGGGCCGGCGTCGAGCACCCGCCGGGCGTGCATGGCGGCCCAGTCCATGGCCGCGCCCTCACTCACCGATCCGGCGAAGACCACGATGCCCAGCAGGGCGACGGCTCCCTTGACCGGCGGCCGGCGTCCGTCACCGGACTCCTTGGCCTCGGCGGGCTCGCGTGCGAGGCGGTCGCGCAGCAGGAACCGGCCGGGTAGCAGCATGAGGACGGCGCCGGCGAGCGCCGTCGCCGTCAGCAGGGCGCCGACGCCGAGGCCGCTCCGGAGCGCCGCCGCGGTCACCAGCCCGGCGAGCGCGCCGCCGAGGCTCCACATGCCGTGGAACGCGGACATGATCGGCCTGGCGTACCGTTCCTCCACCTCGACGGCGTGCGCGTTCATGCCGATCTCAAGGAGGCCGAAGCCGAGCCCGAAGACGAACGCCCACACCAGCAGCGCCTCGTACGACCCCGACAGCGCCGGGCCGAGCAGGAGCAGCGGGTGCAGCGGACCGGAGACCAGGCAGAGGCGGCGGCTTGAGAAGCGGTCGGCCACGCGCCCCGCGCCCTGCATGGAGACCAGCGCGCCCAGCGAGACCAGCAGGAGCACGGTGCCGGTGCGGCCGGTGCCGAGGTCGAGCCGGTCGTCCAGCGCGGGCAGGCTCGCCGCCCACACGCCGATGACCAGGCCGCACAGCCAGAAGTAGCCGAAAACGCCGAGCCTGGCGCGTTTGATCACGGTTCCTCCCAAATTTGCTCGCGCCTAGAACATAATCGACGACCGGCGGCTGGCACAATCACCCCATGCGGGAAACGGGAGCGACGACGAGCGGTGAGCTGCGGCTGCACAATCTGGTGCGGCTGCTCCGCGCGGTGCACGAGGCGGGCGCCGGGGCCACGCGTTCCGAGCTCACCCGGTCCCTCGGGCTGTCGCGCGGGACCGCCGCCGTCCTGGCGGGCGAACTGGCCAACGCCCGGCTCATCCGTGAGGAGATCGCCCGTCAGGGCACCCGTGGCCGCCCGACGGGCATCCCGCGTCCCCATCCGGACGGCCCGCTGGCCCTGGCCGTCGATCTCCGCGAGGACGTGTGGACGATCGCGGCGGCCGAACTCGGCGGGCGGCCGGCCGTTCTCGAACGGCGGCCGCACCCCGGCGCTCCCGCCGAGGACGTGCTCGGCCCGCTCGCCGCCGCGATCCGGCGGCACCGGGAGGCGCTCGCGCCCCGTTCGGTCGGCGTGGCGGTCGCCGCTCCCGGGCCGGTCCGCGACGGCCGGCTGCTCGACATCCCGCATCTCGGCTGGCGGGAGATCGACGTCGTGGCGGCGCTCCAGCCCGCCCTTCTCGACAACGACGCCACCCTCGCGGGCCTGGCGGAGGCCCGGCGGGGCGCACTGCGCGCCCGCGGGCTCGGGCTGCACCTGCACATCGAGTTCGACCTCGGCGGAGCGCTCATCCTCAACGGAAACCCCATCCCGGGGTCACGCGGGGCCGCCGGGGAGTTCGGCCACATGCCGCTGATCGGAAGCGACCGGCCCTGCCCCTGCGGCGCGACCGGCTGCTGGGGTCTGGAGGTCGGCGCGAACGCCCTGCTGCGGGCCACCGGCCGGCCGCCTCAGGACCGCCCCGGGGCGCTGGAGATCCTTGCCGACCCCGCCCACCAGGCCGTCGTCGACCAGGCGGCGAGCATCCTCGGCATCGGCATCAGCGCGCTGGTGAACGCCCTCGACCCGGAGATCGTGACGCTCTCCGGGCTCGGCGCCGGGCTGCTCGCCCGTTCGGCCGAGGCCCTGGAGACGTCCTACCAGGCGGGGTTGATGGACTTCCGCCGCGAGCACCCCGCCGCCGTCGTCCCCTCGGCCCTCGGCGCGGAGGCCACCTTGATCGGCGCCTCCGAGCTCGCGTTCGACGCCTTCCTCACCCCCGCGGGCGTCGGCGCCTGGCTGGCCGCTCATGAGAAGGGCTCAGCCGACTGACCCGTAGGTCGGGCTGGCGGGATTTGAACCCACGACCCCCGGCACCCAAAGCCGGTGCGCTACCAAACTGCGCTACAGCCCGTACACCCCGGACGCCGTCCGGGTCCGGACGGTGTGGGGCGACCTGAGCAGTGTAGTGCCGATCAGGCGCGACCGCCTCTTCATATCGCGCCGAAGGCCCCGATCTCCCACAGGCGGCGGACATGGTCGGTCAGGGGCGGGGCGGCGGCGCGCAGGGCGTCGCGGTCGCCCGAGGCCACGGCCGGGGTCACCAGGGCGCTCGTCGCCGCGACGACCACCTGGCAGGTGTAGTGGCCCACCTCGTCGGTCACCTCCATCACCTCGGCGAGCGCCCTGGTGAGGGCGATCTGCCCCTCGGTGCGCCGCCGCACGGCCTCGGGACCCGCCGCGTACACCTCGACCATGAACAGCCGCGCGAACGGCAGCTCGGCGGCCAGCACGTCGAGGTAGGCGGCGAGCGCCCGCTCGAACCGGACCAGCGGCTCCTCCCCTTCGGGCGACGCCGCGAGCACCTCGCGCAACCGTTCCATCAGGTACTCGCTCGCCAGCCGGGCGGTGGCCATGAAGCAGTCCAGCTTGGAGTCGAAGAGCTGGTAGAAGCTCTGGCGCGAGACCACGGCACGCTTGAGGACGTCCCCCACCGACGTGCCCACGTACCCCTTCTCGGCCATCACCTCGGCCATGGCGGCGCACAGCCGTGCGCGGTGGATGCTCTCCACCTCCGCACGGGACAGGGCGTACCGGCCCCGAGGCAGCCGACGTGGCTCAGTCATGGAGCCGCGACGACGGACAGATCGATGCCCGAGGGCGCGGCGGCGTCATGGCGAACGGTGTAGCGCCCGCCCAGCAGCCCGGGCAGATCGGCCAGCGGGACGAGGTGCGGGAAGTCGGCGGTGGCGACGCGCAGCCGCAGCCGGTGCCCGGCCGGGACGGTGGCGAACGCCGGGCGGATCGCGACGTCGTACCGGACGACCTCGCCCGCCGGGACCGGCCGCAGCGCGTCCTTGGTGAGCCTGTGGTACGGGCTGAGCCAGTGGCCGGAGGTGCCGGGCCAGCTGCGTCCGGTGTCCAGTGCGCGCATGGAGCCGAGCTGCGCGCCGCCGGACACGTCGGTGGACGTGCCGTCAGGAGCGACGTCCTCCAAGGTGAGCGCCCAGAGCGTCTCCGGCCGCGTGGCGGAGGCGCGCAGGGTGACTCCGATGGGCCCGGCGAGCCGCATCGGCCGGTCCAGCGGCTCGGTCGAGTAGGTGACCTCGCCTGGGCCGCGGGCGGGTTTGCGCTGGGGTCCGACGCACAGGCCGCCGATCCCGGCCTCGGACAGCTGCGACAGCAGGCCCGCCGCGAACTGGTCGGTGGAACGGGTGCAGGGATTCGACACGCCGGTGAAGAGCAGGGTGTCGGAGGGCTCGCCGGCGGCGGGCCTGTCGCTGGTCAGGCGTCCGCCGGAACGCAGGGACAGGTGAACGGGTTTGGCCTCAGCCAGCGGGTAGTTGGCCGTGGCATAGGACGCGCCGCCAGGTTCGAGCACCCGCAGCGGCGTCGCGGTGTCGGTGACGCCGGTGTCGCGGTCCTTGAGCCAGTGGTCGAACCACTGGAGCTGCAGCCGGTCCAGATCGATCCCGCGGCCCATGTCTCCATGCGTCCATGGACCGAAGGTCAGCTGGTACTTGGAGGAAACCTGCTGCCCCGGTCGCATGGGCGCGGTGACCGGCCGCCCGGCCGCGGCGTTCTGCAGCCCGCTGTAAAGGAGCGGCTCGCCGCGCTGGAAGACGTCGTAGAGGCCGCCGACGAGATGGACGGCCACGCCGTTGGCCACGATCTTCGACAGGACGCGTTCGGGCGCGCGGACCTTCCAGTACGCGTTGTCGTAGCGGCGCGGCCCGTTGGTGAGCATGTCGCGCGCGAACCTCAGCTCGAACGGCCCGGCCTGCAGCAGGTTCCGGAACGCGAGCGTGAGCGCGGTGACCGGGTCCGAGGCCAGCTCGGCGAACGGCGTGAGGACGCGCGTGACGCCGTAGCCGAACACCAGGCCCAGCGGCGACAGGACGTTGAGCGCGCCGCCGCTCGTGAACAGGTCGCGGTACGGGTCCACCGACGCCGCCATCGGGAAGATCGCCTTCAGGGGCGAGCCGGGGCCGATCTCGGCGGCGGTGAACAACTGGTCGATGGCCACGTACGACAGGCCGAGCATCCCGACCTTGCCGTTGCCGCGCGGGAGCGCCGCGGCCCAGCGGACCACCTCGGCGCCCGCGCGCGCCTCATCCGGGCTGAACAGGTCGAACTTTCCCTCCGACCCGCCCGTGCCGGGAACGTCCACCACCACGCCGATGTAACCGCGCTTCACCAGGTAGGGATTGAGGCCGCCGCTGCCATGCGTGCCCAACTGCGCCGAGGTCGACTTGCCGTACGGGGTGAAGCCGACGACGACGGGGAAGGGTCCCGCGGCCGGGCGTCCGGTCGAGGTATCGGCCGGAGTGTGCACGTCGGCGCGCAGGAGCCTGCCGTCGCTCAGCTTGACGGTGAGATTGCGCTCGACCGCGATGCCGTACCGCTCCGGATCGGGAGCCCAGGCCTGCGGTGCCGCGACCGCGACCGCGGTAGCGGCTGCCGGCGAAGGACCGGCCGGGACGGCCATGACCACGGACATGGTCAGGACAAGGGTCGTCCAGACGGCGGTCAGGGCACGGCTACGCATGGCGGTCCTCCCCGAGAGAGTGCGCCGAGTCTCTTACAGACACTGTTGTCTGTCAAGAAACCGCAGCTCGGCCTGCGCCTGCTCCCTCCCCCACCTCAAGCCACCGCTCCTGAAACGCGCCATGGCGGCGACGGCGCGGGGGGTGGGCCGGGTGGGGACGCCTGCGGGTCGGGGCTTACCCGCAGGCGTCGCGGTTCACGTGCTCCTCGTTCGGGCTCGGGTTCACGTGCTTCTCGTTCGTCCGGCTTCTCGTTCGTCCGGTTCAGGTCGTCTTCGTTCTCGCGACGGCCGGTCCCGACTCGGGCACGATGTGGCCGGAGGCGATGCGGCGAGGGGTCATGCCGAGCGCTGCGAAGGCCGCGACGATCATGAAGGCGCCGATCACCAGCCAGGCGTCGACGAACGACTCGTGCGCGTCCAGGTAGCCGTGCGGGGTGCCGAGCACGGCCACCGCCAGGCTCACGCCGAGGACGCTGCCGATCTGGCGGCTCATGTTGACCACCGCGCTACCGGTCGCGAACCGGTGCTCCGGCAGGTCGGTCGCCGCGGCCGACAGGATGGTGGGGAGTGCCAGGCCGACGCCCGCACCGCCGACGAGCCAGCCGGGGAGCAGGTCGGAGGCGTAGGCGGGGGTCGGGCCGAGGCTCGTCACCATGATGGCGATGCCCGCGGCGCAGACCGCGCAGCCGAGGGCCGTGACCACGCCGACCGGGACCCGCGCGCCGATCATCCGGCCGGCCACCAACGCGAAGATCGGTACCATCAGCGGCCCGGGAGCCACCCCGAGCCCGGTCTGGATCGCCGAGTAGTTCCAGACCTCCTGCATCCAGAGGACACCGATCAGCAGGTTGCCGGCGAACGCGACGCAGAACAGCAGGATCGCCGCGTTCGACGAGGCGAAGGTGCGCACCGCGAGCAGCGACGGCTCGATCACCGGTGTGGCGTGCCGCGACGAACGCAGCCAGAACGCACCCAGGGTCAGCATGGACACGGCCACCACGACCGCGGTCCGCTCGCCCGGCCAGTCATTGATCTTCACGAGCCCGAGCGCGAGCAACGCTATGGAGCTCGTCAAGATCACGGCCCCCGTCAGGTCGGGGACACGAGCGGACGCGCCGTCCCGGGAGTCGGGCACGTAGCGCAGCGCGAGCAACACCGCGACGATCCCGATCGGGACGTTCACCTCGAAGATCCAGCGCCACGAGGCTTCGACCAGCACGCCACCCGCGGCCGGACCCGCCGCGGCCGCCAATGCCGAGGAGGCGGACCAGATCCGAACCGCGGCGGCGCGCCGCTTGGGGGGATACACCGACAACAGCAGCCCGAGGCTGGTGGGGATCAAAGCCGCGGCGCCGATGGCCTGCAGGACGCGGAAGGCGACCAGCCACCACAGGGACGGGGCGAGCGCGCAGGCCTGGGAGGCGGCGACGAAGACGACGAGGCCGATCAGCAGCCCGGCCTTGCGGCTGTAGCGGTCGGCGAGCCTGCCGAGGGGCACCAGCAACGCGGCGAAGACGATCGTGTACGCGTTGAGCACCCAGGAGAGATCGGCGAGCGAGGCGCCCGCGTAGTCGCGGCCGATGTCGTTGAACGCCACGTTGACGATGAACAGGTCGAGCCCGGCCATGAAACTGGCCACGGAGAGTACCGCGAGGGCGAGTCGCGGACGCACCTGACTTTGATCAACCATAGTTAGGTAGCGTAGCGAGATCCGCTGACTGCGGTCAATACAAGTCAGCATGTTCTTCGGCGTATAATCGCGAAGGTGACCATCGCACTTGAGGGGCACTTCGCCGACCGCACCACCTGGTCGATGCAGAACTGCCCCGTATCCAGGACACTCGCGGCGATCGGCCCGCCGTCGGCGGTGCTGGTGCTGAGCGAGGCGTACCTCGGTACGAGCCGTTTCGGCGACTTCGTGCGGAACCTCGGCATGACCGAATCGGCCGTCACCGACCGGCTGCGGCATCTGGTGAATTTCGGCCTGCTCAGCAAGGAGCCGTACCAGGAGCCCGGCCAGCGGACCCGCTACGAGTACCACCTCACCAAGGCGGGCCTCGCCCTGGCGCCCACCCTGGTCAGCCTCATGGAATGGGGCGACATCTACCTTGAGAGCGAGGAGGGGCGGATGGTCTCCCTCGTCCACGCCGACTGCGGCGAGGCCGTCATGGCCGAGGTCCGCTGCGAGGCCGGCCACGACGTCGGCGTGAACGAGGTCATCATGCGTCCACCACTGGACCCACCGGAGGAGAACGAGGAGGTCACCGGCCTTCCGACGACCGATCCCGCCACGGAGGCGCCGACCGCCTGACCCCCGCGGACCAGCCCCTGGCAGCGACCTCCACTCGCACCCAGGCGCTGGCCACAACCGGCGGCCCGGCCTGGCCTCTACCGGCCAGCATCCGACCGCCCGGCCACGCAGCCCTAGCGGCCGACCGTGGCGCCCTGGCGGCGGGCCGTGAGGCGCTAGCGACCGGCGGTGGCGCCTGCCAGTCGCAGCGCGTGCTCGACCAGGCCGACGAGCACCCGCTTGGCCGAGTCGGTCCGCCGCGCGTCGCAGAGGATGACGGGGACGTGCGGATCGATGTCGAGGGCGCCTCGGATCTCGTTCGACTCGTACCGGTCGGCGTCGTCGAAGCAGTTCACCGCCACCACGAACGGAGTGCCCTTCTCCTCGAAGTAGTCGATCGAGGCGAAGCTGGCCGTGAGCCGCCGGGTGTCGGCCAGCACCACGGCGCCGAGCGCCCCGCGCGACAGCTCGTTCCACATGAACCAGAACCGCTCCTGGCCCGGCGTTCCGAACAGGTAGATCGCGACGCCGTCCCGCAGCGTGATGCGGCCGAAGTCCATCGCCACGGTCGTCGTCCGCTTGGCGTCGACGCCCTCCAGGTCGTCGACGCCGACGCTCGCGTCGGTGAGCGCCTCCTCGGTGCGCAGCGGGCGGATCTCGCTGACAGCGCCGACGAGGGTGGTCTTGCCGACCCCGAAGCCGCCCGCCACCAGGATCTTGAGCGCGACGCGCGGGCCGTCGTGCTCGTCGTCGGACCGGCCATCGGCCGGATCATGCAGTTCGTCAGAGCGCGCGGAGTTCATCGAGAACCCTCCTGAGCAGGTTCTGATCGGTCTGGGCGGCGGGCGAGGTCCAGCGCTGGACGCCCACCAGGCCCGAGTCGAGGAGGTCCCCGGCCAGCACCCGGAGCACGCCGAACGGCAGGTCCAGGTCGGAGGCCAGGTCGGCGATGGTGTGCGGGCGGCGGCAGAGCCACAGGATCCGCCGCTGCTCGCGGGTGAGGCGGCCGGGTTCAGCGGGCGCGTGGCCGATCGCGACGAGGATCGTGACGAGGTCGAGCGGCTCGCCACGGGCCCGGGTGCGGCCCCGGGTCATCGCGTACGGCCGGACCACGGGCCCGGCGGCCTCGTCGATCCACCGCTCCCGGCCCGGGCCCCGGGGGCCGCCGGAGACGCTCGGGTCCATCACCGCTCACCCGGATTCCGGGACCGGGCCGCGCGTTCTCAGCCCCGTGGAGAGCTGCCGGCCGACACGTTTGACCAGCATCGTCATCTCGTACGCCACCAGGCCCGCGTTCGCGCCCACCTCGCTCAGCAACGCCAGGCAGCTGTTGGCACCGGCCGGGACCACGAAGAAGAGCCCTTTGTCCATCTCGATGATGGTCTGCCGGATCTCGCCGGAGTCGAGCTGCGGCTTGGCGCCGAGCGCCAGGCTGTGGAAGCCGGCCGCCAGCGCGGCCAGGTATTCGGAGTCCTCGCGGCCGACGTCCCGCGACGATCCCATGACCAGGCCGTCCCGCGACAGCACGACGACCTTGCGCACCTGGGGCACGCGGTCGACGAGGTCGTTGAGCAGCCAGTTCAGTTCGGTCCCCACTCCCTGCTGCGTCATGATGTCGGTCCTCCCCTTCCCTCTGGGTGATCGGACGGTCCCTCGTCCTCGTCCCGGCCGCGCATCCAGCCCGCCTGGAGTTCGGCGAACAGGTCCCGGGACGCCTCGGCCGAGCGTTCCTCCCAGGCGACGAGCGCGTCGTCCGGCTGGTAGCCGGTGGACTGCTCGTCGTCGCGCAGTTGCGGCGCCAGGCTGGCCCTCCTGGTCCGCCGCGGCAGCGGGGCGCGCGAGCCGGACGCGGGCTGCGCGTACGGCGCGTGCGGCGCGTGCGGCGCGGCCATCGGTTCGCCGAACGACACCGGCGAGGTGAACGAGGTCTGCCGGTCGGCGGGCTCGGCGGCCCAGACCGGCGCCTCGGTGCCCCAGGTGGGGGTGTCTGCCGCCGACCACGCCGGTGGTTCCGTACCCCACGCGGACGTGTCGGAGGCCCAGGTCGGCACCTCGGGCGGCGCGGGCGACCCGGATGAGCGCGGCGGCACGGGTGGTGCGGGCCGCGCGGGCGAACGTGGCGGCGTGGACGACGCGGAGGGCGTGGACGGGGCCGGGCCGGTGGGCGGGGTGGGCGTCCCGAACGACGGCGGCGCGTCCGGCCCTGTCCCTTGAACGGGGGAAGCGGGCACGTCGAACGGCGTCGGCGCGTTCAGCATCGCCTTGGATCTGAGCAGGGCCTGCCGCTGACCGTTCCCCTCGGTGTGGCCGGAGCCGTTCGCCGTCGTCTCCGCCGCCTGCCGGGGGACGGGCACGCCGTCGGCGGGCACAGTGGCGGTGGCGCCGGGTTCGCGTTCGTCCTCGGGGCGGTCGATGTCGACCATCAGCTCGCGCGGGACCAGCACGACCGCCGTGACGCCGCCGTACACCGACGGCTGCAGCGCGACGCGGATGCCGTGCCGTCCCGCGAGGCGGGCGACGACGAACAGGCCGAGCCGGTCGGTGACGGCCAGGTCGAACTCGGGGGCCCGCGACAACCGCAGGTTGAGGGCGTTCAGCTCGGCCTGGTCGAGCCCGATGCCGCGGTCGATGATGTCGACCGCGAAGCCGTTCGCCCCCATCTCACCGCGGACCAGGACCTCGGTCGGCGCCGGTGAGAACACCGTGGCGTTCTCGATGAGCTCGGCGAGCAGGTGGACGACGTCCGCCACGGCCTCCCCGATCAGCGCGGCCTCGGCCGACAGCACGACGACCTCCACGCGCGTGTAGTCCTCCACCTCGGCGATGGCGGCGCGCATGACGTCCTCGACCGGCACGGGCCTGCTCCAGCCCCGGCCGGGCGAGGCGCCGGACAGGATGACCAGGCCCTCGGCATGGCGGCGCATGCGGGTGGTGAGGTGGTCCAGCCGGAACAGGTCGGCCATCACGTCCGGGTCGGTGGCGCGGCGTTCCATCTCGTCCAGCATGCGGAGCTGCCGGTGGAGCAGGGACTGGCTGCGCCAGGCGACGTTGAGGAAGACGCGGCTGATGCCTTCGCGCAGGTACGACTCGCGTACGGCCGTCTCGATCGCGGTGTGCTGGACGCGGGTGAACGCGTCGCCCACGCGGCAGACCTCCCTGGTCTTGCCGATGATGAGCGGCGGCGCCTCGGCCTCGACGTCCACCTCCTCACCGCGGCGCAGCCGGGCGACCACGCTCGGGATGCGGTCCTCGGCCAGCCGGAGTGCGGCGCGCTGCAGCCCGCGCAGCTCGCGCGACAAGCTGCGCGCGGCGAAGACCGACAGGAGCACCGACGCCACCACCGCCAGCAGACCGAAGCCGCCCACCAGGACGAGCCGCCGGACGACGCGCTCACCGATCGGCTTGGCCAGGTCGTTCAGCGTGAGGCTGGCCTGGGTGACCTTCTGCTCCCACGCCTGGGACAGCGGCGCGATGGTCGCCTGCCACTCCGCGATCTCGGGGGGCAGCCGGTCGCCGCGCCCGTTGACCACGGCCGTCTCGATGGCGCGGTAACGCTGGAAGTTGGGGGTCGCGGCGAGCTGCTGCAACGGGCGTTTGAGGTCGTCGTTCATGTCCACGAGCCCGACCTGGAACTCGCGCCGCCCGATGGCCGCCCACTCCGCGAAGGCCAGGTGCTCGGCGTCCGACAGCCTGCCGCCCTTCGCGAGCGCGGCGGAGATCAGCGCGTCCTGGCGCAGCATGTAGGCGCGCGCGTTGCCCACGCTGATGAGCGCGCGGCCCTGTTCGAAGATGTCGAGGTCGTTGACGATGACCAGACCGCTGAAGACCAGGATGACGCGGTCGAGGACGCCGCCGTAGGCGTCGATGAGCTCCAGCGTCCCGATCTGCCCGGTGTCGACCTTGGCGCGCAGCGCGGGCAGCCGGTCGAGGGCCTTCATCGCCTCGGCCAGCCGCTGCTCGGTCTCCGGCTTCGCCGCGTCCGTGGCCTCGGGCGAGAACGCCGACTTGCGGAACGCGGCCTGCACGGCGCTCGCGCGGGCGCGTTGCGCGCCGAGCTTCTGCCGGTCGGCGGGCTTGCGGGTGCTCACCGCGACCACGCTCAGCGAACGTTCCTGCTGGAGCTGGTTGACCAGGAAGAGGCCGGGCAGCCCCACCTTGTCGTAGGTGGTGGAGAAGTCGTACTTGTCGAACGCCGCGCCGAGCGTGAGGTTGGCGGCGAAGCCCCAGAGGGCGACCAGGGACATCAGCGGCACGAGCAGCAGGACCGTGATCCGCAGGCGAATCGGCAGGCCTCGCCTCCTCCCTCCGCCGGCGGCGTCGTCCGGTGCCTTCTTCCTTGCGGCCGCCCCGGGCGGGGTGGGCGGCCGGCGGTTGCTCTTGGTGCCCATCAGATTTCACCCTCATGTCGGTTCGGGCCGTGGGGCCCGGCCCGCCTTCTTCTCGATGTCGGGTAGTCGAGTTCGGGTTCGTTCGGGTTCGTTAGGGGTTCGTTAGAGATTCGTTGGGAACGGGTCGTCAGCCGGTGGCCGACCAGCCCTCGTGCCCGGTCGACCAGGTCTCTCCGGCGTTCGAGCGGGCGACCAGCCGGCGGAGCCGGTCAGTGATCATCGCGACGGCCTCCGCGTGGCCGCGGGCCGCCTTCTCCCGCGTCGTGTACTGGCCGATGTCGGCATGCATCGTGAGATCGGACGCGATCGTCTGCCACAACAGCGGCCGTCCGTTCGCCGCGAGCCCCTGGTCGATCACGGTGAACCAGGTGGACACGACCACCACGACCGGTCCGACGCGGATGACGTCCTGCGCGAGCAGGCGTGATCTCACATCGAGCAGCAGCCGCTGTGCCTCGTCCGATGTCGCGGGTCTTCCATCTGCTCGGTACCACTCCACGGACATCGCGTCCCCACCCCTATCGCCGACGGTCGGTACGTCTGCGAGGGCTTTCGGACGCGGCGTACATCGCCATGAAAACGCGCATGATGCTCTTCCGCTCCAGAACCTGGGCTCTCGTCCGGCCCGCAGGGCGGGACGGCCGGACGGCTTGCTATGAAGGACCGGCGCGGGCCGTCACGGCCACGCGGGCACTTCACACCAGACCGACTTGCCGGCGGAGGTCTGCTCGATGCCGTGCCGCTCAGCGATGATCGCGACCAGGAACCAGCCCCGGCCGGTCTCTTCCAGCAGGTTGATCCGGACGGCGCGCGGCAGCACGGGACTCGGGTCGTGGACCTCGATGCGCAGCCGCGTGCCGGCGCGGAGCATGCGCAGGCACAGCGTGGCCCCGGACACCGCGGCGTGCTGCACGGCGTTGGTGACCAGTTCGGAGACGAGCACCTCGGCGTCGTCCCGGACGTCCGGGATCTGGCAGGCCGTGGTGATGGAACGGCTGAACCCGCGGGCCAGGGGCACGGACGCGTGTGCCGCCGGAAGGTTCAGCTCACCCAGAAGCACGTCCGGTGACCCGAGGACGTCCGGGGGCCGGAGGGTGTCCCGTGGTTCCGCCACTGCGAGCACGGCAGGCGGGGCGTCCGCCGTGACCGTGGTGGAGGGAAGGGCCCTGGCCGCGACCGCGGACGCCACGGCGGATGTGGCGGCGGACGTCACGGCGGGCAGGTGCGCCGCATGGGGCGCGGTGGGCGCGGCGTGCGCCTCGGCGTGTGGCTCGGCTGGGTCGCTAGGTCGCTCTATCGTGCGGTGTTCGCCCGTCATGAACGCCTCCTCGGCTGGGGCGTGGCGACCGGTTCCCGCGCGGGCGTGGCGTGGGGCCGGGGGTCACGATGACTTGCCTTCCTCGGCGTGCGCGATTGCTCGGTCGCGCAGCAGTTGGGCAGTGCTCTCGAACCACTCGCGGTTCTCCTGCTCGAATCGGAGCCCACGCAGACACGTCAGGTAAGGCCCGATCGGAGAACCGGTACGCAGATAGGACTCCTCGTCGAGATCACCACGGAGGTGCTCGAGAGTTCGCTCGAAGATCGCGATCTTGGCGGCGGAGGCCAGCGCGCGGTCCTCGAGCTGGGTGATCACGGCAGGCGTGGAGATGTGATCCACGGCCTGCACCATGACCAGGAGATTCTCGCGGATGATCCCAGGCTTGGCCGGTACGGCGGCGAACCGTTCCAGCTCGTCGATCCCTGCCTGGGTGACGGTGAAGACCCGCTTGTTGGGACGATCGTGCTGGATGATCCGGCGGCCGGTGATCAGCCCCTCGGACTCCAGCTTGGTCAGCTCGGCATAGAGCTGCTGGGGAACGGCGTGCCAGTAGTTGGAGACGGACAGGTCGAAGATCTTGGCGAGCTGGTAGCCGCTGTACTCACCGTCCAGCAGGGCCGCGAGAACCGCGTGACGTAGCGCCATGGCCCGTCTTCTCTCCACTCTGTGCACCGGGTGATCCGTGACTTTATCAGGCAAAGACATACCTAGTCTCGTTTTTGACTAATTTGTTTTGACACAACTGGTTGAAGATCGGTTGCGAGCTGAGTGATCTTCCCGTTCAGCAGGGCCTGCCGAGTCAGCCCACGCTGTATCTTTCCGCTGGTCGTACGGCGAACCGCGCCCCGTCCGGCGAAGACGACGCTGAGTGCCGGCAGGTCGAACGCGCGGGCCACCCGCGTCTTGGTGCGGGCCGCCAACTCGCTGAGCGGCGTCTCTCCGGCCGCCGGGGCGCCCACTTCCTGCACGATGACGACCTGTTCCGTACCGGTGTCGATCGAGAACGCGGCGCTGGTGCGCGCCTTGGGATTGGCCGACTGGGCCGCCTCCTCCAGATCGTGGGCGTGGATGTTGCGCCCGTTGACGATGATCAGATCCTTGATCCGCCCGGTCACGTACAGCTCCCCGTCCAGGACGAACCCGAGGTCCCCCGTACGCAGGTACGGCCCGGCGCCGTCCGCGGTGAACGCGTGGAACGTCTCCCGCGTCTGCGAGGGCCTGCGCCAGTACCCCTTGGCGACGCTGCCGCCGCGCACCCAGATCTCCCCCACATGCCCCGCCGGCCGCACGACCCGGCTCTCCGGCTCCACGATCCGCACGTCCAGCGTGACCGCACTCCCATTGCCGACCAGCCGGCGGGTGGCCCGTTCACCGGGGTGTCCTGTGGCCAGCGGATCGTCGAGCGGGATCGCCAGGTCGTGCGTCAGGGCGTCGGCGTCGAAATCGCGGACGACGGCACCCTTGCCGAACGAGGCGCCGGTGATGAGGAGCGTCGTTTCGGCCATGCCGTAGCAGGGCATCCAGACGTCCGGCCGGAACCCGACGGGGCCGAACCGTTCGACCATCCGCCGCAGCGTCGCGGGGCGGACCGGCTCCGCGCCGTTCTTGGCCGTCCGCAGTGAGCTGAGGTCGAGGCCCTCCAGTTGCCGGTCGGTGACGCGGCGCAGGCACAGCTCGTAGCCGAAGTTGGGCGCCAGCATGATCGTCGCGCGGTGGCGGGTGATGAGCTCCAGCCACAGGACGGGCCGCTTGACGAACGTGATCGGCGACGTGAACACGTACCGGCAGCCGAGGTAGAGCGGCTGCAGGAACTGACCGAGCAGGCCCATGTCGTGGTAGTGCGGCACCCAGCCCGTGCCGACCGTGTCGGGACGGCCGTGGATGCGGCGCTTGATCTCTTCGGCGTTGTGGAGCAGGTTGCCGTGGGAGACCATCACACCCTTGGGCTCGCTGGTCGACCCCGACGTGTACTGCAGGAACGCGAGGGTGTCAGGGCCGATGTCCGGCATCGACCAGTCGCCGGGGTCGGCGCCCACGCCGGTCTCGGTGTCCAGGCACCCGACCTCGCCGGCCAGGCCCGCGTCGGCGAGCCACTTCTCCAGAATGCCGCGGTGCGCCCGGTCGGTGAGGATCCAGCGGATGTCGGCGTCCGCGATGATCCGCCGAGTGCGCCCCGACCGGCCCGCGTCGAGCTCGGGCAGCGGTGCCGGAACGGCGAGGACGCGGGCGTACAGGCAGCCCACGAACGCCGACACGAACTCCAGTCCCTCCGGATAGAGCAGCATGACCGCGCGGTCCTGGAGGTCGTACCCCTGCAGGCGCGCGGCCAGGGTGCGGGCGCGGCGGTCGAGATCGGCGAAGCCCAGCTCGGTTTCCCGGTACGTCCTGCCGGGCCCGCGTTCCTCGCTGACGAACGTGAAGTAGCGCTGGTCACCGTAGGACGCCACGTTCTCCCGCACGACCGACACGAATCCACCGCCCTGTCCCTCGCCCCGGGCGAGGCCGTCGCGTGACCGCACGGCGGATCACACCCCGGCCCGCGGGTCGGGCCCGTCCTCGGCGGCCAGCGAGAGCAGCGAGAACCAGCGGCGCTCGCCGAACCCCTTGAACATCGCGGCCTCGATCGCGGGCAGATGGTCCTCGGTCAGCGCGGTGTCGGGCTGGACGCGTTGCAGGAGTCGCTGCAGGCAGAGCACGAGCCATCCCCCGCCGGCGAACGCGCCGCCGAAGTCGTCGCGGTTGTGCAGCCAGGTCAGCATGCACGAGACCATCGCGTGGAGCTCGCAGTACCGCCGCGCCCGGCCCAGCGCCGCCACCGAGGTGGTGTCGCCCGGCGCCTCCCGGACGCCCGCGCACAGGTCGGCGCGCAGGTCGGTGATGCGGGACATGAGGTCGGCGAGGTCGTCCGCGACGCCGGGCGCCGCGTGGGCCTTGGCCTCGGTACGGACCTCGTAGGCGGTCGCCTCGAACCGTTGCCCGATCTCGTCCAGGCCCTCGTTCGTGAGCTGGAGCAGCCGGCCGTCGGGGCGCCAGGCGGGCGGGGTGCGCGTCCAGCGGAAGAGGTCGGCGAGCAGGACGTCCTCGTCGCCCGTCACCTCGGGGGAGGTGACGAGATACGGCAGTTGCGCGGCGACGTTCGCCAGGTTGACGTGCGTGGTGCCCTCGAAGATGCTCGCGATCGCGTGGTCGCGCTGGAGCTTCTGGAAGACGCCGTGGGCCACGCCCTCCCGCAGGTAGCCGCGGGCGGCCAGGACCGTGCCAATGCTGGCGACGACCTCCTCCCCCAAGATAGGGACGAAGTATTTGACGATGGACGACCACAGGCTGAGCCGTCCCGGCGCGACGGTGAGGCTGCGGGTCACCGGGATCGCGACGCATTCGGCGATCAGCAGATCGAGATGCGCCTTGACGAGGTGGTCGCGGATCACGGGGATCTGGTAGATGTCGGCGCCGTAGAGCGTGCGCCTGCGCGCGTACTCCATCCCGATCCGTGCCACCGCGTCGATCGTGCCGACCGACAGCGCCGCGATCGCCGTCCGCGTGATCTGCAGCGTCTTCAGGGTCTGGACGAGGCCGGAGCCCCGCCGCCCGATGACCCGGTCGGCCGGCAGCCGCGCGCCGGTGAACACGATGCCGCTGAGGTCGTGCCCGCGCAGCCCCACCGTCCTGACCGGCGGGAGCACCGACCAGGTCGCCGGATCGAGCGTCTGCTTGTCGACCAGGATGAGCGAGAAGTCCCGCGAGCCCGTCCGCGCGTACGTGGTGACGAAGCGCCCGCGGGTGGCGTTGCCGACCGGCCACTTGGTGCCGGACAGGACCAGCTCGTCCTCGCGCGGCTCGGCTTCGGCCTCGCACGCCATCACGTCGCTGCCATGGTCGGCCTCGGAGACCCCGAAGCAGGCGAGGGCACCGTCGAGGACGCCTTCGGCGACGGTCCGCTGCTGGCGTTCGTTACCCCAGAGCCACACGGGGTTCACCGCCAGCAGCCCCGATCCGTACATCACCGCGAGCGTGACGCTGCGCCGCGAGATGCCGCGGGTGACGAAGAACAACTCCTCCAGCGTCGCCAGGCGCCCGCCGAGATGGCACGGCACCAGGTACGCGGGGAATCCCCAGTCTCGGACCGCCTCGACCGCGCCGGGCGGCAGTTCGTCGTGCTCTTCGGCCGCCACGATGGCCTGGTAGGAGAACGGGGCGGCACCGTCGTCCATGGGATCACCGAGGTAGGCGTCCAGATCGGCGGCGATCCGGTGCGCCGGGCTCAGCGCCGCGCGACTCGGCACCGCGCGGGCGGGGACCTGGCTGTCCATCTTTCGACTCCCTCTTACTGGTCTGGGTCAGGCGGATTCGTTCGCTTCCATCCGCCTTCCGACGAGCCGCGCGAGTGTCATCGCCGCGGGCAGAGGCCGGACCATGACGGTCAGGCCGGTGACGAGTCCGGCGTCGTTGAACCTGATCAGGTCGAGCCCCTGCACGTGCTTGCCCATGACCCGGGCGCTGAAGATCAGCGCCTGGGCCGGCGGGCCGCCTGGCGGGTCCGACCGGCCGGCCGGGGCGGAACCCACCAGTTCGTCGGTGTAGTGAAAGTCCTCGAAGACCTCGAGGAGAACCCGGAGCAGCGCGGTGACCGCGTCCCGGCCCTGGTACGGCTTCACCATCACCGGGCTGTGGAACTCGATGGCCGGGTCCAGCGTCCCGGTGATCGCGGCGAGGTCCTTGGACTCCACCGCGGCACGGAATGTTCCAGGAACGGTCACGTCCGCTGCTCCTTTGCGTGAAGCGACACCGTTCAGGCGTGCCGGCACCGGCCAAACGGCACCGGCACACATCAGAGCGCCCCCTCCAAGCCCCACGCGCGCCCCCAGCCACCACCGTCCAGCCGGTGTTGCGGTTGGGGTTGTGCGTTGTTGGTGGGCGTGCGCTTGTCGGGGGGTGCGCCGGCAGACGCGCCGTTTGCCGCGTCGGCTCTGGTCAGCGCATGGTGTGCCGTTCAGAGCGCGGAGCGCGCCGGATGGACGGGGCGGGGCGGCCAGGGTGCGTACGCCGCGGGCGAGGAGATGGCCAGGGCCAGGTCGTGCGCCCAGACGCGGTAGCCGGCCGGTGACGGGTGGAACCCGTCGGAGGCGAAGAGCCGGCGGTCGCGCGCCATGGCCTCGTCCATGGGCACATGGACGGCGCCGTGCTCGTGCGCGACCTCGCGCATGATCCTGTCCATGGCCCGCGCCTGGGCGCCCAGCACCATGCGCAGCGGCTGCGGGATCGCGGGAAACCTGTGAACGGGCGGCATCCCCGCGACGAGCACGGCGGCATGGCGGTATCTGGCGCGCAGGGCGGTGAGGAGCTCGGCCAGGTCGGCGGCCCAGCGTTTCAGGGGGCGGCGCCGGATCAGGTCGTTGATCCCGACGGTGACCACCACGAGGTCCGGGGCCGAGCCGTTCGAGGTCGGTACGAGATCGGTGATGACCCTGCGGACCGTGGCGCCGTTCTTGCCGGTGACCGACCAGGCGACGCTGCGGCGCAGGTGCCGGCGCAGGGCGTCGGCGAGGAAACCGGGCAACGCCTCGGCGTGCGCCGTGGCGCCCACTCCCGCGGCGGTGGACTCACCGATCACGAGGAGGCGGAACGCGGGTTCGGTGCCGGTGGTGACGCCGGTCTCGGCGCCGGTCGCCGGGTCCAGCCGCGGTGTGTTGCGGGCCGTCCGGCGGGCCTGCACGAGCAGGACGGGCGCGAGCGGCAGGAACATCGTCGACTGCGTGATGCGGGTGATGTGGGCGAAGGAGAGTGGTCTCTTCATCTCTTAACCCCAGACGGTGACTGTCCCCCGAGGATCAGGTCGTCCGCTCAGTTCGCCGCACGAATGGATCGTGAACCGGATCGTTCGCTCCGGATCGGTCCCGAAAGGCCGGCCGGGCCGGTCATCGAGTCAGATCGTTTCGCGTGGATCGTCGGGTCGATCATCGGTTCAGATCGTTCGCGCGCTGAGCAGGTCTCTGGCGAGGTCCGCGATCACCTCCGCGACATAGGCGTGCCCTTTGGAATTAAGGTGGATTCCATCTGGACTCCAGAGGGACGCATGGTCGACTCTGGGTACCGCTTCCGGCGGGAGAAATGTCATCCCGCAGGCCTTCGCACTCCGGTTGAGCGCCGCGTTGAACTCGTGAATTCTTTGCAGCACCCGTTTCTTTCGGAAGTCGGACATGAGCCCGCGGTAGAGCAACGGCGGGTGCGGCACGGGGGCGGCGATGGCCGCCGCGCCCTGGCTCGCCGACCACGTGAAGACCTCTTCGAGACGGTCGGCGACGTCGGCGTTCTGGAACCCGTTGAGCGCGTCGTTCATGCCACAGTTGATCACCACCAGGCCGGGCCGCAGGTGCCCGACGGCGGGCAGCTGATCTCGCACCACGTCCGCGATGGTCGCGCCGGGCCGCGCCGCGTTCGCGATGTGCCCGCGGGGCATGTCCAGGTGACCCGCGAGGCGGCCGGCCCATCCGATCCAGCCGCCGGCCGGGTCCGGGTCGTGCTGCCCCTCGGCGACGCTGTCGCCGAAGACCACCAGGTGGCGGCGGGCGGTGTAGTCGTCCGGCCAGCCGTTCATCGGCCGACGAGGTCGAGCAGGTAGCCGGTCAGCGAGTCGACCGTCTCCCGGCGGCGCGCCTCGTCCAGGTCGACCTCCACCTGGAGGTGGTCCTCGATGTCGCTGATGATGCTGATGGCGTAGACGGAGTCGACGCCGTAGCGCGCCAGCTCGACCGCGGGGTCGATGCTTTCGGCCGGCTTGTCGAGGTAGAAAGCGATCCTGTCAATGAGCCACGTTTGTAGCTCGCCGTTGGATATTGTTGTCGCGTTGCCCACAGCGTTCCTCCTTTACCGGGACGAGCTATGAATCGATCGCGGTGGCCACCGGAGGACGAGCACAACGCAACATACAGCCAAACCAATGCCGCGTACACTCCCTCATGTTGACTATCTGAAACAGCTCTTCTGGCGTCTTGTAAATCGATCCGTCACCGCCGGAATAAAGGGCAGCGAAATAATCCGCGCCGCCAGTTCCAATACCTGGCTTGGATCGGGCACAGTCAGCTACGAACCTGGCTAGTCTCGGCCACAGTCAGCTACGGACCCTCGCCTCGGGCCGAAGACCGCGCTGCGCGCCGGTGAGCCGTGCCACCCCCTGGACCAGCGACGACCCGGGATCGAGGCGTCCCGGCCGAGCGACCGGAGCGGAACGGTAGGGCCCCAAACGGCGCACCCCTGTGGGGGTATTTGGGACACGGTCGGCCACGCTAGTGGCGGCTACTCCCCGTACCACCGGCCGTCCCGACAGTCACTGCCGCCCCGGTCCATGGCCGGATCGGGTCGGGAAAGTCTTACGTCGAAGCCATATCAAAGGTGGTGCAATAGGGCGGATGGCGGACAGAGAACGCGGCCGGCTCACCGGTCTCTTGATCATCCTGGGGATCGTCGCGGCGTGCTCGGCGTCCGGTGGCGGTTCCGGTAAAAGATCACACGAACCCGGTTCCCGTCAGACGGGCGGCACGGACGTGGGCGGCGGCACGCACGTGGGCGGCGGCGAACGGCGCGGCATCGCCCTGCCCTCCTGGAACACCGACGACTACGCGAGCCCCGCCGCGCGTTCCTACGTCGAGGCGATCGCGGCGACCGGAGCGCGCTGGATCCAGCTCAATCCGACGTGGTACCAGGATTCGCCGAAGGCGGCCGACCTGCGCGCGACGGAGGAGACGGCCAGTGACGCGAGCCTGCGGCACATCATCGGACTCGCGCGGCGGGCCGGGCTCAAGGTGCTGCTGAAACCGCACGTCAACCTCCCCGGCGACCAAGACCGTTCGGCGATCCGGCCACGAAGGCACGACCGCGCCCGCTGGTACGCCGCGTACACCCGGTTCGTCGTGCACTACGCCGACCTGGCGCGCGAGACCGGCGTGGCCGAGCTGGCGGTCGGCACCGAGCTCGCCGGGATGTCGGGTGACCGTTCCGGCTGGCTGGCCGTGGTGCGGTCGGTGCGGGCCCGCTTCCACGGGCCGCTGGTCTACGCGGCGAACTACGACGAGTTCGAGGACGTCGCGTTCTGGGACGCCGTCGACCTGATCGGCATCGACGCGTACTGGCCGCTGGCGCCACGTCCCACCACCGACGTCGCCGCACTGCGCCGGGCCTGGTCGCCGATCCTGGACAAGGTGGGACGATTCGCAGCCGAACGGCAGCGGCCCGTCCTGTTCACCGAGGCCGGATACGTGAGCCAGCGCGGAACGACGACCGAGCCGTACGCGTGGGAGCTCAGCGCCACCAACGGCAACGCCGAGCAGGCGGCAGCCTACGAGGCCCTGCTCGCCAGCTGTGCAGGACGGCGGTGGTGGGCGGGCGTTCACTGGTGGATGTGGGACGACTGGCCGGACGCCGCCGAGACACCCCCGCACCTCGCGTACAGCCCCCACGGCAAGCCCGCCGAACAAGTCCTACGCCGCTGGTGGCGCCCAAAGTAGACCTGAGCGCAACGCCGTGTGGGCTGCCGGCACGGCAGCATGGGCTGGTGGCGCAGCCGCGTGGGCCGGTAACGCAACCACGCGGGGCCGGTAACGCAACCACGCGGGGCCGGTAACGCAACCACGCGGGGCCGGTAACGCAACCACGCGGGCTAGCGAAGCGCGCAGGTGCGGCGGGTGGTGGCGCAGCGGCGGGGGGTTGTGCCGTTGCGCTGCTGCGCCACCGAGGGTCTGCGGGTTACTGGATCAGGGTTGCGGGGTCGACGAAGGTGTAGCCGAGGTCGCGGATGCCTCGGACGATCTCGCGTAGCGGGGCCACCGGGAAGTACGGGTGGTAGAAGGTGCTGGCGAAGCCGTCGCGGACCGCCAGGTTGTAGCGTGCCGCTCGGATGATGTCGGCTGGGTACCGGGCTGGGTGGTTGTTCTGTGACACGGGCTCGTAGTTGCCGAGGTTTTCTGGCAGTACGGTCGCGCCGTTGACGTCACGGACGGGGTAGGGGAAGAACTGGCCGATGTAGCGCTGGCCGTCCACTGGTCCGCCGGAGAGCTGACCCGAGAAGAAGAGGCTGCGCTCCAGGCGCGCGGCGTAGTGCTGCTTGATGACGCCGTAGTCCAGGGCTGATGCGGCGTAGTGCGGAGTCGTCCAGATCGTAGGTTCGGGTAGCCCGACCGTTCCGTACGCTGCCTTGCCTGCCGTGAGCCGACCGGCCGCCCAGGTCTCGGAGTCCTCCGGCACCGGGCCGTCAAAGACCACGCGGTCGTCAGCGTTGATGTGGGCCCGGAAGAACTCGAAGTCGTCGCCGGTGACACCGTTGTAGGGGTTGGCCACGTCCTTGTACTGGTGCGTGTAGCCGTGGGCGACGATACGGCCGCCGTTGGCGAGCATGTACTTGAGCGCGGCCACGACGAGCGGCCGTTGCGCCAGGGTGACGTTCTCCGGCACGCCGTCGTTGCCGGCGCCGTTCGGGTCGTTGTAGACCGGGATCACCTGGAAGGCGTACGGAATGCGCTGGCCGGCGAGGTAGCGGGCGATGTTCATCAGCTGGGTGGTATCGCTGTTCGGGCTGATGTCCTCCAGCCGCAGGATCGCGCGGTGCCGGGTGGGCGTGTCCGGCGCGAGCACGTCGAACAGCAGGTCGTGCCAGGCGATGATCCGGTCGGTCTCGTTGACGTAGGAGTACGGGATCTCACCGAGGTAGGTCAGGTTGGACGACCGGAGCGCCCACGGGAACGTCGTGACCGGCGTGGTGCTGGTGTCGTTGGCCACCGCGAGCGTCGTCACGAGGGACGGGTCGGTCACGTACGGGCGCAGCACGCCGTTGTCGCCGCCGTCCGGGACGGTGCGGCTCAGCGGCTGGGTCTTGTAGTCGACCCGCGTGACGTCCCCGATCGGGTCGAAGTAGGAGTTGGTCGGGTCCCAGCCGTACTTGGCCGTGAAGTTCGCGACGCCGATCTTGTTGGCCAGCGTCCAGATGTTGTCGTTGATCCAGACCACCGGCTTGGCGGTGGTGGCGACGTCGCTGTAGAACGCGTCGGGGACGGCGTCGGGGATGCCGCCGCCGTAGTACGTCGAGCCGATGTAGATCGTCGCGGTGTGCTGGTCGACCTGGCCGGCGGTGTACTGCGAGACCGGCTTGGCGGTGACCGCGCCGAAGCGCCCGGCCAGGTTGGCCGTGGCCATCCCGTACAGCTCGCCGAGGAACCCGTAGGGCCCGGCCGTGTCGTACAGGACGAGCGCGGACGTCGCGGCGGCGGTGCGCGCGGACGGGCCGTTCACCCTTGAAGGGATCTTGAGACCGGGGATCGGCTTGGTCGCCCGGGGGTTCGCGCGCCGTTGCTTGTCGGCTCTGACCTGCTGCTTGGCCCACTCCTTGAGCTTGAGCGCGGGCGACGGCGTCCGCGGCAGCGTCTCGGCGTGGCCGCGTCCGCCGGGACCGGCCAGTCCTCGTTCGGCCAGTCCTCGTTCGGCGAGGCCTCCGCCGTCCGCCGCCCCCGCGCCGGAACCGGCCACGATCCCGAACGCGAGGACCGTCATCACGGCCACCAGCAGCGCCATTGCTCTCCGGCTTCGCCATCTCACCCTCATGAAGTGCCCTCCACCTTTGCTGGAACGAGGTAATGAGAAATGTGGCGGCCGTCGCAACAAGACATGAAGTTCGGATTAATCAGAACTTGATCTCTGGCTTGCCGAGCCGTGCCACCAGGTGTTCACTTCCCCCGACTTTGCAAGGACTTTACTTCGGGATACGGTGCCTTCGGAACAGCAGAGGAGCCCGGATTCCGAGCGACCTGGGGAAGTCCTGCAACGGACGTAGGCGGCCTACGAGCTTTGTGGGTTTCCAGCTCGAATGACGGGCAGATGAAACGGGGGATCCGTGCTGTGTACGTCAAGTTGTCTGTCAGCACCTTTCTCATCTTCGCGGGAATCATCACGCCTCCCGCGGCCACACCCGCGGCCAGGGTCGCGCGCATTCTCCTCCAGGTGACGGGAGTGGGATTCGGCGTCTACTGCGTGGCCGCAATCGGCCTTTTCCTCGTCGGTGTGTGCGTTCGGGTGCGGGGGCGCCCGACCGGCGTCGCAGCGGACCGCCCGGCTGCGGAGGAAGGCCCATGACGGGACGCGGAGGAGCCATCGCAAGCTCTCTGGCCAGCGGTTTTGATCCGGCGATGACCGGGCGGATCGCGGTGGCGGGCAGTCTGGCGATCATCGTTCTGGCCGTCTCGTACAACAGCGGGATGTTCGCGTTGTCGCGCCGTCCCACCGGAAGGACCGTCGCCGCGGCCGGTTCACGCACTTATGTTTTCCTGCTCGCCTGTCTCAACGAAGAAAAGGTGATCAGCGAAAGCCTGGCGCGGATTATCCGGCTTCCCCTGGACGACATGCTCGTTCTGGTGGTGGACGACGCGTCCGACGACGGAACGGCGGCCGCCGTCCGCAATCTCACATCACCACGCGTCCAGCTGTACCGGCGCGAATTTCCGGACGCCCGGAAGGGAAAGGGGGCCGCGCTCAATGCCGGGCTGCGCTGGCTGCGCGAATCGGAGCTGCTCAACGGCAAAAATCCGAATGATATCATCGTCTGCGTCGTGGACGCCGACGGCCGGCTCGACGGTCACGCGGTAGAGCAGGTCGACCCCTTTTTCGATGATCCGAAGATAGGTGCCGTGCAGGTCGGCGTGCGCATGTACAATCGCCGCCTGCGCCTGCTGGCCCGCCTCCAGGACATGGAATTCGTCGTCTACGGCGAGATATTCCAGAACGCGCGGCGCCATCTCGGCAGCGTCGGGATGGGCGGGAACGGCCAGTTCATGCGGCTCGCCGCGCTGGAGTCACTGCCGGGCGAGCCGTGGAGCGACTGCCTCACCGAGGATCTCGACCTGGGCGTACGCCTGCTCGCCGCGGGCTGGATCAACGGCTTCTGCCCCACGGCCGCCGTTCACCAGCAGGCCGTGCTCACGCTCGGCCGGCTGCTCCGGCAGCGGTCGCGCTGGTTCCAGGGGCATCTGCAGGCGTTCCGGCTGGTACCGCTGATCCTGCGGCAGATCCCGGCGCGGTCGGCGGTCGACCTGATCTACCACCTGTCCAGCCCGGCGCTGCTGCTGCTCACCTCGCTGCTGCCGATCGCGTTCATGATCATGCTCGGGGACACGGTGGTCGCGTCGGTCCAGTCCGGGCACAGCCTGCTCTCGCCCTGGTGGCTGCCCTGGTTCTACCTGATGACGTTCAGCATGGCCGCGGCCTACGCGTTCGTCTACCGCAAGCGTGAACCCGTGAGCTGGGCCTTCGCCCTGCTACTCGGCCACGTCTATGTGGTCTACGGCTACATCTGGTTCATCTCCGGCTGGTGGGCCCTGGCCCGTGCCCTCACCGGCAAGCACACCTGGCTCAAGACCGCACGGACTTGAGCGAACGCTCCCCCGGCGCGGCGCCGACCGGCGCCGCGCCCGACCCTGCGGTCCTCGCGCTTCCCGCCGCCCCTGTCGAAGAGGAGCCACCATGTCCATGCCCGACCCTGCCCTGAACGTGCTCGCCGACGGCCCGATCCGGGCGATGGTCGTCCTCGGCACCCGGCCCGAGGCGATCAAGCTGGCCCCGGTCGTGCGCGCGATGAACGCCTCCCCCGCGTTCGATCCGATCATCGTGAACAGCGGGCAGCACCGCGAGATGCTCCTGCCCATGCTCCGCACGCTCGGCATCGCCGCGGGCACCGACCTCGCCGTCATGCGGGACCGCCAGCGCCTGTCCGAGCTGACCGGCCGCCTGGTGAACGCGCTCGACGCGGTCATCGCCGACCGGCGGCCCGACGTGGTGATCGTCCAGGGCGACACCACCACGGCGCTGTGCGGCGCGCTGGCCGCCTCGTACGAGCGCGTCCCCGTCGCCCACGTCGAGGCGGGACTGCGCACCGGCAACCTCGCCAACCCGTTCCCCGAGGAGCTCAACCGCCAGCTGATCGGCCGCATCGCCCGCTGGCACTTCACCCCCACCGCCCGCGCCGCGGCCCACCTGCGCGCCGAGAACGTACCGGACCGCAACATCATCACCACGGGCAACACCGTCATCGACAACCTGCACTGGATGCTCGCCCAGGACGAGGGCAAGCCCGCCTTCCGCACCGACCTGCGCCGCGTCCTGGTGACCCTGCACCGCCGCGAGAGCCAGGGCGCCGGCATGCGCGAGCTGGCCGGCGTCCTGCGGCGGCTCGCCGACCGGGGCGACTGCGAGGTGCTCCTGCCGCTCCACAAGAGCCCCGCCGTCCGCGAATCCCTCGTTCCGACCCTTAAGGACCACCCCGCCATCACGATCTGCGAGCCTCTCGACTACCCCGACTTCGCCGCGACCCTGGCGGCCTGCGATCTGGTTTTGACAGACTCGGGCGGTGTCCAAGAGGAGGCCCCCAGTCTGGGCAAGCCCGTGCTTGTCCTGCGCGCCACCACAGAACGTCCCGAAGCGGTCGAAGCGGGCGTCGCCCGCCTCGTCGGCACCGAACCGGCCCACGTCCTGGCCGCGGCCACCCGTCTCCTCGACGACCCCGCCGAACGAGCCGGCATGGCGAGGGCCGTCAACCCGTTCGGCGACGGCAAAGCCTCCAACCGCATCGTCACGACCCTCGTCCGTGACTGCCTGCGACCGGATGCCCTTTTTGTCCCGGCATTCGACTGAGGCCGCATGAGGGGCCGCCGCTGGCTCCTCGCCCTCGCGCTGATGGGCGCCCTCGCCGCCGCGGCCGTCGTCGTCGTGCCCGACTACGGCAAGACGGAGTTCGTGCAGTGGCGCGACGACACGGTCCACGGCCCGTGGCGCGCCGTCTACGACGGCCACGGCCGCAACGGCATCCGCGACGGCGTGATCACCATGCGCCCCCAGCCCGCGACGGTCCCCACCGAGACCCACGCCGGCCTGATCGTCTCGTTGACCACCTACCAGAACGTCAGCCTCCGCCTGCGCGCCCGCACCGTGGCCCAACTGCGGAACGTCCGCCCCAACCCCTGGGAATCCGCCTGGGTCATCTGGCACTACACCGACGACCACCACTTCTACTATCTGGCGCTCAAGCCCAACGGCTGGGAACTGGGCAAACGCGACCCCGCCTATCCCGGCGGCCAGCGCTTCCTGGCGACCGGAATGCCGAAGTTCTCCCTCAAACGCTGGTACGACATCCGCGTCGACCAGAAGGGCCCCACCATGACCGTCCGCACCGGCGACCGGACCCTGACGACCTTCACCGACACCGAACGCCCCTACACCAGGGGCTCAGTAGGCCTCTACACCGAAGACGCCGAGGTCGAGTTCCGCAACATCACCGCCCGCGACTGACGACACAACCACCCCGGAAACCCGGTACGCTACGGCATGGTGATCGGTCCACCCGATCCACGCGGGCGTAGCTCAATGGTAGAGCCCCAGTCTTCCAAACTGGCTACGCGGGTTCGATTCCCGTCGCCCGCTCCAAAAACCCCCAGCTCAGCCCCCTGATCACCCATAGATGATCAGGCCTCAAGATCGTTTGCCATCGGGATCTGAACTGATCAGGTGAACAGCCCGGTGCCTCGATGTCCCTTGGCGGCACTCCGCGGCACCCAGGCCGAACGCCGCCCCAAGTCCGGTCGATCACTCCGATCAGCCCGGAGGGTCGGCTGCCCGCGCCGCTTCCCGGGTCGCGCCGAGCAACTTGAGCATGTCTGCGGTAAACACGCGGTAGCACCGGGTCGCGTCCTAGGAGGCGGCAACGCGCTGACCGCCCGACTCGGCCTGTCGTGTACCAAGAAGGCAGCCAGGAAGTGCGCCCGAGCCCTGTTTCCCAGGTCAGCGCGTTCCGAGAAGACCATGTTCCGGAAGTTCTCACGCCGTGGACTTCCGAGAACGAGGGCCAAGCCATCCCATTCGACCAACTCTGCACTTCCGAGAACAAGGCGGCGTACCTGCTGGCGCTGTCCTTAACGACAGGCCGACTCTCGTTAATCCGTCCACTGCGGGATACCCAACGGGATTTTCCGTTTGGATGCTTGTCATGCCCCAGGGAAACTGGGGAGGGCCGTCCGACTGGGTTCACGTATAGACGCGCCGGCAACCGCTATTCTGATCCTCGGCGCCTTTACCTCCCAGAGGCTAGAGCCATTTCCTCTTCCACGGCCCCCAGCATCGGTTCGTAAGAGCGGTTGTGGCGCGACGCCCTTCACGGACCTCGATCCAGGTGCCTGCACCTGCCCGCCTGCCAATCGAGAAGTTCACCACCGCCCCGTAGCGGGTAGCGCTATACCCTACCTTATGGCCGTCGGCGAATTTGATCTGTACGGCCGCCCAGCGGCTGTCGGCCGCAGTGTCCTTGACATATCCCCGAACGTAGGTTTTGGAACCACTTTGCCAAGCGGTTCCCTGAGCATGTGCCCCCGCACATCCAGTCGTGGACCACGAGGCAGCTGCGGATGCGGCCGGCGCAGCGGCCGACGTGATTGGTGCTGGCGGGGCCAGGGCCGTTCTCGAGTTGTCGGCGTGCGCGGGCGAAATGAGCGTGGCGGCGGCCGTCACCACGGCGGGAACGATGATGACCTGATGTGACAAGCGCATGTGACCTCTTCTCTGTGGCTTTCCCGAAAGTGTCCGTTGAGGGGGACATCGGTTGTCGTCGTGCGGGTGGCGAGAACTCCTTCCCTTACTTTTCCTCTTGCTAGTTTTTGGTGTGCGTGCCTGGGGGTTGAGTGGTCACCACAACTGTCAGGAAGCCTGCACGCGGTGGCAAGCCCAGCCCTGTTCGGGAACGTTCACGAATCGCGGATCGTACGACGACGTGGACCTTTCAGAACACCCGGCATGGGTTGCCCCCTTGTGATCGAACTGCGCACCCGACGGGTGCGCATGCTCCTGGGACCGGCCTGCCGCAGTCGAGTGGCCGCCGAGATCCAGGCGCCTGTATTCGCGGCCGACGGCTGAAAGCCGGACAGAACACGCCTCGGATCCGATAGGTGTTGCGCATGAAAGCTATGAGATCCGGCGGCACAGCACATCAAACGAGCGGTTGAATCGCGCTACCGCGATGGGCTGGAAGAAACTCCGGGGCCTGCAACCAGCGCCGTACAGCCGTACAGCAGTGGGTTGAGTCTGAGTGGCGACCGACCGAACGTCATGGGGGCATGCCGGGAGCGAGCACACCCACGAAACACATCGAACCGCCCGGCCCACGGCAGTCACCCGACGAGAAGGTCGACCCGTACCCGCGCGGTCAGCTGGACGAGTGATTCCTAGTGGTCGTAGGCGATCAGCGAGCGGGTGACCGGTTGGCGGGCGCGGTGGTTATGTCAGGTGGCCGCCGTCATGGCCGGGGTGCGTTGGGCGACCCGGACGGCCACACCCGGGAAGGTGCGGCCGCCGTGGCGTTCCAGGTCGAGTCGGCCTTTGAGTGTGTCGTGGACCGGCTCGATCAGCTGGCGGACCGGTTTACGCAGTGATGTACCCCGCCTCTCGTGGAGTCACATTGGTTGACTTGCGTGCCATGGACCCCACGAGGAGAGGTCGGCATGCCAGGCAGGGGCTGGCTCGGTAAGCCTTGGTCGGCGATCAGCAACAGGTCTGGCCGGTCGGACGCCAGGTCGGGTTCGACCTCCAGCATCGCCTCCACCACCCCGCGTTCGTCCATCTTGGGGCTGGCCAGCGCCCAGCAGATCGGCATCCCGGCTGAGGTGCAGATCAGATACAGCCGTCACCCCCAAAACCAGCGGGAGTGAGAACGGCAGTAGCCGTAGCTCCCCCGGCCGGCCATGTCCGACCACTGGGTGGTGAGGTGGGAGCGGCCACACTCGACCGGGGGTGGAGTCGGCGATCCAGACGTGGCCGACGTCGAGGACGGCGGGTACGCCGAGCGTGTCACCACCGAGGTGGAGAACCTGATCCCGGTGCCGGACGGGGTGGGGACGCGTGAGGCGCTGGCGTTGCTGCACGATGGCGCCGGCGCGTTGATGGTCTTCGATCGGGCCGGGGTGCGGCCCGGCGCGACCGTGCTCGTGCAGCCGGCGGCCGGTGGTCTCGGCAGCGGGCTGGTGCAGCTGGCCGGCGCCGCCGGAGCCCGTGTCATCGGCGCCGCGCGGGGCGCGCGCAAACTTCAGGTCGTCGAAGGGCTCGGCGCCGACCTGGTGGTCGACTACAGCGCGCCCGGCTGGATCGACCAGGTCGGCGGCGTGGACGTGGTCTTCGACGGGGTCGGCGGGGATCTGGGCCGGGCTGTGTTCGACCTGGTGCGCTCCGGGGGCACCTACTCCAATTATGGGTTCGCCGGTGGGGGATTCACCGAGATCGACCGGGACGAGGCGGCGCGCCGTGAGGTGACCGTGATCGGAATGGAGCAGCTCGTCGAAGGCCGGCCGCACCGCAGGGCCTGGGCACGCAGAGTGCTGGAGGAAGCGGCAGCCGGCCGGATCCACCCGGTCATCGGCCAGACCTATCCTCTGGAACAGGCTGCCGAAGGACACGCCGCCCTGGAGAACCGCGACACCATCGGCAAGACCCTCCTGCTGACCTGACCCCGCCGCGTCGCTCGCGTGTGACGATCTGGGGCTGTTCGACCGCGAGGGCTGCAGCGCTGAACGGCTGGGCATGCTAATCGGCCGACGCGGAGAAGGATGTCGCTGATGGCCGGGTAGATCACAGAGTGGGAGCGCATCGGTCCGGTTTGGTGATGGCGGTCAGGTCCAACGCTGGGGCAGGAGTGATCTGATGCGGTCGGCGATGTCGGTGGACTGGCGCTGCCCGGCCTTGTGGACCTGGGCCCATCGGCTCCGATCGGCCAGGTCTGGTCCGAACGCCTCCAGCGCGGCCGGGTCCGGTGTGACCCGCACGTCCGCCTCGATCGGCGCGGCCGGGAACAGGTGCCCGATCGGCTCGATGAGGATCAGCGTGCCCGCACCGTCGGCGAGGTGGACGTTGGAACCTGCTCCGAGCCCGCCGTCCATGTAGCGCCGCCCGCCGATGGTGATCGGCGCGGCGTAGCCGGGTGCGGCGCTGCTGGAGGCGACGGCGGCGTGCAGCGGCACACCGCTGTCTCGATTCCAGACCACCGGCTCGCCGCTGTCGGTGTCCACGGCGGTGACCAGCAGCGGGGTGTCGGGCCAGGTGTGGGTGCCGACCAGGTGCTCCATGGCGGCCAGGTGCCGTTCCTCGGGCAATGCGTCGGCCTCACGGGCGAGCGCACCGACCTGGCGCAGCGCCTCGCGGCGATCCACACCAGGCATGTTGAGGATCTCCAGCACCCGCGGCATGACGGTCAGATCCCCGGCCCGCTCGCCCGGCCGTACCGGAGGCAGATCAACGAGTGCCTCCAGGTCGCGTCCGATGGCCACGGCGGCGCCGGCGATCGCGCCCGCCGAGGTGCCGACAAGCAGGTCCGCGCGCGCCAGGTCCGCGCCCTCGCGACGCAACCCGGCGGCAAGGCCGAGCAACCAAGCGGTGCCGACCGGACCACCGGGGCCAAGAACGACGGCCACATCGGACTCACTGCGAGCAAAGATCACGACCTGACCCTACGAGGCCCGGCCCGCCGGCGGTATCGGACCTTGGACCGACGACCTTCGACCGATCAAGATCGACACGCACCAGACAAACCCGACCCATCAGAGCCACCGCCCAGCGACAGTGACAAACCACCCAACAACCCCAGCAGTCCTCCCAACGCCCTCCACACACCCCCGCCCCCCGACACCCACCCTGGCCGGCCCGATCCCCCCGCGCCCGCCCTTCCACAAGCCACGCAGACCCGACACCGCCCCACCGCCCACCGCACGACCGCGGCCCAGCCCGCTAGACAGCGCAGCACCTCCAGCGCGGCCAAGCCGGGCCAGCCCTCGCCACGCCCGCCTCAGCCGCAGACTCATCCGCCGGCAAACCGTGAGCCCAACGCTGGAAGCGAAGGCATGGCTTTGCCGGCGAGAACCGGGCCGACCCTCACGTCATAAACGATGTCGTCTATTGACCTGGGTTGGCCCATGGCTATGTTTACGACATCGTTTATTAGTGCCGGATGACTGGAGCGCATCATGCCAAGGCAGATGATCTACCGGTACGGCGAAGACCGCCTATCCGAAGCCAAAGTCGAAGGCTGGTTCGACCCCGACCGGGCCCAGGCATTCGTCGAAGCCAACACCGTTACCGACGACGATTACGCCCAATGGGAGCGCACGGGCAGGGGCAGCATCCGCGGAGTCCGCGAGACCCTTTTTCACACCGATTCTGGACAGTGGGTCCTGCACCGGCATCACCTGGGTCCCAGCGACTGCTCACCATCGACCTGGGAGCTCCTCCCGACCGACCACCAGGCCGTCGACTGGCTCACGCGTAACGGCTACACCGAAGCGGTAACACGACTTCTTCCCGATCTACCCGCCGAAACAGGCCCAGGCAGACCCGAGATCGGTGGCCGCGTCCAGGTACGCCTTGGAGACCTACTGCCGCAGGTAGACCAGTACGCCGACCGGCACGGCATCTCCCGTGCCGAAGCCGTGCGAACCTTGATCTCTGCCGGGCTGGAACACTCCGGCAGCTGACGCAACCCAGCGATCAGGAACCGGTCTGCACCGCCCCAGCACACGGTCTCGGTCCAAGTGCCCGACGTGCGCGCCGAAGGCGCGGAGGCGCACGATCTGCTCGAAGCTCCGCTGGGCCGACGACGAACTGCGCGCCCGCCATGCCCGGCTGCTGACCCAGGGCTCGCCGAACACGCACCGGGCCGTGGCCGCCAGAGCCAGCCTTGGAACGCCTGGCCGCGCGGGTCGTGACTGGCAACGCCGCGGCGGTGCGGCGGCTGCTCGCCGCCTGTTCCCAGACGTGACGGAGCCGCTGCTGCTCGGGGCGCTGGGCGACGGGCAGCCGAACGTCCCGGGGCTCGCTTCGCGCCGCGCGGCTCACCGCACAGGCGCCAGCACCGGGCTGTTGTGATAGGCGGCGATCAGCCACTGGCCGTCCCGCTTCTCGAAGACCCAGGTCGCGTTCACCTTGCGCGAGTCGTCCGGGATCTCGGTCTCGCCGGGGAACAGGATGGCCGATTCGCTGATGACGATCGCGGCGTCCCCGCCGACGAAGCGGATGCTGAGCTGCTTGTTGTGGGTCGAGCTGCCCTTGAGCGGCCCTTCGAAACCCAAGGCCATGTTCTGACGAATCACGTCCCGGCTGTCGCGGAGCGAACCGGTCATGATGGCGGTCGCGTCCTCGGTGTAGTCGGCGACCATGCCGTCGGCGTCGCCGGCCTGCCACGCCTTGTAGGAATCGGCCAGCACGGCCTGGATCGCGGCCTTGTCCGCTGCACGACTGTTCGACATCAGGTTCTCCCTCGTGAACGGTCCGCCCGGGTAAGTCCGGCGAACTCGCCCATACATACCGGCGGCGGAGCCCAAACTCATCGCGCCCGCGGTCAGAACTTTCGAGACGTGCTCGCCGGAGAACAAGCACCCCCTCACCCGGCTAGGAACCCCCGGCCTTGGCGACCCCCTGGGCGTCGAGTGCGACCGCGAGACCGAAAGCCGTGAAGACCTCGGACTCCTGGAACACCGAGTTCCGGCTGATGCCCTCTGCGGTGACGGTGAAGATCTGGAGCGTGTGCAGCTCGTATCCGTCACCGACGCGCCGGTAGGCGGCGAATCCGGGCTGGCCGCCGTTGGCCGTGACCTCCTTCAGCAGCCAATCCCTCCCTGCCGCCTCGAAGACCCATTCCATGAACAGGCCGTAGTTGCCGCGGCCGGAGAACCAGTTGAGCATCGGCGGCATCTCCATGAGCACATCCTCGGTGAGCAGCCGCTTGAGGCCCTCGACGTCGGCGAGCTCGAACGCCTTCATGTAACGCTCGACCCAGGCGCGCTGCTCGGCCGTGGACGGCTCGCTGACCCGTTCCTGCCGAACCCCGACCTCCCGCAGGCGGGTCCGCGCCCGCTGCAGGGAACTGTTCACCGACACCACGGTGGTGCCGAGGATCTCCGCCGTCTCCGACGCCGAGAAGCCGAGCACCTCACGCAGGATCAGCGCACCGCGCTGACGCGCCGACAGGTGCTGCAAGGCAGAGGCGAACGCCAGGCGCAGGCTGCCGCGGTCGATCACGACCCCAGCCGGATCGCCCGCGTCCAGCGACGAGTCCGGCAGGGGCTGCAGCCAGGCGGCGTGCTCTGCCTGGACGAGCGGCCCGCGCGGATCCGAGGCGGCCACCAGCCCCGACGGCAGCGGCCGGCGACCGCGAACCTCCAGGGCGGTCAGACAGGCGTTCGTCGCGATCCGGTAGAGCCAGGTGCGCAGTGAGCTGCGGGTCTCGTCGTACTGCTCCCGCGCCCGCCACGCCCTCAGGTAAATGTCCTGGACCAGGTCCTCTGCGTCGTGAGCCGAGCCAAGCATCCGGTAGCAGTACGCCAGCAGCTCCATCCGGAAGGGCTCGATCCGACGATCCAAGCCCTCTTCCTCCGTCACACTCCCCCCTCCGTCCCCGCCACCACCACGATATCTGCCGTATGTGGTAACAGTCCGCATGGGTTGATAGACCGCAACGTGGTTGTAAACGGGCCGCCGCGACCAACCAACCGGCTCTACTGAAGGACCCGGCCCACACGTGATCCCAGCCGGGTCTTCTCCTGCTCCAGATACCGCTTCACCTGCGAGAGGCCCTCGATCACGATCGCCGTCCTGCTCATCTGGCTCCGCGCCTGATCCAAGGAACAGGCTCTAGCGGTGTGCCGCGATCCAGGAAGCAGGCTGACGAGATCAAGGCGGCTTGACGCAGGGCTGGAGGCCAAAGGCCTGGTCTTCAACGAGGACAGACCAGAATCGTTCACTTCCGTGAGGAGGTCTCGTGCCCCCGAGTCCCAGACCCCGTCCACTGGCACAGGCACGGCGTAGAACCGCGATGGCTCGGCAGACGATGCCCGGCGTGCCTGGCGGTTTTACGGCGACGTGTTCGGCTGGCGCCAGGACACCGTGTACACCGACGAGCCACAGGCGGGGGCGGCCCGCGGCGAGATCGTCGACCGCGACGACGAACTGCGGCATCCGCGGCTGGTCATTCGGGTCGACGACCTCGACCAGATGATCGAGAGGATCACCTCCGCCGGCGGGCAGATCACCGTCGGGCGAACGGAGATTCCCGAGATCGGCATGGTCTACGCCTCCTTCGTGGACACCGAAGGAAACGCCCTGAACATCGTGGGCGACCTATAAGTCCCGCCCGCCATGGCCCGGACCTCGGCTCCGCGCCGTCCAGGGCAGGGGCTGGGCGCTGACCTGATTGGTGAAAGGCCAGACGACCTGTAGGACGTCGACCTAACGGCTGATCTTGGTTGCCGAGGTGGTCAGTAGTGGTTGGCAGGCGTGAAGTGAGCGGACGCGCAGGATTCTGGAGGTCAAAGCAAAGGGCACCGCGCCGCGATCGCGCCCAGGCAGTTGCCGCACCCTACGTCGGCCCAGGTCAGCGTCCATGTCCTAGCCTGTCAGGCATGCACATGTTTCCCCGCATCATCGTGTCCGACCCGGACCATGCGTCGGCGTTCTACAAGGACACCCTTGGCGCTGAAGAAGTGTTCCGTGCTCCCCCACTCGACGATGGCCGCCCCTCCGTCATTGATCATCGCGTTGGTGATTCGTCCCTCAGGATCTCGCCGGCCGTCTCCGAGTGGGGGTGGCTCGCACCTGGTGATATTGGCGGCTCCCCGGTCCTCCTCGAAGTCGAGGTCGACGACCCGGACGGCATCGGCGAACGCATGAGCGCCCGCGGCGCCGAGGTCATCGTGCCGATCGAGAACCGGCCCTACGGCAAGCGCTCAGGCCGCATCCGTGACCCATTCGGCCACCTGTGGATCATCACAGGCGACCTTCGTTGAGCCAACCCGCGCCCTGCCCTTACGCCTGAGCCCGGGGAAAGCGCCGTGTCCGCTGACACAGGTGGAGTCCGCTTCGCCTTGCAAGCACCGTTAGCGAAGATCAGAACTTAAAAGACAAGGTCAGTGCCTGCCTGAGAACGCTGATCTTTGATTGGGCGGCAGGAGGTTCGGGTGCGCCGGGGCACGCGTGCGAAAGGTGTGAGGGTTTCACCAGCCCCGAGCCGACGCACACCCCCGGTTCCCGCGCAACCGCAGGCGTGTCGACACGGCGAAAGGGAGGGCGGGCGAGACTTCGGGAATCTGGTGATCTGAGTGGCGATCTCAATGCGGCCGCGGGAAGAGGCTGGCGAAGGTCGTGGCCAGGGCGTCCAGCGCCGGGGTGTAGGCGTGGTCGGGGGGACGGCCGTAGCCGATGATGACGCCCTGGGGAGTGCGGGGCAGTTCGCTGCGGTCGGACAGGTAGCCGAGGGCGAGTCCGCGGGCCTGGGCGATGGTCTGGACATCGGTCTCGGTGGGGCCGTCCGGGGAGAGGGGGATGAGGGCGTGCAGGCCGGCCGCGATGCCGGTCAGTGTGATCGGCAGGTCAGCCAGGCGGCTGCGGAGCCGGTCGCGTCGGCGCAGGTAGCGCTGGCGGGAGGCGCGGATGTGACGGTCGTAGGCGTGGCGGGTGATCAGGTCGGCGAGGGTGAGCTGGCCCAGGTTCTCGGTGTGGTGGTCGGTGTGCGCTCTGGCGTCGGCGATCGGGTCGATCAGGCGGTGCGGCAGCACCATCCAGCCGATCCGCAGCGCCGGGCCGAGGGTCTTGGACGTCGTGCCCAGGTAAGCGACGTGGTCGGGGGCGGCGCCCTGCAGCGCACCGACGGGCTTGCGGTCGTAGCGGAACTCGGCGTCGTAGTCGTTCTCGATGATCAGGCCGCAGGTCGAGCGAGCCCAGTCCAGCAGGGTGCGCCGCCGGTCGGGATGCAGGGTGTGGCCGATCGGGTACTGGTGTGCAGGGGTGACCTCCACCGCGTTCGCGCCCAGGCCGGTCAGCAGGTCGGTACGGGCTCCGCGGTCGTCGACCGGTAGCGAGATCACCCGTGCGCCGGTGCGGCGGATCGCCTCGCGGTGCATCGAGACGCCGGGGTCCTCCATCGCGAACGTTCCGCCGATGACCGCGGTGAGCAGCGTCAGGCCATGCAGGTACCCATTGGTGATCACGATGGTGTCCGGATGGGCGGACACGCCGCGGGCGCGTCCCAGGTATCCGGCCAGCGCGGCCCGCAGTTCCGGACGTCCTCGCGGGTCGCCGTAGCTGAACGCCTCGGCCGGAGCCGCGGCCACGGCGCGCCGTGACGACTCCAGCCACGCCGCCGCTGGGAACGCCGATGCGTCCGGACTCCCGGGACGGAGGTCGTGCCGTGGCCGCTCCACGGCCGCGGGCACCGCCGTGGGCGCCGGAGCGGTCTGTGGCCGCAGTGCCACCACGGTGCCCGAGCCCTGCCGCGCGGTGAGGTATCCCTCGGCGATCAGTTGGTCGTAGGCCGCCCGCACCGTTCCCCGGGACAGGTCCAGATCCTCGGCGAGCCTGCGGGTCGCCGGCAGCCGCATCCCGGTCGCCAGCCGCCCCGACCGCACCGCCTCCCGCAGCGCCCGCTCCAGACCCGTGCGCAGCCCGTCGCCGGCGTCCAGGTCCAGATGCAGATCCATCCCGCAATTGGGCCACTCGTCCACCATGGAAATGGATCTTATCGGCGGCCCAATCACCTTTCTAAGGTCGTCCGGGTGACCATGGTTCAACCTGCGCGAGCGACCTCACGCACGACCGTCGGGATGCTCGCGACGGCCTACGGGCTGACGATCGCGAACCTCTACTACTGCCAGCCCCTCCTGCCGGAGATCTCTCGCTCCCTGGGCGCGCACGCCGTCGACCATCTGATCGCCGTCGGGCAGCTCGGCTATGCCCTCGCGCTGGTCCTCATCGTCCCGCTGGGCGACATCGTCCCTCGTCGTCCTCTCGTGGCGGTCCTGCTGTGCGTCAACGCCACGGCCCTCGCCCTGACCGGCGTCGCCGACAGCGCCGGCGTCCTGCTGGCCGCCGGGGGACTCATCGGACTCACCGCCGCCGCTGTCGTGAACACCCTGATCCCTTACGCCGCCACCCTGGTCGCGCCCGAGGAACGCGGCCGTCCCATGGCCACGATGCTCACCGGCGGTCTCACCGGCATCCTGCTGTCGCGTACGGTCGCCGGTCTGGTGTCGCAGGTCGCCGGGTGGAGGGCCTTGTTCGCGGCAGCGGCGGTCCTCACCCTGGTCCTGGCCGTCGTGCTCACCCGCACCATGCCGCCCGCCCCGCCCGATCTGGCCCTTGCCTACCGGGCCCAGCTGCTCGCCATCGTCCGGCTGGGAGCCGCCCACCGCCTGCTGCGCCGGCGCTCTCTCATCGGGGCCTGCTCCTTCGCCGCCTTCGGCGTGTTCTGGTCGACGGTCGCCTTCCGCCTGGCCGAACCGCCCTACCAGTACGGACCGGCCCGGATCGGACTGCTAGCCCTGGCCGGCGCCGCCGGAGTGCTCGCCGCCCGCCTCGTCGGCCGGGCCGCCCCCGACCGACTAGGTCACCTTCGGCCCACCCGGGCGGTCCTGGTCGTCGGGGTCGCGTCCTTTGCCGCCCTGTGGCTCGGCGGCCGTCACCTGGCTTGGCTCCTCATAGGACTCCTGGCCCTGGACGCCGCCGTGAACGCCACCCACCTGTTGAACATGCGTGTCGTCTACGGCATCCAAGACGCCCGAGCCCGCCTCGCCACGGTCTACATGACCACCTACACACTCGGCGGCGTCATCGGCGCGGCCACCGGATCCACCGCCTATGCGACAGGCGGCTGGACCGCGACCTGCCTGCTCGGCGCGGTCTTCCTCACCATCGCCCTCGCCCTGACCCGGACGGAGAACCCGTGAAACCACAGCTGATCATCTTCGACAACGACGGTGTCCTCGTTGACAGCGAGCCCACCGCACACCGCGTCCTGTCGGGCTACCTGACAGAGCTGGGCTTCCCCTTCACCCTGGAAGAGTCCTACCGGTACTTCCTCGGCAACGCCGCCCGCACTGTCCACACGGTCGTAGCCGAACGCTACGGCGGCACGCTTCCCGCCGACTTCACCGCCCGCTGCCACGATCGGGTGTTCACCGCCTTCCGTCAGGGGCTGAACGCCGTCCAAGGTGCCTTCACCGTCTTGGCCGAGCTACGGCGCCGCGAAATTCCCTACTGCCTGGCGTCCTCCTCCGACCACGCCTGGATCGATCTCACCCTCGGCCAGACGGGCCTGCGCCCCCTCCTGCCACCCGGCGCGGTCTTCAGCGCCCAGGACGTCGGCGGCATCGGCAAACCCGCGCCCGACCTGTTCCTCCACGCCGCCGCCACGTTCGGCGCCGACCCGCGTGACTGCCTGGTCGTCGAGGACAGTCCCAACGGCGTCCGTGCCGCCAAAGTCGCCGAGATGCCTGTCCTCGGCTACACCGCCGGCAAGCTCACCGAAGCCACCTCACTCATCACACACCTGACCGACCTCCTCGACCACCTCGAACACGACCGCTGAACCCTGCCAGACCACCCCGCAGGCCAACGACCGCACAACGGCGAAATCCCGTCAGCGCCAGTAGCCGATCAATCCAGCGCCCCTGTCCGACACGGCCGACTTGAACGAGATGGATTCCCGACGAGAAGCAGGGGTGGTCTCGATTACGCCGCCGAGCCAGTTGGGTCGACGATCTGTCGTGTAGCGAGCAGTACGCCGAACCCATGCCGTCGGAGCATGAACATCGCGCGGGAGATCCGGAATTCGCTGGGTCCCGGGAATTCGCAGACACCCGAGTGGAGATCGTGGACTTCGCCGCGCCGCTTCGTCTGCGTTTTCCTCTAGCCATCTCGCATAGCCGATCTACTCTTCAAGGGCGTTAAGGCGGCTTCTCGGCGGCGTCGAGGGGCTGGGTACCAGCGGTGCTTGCGGAACCAGTTCGCGGAGATGTGCGGTCGTCGTCGATGATGCGCGGTGTGCGGGGGTTGTCCTTGCTCTGGGCACGGCGCTTGGTGCCGCTTGCTGGTGGATCAACGCTGCCCCGCACCGAGGTGTGCCCCATCCGCTCCTTGAGGCTCGCCGGCCATGCCGGGGGCCGGGCGTATTGGAGATCGCATACGGCGCCACAACAGGCTTCCGTCCTCAGTGGAGGCCGCCACACAGGTCCGGTCACAGCCGGGTCACAGCTTTGGGCACCGTGCTGTGACCGTCCGTTGGCTAGAAAGTTGCGGGTGGACGAGATCACCAAGGGAGAAGGCCATGGCTGCTGACGGAGAATGGGGTCGGCGTTCGCTGTTGCGGGGCGCCGCCGTGGTGGCCGGTGCCGCCGCGACCACGCCTTTGCTGGGGAAGGCGGCCACGGCGCGAGCCGGCGTTAGTGACGCGGACGCGCTGTTCAAGGCCGGGAAGTTCGAGCAGGCAGGCCGCGCGTATGAGGAGATCCTCAAAACAGATCCCACGAATCTGCACGCGGCCCGCCGACGCGGCTATGTCGGGCTACTGGGCAACAGGTTCGCCGAGGCTGAGAAGTATCTCAAGATGGCCCTCCGGCTGGCCCCCGACGACAATGACGCCAACTACTTCCTGGCCGATTGCTACATCCGGCAAGACAAATTCTCCCTGTCCGCACCACACTGGCAGGCAACCGGCAGCGAAGCCTACACCAAATGGTTTGCGGCAATCCGCGGTGAGGCGTATCAGGTGCACGGCGACGTCGCGCGGGTGCCGTTCCAGCAATTGGATCCGATGCCTCTGGTAGAGGCCTCGGTCAACGGCGGACCGCCGAAGCGCTTCACGTTCTACACCGGCGCCCCGAACCTGAGCGTGACCTCGACGGTGGCCAAGGAAGCCGGGCTGAGCCCCGTCGCCAGCGAGAAGGTCGATTACGAGAACGGCTTCGTCTGGGCGCACTACGGGATACTGGATTCATTCAAGCTGGGCGGCATCGAACTGCGCAATGTCCCCGTGGGCTGGTGGTCGACGGAGTCGGGCGACGATGTCGACGCCGAAGGCGACGGCATGATCGGCACGTGGCTCTTCTACCACCTGCTGACCACGTTCGACTACGCGGGCCGCTCGCTGGTCCTGCGCCGCCGCACACCCGAAACGGCCAGGAACGCACGCGCCGCCGCCGCCCGGGCGGGCGCCAAGCCCCTGCCGCTATGGCTGGCGCGTGAGCAATATGTGCACAGCAGAGGCAGCATCGCCGGCTCCGGCCCACGGGTGGTGGGTGTGAACTTCGGAGGAAGGGGCGGCGAGAGCGCCGCGGTCGTGTTCGGGGAAACGGCCGAGCAGTTGCAGATCCGCACCGACTACGACCGCCCGATCGAGACATTTGCCCAGAGCCATCCAGCCGTCACCTACCCCTGTTATCCGAAGGAAATCCGCCTCGGCGACGCCGTCGCCAAGGAGATCTACTGCGAGGCGAACCCGAAAGCCGCGCTCGCCCCCCTCGGATTCGACGTGCCGGCCGCCTTCTTCCACTCCTTCCACAAGCCCTACAACGTGACGCTCGACTTCACTGACATGAAGCTCTATATCGCTCGCGGCAAGGCCACCTGACCACTGCGGGAGCTCCCTGAGGCTCTCCTACGACCGCGAGGTAAGGGCGTACCAGACGCCCATCGTTGCCCCCGTATATATGCCGACCCCACCCAGAACCGGAGGATGCAGAAGTGACCGGCAGTGAACGAGGACAGACGATGGCGCAGGTCGACACGATCGAGACCGGGCAGGGCGACGCCGACACCCAGGACACCGGCTCCGGGACCCGCCGGGGTACCGGCTCCGGGACCTGGCGTGCGGGCTTCCGCCGGGCGATCTCTTTCGGCTCCCAGCCGGAACCCTGGAAGCGCGGCCTGGTGTTCGCGGCACTGGCGCTCCTGCTGGGCCTGGTCATGCTGCTGCACGCGTACATCCCGAACCGCATCGGCAACCTGGGCAGCCTGGTGGAAACGTTCCTGCCGTGGTTCGGCCTGTTCATCCCGGTGCTGCTGGCCGGGGCGCTGTGGCGCCGTTCCACCTCCGCGGTGGCCGCGCTGCTGCTGCCGGTCGTGGTGTGGCTGAGCCTCTTCGGCGGGCTGCTCAGCGACAAGTCCCACCCGGGCGGCGACTTCACCGTGGCCAGCCACAACGTCGGCGCCGACAACCCCGACCCAGTCGGCACCGCCCGCGACCTGGCCGCCTCCGGGGCGGACGTGCTGGCGCTGCAGGAGCTGACCCAGCAGGCCCGGGGCACCTACGAGAAGGAACTCGCGGCGACCTACCCACATCACACGGTGCAGGGCACGGTCGGGCTCTGGAGCAAGCTGCCGCTGTCGGACACCCGGCCGGTCGACACCAAGATTGACGTCGGGCCGCTGGCGGACACCAAGCCGATCGACGTCAAGATGGCCTACGCTCGGGCGCTGCGTACCACGGTGGCCACCGACCGCGGACCGCTGGCGGTGTATGTGGCCCACCTGGGTTCTGTACGGGTGAACCCCAGGGCGGGCTTTGGGACGGGCCACCGCGACAGAAACGCCCAGGCGCTCGGCGAGGCCATCGCCGCCGAGAAGAACGAGCGGGTGGTGCTGCTCGGCGACCTGAACGGCACCGTGGACGACCGCGCGTTCGCCGGCATCACCTCACGGATGCGCTCGGTCCAGGACGCGGCCGGGAACGGCTTCGGCTTCAGCTGGCCGGCGTCCTTCCCGGTGGCGCGGATCGACCAGATCCTGGTCAAAGGCATGGAGCCGAAAAGCTCGCGAGTGCTGCCGGCCACGGGGAGCGATCACCTGCCGGTGGCGGCCGGAATCAGCTGGTGAACGCCGGTGCCGCACCGGAACCAGAACCCGCCACAGGATCCGGCTCGCCGCCCTCATGCCAGGCGGTGACTCACCGCCTCGTGGCAGGCGTGGTTTGTGTCCGGGGCAGCCGTTCGGGTGGCCGGGACAGCCATGCAGGCAGGCGGCTGATGTGGTCGGCAAGGCGGATTGAGGGCTGTGCAGCTTGGCATGCGGCGGTTGGTCGGGCGGGGGTTCAGGTGGCGGGTGAGGGTGGTGATGTGCGGCTGCGGCTCGTCATTGGTGATCAAGGTTGGGGCGCTGGCCGACGATGATTCCTGCTACGAGGGCCGCTGCGGGGATGAGTCCGAGGATGATGCTTACGCCGGTGCTGCCGCCGGTGACGAGCGTGAAGTTCGAGACCACCAGCCACAGGCTCACCGTCAGACCCACCGCGGCCGCCGCGGGCGCGACCAGCGTTGCCCAGCGGCGGCCGGCGCGCAGGGTGGCGTGGCGGCCGAAGAACGCGACGACCGCGACCGATGTCAGCAGCATCAGCAGGACCATGCCGACCGTCGCCACGCCGGCCATCGATCCGAACACGCCGACCAGCGGGTCCAGTCCGGCCAGCGTGAACACGACCACGAGCACCAGCGCGGTGCCGGTCTGCACGACCGAGGAGACCGCGGGTGAACGGTGTCGCGGGTGCACCCGGGCCAGCGGGCGCGGGAAGGAGCCCTTGCCCGCCAGCACGAACTGGTAGCGCGCGACGACGTTGTGGAACGACAGCACGCACGCGAACACGCTTGAGCACAGCAGCACCTGCATGACGTCTCGCAGCACCACGCCGAGGTAGGTGTCGGTGGTGTCCAGAAGCATGTTCCCGCCGTTCGACAGCGCCTGGGTGGCCACGGAGTCCGCCCGGTCCGCGCCCACGCCCTCCACTAGGGCCCAGCAGGAGAACGCGTAGAACACGCCGATGATGAGCACCGCCAGGTAGGTCGCGCGCGGGATCGTGCGTTCGGGGTCGCGGGCCTCGTCCCGGAACACCACGGTGGCCTCGAACCCGATGAAGCCGGTGAGCGCGAACAGCACCGCGATGCCCAGCGGTCCGGAGTCGATCGCGTCCGGGGTGAAGGACGTGCCACCGATGCCCTCCATGCCGCCGCGTACCAAGATCGCTGCGTCCAGGGCGAGCACGATCGACAGCTCAAGTACCAGGGCGACCCCCAGTACCTTGGAACTGAGCTCGATGTGCCGGTAGCCCAGCAGCGCCACCACGCCCACTCCGGCCAGCGCGAACAGCCACCAGGGCAGGTTCGGGCCGCCGTAGTGGGTCACCAGGTCGCCGATCGCCCAGCCGAAGTAGCCGTACATGCCCGCCTGGATCGCGGTGTAGGCGATCAGGGCGACGTACGCGGTGCCCATGCCGAGCCGGCCGCCGAGCCCTCGCGTGACGTACGAGTAGAACGCGCCCGCGTCCGTCACATGCGGGGTCATGGTCGCGAACCCGACCGAGAACACCAGTAGCACCAGCGCCGCGATGAGGAACCCGACCGGTGCGCCCGCGCCGTTGCCATAGCTGATCGCCAGCGGTACGTTCCCGCCGATCACGGTCAGCGGCGCGGCGGCCGCGATCACCATGAACACGATGCCGCCGACGCCGAGGCGGCCGGACAGCCGCTGCGGCCCGCCTTCGTCCGGGGCCGGGCGTGTGGTGTCACGCAGGGGCGAGTTCACGGGCGCTCCTCGTACAAGTCGGGCCTGCGATCGGTGAGATAGGGGTTGTCGGCCTGAGCTCGCGCGACCGCTTCGGGGCTCACGTCGGCGATGAGGAGCTTGGTGCCGTGAACGACGCTGTCGAGGACTTCGCCGGACGGAGCGATGATGCTGCTTCGGCCCACATAGCTGAGCGTGCGTTCGTTGCCCTCGTGGTTGATGTACGCGACGTACACCTGGTTCTCCCACGCGCGGGTGCGGACGACGTTCTCCGCCACGAACTCGAACGGGGTCATCTGCGCGGTGGGCACGGCGATCAGCTGCGCGCCGGCGTCCGCGGCCGCGCGTACCGGCTCGGGGAACTCGACGTCGTAGCAGATGAGCAGCGCGATCTTCAGCCCCGCGTACCGGACGACGCAGACGAGCTCCTCGCCCGGTGCGAAGTATTTGCGGTCGAGATCGGCGAACAGGTGCGTCTTGCGGTAGCGGGCTCGCAGCTGACCATGATCGTCGAGAAAGAAGGCGGTGTTGTAGTAGGTCCCGTCCGCGTACTCGGGAGCGCCCAGGACGATCGCGACTCCTGTGCGGGCCGCGATTTCGGCCGCGCGGGCGCAGAGGTCCTGGCGGGCGAGGCGGTGGACCTCGTCTCCGATGTCGTAGCCGGTGAGGAACAGCTCGGGCGTGATGAGCAGCCGGACGCCCCGTTCGGCGGCCTCGTGCGCGGCGCGGTCGAGTTCGGCCAGGTTGGCCGGGACGTCACCGGGCGTGCCCCGGGTCTGCAAACCCGCGATTCGCACCGACTCCTGCGCCTTCGACGGCTCGCTCATAGCCAGCACTGTCCACCGCGGACAACTCAGGCGGCAAGTGACGAACCGTAAGGCGTGCGCGCCGTTGACGTACGAAGTGTCAACGGCGGCGGCAATTCAGCCACGGATCTCAACGGCCTGCCCGTAGGAAACCGCTCTGCTGAAAGGCCCGGCCACGGTCCGAGTGGCCCGCCCTACTCGGCCCGGGAGAGTCCGGAGGCTGCCTGGTCATGGTCGACGCTGTGGCGCCCGTGCCACGTGGCGATGTGGCGGGGTCGTCGGGAGGTGCTGAGTTTCGGTCTGGCGCGGCTACGGTGACGTGATCGAAGTCAGACGATCAGGACCGCCACTTCGCCGGGCTTGGTAACGAGATCGTCGAAGACGAGCAGCCGTCCAGCGGCGTACCGGACGTAGCTGGACTGGCGCAGGACGTCGTTGATCTGGTGACGCGGTCCCTTGATGTCGTGGCGGGCCACGATCCGGCCGCTGTCGGCGGCCACCTCCACGAGACCGGCGGATCGCCGCTTGGTCCCGGACCGGACGGCCAGGAGGCGTCCGCCCTCGAAGCCGACAGGCGTCAGGAGGCCATCGCGGCTGTGCGGGATCTCCCACTTGCGGCGGCCCGTCGCGAGGTCGAACGCGACGATCGGCGCGTTGCCGGCATCACCTGCCTTGCCGGGTTTGGTGTAGAGGCTGCCGCCTCCCACCACGATGCCCTTGCAGAGCATCCGATCGGAGGGGTCACATTTCACTTCCTGGCTGGTGGGCAAAGGTATCCGCGCCCGTTCGGTCCCCGATTTCGCATCGAGCACCGCGAGGTGCGCGATGCGCCCTCTCGCGCCAACGCCGATCACGGGCGCCGCGGCGAACGCCATCACCTCGCCTTGGAGCTGGTGGCTCCACAGCGCCCGGCCGGTACGCGGGTCGAGACGTTGGACGGTCGCGCGTTCACCCGACGCCGTACGACAAATCCGGTTCGCCAAAAGCATGTCCCCTCCGCCGAAGCCGCTGAAGAAGCAATCACGGCTTCGCTGCGGAGTGCTCCACAGTCGCCGGCCATCCCGGACGGAGAACGCCATGGCGCCCCCGGCCCAGTTAGCCACGACCGCTCCCCCACCGATGAGGGCCTGCACGTAGGAGACGTCCTTGCCCAGCGCCAGCGTCCGCTCCCAGACCTTGACGCCGGTACGCAGGTCGATGACGGCCGTCCGACCGCAGCGTGGGGTGGCCCCGAGCATGACGGCGACCCGTCCGTCAACGTGGTGGGCAGAGAACCCGCAGACATCGGCTAGCGGAACGCTCCATCGCTTGGCGCCGCCATCCTTGGAGTAGCCAGTGACCGCGTCCCGTCCGGCCACCGCCACCACGGCATCGGTGGCCCATACCTTCGGCTTGGCCCACCCCAGAGGCCCGGCCCCGTCACCGACCCCCACGCCACGCCCGTCAAGCCGCAGCAGCACCGACCGACCGCCGCCCTCCGAACTCCCTCCGCAACCGGCAAGGGCCGCGACCAGCGCCGCCCCCATAACCGCGACGCCACGAAAGGGCCGCCCGCTTGATGATCTTCGCTCCCACATCACGGCGTATGACGGTATCCACCCGACTTCCGTTCCACCGCCCCGGGCTCACCCGCGAGTGCCGCAGCATCCGATTGACCCCGCGACCGGCCACCTAACGCGACTCCACCGGCAGCCACCCGCCGTCGCGTGCACCTACCATCCACTGCGGCGTGCGTTCGAGCGCCTTCGCTCGCTCGGACTTGAACCGCCGCGTAAGGATCACGTCCCGAGTATCCGTTGCGGGCGGCTTCATCGGTAGAGCTTGACTCCGTTGTGCAGGACGGCGGAATAGCGGGCCATGGCGTCGGAGAGCCGAACGTAGGCGCGGAGGGTTCCGTTTCCTACGCCGACACTGACGACCTCCAGATCGGAACGGGATGTGAAGTCCCGGCGACCTCACTTGAGGCGGCCCCGGAGGGCTGACCTGACGGGTTTGTGAACCTCGCAGGGCGGTCGCGCGTCTCCGATGCAGAGGTGATCACTATGCCGACTCGTCCGAGCTCGACTTCCGTCCGGGTGGGCGCCCCCGCCGGCGCCTTGGCCGTGGCTCTGGCCTTGGGCGGGTGCAGTTCGGACAAACCGGCCGCGACCGTGACGGTCACCGCGACCCCGGCACCGACCGCCGACCAGATCGCGGCGAAGGCACGCGACGCGTTCGCCAAGGTGCCCAACGTCCGGGTCCGCGGCAAGGTCAAGACCGAGGCGGGCCGGATCACCGTCGACTACAGCATCCAGGGCAAGAACTCCAAGGGCAGGCTCAAGGGTCGTTTGGCCAGCAAGGACGACACCAACACGGAGTTCGTCAGCATCGGTGACAAGCACTACACCAGGAGCCTGGGGATCGGCTGGACCGGCCCCAAGCCGCCCGCCGGTCTCCTGAAGCGGCTCAACAAGCAGTGGACCATGATCCGGGGCAAGGACACGGGCCTCCTCGGAACCCTCCTGACGACCACCACGATGTTCGGGCCCACCGGGCAGCCCCTGTCGTTCGGGCCCGGGCGTGCCTTCGAGGGCAAGCCCGCCCATGACCTCGCCGACGGCAAGGGCACCCACCTGTGGGTCTCCAGCCAGGGCGAGCCCCTGCCCATCGCGGTGACCAACGACAAGTCGCCCGGCGACCGCCTCGACTTCGCCTATGGCCAGGCCGAGAAGATCAAGGCCCCGGCCAATGCCGTCGACATCTCCAAGCAGGGGTCGTTCCGGTTCCCGTGACCTAGGAGGAGCGGTGGTCGTTCCACGCCCACCGCAAGGTCCGGCGCGCGATGACGCCCAAGGCGTGGCGGCGGTACGCGGCGCTGCAGCGAAGGTCGTCCTCGGGGTCGGCGGCCTGGCCGACCAGCCGGGCGAAGTGCTCGACGGTCTCGTCCGGCAGGGGACGGCGGCCCTGCCAGTCGAGTTCGGAGGCCAGGAACCGTTCGGCCGCCGAGGCCGAGCGCGGCGCGGGGACCGCCGCCCCGATGCCGGTGCCGACGCGCCGCCGGCGGGTGTCCAGCACCAGGGCGAACGAGCAGACGGCGGTCACCATGGCGTTGCGGAGCCCGACCTTGGCGAAGTACTGCGGTCCGGTCGCGGCGGGAACGTGCACCGCACGGATCAGCTCGTCGGCGCGCAGCGCCGTACTCCCGTCGGGCCGGTAGAACCGCTCGGCCGCGATCATCCGTGGTCCCGCGGCGGCCGAGGCCACCTCGATGTCCGCCGCGCAGGCCAGCAGGAGAGGATGGCAGACGCCCTTGGTGGCGGCGGTGCCGAGGTTGCCGCCGAGCGTCCCCCGGTTGCGGATCTGCCGGGAACCCACCGTGCGCGCCGCCTGCGCCAGCCCCGGCAGCGGTCCGCCCAGTTCCTCGATGAGCCGGGTGAACGTGACACCGGCGCCGACCCGTACACACTCCCCCGCCGTGTCCCACTCGGTCAGCTCCGAGACCGGGCTCAGGTCCAGCAGCGCTTCCGGGCGGCACCGGCCGGCGTTGACCTCCACCATCACATCGGTGCCTCCGGCCACCGGCAGCGCCCCGGCCTCGGCGGCCCTGACCTCCAGGGCCTGCCGCCAGCCCGGGGCCCGCACGAACTCCACACACGCCGTCTGCCCGCGTCCGGGTCAAACACCGCGAGTCGTTCCCCATCGTTTGGAAAAACCTGGCGAAGGGCCGCGCGGACGGGCGGTCGCGGGTCGTTCAGCCGACCGTGCGCCGCACCTGGTAGCGCACCTGGCCGATGGTGACCTCGCCCTGACGCTCGGCGGTGACGGCGGCTGCACGGAACGCGGCGGCCGTCTGAGGGCGGCCGTCCATCTCCAGGTTGTCGGCGGAGTAGATCAGGTAGTTGCACAGCCAGCGCCGCGCGATGGCCTCGTGCCAGAACTGCGGACCCAGCGCGTGCGGGGCCGCCGCGGGAACGCCGGGGTCGATGCGGAACGCCTGGAAGAGTCCGGCGACTCCGGTGTCGGCTTCGGTCTTGGATTCGGTCTTGGCGGGGGGATCATGGTTGGCGGATGGCATGGTCTCGCATGGTCGGCGCAGGATCAGGGAGCCGGGAGCTCCGCCGGCGCGGTGCACCGGTCGGACACCCAATGTTCTCACCCGCACGGTTGCGCTGCCAGGAACACGCCCCGGTCGTCATCACGATCATGAAGAGACCGGCTGTACTCCTGACCGGCAAGGCTTCAGACGCCGGTGGGCAAAGTCTCCAGTTCGCCCTGCCGCGCCGCTTCGAGGTGGAGCGGCTCCAGGGCCGTCGTCCGACGGAACCAGCAAAGGGCGTCGTAGCGCTCACCGAGCCTGCTGGGCACGTAGTTGCGGTAATCCCGGGTGGGGTCGTACACGACGCCGATGGCCCGGTGCCCCAACGTCGACGTCAGCCATGGGGCATCAGGGCGATCGGAGAAGATGTAGAGCGCGTGCTCGGGAGAGTCGTCGGAGAGGCCGGCCTCCAGGGAGCCCGGCCGCGGCCTCGGCACGGGCATGATCTCCATCGGGTCACCCCAGCGGGAGGCGGCGACCACCTCTCCGGTGCCGCCGGCGAACCCCACGATGACCGTCTGGTCGCGGCCGTGCCGGTCACGGACGAGCTGGCCGAGGTTGACCATCCCCGCGTCCGCCATGGTGGTGGCGCGGGCGTCGCCCACATGCGTGTTGTGCGCCCACACGACGGCGCGGGAGCCGTCGCCGTGGAAGTGCAGAAGGCGGTCGAGGGTGTCGGCCATGTGGATGTCGCGGATGTTCCACGACCGCGGGCCGCCGCCGAGCATGGCGCGGTAGTAGCGGTCGGCTCCGGCGGCGACCTCGGCGTTCTGCAGGACGTTCAGGTCGTCGGCGGGCTTACGGCGCAGGCGGTTCAGGATGGCGAGCACTTCGTCGGTGCAGTCGTCCGGTGCGAACGCGTACAGCTGCGGGTCTTCGTCGTACGGCTCGAAACAGCGGTAGGCGGCCCGCGCCGTCTCCAGATACTCCGGACGATGAGCGCCCAGGTAGTCCATGATCGCGCGGAGCGACTCCCACAGGCTGTAGACGTCCAGACCGTAGAACCCGGCGCCGCCGGGCCGCCCGGCGTTGTGGCCGCGGAGCCAGCGGCAGAAGTTCACCGTCTCCTGGTTGGCCCACATCCAGGTGGGCCAGCGACGGTAGCCGTCGAGCACGTCCCGCGGATCCCGGTCGCCCGCCGTCACGCTGCGGTTGACCTCCCAGCAGTCCGGCCAGTCGCCCTCGACCGCGACGAACGAGAAGCCGTGCTCGGCGATGAGGCGTCTCGTCAGCGCCGCACGCCAGGCGTAGTACTCGTGCGTGCCGTGGCTGGCCTCGCCCAGCAGAACGCACCGGGCGTCACCGATCCGATCCAGCAGCGGGTCGAGGTCGGACTCTTCCTCCAGCGGAAGGGCCATCTCGCGCATCATGTCCTCACCTCCCAGGCGAGGTGAGACTTACCCTCTCCCACCAGCCAAAACACCTGGTCAATGGGCCAGCGGCCCTGGCCGGGCCAGTGGCCGGACCGGCGAACGAAGATCGGACAATCAGGGCCGGAACGGCCGGTTTCGGACGCCGGGCGGGTGCTTCGGCACACCCTGACGGAGGGTGTGGGCATGGACGCTGAACGAGCACGGCTGCGCGAGTCGGCGGCCCCGGACGCGCCATGGCGGCGGTGGGGCCCGTACCTGAGTGAACGCCAGTGGGGCACGGTCCGTGAGGACTACAGCGACAACGGCGACGCGTGGAACTACTTCCCGCACGACCACGCCCGTTCGCGCGCCTACCGGTGGGGCGAGGACGGTCTCGGTGGCATCAGCGACGACCGGCAGCGGCTGTGCCTGTCCGTGGCGCTGTGGAACGAACGGGACCCCATCCTCAAGGAACGGCCGTTCGGGCTAACCAACGGCGAGGGCAACCACGGCGAAGACGTCAAGGAGTTCTACTTCTACCTGGACAGCACGCCGACCCACTCCTACATGCGGTACCTCTACAAGTACCCGCAGGCCGCCTATCCCTACGAGAAGCTCGTCCGCACCAATCGGGAACGCGACAAGCTCAGCTTCGAGTACGAGCTCCTCGACACCGGCGTCTTCGACGACGACCGCTACTTCGACGTCTTCATCGAGTACGCCAAGGCCGCGCCGGACGATCTGGTCGTACGGGTGACCGTCGCCAATCGGGCACCCAGCGAAGCGGTGCTCCACGTACTGCCGACATTGTGGTTCCGCAACACCTGGTCATGGGGCGGCGACGCGTACAAACCGGCTCTGTACGAGGACGGACCGGGGGTCATCAGGGCGGAGCACCGGGATCTCGGCACCTACCGCCTTCGCTGCGACGGCGAGCCGGACCTGCTCTTCACCGAGAACGAGACGAACCACCAGCGGATCTTCGGCTCGCCGAACGCCTCGCCCTACGTCAAGGACGCGTTCGACCGGTACGTCGTCCACGGCGACGAGAACGCGGTCAATCCGGGCCGTACGGGCACCAAGGCCGCCGCCCACTACCTGCTGGCCGTTCCGGGGGGCGGGCAGGCGACCATCGACGTCCGCCTCAGCAGCAGCGACCCGCGCGGCACCGCCGACCGCGACACCGCCCACCGCGAAACCGCCCACCGCGGCAGCAGTCACCCGCCCGGCACCGCCGACCAGGTGCTCGGTGAACGGCGGGCCGAGGCGGACGCGTTCTACGCCGAGCTCTCCGGTGATCTCGGCGCGGACGAGGCCCTGGTGATGCGGCAGGCCATGTCGGGGTTGCTGTGGAGCAAGCAGTACTACCTCTTCGACGTGGAGACCTGGCTGGCCGAGCACCACCTCGATCCGTGGACGCCCTCGGACCGCCGCGACCACGGCTGGTTCGGCATGATGGCCGCCGACGTCATCCTGATGCCCGATACCTGGGAGTACCCCTGGTTCGCCGCCTGGGACCTGGCGTTCCACGCGGTCGCGGTGGCCGCGGTGGATCTCGATCTGGCCAAGCACCAGGTCGAGCTGCTGCTCGGTGAGCGCTACCTGCATCCGAACGGCCAGATCCCCGCGTACGAGTGGAACTTCGGCGACGTCAACCCGCCCGTCCACGCGTGGGCCGCGCACTACATCCATGGCGAGGAGCTGCGGCGGACGGGCCGCTCGGACCGCGGCTTCCTGGAGCGGGTGTTCCAGAAGCTCCTGCTCAACTTCACCTGGTGGGTCAACCGCAAGGACGCCGACGGCAACAACGTCTTCGAGGGCGGCTTCCTCGGCCTGGACAACATCGGCGTCTTCGACCGCAGCGCCCCGCTGCCGACCGGCGGACGGCTCGACCAGGCCGACGGCACCGCGTGGATGGCCTTCTACGCGCAGTCGATGATGCAGATCGCGATGGTGTTGTCGGACGGCGACCCGTTCTACGAGGACATGGCGGTCAGGTTCGCCGAGCACTTCCTGTGGATCTGCGGCGCGGTCGACCGCGTCGGCGATGTCAAGGAGGAGATGTGGGACGAGGAGGACGGGTTCTTCTACGACGTGCTCCGGCCGCCGTACGGCGACGCCATGCGGCTGCGCGTCCGCTCGCTCGTCGGGCTGCTGCCGCTGTGCGCGTCGACCGTCTTCGTCCCGCGCCCGGAGGGCGAGCGCCGCGACCTGCTGCTCAAGATCCGTCAGTTCGCCGAGCGCCATCCGGAGCTGGCGGCGCGGATGTCGGCGGCGCGGACGCCGGGAGCGGGCGGCCGGCTGCTGCTGTCGCTGCTGGACGAGCACAAGCTCCGGCGGGTGCTGGCGCGGCTGCTCGACGAGCGGGAGTTCCTCGGCCCGTACGGCGTGCGGTCGCTTTCCCGGCACCATGCCGAGCATCCCTACGAGTTCCGGGTGAACGGGCGGACGTTCCGGGTGGCCTACCTCCCGGCCGAGTCCGACAGCGGCGTGTTCGGCGGCAACAGCAACTGGCGGGGACCGGTCTGGGTGCCGGTGAACGCCCTGGTCATCCGCGCTCTCCGTAATCTGCACGCCTATTACGGCGACGGGTTCACCGTCGAGTGCCCCACCGGCTCGGGCCGCCGGATGACGCTGCTGGAGGTGGGCGAGGAGCTCTCCCGGCGGCTCACCGCGATCTTCCTGCGCGGCCCGGACGGCCGCCGTCCGGTGTACGGCGGGCAGGAGGTGTTCCAGTCCGACCCGCACTGGCGTGATCTTGTGCTCTTCCACGAGTACTTCCACGGCGACAACGGAGCCGGCATCGGCGCGAGCCACCAGACCGGCTGGACCGCCCTGGTCGGCGCCCTCCTGCTGGGCCACGACCCCGCCGTGGCGGGCGCTGTACGGCGCCGTACGGGGCGTCGTACCGAGACTGTCCGTTTCGATGGCATATTTGGGGTGTGAGCGTCAGTGTGGTGAGTCCGGTGCTGGTCGGACGGGGTGCGGAGCTCGGTGAGCTCGACGCCGCGTTCGCCGAGGTCCGTGCCGGGCATGCCCGCGCCGTCCTGGTCGGCGGCGAGGCCGGGATCGGCAAGACCCGGCTGATGCGGGAGTTCGGGCGGCGGGCGGGCGACCACGGCGCCCAGGTCCTCACTGGCGGCTGCCTGGAGCTCGGCGTGGACGGTCTGCCGTTCGCGCCGTTCACCGCCATCCTGCGGCGGCTCGTCCGGGAGATCGGCGCGGACGGCGTCGCGGAGCTCGTCGGCGGCCGGACGGCCGGGCTGGCCCGGCTGCTGCCGGAGTTCGGCGAGCCGGCCGACGACGGGACCGGGCAGTTCCAGGCGCGGCTGTTCGAGCTGGTGCTGACCCTGCTGGACCGCCTCGCCGCGCGCGGCCCGGTGGTGCTGGTCATCGAGGACGCGCACTGGGCGGACCGGTCGTCCCGGGACCTGCTGGCGTTCCTCGTCCGCAACCTCGGCGCCGTCGCCGCGCTGATGATCGTCGTGACGTACCGGTCGGACGAGCTGCACCGCTCGCATCCGCTACGGCCGATGCTGGCGGAGCTGGACCGGATCGACCGGGTCGCCCGGCACGAGCTCGGCCGGCTGTCGCGGCGCGAGGTCGGCGAGCTGATGACCCGGCTGCGCGGCGACGAGCCGCCCGGTGAACGGGTCGAGGCGTTCTTCGCCCGCAGCGAGGGCAACCCGCTGTTCGTCGAGGCGCTCATGGAGGCGGACGGCCAGATCGCCTGCGAGCTGCCCGAGTCGCTGCGCGACCTGCTCCTCGCGGGCGTCCAGCGCCTGCCGGACGAGACCCAGGAACTGCTGCGCATCGCCAGCGCCGGGGGCGCCCGCATCGAGCACCGGCTGCTCGCCGCCGTCAGCGGCCTCGGTGAGGTCGGCATGACGCGCGACCTGCGCCCCGCCGTGGCGGGCAACGTGCTGGTCGTCGACGGCGACGGGTACGCGTTCCGGCACGCCCTGATCCGCGAGGCGCTGCACGACGACCTGCTGCCCGGCGAGCGCACACGGCTGCACACGCGCTACGCCGAGGCGCTCGAAGGCGACACCTCGCTGGTGCCGCCCGGCCGGGCCGCCGCCGAGCTGGCCTACCACTGGCACGCGGCCCACAACGTGGAATGGGCGCTGATCAGCGCCTGGCGCGCGGCCAAGGAGGCCGACCGGGCCGCCGCCTACGCCGAGGACCTGCGCATGCTGGAGCGGGTCCTGGAGCTGTGGGAACGGGTCCCGGACGCGGCCGCCAAGATCGGTGAGCCGTACGACAAGGTGCTGGAGTACGCCGTCATCGCCGCCGATCTGGCGGGCGACAGCGAACGCGGCATCAGGCTCGCCACCGCCGCCCTGCGTGAGATCGACGACCCGCACCGGCGGGCGTTCATCCTCGAAGCGCGCGGCCAGATGAAGCACCGGGCGGGCCACCGCGAATGGCTGGCCGACCTGCGCGCCGCGATCGCGCTGATCCCGGTCGAGCCGCCCACCGTCGCCCGGGCCCGCGCGCTCGCCGGGTTCGCGCAGTACGTGTTCATGGGGACGGCGAACGACGAGGCCCGCGCGGCCTCCGAGGAGGCGCTGGTCGTCGCGGCGGAGGTCGGCGACCCGCTCGCCGAGGCCAGCGCGTTGCAGACCCTCGCCTGCATGGAGGACCGCACCGCCTACGACACCCAGGACTTCCAGCTGCTCGACCGGGCCGAGCGGCTCGCCGTGGAGCACGACCTGGAGGAGCAGCGGCTGCGCTCGGCCATCAACCGTTCGCACTTCCTTGAAGGCGCCGGACGGCACGCCGAGGCCGTGGAGACGGCCCGCCGCGGCATGGATCTGGCCCGCGAGTGGGGCCGGTTCCGCACCCAGGGCTCGTTCCTCGCGATCAACTACGCCGAGTCGCTGTACTCGCTGGGCCGCTGGGACGAGGCCCTCGCCGGGATCGAGCTGGCCCTGGAGAGCGATCCGCCGCGTCCGCACCGGTCCAGCCTGCTCGGGCTCTCCGGCGACGTCCTCTTCGCCCGCGGCGACCTCGAAGGCGCCGCCCAGCGGGCCGCGTTGTGCCGGCAGAACCGGGCCTGGGAGATCGACCGGCGGCTCCAGGAATACCTGCCGATGCTCCGGCTCGAAGCCGAGCTGCTGGTGGCCGAGGGCAAGTCCGCGGAGGCGCTGGCCCACCTGTCGGAGCTGCTGGACTACACCGGCCGTCCCGACGACGCCCGCTACGCCTGGCCGGGCCTGATCGTCGCGGCCAGGGCCGCCGACTCGGCGGACGCCCTCGCCCCGTTCGTCGAACGTGCCGCGGCCACCGCCGCGCACGGCGCCCTCCAGCGGGTCCAGCACGACACGTTCTTCGCCGAGGTCGCCCGGCTGCGCGGCGAGGATCCCGGCTGGGAGCAGGTCATCGACGGCTGGCGGCGCCTGGACCAGCCGTACTCGCTCGCCCGTGCCCTGGTGAGCGCGGCGCAGGCCGACGCGGCCCACGGAGAGCGCGAACGCGCCGCCGCCCGGCTCGACGAGGCCGTCGGCCTCGCGACGGGCCTCGGCGCCACGGCACTTCACGCCGCCGCCAAGGACCTGGCCGGCCGGGTCGGGGCGGGCGGCGCCCGGGCGTCGTCCCACGGCCTGACCGCGCGCGAGCTGGAGGTCCTGCGCCACCTGAGCCTCGGGCACTCCAACCGGGACATCGCCGAACGGCTCTTCATCTCGGCAAAGACGGCCAGCGTCCACGTCAGCAACATCCTCGCGAAGCTCGACGCCGCCAACCGCACCGAGGCCGCCGCCACCGCCCGGCGGCTGGGCATCGGGCTCGACTAACGATCACTCCCGTGGTCATGGCCCGCCGGAGGTAGATGCGTGTTCGAGTGGAATGCCGGGGTAAAGCACCGCCATGAGCAAGTCACGTGAGGTGGAGCAGGCCGACGACAGCTTCGAGCTCGCCCACTACGTGGTCGGCGCGGCCCAGCGGGAGATGGCGGAGAAGGCCAGGGAACACGTGCCCGCGCTGAGCCTCGGCGCGGTCGCCGGCGGCCTCGGAATGCTGTCGGCCGCGGCGTCCTACCGGCTTGGTGTGCTGCTGCTGGAGAAGCGGCTGCCGCCCGAGGCGGCGGCGTTCGTCACGGCCGCCACGTTCGGCGGCGGGGCCGCCCTTGCGGGGGTCGCGGCCAGGCGCAGGTGGCGGGGCGCCCGGGCACCCCTGCCGACCGAGACGGCGCGTCAGGTCGTCGAGGTCATCGCCGACGCGGCGAAGTAGCCCCGGACCCGCACAGTCCCTCCACGATTCGTCGGCGAGCGCTCCACATCCGCCCTCTTGAGTGGAACCGGCAACGGCTCATCGGGAGGGACACCATGCCGGTTCATGCAAAGCTCACCGACGCACGTGACGTGCTCGGCTGGCGTCAGCGGTTCGAGGCGCAGGCCGCAGTCCGCGAGACGACCCCGGACCCCGACTGGTCGCGCGGCGCCCGGCTGGACAAGGCGCTCGTCCGCAGCCTCCAGCGTTTCCAGGTCGGCGAGGCCGGGGACGGAGCGAACCTGATCCGCAAGGCGCGCGGCTCCGGGGCCGCGGACTACGCCGCGGCGGTCGGGCTCTTCATCGCGGAGGAGAAGAACCACGCCCGCCTGCTGGGACTGCTCCTGCACGCGGCCGGCGCGCCGACCATCACGCACCACTGGAGCGACGCGATCTTCATCAGGTTGCGGCGGACCCTGGGCCTGCGGGTCGAGCTGCTGGTGCTGCTGGTCGCCGAACTGATCGCGCTGCGCTACTACCGGGCCCTCCGGGACGGCACGGACGATCCGCTGACGGCCGAGGTCGCGCGCCGGATTCACGCGGACGAGGAAAGGCACGTCCCGTTCCATTGTGATCGCCTCCGGAACACCCACCGCGGGCTCATCGCCCTCTGGCGAGTGTTGCTCTTTGGCGCCACGGTGGTCGTCGCGGGTGACCACGGGCGGGCGCTCGCGGCGCTGGGCGTGACGCGGCGCCGCTTCGTCGCCGACGTCCTCACCGAGTCGCGGAAGGCGTCCGCCCTGATGCGAGGCCGCTGGTGAACGCGTCGTCGAAGGCGGCGTCGCCGAGGGCGCTCCGTACGGCCGCCGTGATCCGGTCGACGTCGCCGCGTTCGGCCTGAGGGAGCGGGGCGCCCGCCGCGGCACGGGCGGCCGTGGCCTCGCCCAGCAGGCGCGCGGCTTCGGCCGGCCTGCCGTCGAGCGCGGCGGCCCCGGCCAGCCCTTCGAGCGCGAGCGCGACCGCGCGGGGGTTGCCGGTCGAACGGGCGGCGGCGAGGCCCTCGGCGTGCAGGTCCGCCGCCGTACGCGCGTCCCCGCGCTGCTCGGCGGCGAAGCCGAGCTCGGCGAGCACGAGCGCCAGCCCCGGCGCGCCGTCCACGTCCCGGATCCAGCCCAGCCACCTGCGCAGATACCGTTCTGCGGTGTCCAGGTCGCCGCGCCGCCGGGCCACCAGGGCCAGGCCGGTCTCGGCGAACTGCTCCATCCGCTGGTGCGACCGCTCGGCGGCGATGCGCCTGGCACGTTCGTGCAGCTCGGCGGCCTCGGCGTGGTCGCCGGTCAGGAGCGCGATCCGGCCGAGCCTGGAGAGCTTGTAGGAGACCTCGGCGTACGAGCCGAGCTCCTCGGCCATGGCCAGCCCGTCGCGGTGCAGCCGCGCGGCGCGTTCGTAGTCGCCGACGGCCTCCGCCAGCACGCCGAGCACCTCGGTGGCCTGCAGCATGCCCCAGCGGTCCCCGGCTTCCCGGAACAACGCCATGGCGTGCTCGCCATCGCGCGACACCGCGGCGAGCTCACCGCGGGCCATGGCCTGGCCCGCCCGCGTGACGAGCACGGCGGCCTGTCCCCAGCGGTCGCCCTGGGCACGGAAGCCCGCCAGCGCGCGCGTGAGCAGCTTCTCGATCTCGGGAACATCACCGAAGCCGGTCCGGGCGAAGCCGAGAAACCACTCCGCTTCGGCGCGTCCGTCGTCCAGGCCGTCGAGGGCTCGTTCGGTGAGGGCCGTACGGTCGGCACGGTCGGCGCCCTCACCCTCCAGCATCGTGAAACCGGCCAGCCACGCCGACGCCCTCGCACGCTCGGAGGCCGGGACGCCTTCCCTCGACAACACCGACCCGAGCGTCCGGCGCGCCTCGTCCAGCCGTCCGCTCAGGAACCAGTGCCACGCCAGCGCGTTGGCAAGCCGCGAGGCGAGGCCTGGAGCGCTCTCCCGCAGGACCGCACGCAGGTTGGCGGTCTCGGCGTTCAACCGCTCCAGCCATCGCCGCTGGTCGCGTCCTCGAAGGTGCGGCCCGGCCCGTTCGGCGAGCTCGGTGTAGTAGCGGTCGCGCCGGCCCAGCACCGCCGCCCGTTCGCCCGCCTCGTCCAGCCGTTCGGCGCAGTAGGCGGCGACCGACTCCAGCAGGCGGTACCGGCCGTCGGCCCGGACGACCAGCGAGCGGTCCACGAGCCGGGCGAGCAGGCCGAGGACCTCTCCGGGTTCGATCCCGCCTCCGGCGCAGACCTGCTCGGCGGCCTCCAGCGTGCAACCACCGGCGTGCACGGAAAGGCGGCGCAGGACGGCGCGTTCGGGCCCGGCCAGCGGCTCCCAGCTCCAGTCGATCATGGCGCGGAGCGTGCGCTGGCGGGCCGGGGCGTCCCGCCGCCCGGCCGACAGCAGGCGGAACCGGTCGTGCAGGCGGTCCGCCAGCTCGGTCACGTCCATCGCGCGGACCCGGGTGGCGGCGAGCTCCAGGGCGAGCGGCAGGCCGTCGAGACGGCGGCAGATGGCGGCGACGGCCTCGGCGTCGCCCGGCCCCGGCGCGAAACCCGGCGCGGCCGCCGCCGCGCGCGTCACGAAGAGCTCGACCGCCGACGACGTCTCCAGCGGCGGGACGGACCAGACCAGCTCGCCCGCGATGCCCAGCGGCTCCTGGCTCGTGGCCAGCAGGCGCAGCTCCGGCGCGGCCGGCAGCAACCGTGCGGCCAGCGCGGCGACCGGCTCGATCACATGCTCGCAGTTGTCGAGGATGAGCAGCGTCCGCCGGCCCGCGAGGGCGTCGAGCAGCCGGTGGACGGGCGAGGAGCGTACGGCGGCCTCGTCCCGCAAACCGAGGCCCGCGGTCACGGCCGACGCCACATCGTCAACGGACAGGGCGTCAACGGACGGGGCGTCGGCGGACGAGGCGTCAGCGGACGAGGCACCGAGGGCCGTCAGTTCGACCAGCCGGACACCGTCCGCGTACTCGGCCTCCAGACCGCGCGCACTCTCCACGGCCAGCCGGGTCTTGCCCACCCCGCCCGGACCGGTGAGCGTGACGAGACGCGCCTTGCCGAGCAGCGCCCGAACGTCGCGCACGGCCCCGGCCCTGCCCACGAGCTCGTTGACCGGCGCGGGCAGGCCGGCCCGGGTCCGGGCCCGCGTCTTGTGATCGAGGATCGACCGCTGGAGGGCGACGAGCTCCGGTCCGGGGTCGAGGCCGAGCTCGTCACGCAGCCGTTCCCGGAAGTCCTGGAAGCTCGCGAGCGCCTCACCCTGGCGGCCCGCGCGATAGAGGGCGCGCATGTGCGCGGCCCGCAGCCGTTCGCGCAGCGGATGGGCGGCCACCAGCGCGGCGAGGTCGGCCGCGCCGAAAGCCGTCCCGGAGCCGGTCTCCGACCACTCCTCGATCGCCGTCAGCCGCAGCTCCTCCAGCCGGTCGATCTCGGTGCGCGCGAACTCCGCGTCGCCGAAGTCGGCGTACGCGTCGCCGCGCCACAGCGCGAGCGCCTCGTCCCAGAGCCCCGGATCTCCCGTCCGGCGCGCCCGCTCGACCAGCTCCTCGAACCGTCCGGCGTCCACGGCATCGGGCTCGACGCGCAGCGCGTACCCCGGTGCCCGCGACTCGACCAGCCCCCGGGCCGTCCCCTCGGCTCCCGCCAGCACCTTGCGCAGCTGCGAAACCCTGGCCTGCAGGGTCGCCGCCGGGTTGGCGGGAAGCCGGTCACCCCACAGGTCGTCGATCAGCCGGTCCGCCGGCACCGCCCGGCCGCGGTGCGCCAGCAGATCGGCCAGCAGGGCGCGGACCTTGAGATCCGGTACGCGCACCCGCTCGCCGCCCTCCGTCCACACCTCCAGCGGACCGAGCACCCCGAAGCGCATGTCCTTCACCGTATTGCAGCCGAAGGCCACCCGAATCCCACCCGAAGCCCGGCCGTCCAAGGTGGGTTCGGCGGCGAGCGGACGCCGCCCGAACAGAGGAGATTCGCGATGACGAACACCGTGACGGTCATGGGCCTCGGGCTGATGGGCACGGCGCTGGCCGAGGCGTTCCTCAAGGACGGCCGCACCACCACCGTCTGGAACCGGACGGCCGCCAAGGCCGATCATCTCGCCGCCAAGGGAGCGGCGCGAGCGGCCACCGCGGGCGACGCCATCACGGCGAGCCCGCTGGTCGTCCTGTGCCTGTCGGTGAACGACAACGTGCGGGAGGTGCTGACGGCCGCCGGTGACACGCTCGCGGGCCGGACGATCGTCAACCTCACCAACGGCACGCCCCGCCAGGCGCGCGAGCTCGCGGAACTGGTCACGGCACGCGGCGGCGAGTACGTGGACGGCGGCATCATGGCCGTCCCGCCGATGATCTCCCAGCCGGAGGCGCTGATCCTCTACAGCGGGTCGCGGCGCGCGTTCGACGCCCACAAGGAGCAGCTCGGCAGCCTCGGCGCGGCCCGGTACGTCGGCGCGGACGCGGGTCTGGCGGCGCTCTATGACCTGGGCCTGCTGACCGCGATGTACGGGATGTTCCAGGGCTACTACCAGGCCGTCGCGCTCCTGCGTACGGAGGGCGTCAAGGCTGCGGAGTTCACGCCGATGATGCAGTCGTGGGTGACGGCCATGATGGCGGGCCTTCCGGAGCAGGCGGCGCAGATCGATTCCGGCGACTACCTGACGGACATCTCCAGCCTCGCCAACAACGCGGCGGGCTACCCCAACCTCATCGAGGCCGCCAGGGAGCAGGGCGTGAGCACGGAGCTGCTCCTCCCGCTCCGGGACCTGCTCGACCGCTCGGTGGCCGAGGGGCACGGCGCGGACGGCGTCGCCCGCCTCGTCGAGCTGCTCGGCGCCCCGGCCGCCTGACGAACGTCTGACACCGCGTCCGGCCGTTCAGGGAAGGTTCACCGGCGGCGGCGGGTGGGGTGGTCGGGATCGTCGGGCTTGCGCGGCGCGTCCGGGCTACGGGGCGCGTCCTCCGCGCGGCGGCGGCGGTCGGCGGTGGCCGGTCCAGACGCGGCCGGTCCAGACGCGGCCTCGGCCTCGGAGGGCCGGGCGCGCTGCCGCGCGGGCTCGTCGGCGCGTGCGACGGCCGCCGCCGGGCGCCGGGCGCCGCCCGCCGATGCCTCGTCGAGCAGTCCCGCGGTCTCCAGGTAGTCGCGTCCGCGCGGGGTGATGTCCCAGCAGTTGCGCCGCCACTCCTTGCGCTTCCACACCACGCCCGCCGACAGGAGACGGCGGCCGACCCGGCTCACCTCGGTCTCGTCGGCGCCCAGCCGGGAGGCGAGCTCCTGGTTGGACAGCCCGGGGTCGGCGGCGACCGCGGCGAGGAACCTGGCGGCGTGGCTCCCGGGCTGGAGGCCTAGCTGCAGGCCCGACGGGAGCCGCCGCAGCGCCCAATGCGCACAGTCGATCAGTCCGAGGATGCGGCCGCGCTGCTCGCGGCGCTCGCCGTCGAACGCGGGCACGTCGAGATAGTGGCTGCGGTGCAGCCACTGGAGGCCGTCCTTGACCTCGACGAGGGCGGCCTCGTCGGCGCTCAGGGAGGCGTCGGTGATGAGCATGCCGAGGGCACTGAAGTGCCCGTCGGTGATGGTCTTGGCCTGCTCGATCGAGTCGAGGATGCGCCGCGCCTCGGCGCGCCGGCTCCGGTCTTGAGCATCCCGGCCCCGCTGTCCACGCGCTCGGGTCACGCTCAGTTCGTCGTCCACGGCTCACCTCTGGCGGGTCGACTGAAGCCGGACCCTTCCCAGAGTGCGACCATGCCAAGTGAATGTCAAGTGAGAGCCCGCCGATCGTTCGCGGCATTTTTCTACCCCGCCGTGACCAGCGTCGCCAACTTTCGGCGGTCGTTCTGCATCACATGACACTGAGTACTCCGGTCAGCGGGAGTTACCATCGACCGACCGAAGGTGACTTCCGCTACACCCACCCCTATCCCCGGACGCACCACCATGACGGACCCGCTGACGGCACCCGCCGTCGCGCCCTACCCTGCAGACCCCGCAGACCTTTTCGTCGTCCTCTACGACGAGTTGCCCGACTCGCTCTTCCGCGGCTGGCGGGTCATGGAGTGGTACGGCAGTTCCGTCGTGCAGAACCTCGCCACCAAGATCGCCGACGCGGTGCTGGAGTACGGCGAGCTGGCCCCCGAGGACGTCGGCCGGATCGTCGCCCGCGACGGCCACCGCGGCCGCTTCACGATCCTGCTGGGCCTCGACATCGCGCTCGCCCACGTCAACCCGTACGGCCCCTACCACCAGAGCGGCGCGATGAGCTGGCTCGCCTACCGATCGGAGTACGAGCGCGGCCACCTGCTCAACAACCCCGAGAAGACGGCGGGCGCGCTGCTGCCGCGCTGCGCCTACCCGGGCCGCCCGATCGGGCTGCGCCGCAAGGACGAGTTCTTCGGCGTGCACCGCGTGCCGCCCGAGCAGTGGGAGTCGGTCGAGCACCACGTGCTCTCACCGGCCAAGGACGCCTACGTCAACCGCGACCGGCCGGTGCCCGTGGCCTGCGCGCCGCTCCTGGAGTCGTACGAGGACGTCCGGATCGACTTCGAGCGACGCCACGGCATGACCGTCTACAAGCTGCGCCCGCGCGGTTCCGACGCCCTCCGCAACCGGATCAAGCAGGTGCTCGACCGGCTGGACGAGTCCGGCGCGCGGCTGGCCGTGCTGCCCGAGGCGACGCTGGACGACGAGCTGCTGGAGCACTGGCGCGACCTGATCTGGCAGACCGCCGACCGGCGCAGCCCGCTGCGCTACCTGCTGCTCGGCACCGGCCCGGTGGGCGGCGGCGATCCGCCGCCCAACCGCGCGGTTGTCCTGGACCGCTGGACCGGCGATGACATCCTCGTCCAGGACAAGATGGCCTGCTTCATCCTGGACACCCCGCAGATCGAGCTGTGGCGGCTGCCGAACGCGCCGGCGGCGGGCCCGGCGGAGGAGTACATGACGCCGGGCTCGAAGGTGCGCCTGGTGGACGCCGACCTGGGCCGGCTCGCGGTGCTCATCTGCGAGGACCTGAGCCGCTCGATGGACTGGGAACGCGAGCTGCGCGCCTGCGGGGTCTCGCACCTGCTGGTGCCGATCTTCTCCAAGCCCATCCTGGAGTACCGCTGGGAGCGGGGTGCCGCCGAGCGCGAGGTGACCATGCTGGGCAGCTGGGTCGTCGTCTCCAACAGCCTCGCGGTCGGGCACGCGATCCCGGCCGAGGCCCTGAAGGGCGAGCGCTTCACCTGCCTGGTCGCGGGGCCCGACGACCTGCGCCGCGCCACGTACCAGACCAGCGTCCAGCTCGGCGCGGCCGCGGGCGCCGACGAGCTCGGCCTGGTGAAGGTGAAGACCGAGGACGAACGCGTCGCCTACGAGCTGCCGAGGGTGCTGCCGGGAGCCGTCCACGACATGTGGCACGAGCACTGGCCGACGCCGGGCGACCGCTGACGAGCGCCCCGCACGCCTCGAAGCCCTCCCCACAGGTCACTCGACGGTGAACTCCATCGGGCTGACCGCCGACCCCGCCGGAGTGACCACCACGGGACGGCCGCTGGCGGCGCCCGGCGGGACGGTGACGCGCACCAGTTCGTCGGACACGTCGGTGGCCGCGGCGTCCGCCGTCCCGAAGCGCACGGTCGTGGCCGCCCCGAGCCCGACGCCGTGCAGGGTGACCATGCCGCCGACCGGCCCGGCGGCGGGCTCGATCGACCGGACCTGCGGCGGCAGCGCCTGGTCGCGGCCGGCCTGCGCGGGCGCGAACAGCGTCGCGAAGACCGCGCGCAGCTTCTCGGCGGTCTCCTGCGAGAACAGCCCGACCAGCGCCGCGATGGCCGTGATCCCGTACGGGTTGATCTCGGCGGAGCCGCCCGCGGGCGAGGTCAGCCCGCCGCGCAGCACCAGGTAGACGATGAGCCCGAACGCCGCGCCGATGAACGGCAGGAACAGGTACATCATCAGCCAGCTGCGCTTGAGCGTCCGGTTGCCGACGTACCAGTAGAGGGAGCGCAGGGCGTGCACGGTGCCGCCGATCGCCCCGGCCGCGAGCACGATGACGAACAGGCTCGTCTCGCGGGAGACCCTCGGCGACCAGCCGAAGAGCCGCACCGCCTTGTGCGCGGGCGGTTCCTGGCCGACGCGCGTGGCGCCCGGCGGCCACGCCTGGATGAGGACGACCACCAGCGCGGCGGCGAGGAGCAGCATGAGCACCGCGACGACGACGATGTCGCGGGTGCGTGCGAACTGCGTTCCGACCGGTGACTCCTGCCCCAAGGCCACCCACCTCCGCCGGAGTATCGCGCGCCACGGCGGCGGTGTTTCCCGTGCGAGCTTTCCCGCGCGAGGGGCGTATTTCGCAATCAATGACAAATTGGTGACAACTTCACCGTTCGTTCGCCGGATCAGGCCACGTCAGCTTTAGTGTCCGGCGCATGCGTCGAACAGCAGCAGCACTCACGACCGCGCTGGCGGCCGGCCTCGTCACCACGGCCGGACTCCACGCGGCACAGGCGGCGGAGCCGGGTCCGTGCTCCACCCCCGCCACCCACCAGATCGCCCAGGTCCAGGGCGCCGGTGACGCGAGCCCGGTCAGCGGCCAGACCGTCCGGGTGGAGGGCGTCGTCACGGGCGACTTCCAGGCCGGCGACCAGCTCAAGGGGTTCTTCCTCCAGGACGAGACCCCGGACCGGGACGCCGGGACCTCCGACGGCCTGTTCGTCTACTCGACGAAGGACGTCAAGGTCGGCGACCGCGTGCTCGCCACCGGCAAGGCCATCGAGTTCAACGGCCTCACCGAGCTCTCCCCGGTGACGGCCGTGGACGTGTGCGGCACCGGCAAGGTGAGGCCCGCCAAGGTCCGCCTCCCGCTGAGGGCCGGCACGAGCCTGGAGTCGTACGAGGGCGTGCTGGTGCGCTTCCAGCAGAAGCTCACCGCGACCGAGACCTACCAGCTCGGCCGCTACGGCGAGGTGTCGCTCTCCGCGAAGGGCCGCCTGTTCCAGCCCACTGACGGCCACGGCTCGACGCAGGCGGGCAACAACGCCCGCCGCGTGCTGCTCGACGACGGCTCGACCGTGCAGAACCCCGAGAACGTCCCGTTCACCAGCCCGCGCGTGCTGCGCATCGGCGACTCGACCAGCGACCTCACCGGCGTGCTGAGCTACGGCTTCAACCTCTACCGGCTGCAGCCGACCGAGACCGTGCGCTTCGCCCGCACCAACCCGCGCCCCGCCAAGCCCGAGAACGTCGGCGGCGACGTGAAGGTCGCGAGCTTCAACACGCTCAACTGGTTCACGACGCTGAACAGGCGCGGCGCCAACTCCGCCGCCGAGCAGGAGCGCCAGCTCACCAAGCTGGTCGCCGCGCTCAAGGGCCTGAACGCCGACGCGGTCGGCCTCATGGAGGTCGAGAACAACGGCGACACCGCCGTCAAGGCGCTCGTCGACCGGCTCAACGCGGCCGTCGGCGCGAACGCCTACTCCTGGATCAGGCACCCGAACCCGGGCACCGACGAGATCCACGTCGCGCTCATCTACAAGCCCGCGAAGCTCAAGCCCGCAGGCGCGCCCCGGTCGTCCACCGCGCCGGTCTTCGAGCGCCCGCCGCTCGTGCAGACGTTCCAGCGCGCGTCCGGCGGCGGCGCCGCGTTCACCATGATCATCAACCACTTCAAGTCGAAGGGCTGCGGCGGCGCCACCGGTCCCGACCGTGACCAGGGCGACGGGCAGAGCTGCTACAACGCCCGCCGCGTCACCCAGGCCAAGGCGATCGCGGAGCTGGCCAAGGGCGAGAACAACCCGCTCGTCCTCGGCGACCTCAACGCCTACTCCGCCGAGGACCCGATCAGGACGCTCACCGCGACCGGCCTGGTCGGCCTGACCGAACGCCACGTCAAGGCGGCCCAGCGCTACAGCTACGTCTTCGACGGCCAGTCGGGCGAGCTCGACCACGCCCTGGCGGGCAAGGGCCTGGCCCGGCGCGTGTCCGACGCCACGATCTGGCACATCAACAGCGACGAGCCGACGATCCTCGACTACAACACCGAGTACAACCCGCCCGCGCTCTACCAGCCGGACGCGTTCCGCTCGTCCGACCACGACCCCCTGCTGATCGGACTGCGGCTGCGCTGACCAGGACGAACACAAGCCAACGAACAACACCCGTCCGACCAACCAACTGACCTAGATCAAACCGACCTACGTCTCTCCGTTTCCCCGAGGTTTCCCCTCAAGAGGCGGAGATCCCAGAGCCCCGTACGGCCTCAACCGTACGGGGCTCTCTCATGACAACCAGGTGACCGGGAAAGGCAACCAGAGACGGCCTCAGGCCCTCCCAGACGACGCCATGTCCGTACGCTCCCCCCACGGCCTACAGCCACAGTCAGCACGGGAGCAGGTACCCCAGCGCTAGGCACCGCCCTCACCACTCGACCCCGTGGGTTTAAGGCCAGGCCCCTCCTCCGCCCATAGAGTCGCCCCTAGGAAAACCCCCAAAAGCGTCACCCTCATGGAGGGTGGGGTAATACCCCCACGGCTTGCGTACGAGCCCCGCCCGGGGTAGGGCAGTCTCCCCATGTACGGGTCAGGGACTTGAGCTAGGACGCCACACCACCCCAGATATTCAAGGACGGGAATATTCCTGTGCGGTGTTGACCTGCGGAGATACTGAGCCTAATTTCGTGCTCAGAGCCGGACGAGAGGGAGAGAAATGGAGCTAGGACGGATCATCGCGGGACCCGACTGCACTGAGGATGACTGTCCCCAGATAGCTATCGCTCCCGATGGCATGGTGGACGTTCAGGGCTACCATCAGACGCAAATTCCTACTCCGGACGGAGAAATGATCGTCCGCATCCCAGCGAATCTCATCCTGGAGGCAGCACGTGCGCTTGGAGGGAAGTGACTGGCGAGACTTCTTCGACAGCTACAAGCACTCCGCTTGGCGACTGGAGTTGCATCCTGTCTATACCATGCCGCAGGAGGCGGATGAGCTAGCAAGATATCTCGCAGGAGAAAGGCTTCCCGACGACTACTGGTCGGGGTGGATGGAACGGGTCACAGGCTACATAGCTTCTGGCCGCACCATCGGCCGCGTACATGTAGTACGCAGGCCTCTCACCGAATACTTGAGATTCGAGTTCGAATACTACCGGCCTCACTGCAAGGCGGGTGAGGACATCCGAATTCTCGATCTCACGGATAAGCCCGACCCAGGATTGCCAGATCACGACTTCTGGATGTTCGACGAGAAGCATGTCGTGAAGATGCTCTACCGGTCAGACGGTACGCAGATCGGACGCGAACTGATCGACGATCCGGACATAGAACAGTACAAAGTGTTCAGGGATCTTGCACTTGACGGCGCGATCCCATTTCCGGAGTACCGGCAAGGCTAGTGCTCGAACCGGAAGAACTAGGGCAACGCAAGAGCGATCTAGCCGCCACACTGCGGACACTTCGCAAAGAGGCCGGGCTCACCGGACAGAGCCTGGCCTTGAAGTGTGCCATGAGTCAGAGCAAGATATCTAAGATCGAGACGGGCAGACTACTGCCCTCCGTAGTTGATGTCGAGCGCATTCTTCGAGCCGTCAATGCCCCTCAAGACCTAGTAGCCGAAGTCGTCGCCCTGGCCAGGATGGCCAACACGGAGTTTCAGGATGTCCGCTCGCTTCTCCGCAAGGGGCTGGAGAAGCGGCAGCACGAGTTGGCAAGCCTCGAAGCAGCCGCCCGGGAGGTGCGCTTCTTTCTGCCCGCGATGATAACTGCACTCATCGCAACTCCGGAGTACATCCGAGCCAGCCTAAGTCATTCTCCGGCAGATACCTCAAAGGCCGTAGCGAAGAAGCTCGAACGCCAGGCGGTTCTGTATGACGAGTCGAAGACGTTCAACTTCATCATCGTAGAATCTGCCATCCGCTGGGCAATCCTACCCCCTGCCCTCATGGCCCTTCAGATTGACAGGCTGGTCTCCCTGTCCCACTTGCCAAATATTCAGGTAGGCGTAATCCCGCTTGGCGTTCATTCGCCTAGAGGACCGATGAACACCTTCACCGTGTATGACAATCGTCTGGCCACCGCCGAGACGTTCAACGGCGCGATAGTGATGCGAGACCCCAGAGACGTAACGTTCTACCGAGAGCTGTTCTCACAGTTTGCATCGCTGGCACTCTTTGAAGACGATGCCCGCGCACAGTTGACCCAATGGGCAGCGCTGTTCAGACACTGAGATCTTTATGCCACCACAGGAATAGCTCTGGCCTGCCCCTTCGAAGCTCCGTAGCTTCACCGTATGGGCACAACCACAGCGGGGATGAACATCTCAGACGCACTCCCATACCTTGATGAGCTACGGCAGAAGCTCAGCGATCGTGGGTTCACGGCCCGAGTAGTCCAGGCACGGGAGTCTCCTCCCTTCCTAAGGGTGGTCAACGCGGAGGCCGGACAACTAGCGGAGGACATCACCTGTGCCCCATGGGGCGATGAACTCTCCTTCTGGTGGTCATGGAACGCCCCCATTTGCCCTGTGAGGCACCTGGAGAGCGCGACTGAACGCGTGACCTACGTTCTTAATGCCAAGACGGCTACGGGCTAATGAGCCCGTTCCCTGGCATTGCAGACCATTGGCATGTCATGACGACTCGCAGCGGTCGCATGCAGACCACGCCGGAACGGCTGGATAGAGAGTCGGCACGTTCTGTGCTTCGCGATCTCCTGCTCAATGACGGCCAGCAAACCGGGGACCGTGCTGGCTACCAATGGGCGATCAACATTATCGACGCCGGTTGGTGCTCGGTGAAGGTATTCGGCATTCAGTACGTGGCGTTCGCCTGTGCGTGTCCTCAGCTCCCAAGAGAGAAGGTCAACGATGGAAACTCCGAGATTTCGCAAGTCCTCACGATGTGAGGAGCTGAACCAGGACGGATGCGTAGAGGTGGCGAACGGGACGGATTTCGTGGCTTTCCGTGACTCGATGGATCAGGATGGCCCCGTGGTCCTGGTAGGCCGGAGTGCATGGCGACAGTTCGTCGCAGCCGTTCGTAGTGAAGACGGCCGGTGAAGGCGGCTCGCATGTCTCAGCTGGATCAGGCCGTTGGAGAGGCCAAAGAGACCTTTGTGGTTCTCGCAAGGCTGATGGCCGAGCATGGCATTAGCTTCATAGACATAGACACTTCGGTCCGGAGCCCTGTCGGGCTTGCAGGTGTGTCGGTCGCTATGGCCTATGAACAGTGGGCACAGAAGCTAAACACTGTTGCCTGCCTCCTGGCTCACCAGGAGGGCATAGACGACTCAGCGGGCTTGACCCTGCCGGACAGACAACGACTCACAGTCGCAGCCTTCTCGCTTGTTCAAGAGTCGAGCTGACCAGACGGCCATGGCACACCCTCCGTGGCCCTGAGAAGGCCACGGAGGACCTAGAAGCCACAAGGGATGTCACCCTGCTTCTTGGTTAGCCGAACCCCCAGAGGCCGAATAAGCGGCCCTCTGACGCTCGATGCGCACCTTCTTGAGGTATTGATCCTCATGGATGTTCAACTCGTCGGCCAGCCGGTCTAGGTGCTCCGAGCTGACGTCAACACTGCGGTAACGGTTTCCGCCCTTAGGCCCCGTTCCCTTCTCAATCTCGGCGAGACCGAAGGCTGCAAGCTTCTGCGCTGCCGCCCGAATCTGGTGAGGCTTGAGACCTGTCAGCGTCACCGCTTCACTCATGCCGACAAACGACGTCGGTAGTTTGACCCAGACCTCGGCAGGCCTACCAGCCAAGCCTTTAGAGGTGGTGAACAGAGGATGTGCAACATTACTAGTACATACTCTTTCTGTCCCCCCTAGAGATGAGTATGTACTAGATTTGTCACTCATTTCTAGGTTGAAGGTGTAGGTGTCAGTCTCTCCTACTGGCTCGCCCTTAGTGAGCCAGTCTTGTTCCACGAGTCTTTGAAGTGCCTTACGTACTGTGTCGATAGCCCTACCGGACTTGATGTGCAGGTCTCTCACACTCGCCATGGGCGAGTAGGAGGAGTGCTTCTCTGCGTGTCTGATCAAAGCCAACAGAACATCTCTGTCTGTGCTTCGAGTGAAGGTGGCTTGTTCAGCCGCCTCTTGGAAGGCTCTGATCTTCTTCTTGAAGGTCTCTAGATCGAAGCTGGGAGTGACATTGTTCTTGGTCACCCAACCGACTGCGTTGTCGTAGGTCTTACCAGCAGACTTGAAGGCGGCCTCACGGCCATGCCTGTCTTCGATCTCTTGGGTCTTGGCGCCACCCTTGTTACGTCGGTCGGTCACTTGGCTGATGAACCACTCTTTGGAGAGCCCGACCCTGACGGCTGCCTGGGCGATGGCAGCCTCTGCTTGATGACGTCCTTCGTATCTACCTTCCGTGTCTCCGTCTCTGAGGAGTCTCGCCCATTTGCCGGTGAGCCCCTTGGGCGGGATTGCCTTCCCTTCGCCATCGGCGGGTCCTAGGCGTTCTAGGGCCTCCTCAACAGAGGTCGGTTCGATGAGAGACACAGGAAGACCGTTCCTGTGTGGAGAGAGTGGGGGCCTCGTAGCCTGCGTGTGACGGATGTTCTCGAAAGGGAACTCATAGTTCTCATTGAGGGCGACTTTGAAGTCTTCTTTGGTCACGGCAGATGGAAGGCAGACCCATAGATGCCTGCGCCCGTCTCCTCCTGAAGCCACAAGAACCGTTTGAGCATGGAGGTAGGTCTCTGCCCACCCCTTCACCTTCACGCCTTTAGCGACAAGCTCAGCGCTGTCCAGGTCCAAAGCGACCAGCCCTGGCTTAGGCTCGACAGCGAAGGCTCTTCCGCTTGTTACTGCTTCCTCGATTGCCACCCAACGGTCGGGAACATTGTTCTCCTTGATCAGGAGAGCATTCCCACCGTGCTTGACGACCGCCCGAGCAAGGGCAAGGACGTCTTCTTCTCTCGGCATGTGTACCTCCGCTGAACAGAGGAAGCCGGACCTGGTTGCGGGTGGCCAAGCTGAGGCTTCAGGGGGTCGTGGGGACTGTGCTCGCGCTGAGGCTACCTGGAACGTCCAAGTGCCCTAGACAGCCCTGCACAGCAGGCCTGAGGGCCTCCTGCGCTCACCTGGGGAACCTCAGGATCAAGGCTTGGAGGGACCGTCCTCTGCCGCTACGATGGGGCTCCCCTCGCTGGGGATCACGATCCTTGACAAGTCAACAGGGAAACGGAGAGACGTCCTCTCGAAAGGACGTCTCGTGCCGAAGAAGAACTACAACACCTTCGGTCCGTACAAGCGCAATGGGAAGTGGTTCTTCAAGTACGAAGAACCGGGCTCTGAGGCTGCCACCCAGAATGGCAAGCCTCGCCTTCTCTCAGGTGGGACGTTCAGCGCCAAGAAGATCTGCGAGTCGCAGATCAAGGCGAAGGATCGGGAGATCAACGATCCGGACTACTTCACCAAGCAGCAGAAGGAACGCAAGCGCGCCAAGGCTGAGGACTACGGCAACCGCTGGATCGAACTTCAATCATCCGGCAAGCCGAACACGGTCAAGAACGCCAAGAACATCATCCGGAACTACTTCATTCCTCACTTCGAGGGGCGCTGGATGGACGAGATCACACCGTCCGACGTTCAGGAGTTCGTCAACTGGATGACGAGTTTCCGGTCACCGGGGACAGTGCGCATGTTCATGGGCTATGTAGCTGCGCTGTTCTACCAGGCCAAGCGGGATCGGGTCATCACTGACCTGCCGATCGGCAGGAAGAACAACATCAAGCTTCCTCCCAAGCCGAAGAGCAAGAACCATCCGTTCGAAGATGATGAAGTGGATCTCATTCTCAAGGCCGTCGATCATCGCTTCCGACCCATGGTCCTCATCATGGCCACCACGGGTATCAGGTGCGGCGAAGCGTTCGCCCTGACCTGGGATCGGATCGACCTGGACAAGGGCACGGCCTACATAGATCGTCAGGTGCAGTACGGCAAGTTCTGTCGCCTCAAGGGCGAGAAGGGCGAGACCCTACGTCCGTTCACCATCCGGCTGCATCCGGCAGCCGTGGAGGCTCTCAAGAAGCACCGAGAGAATTCGGTCACGATGACCGTGGAGTGGGAAGGCGGGATCGAGCCAGAGGAAACGGTCGAGATGGTCACCGTGTCTGCGACAGGGCTCGTCTTGTACGGCCAACTCTTCCTGTCTCACTGGAACAAGGTGCTGGACTCCCTGAGCTGGTCTCGTAGGGGCAATGGCCCTCACAGGCTCCGGCACTACTTCGCGGTCAAGATGATCGAGGATGGCGCTTCGCCTGGTGAGGTCAAGGTGGCTCTCAACCACTCCCATGTCATGATCACAATGACGGAGTACGGAGACCGTTGGGAGCGTCCCGACGAACGGCTGTGGAGCCGTACGGATCGACTGTTTGCCAGGTTCGCAGCCTGATGGACTTCCCGTAGGTTTCCCCGTGGGGTTGGTGGCCTGGTCTTTCTGGTCATCTACCTGGGGATTCCTTGGTCATCCTCGACTACAACACCGAGTACAACCCGCCCGCGCTCTACCAGCCGGACGCGTTCCGCTCGTCCGACCACGACCCCCTGCTGATCGGACTGCGGCTGCGCTGACGTCAGCCTGAACGAAGCCGGGCGATCCGCGGGGTCGTCCGGCTTCGCTGTTTTCCGGGGATTCCCCTGGGCTCCCGGGGGGGTTTCCCGAACGCGGTTCGGAAGCATATGATCACGCCACCCCTATGTGAGCGAGGTCACAGATGAACGCGGCCGCCCCCACCGCACCGGCAGCCACCGGCTTCGGACTCGGCATCGGACCTGACGGCACCTACACGCGCGGCGCCCAGGTGGTCGCGTTCCTTCTCGGCCTGTGGACGATGCTGGTCTTCTTCCCGCTCCTCGTCGTCGGCGCCATGCTCTACGCGAACGCCGAGGAGGTGTTCAAGACCAATCCCGGGCGGGCCAAGACGATGGTCCTGTGGTCGTGGCTGAGCGTCTCGGTCTTCCCGCCGGTCGCGGCCGTCGTCGCCCTCGGCGTCGTGATCGCGGTGAAGGCCCTGTCCTAGGGCCCGGAATCAGCGCGAACCTTCACCCGTTCCGCGCGCATCGAAGGAAGGGAGACCGGGCGGGCCGTCCGATCGCTGGCGTCGTCCAGCGGCGGCCCGAGGAGCCCGGCGGGACGGGGCACACGGCATGGCGGCTCTGCGCGCGAACGATCCCACTCGGCTGGGCGGTTACGACCTGGTCCGCAGGCTCGGCGAGGGCGGCCAGGGCGCCGTCTTCCTGGGCCGCGACCCGGCCACCGGCGGGCAGGTCGCGATCAAGCTGCTGCACGCCGAGCTGAACGAGAACGAGCGGGCCCGGTCGCGGTTCCTGCGCGAGTTCGAGGTGGCCATGCGGGTCGCGCCGTTCTGCACCGCGCAGGTCCTGGACGTGGACGTGGACGAGGGCCGGCCGTACATCGTCAGCGAGTACGTGCCGGGCCCGTCGTTGCACCAGCAGGTCTCGCGGGAGGGCCCGCTGACCGGCGGCTCGCTGCAGCGGGTGGCGGTCGGGACGATCACGGCGCTGGTGGCGATCCACCAGGCCGGGATCGTGCACCGCGACTTCAAGCCGGGCAACGTGCTGCTGGGCTCGGCCGGGGCCCGGGTCATCGACTTCGGCATCGCGCGGGCGCTCGACGCGACCACCAACACGGCGGGCATGGTCGGCACCCCGGTCTACATGGCGCCCGAGCAGGTACGGGGCGAACGCGCCGGACCCTCCATCGACGTCTTCGCCTGGGGCGCCACCATCGCGTTCGCCGCCACCGGCAGGACGCCGTTCGGCGCCGACAACCTGCCGGCGGTGATCCACCGGGTCCTGAACGGCGAACCCGATCTGGGCGACCTGGCCGGGCCGCTGCGCGGCATCGTCGAACGCTGCCTCATCAAGGACCCGGCCCAGCGTCCCGAGGCGCGCGACGTGCTGATGTCCCTGCTCGGCCACGGCTCGCCCGCAGTCACACGCCATGCACCCGCGCCCACCCGCGCTCCGCAGCACCATGCCGCTCCGCCGCCGCCCCTCCCTGCCGCCGCGCCTGAGCACGAACGTGACGGGGTCATGACCGGGATGCTCCAGGCCGGGCACGACCTGGCGGCACAGCGGACTCCCGAGCCCACGCTCCTGCCCGGTTCGCCGCCGCCTCCGGCACCGACGCCCACGCCGCCCGCACCTGGCTACCCGCCCCCACCCGGTTTCTCTCCCGCACCCGGCAACGCACCGGCGCACGGCTTCACGCCCCCGGCCGGCCCTCCGCCGGGGCCCGCGCCCGCGCCGGGTGCGGCCCGCCACGTGCCTGTCCCCCACCAGATCACCATCGACCCGTTCCACGCTCCCCGGCCGAAGAAGAGGCACGGCCGGACGGCCTTGTGGGCCGTGTCGGCGACCGTTCTGGCGGCACTGCTGACCGGCCTGGTGCTGCTGGCTCCCCAGTTCGAGCGTGACGCCAAGGGACGGCAGACGAACGACCAGTCGCCCCTTCCCACCGCGACCACGTCTCAGTCCGTGGAGCCCTCGCAGAGCACGGAGACGACGACGTCGGCGACGCCCACCGAGACCGAGAGCGGCGGCTACTCCCCCACCCCCGAGCCCACGCACACGCCCACCTGGCGACCCACCCGGACCTCCGAGCCGACACCCACGCACACCCCGACCGTCGAGCCGACACCCACACCGACCCCGACCGGCACAGGCGACGGCGGTGGCGGCGACGGTGGTGGTGGTGGTGAGGGTGGCGGCGGTGGCTACGGCGACGGCTACTGAAGGGCCGCCCGCTGTGACGATCCGCTCACCCGCCGCTCACCGGGAAGAGAGCGGATCACCGGGCGGTTGTCATCGTTCATGAGCGTTCCCTTCTCCGTCCTCGACCTGGCCCCCGTCGTGAGCGGCTCCACCTCCGGCCAGGCCCTGCGCAACACCCTCGACCTGGCCCGCCACACCGAGGGCCTCGGTTTTCACCGGTACTGGCTCGCCGAGCACCACGCGATGCCCGGGATCGCCAGCTCCGCGACGGCCGTGCTCATCGGCCAGGTCGCGGCGGCCACCGAGAGGATGCGGGTCGGGTCCGGCGGGATCATGCTGCCCAACCACGCGCCGATGGTCGTGGCCGAGCAGTTCGGCACGCTCGAAGCCCTCTATCCCCGCCGCATCGACCTCGGTCTCGGCCGCGCCCCCGGCACCGACCAGGCCACCGCCCGCGCGCTGCGCCGCTCACCCGACGCGCTGTCGGTGGACGACTTTCCCGAGCAGGTCCACGAGCTGCGCGCCTACTTCGGCGAGCAGAGCAAGGTCACCCCGGCCGCGGGCAACGAGCCGCCGGTCTGGCTGCTCGGCTCCAGCGGCTACAGCGCCCGCCTCGCCGGGCTGCTCGGCCTGCCGTTCGCGTTCGCGCACCACTTCAGCGCCGAGAACACCCTGCCCGCGCTTCGGGTCTACCGCGAGTCGTTCCGGCCGGGCGCGCTCGCCGAGCCGTACGCGCTGATCGCCGTCTCGGTCACCGCCGCGGAGACCGACGAGGAGGCCCGCGAGCTCGCCCAGCCGCAGGCCCTGTCGTTCCTGCGCCTGCGCCAGGGACGGCCCGGCCCGCTGCCGAGCCCGGAGGAGGCGGCCGCGCACCCCTACACCCCGATCGAACGCGAGATCATCCAGGCGCGTCTCGACTCGCAGGTCGTCGGCGGCCCGGAGTCGGTACGCGGCCGGCTGGACGCCCTCCTGGAGAGCACCAGGGCCGACGAGGTCATGGTCACCACCATGGTGCACGACCACGCCGACCGCCTCCGCTCGTACGACATCCTCGCCGGGCTCTACGACCTCACGACCGCGGGCACACCCGTCGCGTCGAACGTGTAGCGCCACGTCCTTCACAACGCTCGGCGGCGGGTCCTGACGAACTAATTGAGCGTCGGCCGCCGGTCCCGTTATCAGCGGCCGACAAATCCCCCGCAAAAGCTTGATTTCTGCATTGACTCCGGTACAAACAGTGGGCGAACCACGTGGTTGAGGAACGCATCCGGATGCCCCATCCCCCGAGGAGAATCCATGCAGTTCCCCGTCAGACGCGCCGTACCGCCGGCCGCCCGCGCGGCGGTCTCACTGGCCGCCTGCGCGGCGATGGCGGGCACGGCCCTCGCCGCCGTCCCCGCCTCCGCGGCCACCACCACCATCCACCGCGACAACGCCGCCGGCGCCCCCTACGCCGGCAACTGGCAGATCTCCACCATCGGCCCGCTGAAGTTCTCGATCGTCTTCCTCGGCGCCACCATCACCGCGACCTGCGAAGACGCGAAGCTCAACGGCGCCGTCACCTCCACGGGAACCGGCACGCTCGCCAACGGGTCGGTAGGCGCGTGCACCGCCTCCAACGGGCAGACCTCTCCCGCCATCACGTTCGACAACCTTCAGGGCGTCGGCGGGCAGGTCACCCACGCGCCGGTCCAAGGCGGCCGCGACGGCATCCTGGCCGTCACCGGAAATCTCAACTTCAAGCTCGAAGGGGAATTCCTCGGCCGTGTCCGCACCTGCTACTACGGTTTCCGCACCGGTAATTCAGAAGGAGCGAGTTTCGACATCTACAACGGCGATAATCCGCGCCGTCCGGTGCCTTCGAGTAACGACGTCCAGGGCACCCTCGCCAACATCACGCTCGTCAAGCTGCCCGGCAGCGACTGGCTCTGCGGCTCCAACGGAACCGGCAGCGGCCAGGCCGTGGCGCGCGGCGAGACCGTCGCCGGTTCTGGCGTGTTCGACCAGCGCCTGTACGTGACCTCGTAAGAAGGCGGGACCGGGCCGCTCGATGAGGGCGGCCCGGTCCCTCGGCCCGGTCCCTCGGCCCGATCCGTCAGCCGGGTCAGCCCTCGAAGGCGGCCTCCAGGATGCCGAGGCCCTCCACGAGGAGACGCTCGGGGATGACCAGCGGCGGCAGGAACCGGAGCACGTTGCCGTACGTCCCGGCGGTCAGCACCAGCAGCCCGGCGGCGTGGCAGCGCCGCGCGATCTCCGCCGTCAGCACCGGGTCCGGCTCCGTCCCGCCGCCGCCGCGGACCAGCTCGATCGCGATCATGGCGCCGCGCCCGCGCACGTCACCGATGACGTCGTGCTTGTCGGCGAGGGCGCGCAGCCTCGCCAGCATGGTCTCGCCGATCCATCGGGCACGCTCGACGAGGCCGCCGGCCTCGATGTCCTCCAGCACCGCGAGCGCCGCCTCGCACGCGAGCGGGTTGCCGCCGTACGTGCCACCGAGCCCGCCGCCGTGCACGCTGTCCATGAGCTCGGCGCGGCCGGTCACGGCGCCGAGCGGGAGCCCGCCCGCGATGCCCTTGGCCATCGCGACGAGATCCGGCACGACGCCCTCGTGGTCGCAGCCGAACATGTCGCCGGTCCGCGCGAACCCGGTCTGCACCTCGTCCGCGACGAGCATGATCCCGTTCTCCCGGCAGAATCCGGCGATCGCCGGAAGGAAGCCGGGGGCGTGGTCGATGAAGCCGCCCTCGCCCTGGATGGGCTCGATGACCACGGCCGCCACGTTCGACGGCCCGACCTGCTTGGTGATCTGGTCGATGGCCTGCGCCGCCGCCTCCGGTCCGCAACCGTCCGGCCCGGTCGGCCAGCGGTAGGCGTAGGCGGGCGGCATCCGGTAGACCTCCGGCGCGAACGGGCCGAACCCGTGCTTGTACGGCATGCTTTTGGCGGTCAGCGTCATCGTCAGCAGGGTCCGGCCGTGGAAGCCGTGGTCGAACGCGACGACCGCCTGCCGCCCGGTCGCGTACCGCGCGATCTTGACGGCGTTCTCCACCGCCTCCGCGCCGCTGTTGACGAGGAACGACCGCTTCTCGTGGTCGCCGGGCGTGATCCGGTTGAGGTGCTCGCACACCGCGACGTACGACTCGTACGGCGCGACCATGAAACAGGTGTGCGTGAACCGCTCCACCTGCGCCCTCACCCGTTCGACGACGCGCGGGCTCGCGTTGCCGACGCTCGTGACCGCGATGCCGGAGCCGAAGTCGATCAGGGAGTTGCCGTCGACGTCCACGACCACGCCGCCGCCCGCGTCCGTCACGTACACCGGCAGCACGCTGCCGATGCCCGGCGGTACGGCGCCGAGGCGGCGCTCCTGCAACTCCCGTGACTTCGGCCCCGGGATGTCGGTGACGACGCGGCGCTCCTGCGGCAGGCGGTGGGTCCCGCCGGTGATCTGGCTGGTCATGGCGCGAACATAAGCCGGGACGCCCGTACGCTGAACTGTACGGAGTGGCGAATCATCACCACCCGACTGGACGACCCGCACAACGTGACCCCTGGGGATCGCCATGCCGCCCACGCTCGCCGAAGTCGCCTCGCTGCCCCAGCTGGGGTTGCGCGCGCTGACCGAGATGCGCGCCGACCTGCCCGTGCGGTGGGTGGCCGTCAGCGAACTGGAGGACCCGACGCCGTTCCTGGAGGGCGGCGAGCTGGTGCTGACCACCGGGATGCGGCTCACCCCCGGCAACGCGGTGCCGTACGTGGCGCGGCTGGCCGGACGCGGCGTCTCGGGGCTCGGCTTCGGGGTCGGGGTGATCCATCAGGTCATCCCGCCGGAGCTGGTCGACGCGGCCCGCGACCAGGGCCTCACGCTCCTGGAGGTGCCCCGGCCGGTCCCGTTCATCGCGATCGGCAAGGCGGTCTCCCGGCTACTGGCGGCCGAGTGGTACGAGGACGACACGCGCGCCTTCCAGGCCCAGCGGGAGCTGACGCGCGCGGCCCTGCGCGGACCGGGGCCGCTGGTCACGCGCCTCGCCCGCGAGCTGGACGGCTGGGTGCTCCTGCTCGACCCGTCCGGCGAGGTCCGGCACGCCGCCGTGGCCGCCGAGGGTCCCGGGCGGGCCGCCGAGCTCGCGCGCGTCCGCCGGCGCGCCGCCGAACTCGTCCCCGACCTCGCGCGCCTCGCCCAGGAGTCCCGGACGGCCAGCATCACGCTCTCCGGCAAGGACGACCATGTGGTGGCCCAGGGCATCGGCGTCTCCGGCCATCCGCGCGCCTTCCTGGCGGTCGGGACGGCCGAGCGCCTGCCGCGGGTCGCGCACACCATCGTCGGCTCCGCCGTGGCGCTGCTGACCCTGCAGTCGGAATCCCCGCGCACGACCCGCGACCTGCGTTCGGCGCTGGCCGGCGTGCTGCTCGGCCTGCCGCCCGGCGGCCCGGCGTTCCCCGCCGCGCCGGTCCGCGTCCTGGCGTGTGCGGGCGGCGCCGCGGTGCTGGACGCTCTGGGCGACGACGACCGCTGCCTGCCCGTCCCGCTGCCGGACGGCGCCGTGGCGGTGATCGTCCCCGCCGGGGCGGCGGAACGGGTCATGGCACTGGCCCACGAGAGCGGCCCGGTCGGCGCGAGCGAGCCGTCCGGCCTGGACGATCTGGGCCAGGCCCTCCACCAGGCACGGCAGGCGCTGGCAGCCGCCCGCCGCCACCGCGCCGCGCTCCGCTACTCCGACCTCCCCGGGCAGGGCCTGCTCGGCATCCTCGACCCCGCGCTCGCCCGGGGCTTCGCCGAGACGCTGCTGGCTCCCCTCGCCGCGGACGAGACGCTGATCACGTCCCTGCGCGCCTACGTCGCCGCCAACGGCCAGGGCGAGACGGCCGCCCGCGCCCTGGGCGTGCACCGCCACACGCTGAGGTCCCGGATCCAGAAGGCCGCCCGCCTCCTCGGCCGCGATCTCGACGATCCCGCGGTACGGGCCGAGCTCTGGACCGCGCTCGCCGTGACGGCCAGCGGGACGGAGCCGATTGGACACCCTGGCCACTAGAAACGACCCGTTCCAGAGATAGCGTGAAGGCATGAACGTGACCCCTTTCTGGCTGGCCGGGCGCGCCGCGACCGGTGACGGCGAGCTGACCGTTGAACACCCCTATGACGGCCGCGTGGTCGCCACGGTCTCCGTACCGACCCAGGACCAGGTGGAGGAGGCGCTGGCCGCGGCCGACGCGGTGCGCGCCGAGGCGGCGGCCCTGCCGGTCCACGTGCGCGCGGAGGCCCTCGCCCACGTGTCGCGGCGGCTGGCGGAGCGGTCCGAGGAGATCGCCAAGCTGATCACGGCCGAGAACGGCAAGCCGCTGATGTGGGCACGGATCGAGGTGAAGCGGGCCATCTCCACGTTCCGGTTCGCCGCCGAGGAGACCCGCCGCTGGAGCCCGGTGACGCAGCGGCTGGACACCGAGGAGGGCGGGGTGGGCCGGCTGGCCTACATCTCCCGCGTGCCCAAGGGCCCGGTGCTCGGCATCTCACCGTTCAACTTCCCGCTCAACCTGACCGCGCACAAGGTGGCCCCGGCGATCGCGGTCGGCGCCCCGATCGTCGTGAAGCCCGCGCCCGCGACGCCGCTCTCGGCGCTCGTCCTCGGTGAGATCCTGGCCGAGACCGACCTGCCCGCGGGGATGTTCTCGGTGCTGCCGATCCCCAACGACCGTGCGGGCGCGCTGGTGGACGACCCGCGGCTGCCGATCGTCTCGTTCACCGGCTCGGTCCCGGTCGGCTGGTCGATCAACGACCAGGTACCGCGCAAGCACGTCACGCTGGAGCTCGGCGGCAACGGCGCCGCGGTCGTCCTGCCGGACGCCGACCTCGACTGGGCCGCGTCGCGCATCGGGCTGTTCTCCAACTACCAGGCGGGACAGAGCTGCATCGCGGTGCAGCGGGTGTACGTGGACCGCGCGGTGTACGACGCGTTCGTGCCCAAGCTGGTCGAGACCGTGAACGGCCTGGTCACCGGTGACCCGTGGGACGACAAGACGCAGGTCGGCCCGCTGGTCAGCCAGGACGCCGCGCAGCGGGTCGAGTCGTGGGTGAACGAGGCCGTCGCGGCCGGCGCGAAGGTCCTCGCCGGCGGTTCCCGTGACGGCGCCGCGTACGCCCCGACCGTCCTGGCCGACGTGCCCGCCGACGCCAAGGTCGCCCGCGAGGAGGTCTTCGGCCCGGTCCTGCTCGTCCAGCCGGTGGACGGTGTGGACGAGGCGTTCGAGCGGGTGAACGACTCCGCGTTCGGCCTGCAGGCGGGCGTCTTCACCCGCAGTCTCGACATCGCCTTCCGCGCGCACCGCGAGCTCCAGGTCGGCGGGGTCATCATCGGCGACGTCCCGTCCTACCGCGCCGACCAGATGCCCTACGGCGGCGTCAAGGACTCCGGCGTGGGCCGCGAAGGGCTGCGCTCCGCCATGGCCGACTACACCGAAGAGAAGGTCATGGTGTTGACCGGGCTGCCCCTCTGACCTCAGGCAGCGTCAGGCGGGATCGTCCAGTCCGGATGGTCCCGCCGGGCGGGCCATGGCGAGGCCCATGCGCAGGGCGCCCGCGGCTTCGGAGACCGCCTCGGCGAAGCGGCCGCCGAGGGCGCCCATGTTCGCGAAGCCGTGGATGAGGTCCTCGTGCCGGCGGAGGACGACGGGCACGCCCGCGTCGGCGAGCCTGTGCGCGAACTCCTCCCCCTCGTCGCGGAGCGGGTCGAAGCCCGCGGTCGCGAGGTAGGTGGGCGGGAAACCGCCGAGGTCGTCCGCCAGCAGCGGCGAGGCATTGGGCTCCGTGCGCCGTTCCTGCGGGATGTAGTGGTCGGAGAACCAGGTCATGTCCGGGTCGGTCAGGTAGAAGCCCTCCGCGAACAGCTCCCGCGAGCGCCGGTGGCCGGACAGGTCGGTGGCCGGGTAGAAGAGCAGCGCGAAGGCGGGCGCCGGCTCGGCCGTCCGGCCGACGACGGCCGCGAGGTTGCCGCCCGCGCTGTCGCCGCCGACGGCCACCGCGCCCGGGTCGGCGCCGAACGACTCGGCGTTCTTGACGGCGTACTCGTACGCGGCGAGCGCGTCGTCGGCCGCCGCCGGGAACGGGTGCTCGGGCGCCAGCCGGTAGCCGACCGACAGCACGCGGACGGCCGCGGTCACGGCCAGCTCGCGGCAGAGGGAGTCGTGGCTGTCGATGCTGCCGAGCACGAACCCGCCGCCGTGGTAGTAGACCAGCAGGGGCGATCCCGAGGGCAGCCCGGCCGGGGTGTAGAGCCGCGCGGGGATGGGGTGATCGCCGTTCGGCACGGTCAGCGCGCGGGTGCTGCCGGCGCCGACGGGCCTGCCCTGGATGAGCCGCTGGCCGCGTTCGAGGCGGCGGCGGGCGAGGTCCACCCGCTCGTCGCGCAGGCCGGTGTTCTCCAGCTTCATCAGGGCGAGCAGGAGCTGTGCCTCGGGAGCGAGCCGCTGGCCGTCCCGGCTGACCTGGCGGCCGGCGATCAGCCGGCGGACCGGCGCGGGCAGCGCGTAGACGGCGCGGACGGCGAGGTTCACGGCCTGGGGCGGGATGAGGTCGGTCGGCAGCGGCATCGATCCTCCAAATCAGGACATTGCCGCTGATCGTAACTATCGCAACAAAAGGGACCTCGGCCGAGGGGCGCCGGTGCGTTCGCGTGAGGTGAACGAACGCACCGGCGCCCTGCTGGGGGTTACGACCCGGCGGGGACTTCGTACGACTTGGCCATGTCCGACTCGGTGGCCTGACGCTGGATCACCAGGCCGCCGAGCGCCTTGGCGTCGGTCCGCAGGATGTAGGTCTTGCGGGTGCCGGGCTGGTCGAACTTGCTGAAGTCCATCGGCGTGCCGAAGCCGTCGTCGTGGATGCCGCCGGACCGGTGAGCCTTGATGATGCCCGCGCGGCTCAGGTCCTTGGCCGCGCATGCCTTCTTGAGCGCGTCGGCGAAGAACAGCGCCGAGGTGTAGCCGTTGACGACCGCGTTGTCACGCGGCTGGCCCGGGTACTTCTTGCCGTAGGTGTCGGCCAGCTTCTTCAGGGCGGGCAGTTCCGCGCCGATCGGAGCGCCCGCGCTGGCCATGTAGAAGTCCTTGAGCAGGGCCGGCGCGGCGGGGGTCTGCAGCAGCTGCGGCGAGAAGCCGGAGTTGCTCGACACGATGGGCACCATGATGCCCTTGGCGCGGGCGACACCGGCGAGCGAGGCCGACTGCTTGGGCCCGGCGCTCATCAGGATCGCCGTCACCCCGGCGCTCTTGAGCGCGGCGACCTGGGCGCTCATGTCGTTGTCGGTCGCCTTGATCTTCTGCTCGACGAGGGTGAGGCCGAGCTTGCCCGCGGCGTACTTGGCGCCGTGCAGCGCGCTCTCGCCGTAGTCGCCCTCGAAGTAGACGTGCCCGACCTTGTCGCCCTTCTTGACGCCCTTCTCCTTGGTGAGGAAGTCCAGGGCGTTGATCATGTCGATGTCGTACGTGGTGCCGCTGACCTGGATGGACTCTGTGCCGAGCAGCGTGGTCGACCAGGCCATCGGGATCACGAACATCTTGTCGCTGTTGATCCGGCCCTTGAGCGCGGTCACCATCGGCGAGCCGATGAACTGCGGGATGCCGGCGACATCGGGCTGGAGCTCGCTGTAGGCGGCCATCGCCCGCTGGACGTCGTAGCCGTGGTCGCGGACCACGACCTCCACCTTGCGGCCGCAGATGCCGCCCGCCGCGTTCAGCTCCTCGAAGTAGAGCTGCTGGGACTGCGTCAGGCTCTTGCCCAGCGGGGCGTAGACGCCGGTGAGGTCGCTGACGATACCGACCTTGATCTTGTCGGCGGTGACGCCCGGGCCGAGCTTGACGCCGTCGGAGCCGGTGCCGGCGGACCCGCCGGTGGCCTTGTCGCTGCACCCGGCGGCGGCGAGCACGATCGCCAGCGCCGCCGTCGTCGTACGCAGCGCGGTGGACCTGAGCACTGTTGACCTAAGCACTGTGCGCTTCATGCTGGTTGTTCCTCTTTTTCGAGTCGGGGCAGGGTAGGGGATGATCTGCGGGCGGCCAGGGCCAGGCGGAGGCGGGCCCACAGGCCGAGCAGCCCGCCGGGCAGGAAGAGGACCACGGCGACGACGGCGGCGCCGTACAGGATGCGCGAGGCCTCGGCGGGCGAGACGCCGCCGGAGCCCGGTGCGGCGACCAGCGGGAGGCCGTCGCTGTAACGGGTGAGCAGCTGGGGCAGCAGCGACACGAAGATCGCGCCGATCACCGCCCCGGCGGCGGTGCCCAGACCACCGATGACGATCATCGCCAGGTAGTCGAGCGAGAGGAACATGCCGAAGTACTCCGGCACCGTCCGGCGGAAGACGAGCGCCAGCAGCGCCCCCGCCGCGCCCGCGTACATCGACGAGAGCACGAAGACGCCCGCCCGGTAGCGGGCCACCGGCACGCCCATCACCGACGCGGCGACCTCGTGGTCGCGGATGGTGTTGAGCGCCCGGCCCGGCCGGCCGCGCAGCACGCCGCGCGCCACCCAGGCGGCGAGCGCGAGCAGCACCAGCCCGAGGAACCAGAGCCGCTCCAGCGCGCCCAGCGGCACGTTGAACAGCACCAGCTCCGGCGAGTCGTCGAAGACGATCCCGGGCAGCTCCAGCGGCGGCACGTTCCGGCCGTTGAAGCCGCCGGTGACGCTCCCGGCGTTGAACAGCACGTGCTGCCCGATGAAGATCAGGGCGAGCGACGCGATGCCGAGATAGGTACCGCGCAGCCGTCCCGCGATCGGGCTGAACAGCCCGCCCGCGATCCCGGCCAGCACGATCGCGCCGACGAACGCGACCGGCGTGGGCAGCCCGAGCCCGTCGAGCTTGGCTTCGGAGCCCGACGCCAGGAACACGTACCCGTACGCGCCGACCGCGAGGAAGAACGCGTGGCCCATCGACAGCTGGCCGGTGGCACCGGTGAGCAGGTTGAGCCCGATCGCGCCGATCGCCGCGGAGATCGCGAACAGCCCGGTCTGCAACCAGAACGAGTCCAGGTAGAACGGGAAGGCCAGCAGCACCGCCGCGCCCACCACCATCAGCGGGACGCTCGGCCTGCGCAGGGCCGCGAGGCGACGGGGAGCGGTCGTGTCAGACACGGGTCAGCTCCCTCGTCCCGAAGAGCCCGGCGGGCCGGATCAGCAGGATCGCGAGCATCACCAGGAACGGCGCGACCTCGCCGATGCCGCGGCCGAGGAACGCCAGGTCGCCCTGGTAGCCGGTGACCAGCGACTCGGTGAGCCCGATGATCAGGCCGCCCGCCAGCGCCCCGGTGGTGGAGTCGAGCCCGCCGAGGATCGCGGCCGGGAACGCCTTCATCGCCGCGAACGACGTGCTGCGGTCTAGGCCGGGGGTCGGGAAGACGGTCAGGAACAGCGCCGCCACGGCCGCCAGCGCGCCCGCCACCGCCCAGGCGCCCAGCGACACCCGCGTGAGCCGGATGCCCATCAGCGCCGCCGTCTCGCTGTCCTCGGCCGCCGCACGCATCGCCACACCCCACGAGGTGTAACGGAACGCCAGCAGGAACGCCGAGATCAGCACGGCCGCGGTAGCCAGTGCCGCGATCCGGGTGTGCGCGATGCTGACCCCGCCCACCGTGAAGATGCCGTTCTGCCACGGGTCGCCGAGCGAGAGCACCTCCGTGCCGATGCGCCGGGTCAGCTCGGTGGTGAGCATGATGTCGACGCCGATCGTGACGATCGCCAGCACCGCGTGGTTCTCGACCGCGGCCCGGCGGATCACCAGGAACTCCACCGCGGCGCCCACCGCCGCCGCGGCCGCGATACCGGCGACCAGCGCGAGCAGGAAGCCGATGTCGTCGTGCAGGACCGCGGTCACGTAGCCGCCGACCAGCAGCAGCGACGCGTGCGCGAAGTTGACCACGTCGGTGGCCTTGAAGATGATCACGAACCCGAGGGCGATCAGCGCGTACACCGATCCCACCGACAGCCCGTTGACCACCAGCTCGATGAAGGTCGTCAAGCCCGTTCCTCTGCTTTCTGCTGTGGCGCCTCCGCCGTGAGTTCCTCGGCGTCGACGGTGTGCGCGGCGCCGAGATAGGCGCGGATCACCGCCGGGTCGCGCTGGACCTCGTCCGGTGTGCCGCCCGCGATGCGGCGGCCGAAGTCCAGGACCGTGACCCGGTCCGCGAGCTTCATGACCATGCCCATGTCGTGCTCGACGAGGAGGATCGACAGGCCGAGATCGGCCCGCGCGGCGACGATGACCTCGGCCATCCGGCGCCGCTCGTCCCCGTTCATCCCGGCCACCGGCTCGTCCAGCAGGAGCAGCCGCGGCTCCATGGCGAGCGCGCGGGCCAGCTCGACCCGCTTCTGGACGCCGTACGGGAGCATCCCGACCGGGGCGTCCAGATACTCGCTCACGCCGACGAACCGGGCGATCTCCCGGACCCGTCCGCGGTGCCGGGAGTCCTCACGCCGCGCACGCGGCAACCGCAGTCCCGCCGCGACGAAGCCCGCCCGGGTCAGCCGGTGCCGCCCGAGCATGAGGTTGTTCTCGACGTTCTGCCGCGCCGACAGCGCGATGTTCTGGAACGTGCGCCCCACCCCCAGGGCCGCGATCTTGTGCGGGGGCAGCGTGGTCAGCTCGGCGCCGCCGAACCGCACGCTCCCCTCCGTGGCGCGGTAGACGCCCGACAGCACGTTGAAGCACGTGGACTTGCCCGCCCCGTTCGGCCCGATGACCGCGTGCACGCTGCCCTCCGGCACCGTGAAGTCGACCTTGTCCAGCGCGGTCAGCCCGGCGAACCGCACCGTCAGCCCGGCGACGACGAGCTCGCTCATGAGACCCACCTCTCCAGCGAAGGCGGCCGCTGGAGCCGCAGCTCCTGCTCGTCCTCACCCGCGACGCCGAGATAGCGTCGCCGGATCTCGTCGCTGGCGGCCAGTTCGGCGGCGTCGCCGTACAGGGTCACCTCGCCGACCTCCAGGACGTGCGCGGTCCCCGCCAGCTCCAGCGCGAGCGCCGCGTTCTGCTCGATGAGCAGCACGGCCGTGCCCTGCCGGTTGATCTCGATGATCGTCTCGCTGATCCGCTCGGCCATCAGCGGCGCCAGCCCCAGCGTCGGCTCGTCCAGCAGCAGCACCTTGGGCCGGGCCATGAGCGCCCGGCCGATGGCGAGCATCTGCTGTTCGCCGCCGGACAGCAGACCGGCCCGCTGCTTGGCGCGTTCGCCCAGTACCGGGAACAGCTCCAGAACGCGCCCGCGCGCCTCGGCCGCACCGGACCGGTCGGGGGCGCCCAGCGCGCCGGCCTTGAGGTTCTCCTCGACGGAGAGCCGGCCGAACACCCGCCGGCCTTCGGGCACCTGGACGACCCCGGCCGCCACCACCGCCGCCGGACGCAGTCCGGCGAGCGGCCGGTCGCCCAGGCTGATCGTGCCCTCCTCCACCGCGCCGCGGTGGAAGGACAGTGTGCCCGAAATGGCTCTGAGCAGCGTGGACTTGCCCGCTCCATTGGCCCCGAGAACGGCCGTCACCGACCCCTCGGGTACCTCAAGGGACACCCGGCGCAGCGCCCGGACGGCCTTTCCGTAGCTCACCGAAAGATCGCGGACAGCGAGCGCTCCGCTCGCCATAGGCGCCTCCCATCGTCGTGTGGCAGGCACCTCAACATGTGACACCGAACACCGTCCATGGGGCGGGGCCAAGTCGGGGCGCGCGTCCAACGGAACAGCATTCGGGTTGTGCGGAGCGCACAGGATGCGGGCGAATCCGCACTTACATCTGGTGAATCCATGGCAACCCATGACAAAGTGATGCGGATCACTTATGGGAGACGTCCATGCCGCCTACCAGCACCGATGCCATCACCAAGCGCACTCTGGACCCGGACCTCAAGGCCGCCAACGCCCTCGCGGCCTCGGCCACCGGCGTCCTCCAGCTGCATGTGCCCGACCTCACCGACCGTCTGGTCGCCGAGGTCCTGGCGGAGGATCCGGCCTACGGGGAGTTCGTGCCCAAGGACGAGTTCTGGGAGTCGGTCCGCGACAGCCTGGAGGCCGGCATCGAGCAGATGCGGCGGAAGGTCGTCGGCGAGCGCGCGGACCTCTCGGTGGCCGAACGCATCGGCCGGCGCCGCTGCGAGCAGGGCCTGCCGCTGGAGTCCCTCCTGCGCAGCTACCGGATGGGCGGCCGCATCGTCTGGGAGGCCCTGATCCAGGTGGTCTCCGAGCAGGAGCCCGACTCCCTCCAGGTCCTGCTGCGCTACGCGAGCACCGTCTGGCACACGATCGAGCAGCAGTCCACCGTCGTCTCCGAGTCGTACCGCCGCACGGAGTCCGAGCTGCTCAGGCGCAGCAGCGAGCGGGTCCAGGCGCTGCTGGACGCCCTCCTCGAAGGCCGCGGTGCCGATCCCGGCCTGGCCAAGGCGGCCTCAGCGGCACTCGACCTGCCCGAGCACGGCCGCTACGCCGTCGTCGTCCTGCGGGTGTCGGTGCGCGACAGCGGCTTCGAACGCCCCGAGGAGATCGACGGCATGCGCTTCGTCTGGCGGATGCGCACCGACGCCGAAGTCGGCGTGGTCTTCCTCGGCGACCACGACGCCGAGGACGTCGCCACCGCCCTCCGCCCCCTCATCCGAGGCGAGGCCGGGGTCAGCGCGGTCATCGACGGCCTCGCCGGCCTCGGCCGGGGCCGCTGGCTGGCCGAGGTCGCCCTAGGCACCTGCCGTCCGGGCGACCACCGGATCGTCCGGCTCGACGGCAACCTCCCGGCGGCCCTCGTCGTCGCGCAGCCCGAGCTCGGCGACCTGCTGAGCGCCCAAGTCCTCGGCCCGCTGGCCGACCTCGACCCGACCGACCGCGAGATCCTGCTGGAGACCCTCGCCACCTGGCTGGACTGCGAAGGCTCGGCCATCCACACGGCGAGCCGCCTCTACTGCCACCGCAACACGGTCTTCAACCGCCTGCGCCGTCTGGAGCAGCTGACGTCCCGTTCCCTGCACCGCCCCAGAGACGTCGTAGAACTGGCCCTAGCCCTAGACGCAGCACGCCTCGCCAACACCAAACAGACAACCTGACACCCCTCCCAAGGCGCGACTCAAAGGCACACCGCCCGCAGAGCACGCCCCGCACACAGTGGATGCGCGGGGCTGGTGAACTCGGGTCAGTCGTCAGGCGGCCCAGGAAGTAGCATGATCGCTGCGGATCGCCGGTCTGCCGCGTTCAAATCTGGCGTCGGGTGGCAGCGCCCGATACACGTAGCGTCCGGCGTCGTTCTTGAAAATGTGCATTTGGTCGGGATGAGTGTGTTTCCAGCGGTTGTGCCAGCCGCAGCACAGAGCCAGCTTGTCGATGTCGGTGGGGCTGTTACCCAGCGCCCATCCCTCCACATGATCGACCTCGCACAACAACCCCGGTGTTTCGCAGCCCTGTACGGCGCAGGTGTCATACAAGGTTTCCAGGACGCGGCGCTGACCGGCGCTGGCGATGCGGACCGCGTGCCCCAGGTACAGCGGCTCGTGGTCGGGACCAAGAATGAGCGGTGAGATCCCGGCGGTGAGAGCGATGCGCCGTACCTGCGCGGCCGGGATCGGCGTGCCGTCACGCAACCAGCCGGGGGTGTCGCCGCCGCTAAGAGTGTCGAGGTTGGCGATGACGGTGACGCGGCTGGCCTTGTGGCCGCCCGCCAGCACACTGGAGAGCGCGGCAGCGGTGCGCTCACCCAGATCGCGCCGGTCGTCGGTGCCAGCGGGCTTCGCCAACGGCGCCAAGGTGCCGTCGAGAATGGCGGTGTCTTCGGGGTTGAGCCAGCCCTTGACGTAGCAGCCCCCATCCAACGACCGGCTCACCGTTACCCAGGACCGCTCATAACCCCGTACAACGTCGTCGGGAGGCTTGTCCTCCCCGTTGCGTTCGGCGACCAGGTCGTGGATTTTGGTGCCGAGACGGGCGACCTTGCCAGCCGACAGCCCCTCACCCGCCGCGGTCAGCAGGATGTCTTCGGCTGACGCGCAGTCCTCATCACCCAGCCGCTGCACCGCATCAGCGATGGTCGCGGCATACCCATACGACAACTGACCTGCGGCCAGTCGCGCGGTCACCTGCTCCAGCCGGGGCAGCTGGCGGGCCAGGACGATGCGCTCCTTGGCGCGGCCTTCGCGCATGCCCATCCGGCAGCGCAGCCACGCCTGGGTGGACGCCAGGCCCCAGCGCTTCATTTCCCCGGTCCGGTCCACCACCGCAATCATTCCCGCCAACGCCAACTCAACCCGATCGGCGGCGGTGGCCAATTCTTCGGCCAGCTCCATGCACGCCGCCCCCGAATCGGGGGCGGGCCGTTGGGCGAGTTCGGCAGCGATCGCGGCTGCCGCGTCCACCAATTCACTGGTGGACGCGGAATGCAGATCCGCCACGATCGAATTCATACAGCCATTATATGGCCGATTACAGACAGTCGCGAACCAATTACCGGACCCATCGTGTCCGCATGTGGCCACCCGTTTATGGAGGCTGGGCACGCTCCCATCCAACGGTCAGCACCAGGTTAAGGACGGGCGAATCAGAGACTAAGTCGGCTGGTCTGGGCGGACGGCTGAGCGGTGCCGAATTGACCCATTGCGCGCTTGTGCAACTCACCGCGTGTTGCTGACACGTTGGCTAGGGTTGCATGCGTTTGACCATGCGCCGAGGTGGAGGTGGGCGGTGGCCCAAGCTTGCGCCAGAACCCGCGCTTCGCGCGGCCAAGGTTCGAACATCAGCCCCCAGCAGCACCCGCACATCCGACCACCACCGCAACCCACCACCCCTTTCTTGTCGATGCCGCTTTTAGATCTTCAGCCCCGCAGACCCGCCTGCCGGACGGAATGCACAACCAAAGGGGTGACCGCAGCCGTTGCCCTTACCATAACCGGTGCCCTTAACCATAGCCGGGCCCTTAACCCATAGCCGCGCCCTTATACGCACAAAAGGGACCGCCGCTTACATGGGCTATGGCTATGGCTACGGCTACGGCTACGGCTTGCTGCGAACCGGCGTGGAAAGCTTCACCGACGACTGACCTGTAACGAACCTGCTGCTCAACGCCCTGCAGTCGGTGTCGACCAAATTCCAAAGGGTCGCTGACGAGCGTTTCTGCCCGTCCAGTTTGATCGTCGCCTTCTTGGTGAACGCCTTGACGACGTTCACCGAGACCTTGCTTGTGTACGCATAGCGCCGGTACTTGTCGCCCTTGATCGTGAACTTCACGTGTAGAGCACGACGGCACTTTCCGGCTTGCCTGTATGGCTGCCCCATGTACGCGGTAGCGACGAAGTAGACCTTGTCGCGGTTCTTCTTGGACTTGAAGTGCCGTGCGTACGAGGGGGCGGCGGCGGAGGGATCGGCGGCGACGGACGCATCCGCGGCGACGGCTGCTTCCGCAGGGGTGATGACACTGGCGGAGGCCACAGCGCCCGCCGTTAGAACGATGACGATCTTCTTCAACATGGCCGGGGAGAGTAACAGTCGCCAGTCTCCGGCCTGAATGCCTGGCCGGAGTAGGTCAACGACCAAGACCGCGATACCGGGCTTGGCGGGCAGCCGGATCGGCTCCGGGAACGCCGAGGAGCGCGCGTTCGACGGCCGCGGCGGCCCGGCGGCAGAACCGTTCCGGCTCGTCGGCGGCGTCGGGATCCTCGGCCACCAACTCGTCGACGATGCCGTCGCGGAACAGATCGGACGAGCGGACTCCCTGCGCCTCGGCCATCTCGGGCGCGCGATCCGGCGTGCGGTGGACGATGATCGAGGCACCCTCGGGCGACAGCGGCGACAGCCAGGCGTGCCGTGCCGCCAGGACGCGGTCGGCGGGCAGCAGGGCCAGCGCGGCGCCACCCGTTCCCTCGCCCAGGAGCAGGCACAGAGTCGGCGCGGGAAGGGTGATCATGTCGGCCAGGCAGCGTGCGATCTCCCCCGCCAGGCCGCCCTCCTCGGCTTCCGCCGACAGCACCGCGCCGGGAGTATCGACGACCGTGACCAGCGGGAGGCCCAGCTCGGCCGCGAGGCTCATGCCGCGACGGGCGACGCGGAGCCCGGCGGGTCCCAGCGGATGGCCCGTGCGCTGGCTGCGGCGGTCCTGCCCGACGACGACGCACGGCACGGCGCCGAACCTGGCCAGGGCGAGGAGGAGCCCAGGGTCCGCCTCGCCCTGGCCCGTACCGGAGAGACACGTGACCCTGGTGGCGCCGTACCGCAGCAGCTCCCGGACTCCCGGCCTGCCCGGTTTGCGAGAACGTTCGATCGAGTCCCAGGCCGGGATCTCCTGACTCGATACCGGATGACCGGGCGCATCGGCGATCAGCTCGGGGCCGGGCAGCGGACGGGCGCACAGGACGTCGAGGGCGTCGGCCGCGATGTCCGGCAGTTCGCCCATCCCGACGACGGCGTCCACCAGCCCCTTGGCGGCGAGGTTCTCGGCGACCTGGACACCCGCCGGGAACGGCCGCCCGTGCAGGCCCTCGTAGACCCGCGGACCGAGGAAGCCGATCAACGCTCCCGGCTCGGCCGCGGTGACGTGCCCGAGCGAGCCCCAGGACGCGAACACGCCACCGGTCGTGGGATGCCTCAGATAGACCAGATAGGGAAGCCCGGCGCCGCGGTGCCGCGTCACGGCGGCGGTGATGCGGGCCATCTGGGCGAACGCCATCGTGCCCTCCTGCATCCGCGTCCCACCGGACGAGGGCGCGGCGAGAAGCGGCAGGCCCGCGGCGGTCGCACGGTCGACGGCCGCGACGATCCGGTCGGCGGTCGCGAGCCCGATCGACCCCGCGAGGAAGCCGAACTCCGACACCACGCACGCCACCCGGCGCCCCCGGAGCAGCCCCTCGCCGGTGAGGACGGCCTCGTCGCATCCGCTGCGCTCACGCGCGGCGGCGAGGGCTGCCGCGTACGCCGACCCCGGCGCGGCGACCTCCACGGGTTCGGTGTCCCACGACCGCCAGCCGCCCTCGTCCAGTACGCGGCGCAGCAGCTCGCGCGCACCCGCCCGGATCGTCCCGTCGGTCATGCCCCACATCCTGTCAGCGGTGATCGGAGACCATCCTGTCAGCGGTGATCGGCGACAATGACGGCAGCCGCCTTGATTCGGAGGGTCCCCGTGTCCGCTGAGCTCCCGTTCGCCTCCGCCCGCGACCTCGTCCGCCGCATCCGCGCCCGCGAACTGTCGGCGCGCGAGGTGACCGAGGCCCACCTGGCCCAGATCGAACGCACCAACCCGCGGGTGAACGCGATCGTCACGCTGGTCGCCGAGCAGGCCATGGAGCAGGCCCACGCCTCCGACGAGGCCCTCATGTCGGCCGGTTACGCGGGGCGATTGCACGGTCTGCCCGTAGCGCACAAGGACACCCACGAAACGGCGGGGATCCGCACGACGTGGGGCTCGCCGCTGCTGGCCGGCAACGTGCCGGTGCGCGACGAGCTGGTGATCGAACGGATGCGTGCCGCCGGGGTCATCACGCTCGGCAAGACCAACGTGCCCGAGTTCGCCGCCGGGTCGCACACGTTCAACCCGCTCTTCGGGGCGACGCTCAACCCGTACGACCCGAGCAGGACCGCGGGCGGCAGCAGCGGCGGCGCGGCGGCGGGCCTGGCCTGCGGCATGCACGCCGTCGCGGACGGCGGCGACATGGGCGGATCGCTCCGCAACCCCGCCTCGTTCTGCAACGTGGTCGGGCTGCGCCCGTCACCGGGACGCGTCCCGTCGTGGCCCGTCCAGGCCGGTTGGGCGACGATGGCGGTGCAGGGTCCGATGGCCCGCAGCGTCGGCGACGTCGCCCTGCTGCTGTCGGTCATGGCCGGACCCGACCCGCGCAGCCCGATCTCGCTGGAGACGCCGGGCGAGGTGTTCACCCGGCCGCTGGAACGTGACCTGACCGGCCTGCGGGTGGCCTGGTCGCCCGACCTCGGCGGCCTCGTCCCGGTGGAACGGGAGGTCGTCGAGACCCTCCTGCCCGCCGTGAAGGTCTTCGCGGAGCTGGGCTGCGAGGTCGAGGAGGACTGCCCGGACCTGACCGGCGCGGACGAGGTCTTCCGCACGCTGCGGGCGTGGCAGTTCGAGCTCGCCCTCGGCACGCTGCCGGACTCAGGGCTGAAGCGCACGCTCGTCGACAACATCGCGGTCGGCCGCGCCCTGACCGGCCCCGACATCGGCCGCGCCGAGGTGCTGCACACGCTGCTGTTCCACCGGGTGCGGGAGTTCTTCGAACGGTACGACGTGTTGCTGGCACCGGTGAGCCAGGTGCTTCCGTTCGACATCGACCTGGAGTATCCCGCCGAGGTGGCGGGCCGCCGGATGGTGGACTACCTGGAGTGGATGGCCTCCTCGTACCTCATCTCGACCACGGGGTGCCCGGCGCTCTCGGTGCCGGGCGGCTTCACCCCGGACGGCCTTCCGGTCGGCCTGCAGATCATCGGCCCGCATCGGGCGGACTTCGCCGTTCTCCAGATCGGCCACGCCTTCGAACAGGCCACCCGGCACGCCGCCCGCCGCCCGCCGCTGGCGGAGTGACACCACCCAACCCCGCCCGAGCGAAACCACCCAACCCCGCCCGAATGACACCACCCAACCCCGCCCGAGCGACATTCGGGTTCAGTCGCTACTGGGCCTTCAGCCGTGATCGGCCTCGGCCAGGATGGCCGCCAGGCTTGCCGTGACCTTCGTGCTCAGTTCCTACTGGTTCTTCAGCGGCAGGCGCAGGACCAGCCGGGCGCCTCGTTCGCTGTCGGCGACCTCCAGCGTGCCGCCGTGCGCGACGGCGACCTCCCGGGAGATCGGCAGCCCCAGCCCGGTGCCGCCGCTGTCGCGCTGACGGCTCTCGTCCAGCCGGTGGAACCGCCAGAACACGCGGTCCCGGTCCTCTTCGGGAATGCCGGATCCGTCGTCGGCCACCTCCAGCACCGCGGTGTCCCCTTCGGCGTGCACCGACACGCGTACCAGCGAGGCGGCGTGCCGTTCGGCGTTGTCGAGCAGGTTGGTGAGCACCCGGACCAGGTGCGCGCGGGTGCCGTCGACGACCACGCCCTCCGCCGCCTCGACCTCGACCGGCACCCGGCGGCGCCGCCGTCCCACCTCCGCGCGGGCGAGTTCGCCGAGGTCGACCGGCTGGCGCTCCAGCCGCAGCCCCGCGCCCAGCTTGGCCATGATCAGCAGGTCCGTGACGATGCTCTGGAGCCGGTCGGCCTCACCGAGGGCGGCGCGGGCCACGGTCGGCCAGTCCTCGTCCTCGGGACACTCCAGCGCCACTTCGAGCTGGGCGCGCAGGCCGGTGAGCGGGCTGCGCAGCTCGTGCGAGACGTCCGCGACGAACCCCCGCTGCCGCTCGACCAGGCGCTCCAGCCGGCCCAGCGTCTGGTTGATCGACTCGGCCAGCTCGGAGACCTCGTCGCCGCTCTCGGGCACCGTCACCCGCCGGATCGGCTCGCCCTCGGTGATGGCCGCCAACTCCGCGCTCATCAGGCACACGGGCCGCATGGCCCGCCGCACCGAACGCCCGACGGCCAGGCCGGCCAGCGCCACCATCAGCGCGACCGCGACACCGAGCGCCCCCAGGAAGAATCCCCGGGTGTCCTCGAAATCGGCCATCGGAGAGCCGGCGTGGACCGTCCGCCAGCCGTCCGGCGTCCGCACCCGCTCGCTCACGATGTAGACGCGGCTTGAGACGCCCGGCACCGCGAGCGTCTGCGTCAGCCTGGTGTGCTCGCCCGCCGGGCGGCGCGTCGTCATCGCCGGACGGCCCGCCAGGGCCGGGCTCGCCGCGAGGACCGTGCCCCGGTCGTCCACCACCTGGAGCAGATAGAACCCCGGCGCCTCGGGGGCCAGCTCCGCCCGCCCGCGCGGACCGACCCGCCGGGCGTCGTCGGTCAGCCGCTCGACGGCGGTGGCACCGCGATCGTTCAGCCCGTCGTAGACCGCGTGTCGCACGGCCAGGTAGAACACGGTGACGCCGAGCGCGAGCAGGAAGGCCACGACGACGATCGACACCGCCGTCACCTTGGCCTGCAGGGACCAACGCGAAGGCTGCCACCGCAGCCTGTGACCGGGCACCCTCGGACGACCCCCTCCCGACGACACGCCGTACGACGTCCGCGCGGGGGGCCTGCGCAGCCTGAACTCGTAAAACGATCAGCAGGACTGTTTCTTACCGAACGGTGCCCGGCGAAACCTGAGCCGCTCGTCCGTGAGGCTCGTCCGGCAAGGTCATGCCGCCCGAGCGCGGCTCGGAGCGAGTCGCCGGTGACCGGGACGGGCCGTGCCGTCACCGTCCCGGTCACCGACGGTCCCCGCCGTGAGAGCGCCCCTGACGGCGGGGACGACCTTGGGGCCCAGTCCGCAGACTGCCGATGAGGACCACGAGCTCACGGACCTCAATCTTGATCCGTATAACCATATCAAGTCAATAGGTTTTATCGGGAAATAGATCCCGAAATGGCCGACGTCCGCGCGTTCGGCGCCTCCCACCCCTGGGGTGCCGATCGCGCGGACATCGCCTTCGGTGCCGCCAACCGTCTTCGGCCCCGCCCGCCGAGGAGGGTCCGGCAGGGCCGTCCGGTTGCCGATCTGTCCACCACTCTGCCCGCGCTCTGTGCACAGGGTGAAACATCAAAGTGACGATCACGTTTCCACTCGGGTGGGGCGGACCTTCCGCAGGTCAGTCGAGTGTGACGGTGCCCACAGGCCCGTCCAGGCGGGCGATCAGCGCCACCCCCGGCCCCCGCCGCACGGTCAGCTCGACCCCGAGGGAGGCCAGTTCGCCGCGTACCGCGTCCGGATCGGGATGGACCGCCTCGAACGAACGCAGCGGCACCACCGGCAGCGCGCCCGCCGGATGCGGCGTCTCGCCCCAGTCGATCAGGAACGGCAGCACGCCCGTCCGCGGCGGGGTGAGGCGCCAGCTCAGCAGCTCGCCGTCGGGACGGAGCCGGGACATCCCGGAGACCGGTCCGGGATCACGTCCGGCCGCCCGCGCGCGTTCGATGCTCGCCTCCAGCTCGGTGGTGCCGGCCGCCCACGCGACCAGCGCCGGGGCGGCGAGGTCGTCGATGCCGAACGGCCGGGGCCCCTCGGGATCGGGCTGGTCCGGGTCCGGCCCGATGATCTCCAGATAGGCGTTCCCGCCGAGACCGAGGAGCTGGTTGCGGGTGCCGAGCCCCGGATGCGGACCGCCCTCGACGGGCGTCACGCCCGTCCGGGCCGCGATGTCGGACACCGCCGCCTTCAGGTCCGGGGCGGCGTAGACAAGGTGGTCAAGGGCAAGATCCGTCATCGTCGTCACTCCAAGCGGTGCGAGTCCCAAGCCGGGCGGGCGGTCAGGTACGCCAGATGAGGCGGGCGGTCAGGTACGCCAGATGAGGACGAGGGCGCAGTCGTCGTCGCGGGCGGCGGCCATGCGTTCGACGAGTTCCCTGGCGCCGACGCGGAATCCGGCGGGGACGAGCCGTTCGGCCTCGCCGAGCAGCCGGTCGATGCCCGCGTCCAGGTCGCGGCCCGGCGTCTCGACCAGGCCGTCGGTGTAGAGCAGGAGCGCGTCGCCGGGGCGCAGCAGGCCGCGCTCGGGCTCGGAGCGCAGGTCGGGGACGACCCCGAGCACCACGCCCTTGGCGGAGCTGACCTGCCAGGTGCCGCTGCCCGCGTCGAACTGGACGGCGGGCGGATGCCCCGCGGACTCGACGCTGTACTCGCCGGTGGCCAGGTCGATCACCAGGTGCACCGCCGTGACGAAGCCCTCGTCCCAGCGCTGCCGCTGCAGATAGGCGTTGCACGCGGGAAGGAACCGGTCACTCTGGATCGATCCAAGCAATCCACCGAAAGCGCCGGACAGCATCAGCGCGCGGGTACCCGCGTCGGTGCCCTTGCCCGAGACGTCCACCAGCGCCACTTCGAGGGTGTCGCCATGGCAGGTGGAGACCACGAAGTCGCCGCCGAACGACGACCCGCCGGCCTGCAACATCACCACCTGCGCGTCCCAGCCCTCGGGCAGCTCGGGCAGCTCGCCCTGCCGCCGCAGCCGGTCGCGCAGTTCGAGCAGCATGGAGTCGCCGCGCAGTCCCTGGACCCCGAGCTGCTGGCGGGTGCGGGCGAGCGTGACGGCGAGCACCGCGGTGATGACCAGCGTCGCGATCATCCCCGGCCCGACGGCGGAACGGTCGTGCCACGCGTCGTAGGCCACCATGACCAGCACCACGCCGAGCAACGCCAGCAGCGTGCGGACCTTGAGCAGGAGGCCGCCGCCGAGCACGGTCAGCACGAGCGCGCCGGACGGCGCCCACGCGCTCGACTCGGTCGCGGCGAGGCCGAGAACGATCGCCAGCAGCGCGAGCGCGACGAACACGTAGCGTTCCCTGGTCAGCTTCCCCCTCCGGAGCCACCTGTAGAACCGCACGAGGATGGGAATCCGGCGCAGGAAGGCGCGCACTCGTGGCGGAAGCAGGTGGACCAGACGTTGAAGCATGACTCCGGAACTGTATCGAGCATCCGTGCCGATCGAGGGGCATCCGCGCCACCCATGACTCTTTGCAACGATCCAGCCACGCACGGACGGTGACGTCGGCCCCGGCTCTTGCGCGGGACCCCGCCCGGTGGTGTCCAATGGTGTTCTGAGTGACCGGGAGGTGCGCCACGTGGGTCAACCTGGAATGCGGATCACTGTCGACGCGGCGATGCGGGCACGGGACGTGTCCCGGCCGCGCGCGGAGGGCGAGGAGCCGCCCGCGAACGGCGCCGGCGCCCCGAAGGGCGTTCAGAACACCAAACCCGCCAAGCCTCCCAAGGGCGAACGCCGCCGCCTGGGCAAGCGAGGCGCGCCTCCCAGGCGTACCTGACGCGCGCAGCCGGTGATCTCGCGCCCGCAGAGGCCCGCGCCCGCAGAGGCCCGCGCCCGCAGAGGCTCGTAGGCGCAGAGGCTCGTAGGCGTCAGCCCTCGTTCGGCAGCGGCGGCAGTTCGCCGGTGCGCTCGTACTCGCTGAGCATCTCGATGCGGCGGGTGTGCCGCGGCTCCTTCGAGTAGGGCGTGTTGAGGAAGAGCTGCACGAACCGGGTCGCGGTGTCGAGGTCGTGCTGGCGGGCGCCGAGGCTGATGACGTTGGCGTCGTTGTGCTCGCGGGCCAGTGTCGCCGTCTCGTCGTTCCAGACCAGCGCGGCGCGGATGCCCTCGACCTTGTTGGCGGCGATCTGCTCGCCGTTGCCCGAGCCGCCGATGACGATGCCGAGGCTGCCGGGCTCGGCGGCGACCCCCGCCGCGGCCCGCAGCACGAACGGCGGGTAGTCGTCGACGGCGTCGTAGGCGAACGCGCCGCAGTCCACGGCCTCGTGGCCGTTCGCCTTCAGCCAGGAGACCAGGTGCTCCTTCAGCTCGAAGCCGGCATGGTCGCATCCAAGAAACACGCGCATGCGACCGATTGTCCCAGGCCGCCCAGATCGCCCGGCGCCCGGGTCACCGCGGCGGCGGCAACCCGTCGTCGGTCCTGGTCTCGGTGCTCGCGGGCGGGCTGTCGGCGGGCGCCTCGGAGTCGTCGCGCGCCGGGTCGGCGGGCTCCGGCGTGTCGTCGGCCGGCTCGGGCGCGGGAGTCTCCTCGGCGGGCCTCTCGGCCTCGGGCGGCGTGGCGGGCTCCGCCGGTGGGGTCGGCGACTCCGCGGCGGGCGGCTGCGGCTGGTAGGCGGGCGGCTGAGCGTATCCAGCAGGCCCGGCGGGTCCGGCAGTTCCGCCGGGTCCGCCGGGTCCGGCAGAGGCGGCCTGTCCAGGACCGCCGGTCCACGGCTGCTGCGGCTGGCCCGGCGCGTAAGGCTGCCCCGGTGCGTACGGCTGACCGGGCACCCCCGGCTGGCCGGGCACCCCTGACTGACCGGGCATCCCCGGCTGGCCGGGGCCGTAGGGCGGCTGGCCGGGTGCGTACGGCGACTGAGCCGGCGGCACGTACGGCGTCGCGGCGGGATGACCCGGCGGGATCGGCTGCGACGCCCCGGCGGCTCCAGGGACTGCCGCCGCTCCTGGCATCCCCGGCGCGGCGGAGGCGGGCTGACCCGGCCGCATCGCGCCCGCGCCCGCCTTCGGGCGGGTCAGCTGGTAGCCCACCAGCGCGCCGATACCCGCCAGCCAGCCGTACACCAGCCCGAACATTCCGCCCTGCGTCGTCCACGTCCAGTACACGGACGTGCCGTAGCCGCTCGGGTAGTCGAGCAGGATCTCCTGCAGAACGCCGCGCACGAACCCCGCGACGCCACAGGCGACGATCGTCGCCCACCAGCCCACGACGAACGCGTTGAACGTGCCGCGTTCGGCGTGCAGCGACCGGGCGGCCAGGAAGATGAGCGCAGCCAGGACCACGAACAGCAACAGCACGCTGAGGTCGAGCGCCGCCAGGAACTGGAACCTGCGGTAGCCGCCCCGCGTCGTGAACCGCCAATTGGGGAACAACAACCAGTTCAGCAGCATGCCGAGCGTGTCGCGCTCGCGGGCCGCGTCGGATCTGATCAGCTTGTCGTAGACCCACTGGTTACCGAAGATCAGCGTGATCAGCGCCACCGGGGCCACCGCGCCGATGAGGGTTCCGAGGACCCGCCGCGTCGTCATGGCGCGCAGAGTAATCGGGATCAAGCAGCGCCGGTAGACCCCACTGCCTCACCCGGCACGCCGGGAAAACGGAACTCCGGGTCGACCTGGGTCTCCAGGTCTTCGCCGACGGCCCGGTTGGCCCAGCTGCGCGCGTTCTTGACGTGGAACTCGACGGCCTGCCGCTGGAACTTGTCCCAGTCCTTCGTCCGGGCGTCCACCGCCGCGCGCATCCGGTCGAGCGCCGCCTCGTTGCCGGGCTCCAGGCCCACGCCGTCGCGCCCCTGCTCCAGGGCGCGGACGGCGCTGGACTGGCCGAGCCAGGTCAGCAGGTCGTCACCGACGTGCTCGCGCAGGTAGGCGACGTCGTCGTCGCTCTGCACCTTGTTGCCGACGACGGCGATGGCGACGTCGTAGTCGCGCGCGTAGTCGGTGTACTGCCTGTAGACACCGACGCCCTTGCGGGTCGGCTCGGCCACCAGGAACATCAGGTCGAAGCGCGTGAAGAGGCCGGAGGCGAACGTGTCGGCGCCCGCCGTCATGTCGACGACCACGTACTCCCCCGGCCCGTCGGCCAGGTGGTTGAGGTAGAGCTCCACCGCGCCGGTCTTGGAGTGGTAGCAGGCCACCCCGAGGTCGTCGTCGTTGAACGGGCCGGTCGCCATCAGCGTGACCCCGTAGGCCCCGTCGTCGTTGGCGCCGCGTACCCCGATGTCCTGGCCGAGGGCGTGGATCGGGTCGTCGCCGCCCAGGCTCAGCAGCCGCGAGCCCCGTCCCGGCGGCGTCGTCTTCACCATGCTCGCGGCGGAGGTGATGCGCGGGTTGTCGCCGCGCAGGTACTCCTTGATCTCGGTGAGCCGCTCGCCCATGGCCGGGATCTTGGCCGCGCGGTCCTCGTCGAGGCCGAGCGCCATGCCGAGATGCTGGTTGATGTCGGCGTCGACCGCGACCACCGGCAGCCCCTGCGCGGCCAGATGCCGCACGAAGAGCGACGACAGGGTCGTCTTGCCGCTGCCGCCCTTGCCCACGAACGCAACCTTCACGAAAGCCCCCGATTCGGATATGAAAACCGTTGCCACTTTCAGAGTAGCGAGTGTCCCGAACCGGCGGGAGGGAAGCAAGCTGAATCCCCGAACTCACCCGCGCCGGATCGCGGGGTCGAACCCGAAGGGCAGCTCCAGCCGGTGCGCGGCCAGCAGTTCCTCGTCGGCGAGCAGGTCCCGGGTCGGCGCGTCGGCGGCGATCACGCCGCCGGACAGGATCAGCGAGCGGGGGCAGAGCTCCGCCGCGTACGGCAGGTCATGGGTGACCATCAGGACGGTGACGTCCAGGCCGAGCAGGATCTCGGCGAGCTCGCGGCGGCTGGCCGGATCGAGGTTGGAGGACGGCTCGTCCAGCACGAGGATCTCCGGCTCCATGGCCAGCACGGTCGCGACGGCGACGCGGCGGCGCTGGCCGAAGCTGAGGTGCTGCGGAGCCCGGTCGGCGACGTGCAGCATGCCGACCCGGCCCAGCGCGCCGGTCACGCGGCGGTCCAGCTCGGCTCCGCGCACGCCGAGGTTGGCCGGGCCGAACGCGACGTCCTCGCGGACCGTCGGCATGAAGAGCTGGTCGTCGGGGTCCTGGAACACGATGCCCACCCGGCGCCGGATCTCCCGCAGGGTCTGCCGGTCCTTGGGGTCCACCGCCAGACCGCCGACGCGCACGCTGCCGAGGCCGCCGTGCAGGATGCCGTTGAGGTGCAGGACGAGCGTGGTCTTGCCCGCGCCGTTGGGGCCGAGGAGCGCCACCCGTTCGCCGCGTTCGATGACGACGTCCACGCCGTACAGGGCCTGTGTCCCGTCCGGGTAGGCGTAGGCGAGGCCCTTGATCTCCAGCGAGGCGGCGGTGGTCGTCACGGCGCAAGTATCCAGGAGGCCGCGGCTATCAGGGCGGCCGCCCCGGGCAGCGCGGCCGCCGCCGTCCACTGGCGGGCCGTGGCCGTGCCGTCGTCGAGGACGGGCATACGGCCGTCGTAGCCACGGCTCACCATCGCGAGGTAGACGCGCTCGCCGCGTTCGTACGAACGCAGGAACAGGGCCGCGACGGAGCGGGCGAGCACGGTGACGTCCCGGAGGCCGCGCGCCTCGAATCCCCGGGACGCCCGCGCCACCCGCATCCGCCGCATCTCCCCCACGATCACGTCCAGATAGCGGAGCATGAACGTGGCGATCTGGGTGAGCAGGGCCGGCATCCGCAGCCGTTCCAGGCCGAGCAGCAGGGCCCGCGGCTCGGTGGTGGCCCCCACCAGAATCATCGCCGCCGCGCCGAGGCTGGCCTTGGCGAGGATGTTCCACGCCGACCACAACCCGCCCTCGCTCAGCCCCACGCCGAGCACCTCGACCCGTGGGCCGTGCGCCACGAACGGCAGGAGCAGCGCGAACGCGACGAACGGCAGCTCGATCGCCATCCGGCGCAGGACGAAGCCGGGCGGCACCCGCGCGAGGGCGGCGACGAGCGCGAGCAACACCGCGTACAGGCCGAACGCCCACAGCTGCTCCTGCGGCGTCGCCACCACGGCGAACACGAACGTGACGACGGCGACCAGCTTGCACTGCGGGGGCAGCCGGTGAACGCCCGACGTGCCCGCGCGGTAGAGCGGGTGCGCGTGCCCGGCGCCCACTACCCGGCCGACGATCGGCGGCGGACGGCCCAGAAGAGCCCGCCGCCCACGGCGAGGGTCAGCCCGACGCCGATGACTCCGGCCAGGCCGCCCGAGAGCCGTTCGTTGTCCACGCCCTTCACGCCGTAGTCGCCGACCGGCGAGTCTTTGAACTGGTGGTCCTTCTCCTGGGACGCGAACTTCTTGTCCTGGGCGACCTTGGTGAGGCCGTCGGGAGAGGAGCTGGCATAGAAGCTGAGGAATCCGGCGATGACGACCGCCACCAGCAGGAAGACGAAGAAGAAGCGCTTGTTCATGCCGAGGCACCTCCGGCGGCGGGGCTGTCAACAGGCGAGTCGGCCGGCGAACCCGCAGGCGCACCGGCGGGTGACCCCACGGGTGAGCCGGCGTCGCCCCGCAGGCGGAGCGGTGCGACGGGCGCGAGGGCGACGCCGTGGACGAGGTCGGGCCGGACGGCCGCGATCGAGCCGACCGTGGCGGCGGTGATCACGCCCTCCCCGATGCCGATGAGGACGTGCACGCCGAGCATGGCGGTGGCCACCGCGCCCAGCGAGAGGTCCGCGGTGCCGCCGAGCGCGAAGAGGCCGACGAAGGCGAGTGCGGACGCGGGCACCGACACCAGCGCGCCGGCGAACGAGGCGACGGTGACGCCGCCGCGGTTCTTGGGCAGCACCGCCATGAGCAGGCGGAAGAGCCCATAGCCCACGGCCACGCTGACGATCCCCATGAGGGTGACGTTGATGCCGTACGCCGTGACGCCGCCGTCAGCGAAGAACATCTGTATCAGCAGGACCACCGATATGCAGAGCACGCCCGTGTACGGCCCGACCAGGATCGCCGCCAGCGCGCCGCCCATGAGGTGACCGCTGGTCCCCGCGCCGACCGGGAAGTTGATCATCTGGGCGGCGAAGACGAACGCGGCCGTGAGGCCCGCCAGCGGAGCCGTGCGGTCGTCGAGTTCGCGGCGGGCACCCTTGAGGCAGAGCCCGATGCCCGCCGCGGCCACGACACCGGCGCCGATCGAGACCGGCGCGTCGAAGAATCCGTTCGGTACGTGCACGCACCTCACCGTCCCTACCCGTATGAGTCGATGAGCCCAGTTTGAGGGCGTGCGCATCGCAGTTGCAAGCTCGTCGCAACAACGACATTGGCGCGAAAAGGCCGCGATCCCGGCAATCCGCAGGGCCCGCTCAGTCGAAGATGGGATCCCGGGTACGGGTGCGCTTCAGCTCGAAGAAACCATCGGTCTGCGCCACCGCGAGCACGCCGTCCCACAACTTCGCCGCCGCCTCGCCGCGCGGGATCGGCGTCACCACGGGCCCGAAGAAGGCATGCCCGGCCACCGAGATCACCGGCGTCCCGACCTCCTCGCCGACCCGGTCGATGCCGTCCTTGTGCGAGGCGCGCAGGGCCGTGTCGTACGCGGTGGAGTCGGCGGCGTCGGCCAGCGACGGGTCGAGTCCGGCCGCGGTCAGGGCGGCCTCAAAGGTCTCCCTGTTGTAGTCCTGCTTCTGGTGGTGGCGGCGGGTGCCGAGCTCGGTGTAGAGGCGGCCGAGCACCTCCGGGCCGTACTTCTGCTCAGCGGCGATGCAGATCCGTACCGGCCCCCAGCCGGCGTCCAGCATGTCCTTGTACTTCTGCGGCACGTCCTTGTCCTCGTTGAGGACCGACAGGCTCATCACATGCCAACGCGTCTCGATCGGCCGGAGCCTCTCGACCTCCAGGACCCAGCGCGAGGTGATCCACGCCCAGGGGCACAGCGGATCGAACCAGAAGTCCACCGGCTCGCGGGTTTGCTCCGACACGTCGTTCTCCTCAGGCCAGATGATCGCTTACAACGGTCAACCCGGGAGGCCACCGGCCGATTCCCCCGGAAACCCGTTCCCTGCGAACCTATGGCCGCGCCAGTCACGCCTGACGCCCCGCGGGTTGGTAGACATGGAGGAACCAGGTTTATGACGACCAAGGAGTACATGTGGCAGGCAACCTCACGCGCGACGAGGCGCGGGAAAGGGCCCGGCTGCTCACCGTCGAGTCGTACGCGGTGGAGCTGGACCTGACCACGGCGAGGTCGGGGGCGGACCCCCGGCAGGGGGTGGGTGAGGACACGGAGCGGTTCGGCTCCACCACCCTCATCCGGTTCGGCTGCGCCGAGCCGGGCGCGTCGACCTTCGTCGATCTGCACGGGGCCGTCGTGCGGGAGGTCACGCTCAACGGGACCGCGCTCGACCCGGGTAGCTACGACGCCGAGAAGGGCCGCATCCCGCTGCCCTCGCTGGCCGCCGACAACGAGCTGCGCGTCGTCGCCGACGCCGCGTACTCGCGTTCCGGCGAGGGCCTGCACCGCTTCGTCGACCCCGTCGACGAGAGCGTCTACCTCTACACGCAGTTCGAGACGGCCGACGCGCACCGGATGTACACCTGCTTCGACCAGCCCGACCTCAAGGCCACGTTCGAGCTGAGCGTGACCGCCCCGGCCGGCTGGAAGGTGATCACGAACGAGGGCTTCGACGTCAACGGGGTGCGCACGGGGACGTGGCACTTCCCGCCGACGCCGAAGATGTCGACCTACATCACCGCGCTGATCGCCGGGCCCTACCACGAGGTCACGGGCGAGTACCGGCGCGCGGACGGCAGCGTGATCCCGCTGGGCGTGTACTGCCGCGCCTCGCTGGCCGAGCACCTGGACGCCGACGCCATCCTCGACGTGACCCGGCAGGGCTTCGACTTCTTCGAGAAGGTCTTCGACCAGCCGTACCCGTTCAGCAAGTACGACCAGCTCTTCGTGCCCGAGTTCAACGCGGGCGCGATGGAGAACGCCGGGGCCGTCACGTTCCTGGAGGACTACGTTTTCCGGTCGCGGGTGACGGACGCGGCGTACGAGCGGCGCGCCGAGACGATCCTGCACGAGATGGCGCACATGTGGTTCGGTGACCTAGTCACCATGCGCTGGTGGGACGACCTGTGGCTGAACGAGTCGTTCGCCACGTACATGAGCGTGCTCTGCCAGGCCGAGGCCACCAAGTGGACGGGCTCCTGGACGACGTTCGCCAACCTGATGAAGGCCTGGGCCTACCGGCAGGACCAGCTGCCCTCCACGCACCCGATCTCCGCCGACATCCCCGACATCCGGGCGGTCGAGGTCAACTTCGACGGCATCACCTACGCCAAGGGCGCGAGCGTCCTCAAGCAGCTGGTCGCCTACGTCGGCCGTGACAACTTCCTGGAGGGCGTGCGGCGCTACTTCCAGCGGCACGCGTGGGGCAACACGGTCCTGGCCGACCTGCTGGACGCGCTGGAGGAGACGTCCGGCCGCGACCTGGCCTCGTGGTCGAAGGAGTGGCTGGAGACCGCGGGGGTCAACACCCTCCGCCCGGTGTACGAGGTCGACGGCAACGGCGACTTCACGTCGTTCGAGGTCGTGCAGGAGGCCAAGCCCGACTACCCGACGCTGCGCTCGCACCGCGTTGCGATCGGCCTCTACGACCGCACCGCCGACGGGATCGTCCGCCGCGACCGGATCGAGCTGGACCTCGTCGGCGCCCGGACCACCGTCGCCGACCTGGTCGGCACCAAGCGCCCCGATCTGGTGCTGGTGAACGACGACGACCTCACGTACGCCAAGATCCGGCTGGACGAGCACTCGCTGCGCACCCTCATCGGAGCTCTTCCGGGGGGTACAGGGGGGTCGGCCCCCCTGAAGCAATCCGCGGGGATCGGCGAGATCAAGGACGGGCTCCCGAGGGCGCTTTGCTGGTCGGCCGCGTGGGACATGACGCGGGACGCCGAGATGGCCACGCGTGACTACGTCAAGCTCGTGGTCAGCGGCATTCGCGGCGTCACCGACATCTCGGTGGCGCAGACGCTGCTCCGCCAGGCCCGGACGGCCGTCGTGCAGTACGGCGATCCGGCATGGCAGCCCACGGGGCTGGAGCTGATGGCCGACGACCTCCTCGAACTGGCACAGGAGGCGGCGCCTGGATCGGACTTCCAGCTGGCCTACGTGCAGGCGTTCACGGCCGTCGCGGCGAACGACGCCCACCTGGCCAATGTCGCCGGGCTCCTGGACGGCTCCACGGTCCTGGACGGGCTGAAGGTCGACACCGAGCTGCGCTGGGCGCTGCTCCGCCGCCTGGTCGTCAAGGGCAAGGCCGGCGTTCCGGAGATCGACGCCGAGCTCGCCCGCGACGCCACCGCGGCGGGCGAACGCCACGCGGCGGCCTGCAACGCGGCGATCCCCACGGCCGAGGCCAAGGCCGCGGCCTGGGACTCGATCGTCTCCGGCACGCTGCCGAACGCGGTGTTCCGGGCGACGCTGGGCGGGTTCACCGAGCCCGACCACCTGGAACTGCTGCGCCCGTACGCGGACCGGTACTTCGACGAGGTCGGCCGGATCTGGGACGAGTGGAGCAGCGACATGTCCCAGACGTTCGCCGAGGTCGCCTACCCGTTCCTGGTCATCGAGCAGGGCACGGTCGACCGGACCGAGGCCTACATCGACGAGCACAAGCCGCCGTCCGCCCTGGTCCGGCTGCTCTCGGAGGGCCGCGACGGCGTCGCCCGCGCCCTGCGCGCCCGTGCCAAGGACGGGTCCGCCGCGTAGCGTGCGTCTGGTGACCCTGGGAAACCCTCGTGACCATGCGATCGTTGCCGGGGCGAGAGCATGATCACGGGGGCCGGGGTGAAGGGGGCCGTGTGGAGACCGCGCGGGACGTTCTGAAGGTGCTGGCTGGGCGTTGCGCGTTCGGTGACATCGAAGCGCTCACGCCGCTCGCGCTGCCCAAGGAGCAGGTCGCGCCGCTCGCGGCGCTGTGCGCGTTCGGGCAGCGCGTCCTCGACCTGGACGCCGAGGACTTCGGCATGCCCGAGGACGTCGGCGAGGTGCCCAAGGACCTGCTGGACCGGGCGCGGGCCAGCCGGATGCCGCAGATGCCGAAGGAGCAGCCGCGCGGCGCCCTGGCGAGCCTGCGGCCGGCCTACGCGCTGCTGCTGGAGGTCATCGAGATCCGGTGGCAGCGGCGGGAGATGGCCGCGCTCGTCGCGGCCGTCCACATCGCCAGCGAATACCTGCCCATGCTCGCCTGGGAGCCGGTGCTCGGCCACGCGGGCGACCCGGCGCTGATCGGTGCGGCGGTGCGCGGGCCGGGCAGCCGGTTCGGCGTCCCGATCGAGCCGGGGTCCGCGCGGCTCTGCGACCACACCCGGCCGGAACGTTCCGCCTGCGAACGGACGCTGCGGGTCTCGAACGAGCCGGGCCCCGGCTGGCGGGCCTATCTGGACCGCCAGCACAGCCAGGTCGCCCAGGCCCTCGGCGACTGCGCCGCACGCTGCCGCACGCCCTGCTCGGTCATGTCCCGGATCGACGAGCCGGTGCGGGCCCGCCTGACCGAGCGCTGCAAGCTCGCGGCCGAGTTCACCGACAGCGCCCTGGTCAGACTGCGGCACGCGGCCCCGGTCGGGCACGGCTTCGGGGTGCCGTCGCCGGAGGAGGTCCAGACGGCCTGGGCACGCGCGCGTGCCTCGCTGCGCCACCAGGGCCTCGGCAAGGCGGCGCTCGACGGCGCGCCGGACGGCCCCTACCCGCTGCCCGGGCTTCCCGCGATCTTCTCGGCGATCGCCGGGGCCGAGATCGTGCCGGACCGCCTGCTGCACGAGGTCGCGGCCCGCGTCACCGCCAGTCTCTGAGCGGATCATCGCCAGTCTCTGAGCGGTTCGATCGCGGCCTCGATCCGCCGGTGCCCCGGCAGGTCGCCCAGGTGGACGGGGTCGCCTTCGGCGTCGGCGAGGGGGACGCGCCAGTTGGGGTACTCGTCGGTCGTGCCGGGCTGGTTCTGTGTGCGCCGCTCCCCCACGGCGTCGGCGAGCGAGATCCCGATCAGGCGGGCGGGCGTACGGGCCAGGAACCCGTGCAACGCCGCCACCACCTGCTGGTCATACTCGGCGGAGCCCTGGCCGAGCGCCTTCATGACCGTGGCGGGCGGCACCGGCAGCAGGCCCTCGGCGTGCAGCAGGTCGAGCCAGTCCGCGAGCAGGCGCCGGTGCTCGGCCTCCTCGGTCTCCAGCGGCCTGGTCAGCAGGCCGAGGCGGTCGCGCAGGTCGAGGTGGTCGCCGTGCAGGATGCCGGTGATCGGCGGCATGTCGTGCGTGCCGACCGTGGCGAGGGAGAGTTCGCGCCACCGGTCCGGGCCGAGGGGACGGCCGTCCCCGCCGCGTTCGAACCAGAGCAGCGAGGTGCCGAGGATGCCGCGCCGGGCGAGGTCCTCGCGCATGCCCGGCTCGACCGTGCCGAGATCCTCCCCGATGATCACGGCGCCGGTGCGGGCGGCCTCGTCGACGAGGCAGGCGAGCAGGGCGTTCCGGTCGTACGAGACGTACGTGCCCTCGGCCGGAGAGCGCCCTTCGGGCACCCACCAGAGCCGGGACACCTGCATGGCGTGGTCGAGCCTCAGCCCGCCGCCGTGCCTGAGCGCCGCCGCCAGCATCTCCCGGAACGGGGCGTAGCCGGCCTCCGCGAGCCGTTCGGGATGCCAGGGCGGCTGGCCCCAGTCCTGACCCCGCTGGTTGAACTCGTCCGGCGGCGCGCCGACGCTCATCCCGGGCGCGAACATCGGCCTGTACATCCACGCGTCCGCGCTGCCCTGGCTGACCCCCACCGCAAGATCATGGACGATCCCGATCGGCATCCCGGCTCCACGTGCCGCCTCCTGGGCACGCGCGAGCTGCTCGTCGAGCTGCCACTGCAGCCAGGTGTGGAAACCGACGCGGCCCGCGAGCCGTTCGGCGGCCATGCCCACGGCGGGACCGTCCGCGTCGCGCAACCCGGCGGGCCAGCGGCGCCAGTCGGTCCCGTGCTCCTCGGCGAGCGCGCACCACGTCGCGAACGCGGTCAGCGGCGTGCCCTCCCGTTCGCGGAACCGCTCGTACGCCTGCTGCCGGGCGCCGGAGCGGGGCAGCCCGTAGAGCAGTTCGAGGGCCTCCCGCTTGGCCGTCCAGACGGCGTCACGATCGATGATCTCGTCGCGTTCGCCCGCGGTCGCCGCCAGGCGGGCGACGCGTTCGCGTTCCAGGGCGGGCAGGGCGTCGTACTCGGCGACGTCCTCGACCCGCAGGTAGAGCGGGCTCGCGAAGCGGCGGCTCATCGGCGAGTAGGGCGACGGCCCGACCGGCGGCGCGGGCTCGGTCGCGTGCAGCGGGTTGACCAGAACGAACCCCGCGCCGAGCCGGCCGCTCCAGGAGGCGAGATCGGCCAGGTCGCGGAGGTCGCCCATCCCCCACGAGGCACCGGAACGCACGGAGTAGAGCTGCGCAGTGAAGCCCCAGGCACGCGGGCTCGGAGGCAGGCGCTCGGGAGCGGCCGGCGCGCCGGGGGCGGCCTGCGGGCCGGGGGCGGCCTGCGGGCCGGGGGCGGCCTGCGGGCCGGGGGCGGCTCGTTCCCGCGCGTGCAGGCGCGCCAGACCGTCCCGTACCGCCGCCGGGGTCGACGCGTCCACGCCCAGGGCGGCCAGCACGGCCACGAGGGTGTCGCGGGAGACCGCGGTCTCGTGGCCGCGCCAGTCGACGTAGTGAGTGGAGACGCTGTGCGCCTCGGCCAGGGAGTTCAGATCCTCGTCCACCACGCCGGGGAGCATTCCCCGATAAACGGGACGGACTCAGGCGTTCCAGAGGTCGGGTTTGCGGTCGATCCAGGGCCGGGCCTCTTCGAGCTGGGCCGCCAGCGAGATCAGCGTGCCCTCACCGCCGAGCCGCCCGGCGAGCATGACGCCGATGGGCAGGCTCTGGCCGTGCTCGCCGGGTTCGGTCCAGTGCAGCGGGACGTTGACGGCGGGCTGGCCGGAGATGTTGTACGCGGCGCAGAACGGGGTGAAGTGCTTCTGGCGTTCGAAGTTCTCGGCGGGCTCCTGATCGTGGAAGTACCCGACAGGGGCGGGCGGCTGGGCGAGCGTCGGGTGCAGGATCGCGTCGAACTCGTTCATGATCGGGAACGCGGCGCGCAGCGCGGCCTGGAGGTGGGCGTGCGCTCTGAACAGGTCGGGCGCGGACGTGGCGTTGCCGCGTTCGCGCAGCCAGCGGGTGAGCGGCTGGAGGAGGTGCTCGCTTTCCGGGGGGACGGGCGTGAGCGTCGCCATGACGCCCCACAGCAGCTCGAAGTGCGGCACGAGATCGGGCCCGAGCACCGGCGGGAGTTCGACGACCTCGTGCCCGAGCTCGACCAGCAGCGCCGTCGCCGCCTCGTACGCCGCGACGCAGTCCGGATGGACCAGGGCGCCCGGGACGGCCGGCTCCATGCTGCGAGCGATCTTGAGGCGGCCGGGCGGGCGGTCGGCGTACCCGAGGAACGTTCCCTCGACGCCCGGCGCCCGGTAGAGGTCGCCGGGCATGGAGACGGCCATGACGTCCAGGAGCGCGGCGGCGTCGCGCACCGTGCGGGCGATCGGCCCGTTCGTGGACAGCCCGAACAGGTCGGGGACGATCGGGCCGTGCGAGACGCGGCCGCGGGTCGGCTTGATCCCGAAGAGCCCGCACACGCTGCTGGGGATTCGGATGGAACCGCCGCCGTCGCTGCCCTGCGCGATCGGCGCCAGACCGGCGGCGACCGCCGCGGCCGCTCCGCCGCTGGAGCCGCCGGCCGATCGCGAGAGGTCCCAGGGAGTACGGGCCGGCGGCGCCACCGCATTTTCCGTATAACAGGGCAGACCGAATTCGGGCGTGGAGGTCTTGCCCAAAAGGACAGAGCCCGCTTGCCTGAGCAGTACCACAACATTGTCGTCCGCGAAACCGGTCAGCTCGGTGAAAACCTTCGATCCGAGCGAAACCCGCACGCCGTTCACCATGTTCAGGTCCTTGACCGGAATCGGCACCCCGTGGAAGGGCGGCAGCGCCGTGGGATCCGGCGTGTCCAGAACCTGCTTCTCAGCGCGGAGGGCCTGCTCCCGCGCGAGCTCGGCGGTCACCGTGACATAGGCGCCGACCTGGGGATTTACTCGCTCCATGCGTTCGAGATAGTGATCGACGATCTCGACCGGGGAAAGGTCCCGTACACGTACGGCCGAGGCAAGGGCTAGGGCGGTGAGGTCATGGGTATGCGTCACACCGCCGAACCGTAGACGCCGGACGCTCAAGCATCAAAGATGGCAACCGGCGACATGCCGAGCGAGAAAGGGGTAAAAACCAACGTACCCGGCCACGACACCCGTGAACCACCCAGGTGCGGCGACAAAAGTATTAACCCGACATGACTAGTCGCCATCCACCGGAATCATTACTCTGCGCACAGAGGATCATGCTTCCCGCGCGAAAGGAATACGGAGCGTAGCTCATGGCCATCATGGAGCGGGGCAACACCCAGCAGGCTCGTGGTCAGCCCCATGAGACACCACTGAAACGCGATGTCGGCCAGCAGGAGCAGACCTACGGCGACCTGCTCAACAACCCCCAGATCCGGCGCTGGATCGAGCGCGGCGTCGTCGCGCTGGTCGTCGGCGTGCTCTTCGCACTCGTCTTCGACCTCCGGATCGGGATCACGGCCGCGGCGGTCGCGGTCATCGTCGACGTCGTCCGCAGGGCTCGCCGGAGCTCCAGCGTCACGGCCTGGCAGAAGTCGTCCGCCGCCGAGCGGCGCACGGAGCGTCAGCTCAAGACCCTGCAGAAGAACGGCTACTTCGTCCTGCACGCGCGCGCCGTCCCGCTGGACGACGAGGGCGTCAGCGACGGCCGGATCGATCACCTGGTGATCGGCCCGAGCGGCGTCTACGCCATCGACTCGGAGAAGTGGGACAAGCGCCTTCCGGTGCGGACCCTCTCGCACCGCAAGCTCTTCCACGGGCCCTTCAACAAGAAGGACCGGCTGGACGAGGCGCGGTGGGAGGCCGAGCAGGCGGCCAAGGCCCTCGAAGAGCGCGTCGGCTTCGAGGTGCCGGTCCAGGCCTCCGTGGCGATCTACGGCCCGTCCATCCCGTGGAAGGTCATGCGGGTCCGGGACGTGGACGTCTACGCGGGCAACCGGGCCAGGGGCTATCTGCGCCGGCGGCCCAAGATCCTGACCGAGACGGACGTGCAGCGGATCTTCAAGGCCGCCGAGAAGGCACTGCCCCCGAAATATCCACAGGAGGCCTGACGGCCGACGCCGCCACGGCTCAACGACGAGCCCCCAGCGATCGGAAACCCTCGCGGGTACCGGAGCCGGAGGGGCACCTCGCACGGCGAGGTGCCCGCTCCACCTTCCCCGGTGACCGCACCTCACAAACGCCGGCAGGGCGCGGCTCCCGCCCCCGGCGTTTCCCGTAGCACAGCGCTTTTCCCGTAGTACAGGCGCTTTCGCTCCCGCCTCCCCCCCCCCGCCCAGGTTCGCTGTCGGCTCGCGGCCTGCGGCCCTGGCGTCATCCGTTCCTCCCGGTTGGTAAGCTCGAACGAGTCGACGCCGACCCCCCAGGACCTCTGCCGGGCCGGCTGGCAGCGCCGCGATCCGCCGCTGCGACTCCATCGAAAGCCCTGATCAGCGCATACGATCTTGGGTACGGCTCGTAGATGTTGGGAGAGGTCCCTATGCCCCCGCTGAGGTCACGTACGGTCACCCACGGCAGGAACATGGCGGGCGCGCGCGCCCTCCTGCGTGCCACCGGTGTAGCGCGGGAGGACTTCGGCAAGCCGATCGTGGCCGTCGCCAACAGCTTCACCCAGTTCGTTCCCGGGCACGTCCACCTGCGCGAGGTCGGCGACGTGGTCGCCGGCGCGGTCCGCGAGGCGGGCGGCATCCCCCGGGAGTTCAACACGATCGCCGTCGACGACGGCATCGCCATGGGGCACGGCGGCATGCTCTACTCGCTGCCGTCGCGGGAGCTGATCGCCGACGCGGTCGAGTACATGGTCAACGCCCACTGCGCCGACGCGATGATCTGCGTGTCCAACTGCGACAAGATCACCCCCGGCATGCTCCTGGCGGCGCTGCGCCTGAACATCCCGACGGTCTTCGTGTCCGGCGGGCCGATGGAGGCCGGCAAGCCGGTCGCCGGCGTCCAGAACGGCAACAAGCTCGACCTGGTCGACCCCATGATCGCCGCCGCCGACGAGTCGGTCTCCGACGAGACCCTCGCCGAGATGGAGGAGAACGCCTGCCCGACCTGCGGCTCGTGCTCGGGGATGTTCACCGCCAACTCGATGAACTGCCTGACCGAGGCCATCGGCCTGTCCCTGCCGGGCAACGGCACGATCCTGGCGACCCACACCGCCCGCAAGGCGCTCTACCAGGACGCCGGGCGGACCATCGTCGAGATCGCCAACCGCTACTACGAGCAGGACGACGAGAGCGTCCTGCCGCTCAACATCGCGACCAAGGACGCGTTCGAGAACGCCATGGTGCTCGACATCGCGATGGGCGGCTCGACCAACACGATCCTGCACCTGCTGGCCGCCGCCGTCGAAGGCGGCGTCGACTTCGGCCTCAAGGAGATCGACGAGCTCTCCCGGCGAGTGCCCTGCGTCTGCAAGCTGGCGCCCGCGACCGCCAAGTACCACGTCGAGGACTGCCACCGCGCCGGCGGCATCCCCGCCCTCCTCGCCGAGCTCGACCGGGGCGGTCTCCTGCACCGCCAGGTCACCTCGATCCACTCGTCCTCGCTCCCCGAGTACCTGGCGGCCTGGGACGTGCGTTCCCCGACCGCCAAGCCCGAGGCGGTGGAGCTCTGGCACGCGGCGCCCGGCGGCGTGCGCAGCACCTCCGCGTTCAGCCAGAGCGCCCGCTGGGACGAGCTGGACCTCGACCGCGAGAACGGCTGCATCCGCGACGTCGAGCACGCCTACACCACCGACGGCGGCCTGGCCGTCCTCTACGGCAACATCGCCCCCGAGGGCGCCATCGTGAAGACCGCCGGCGTCGAAGAGGAGCTGTGGACGTTCGAGGGCCCCGCCGTGGTCTTCGAGAGCCAGGACGACGCGGTCGAGGGCATCCTCGGCGGCAAGGTCAAGGAGGGCGACGTCGTCGTCATCCGCTACGAGGGCCCCAAGGGCGGCCCGGGCATGCAGGAGATGCTCTACCCGACGAGCTTCCTGAAGGGCCGCGGCCTCGGCAAGGCCTGCGCCCTGATCACCGACGGCCGTTTCTCCGGCGGGACGTCCGGCCTGTCCATCGGCCACGCCTCCCCTGAGGCCGCCGCGGGCGGCGTGATCGCCCTGGTCGAGAACGGCGACCGGATCGTCATCGACATCCCGCGCCGCGTCCTCGAACTCGACGTGCCCGAGGACACCCTCGCCGCCCGCCGCGAGAAGCTCCTGGCCAACGGCGGCTACAAGCCCCAGAACCGACAGCGTCCCGTCTCGGCCGCCCTCCAGGCGTACGCCGCGATGGCCACCTCCGCCTCCACCGGCGCCGCCCGGGACGTTAGTCAGTTGCACAAGTAACCGGACCGTGCGCTCTGTTTATGGCTTTCACGGCCTCGGGGTCCTCGCCTGGCGGCTCGGACCCCGAACCGCAAAAGCGTGCGAGCGCGACATCGCTTCGCGATCTTCGCGGGGAACATCGCCTTCGGCTCGTTCCCCGCTCAGCGCCGCGCGCTCGCGTGCGGGCTGAGGCTGTTGCGGGGTGGCGACGGCCGAGGGTTGCGAGATGGCGCCGGGTGAGGTCAGCTGCAGCAGCCGCCTCCACAGCAGCCACCGCCGCCACCGCCCGAGCTGGGGCGTGGCGCGGGCGCGGGTGCGCCGGCCTTGCTGGAGCCGGTGACGGCGACCGTGGAGAGCAGCTTGACTGTGTCGTCGTGGCCTTCCGGGCACGACGCCGGGTCGGAGGCCTGGATCATCGGGCGGGACACCTCGAAGGTCGCCCCGCACGCGCGGCAGCGATAGTCATAACGTGGCACGACGCCAGGATACGGTCTTCGTGCTGGCGCTAGGCGGCTGGTTCTGTGACGTATGCGGCCCACTGGGGGTCGCCGTCGTGGATCACGCCGATCAGGCGCCAGTGGGCGCCTCTCGGGACACCGGGGGTGACGCTGAGCGTCCAGCCGAGCTCCTCCAGCAGGCGGTCGGCCTTGCGGTGGTTGCAGGACATGCATGAGGCGACGCAGTTCTCCCAGACGTGCTTGCCGCCGCGGCTGCGCGGATGGACGTGGTCGATCGTCTCGGCGCGGCGGCCGCAGTAGGCGCAGCGGAAGTTGTCGCGCCGCATGAGGGCGGCCCGGGTCAGGGGAACGCGGGTGCGGTACGGGATGCGGACATAGCGGCGGAGCCGGATGACGGAGGGGACCTCGATCGACATCGTCGCCGAATGGAGGACCGCGCCCGAGGTGTCGTGATGGACGACGTCGGCCTTCTCCCGGAGCACGAGGCAGACCGCCCGCCGCAGCGGAAGCGTGGTGAGTGGTTCGTACGTCGCGTTCAGGAGGAGAACCTGCCGCATCAGACGCCCTCCACTGGGGCGTGCTTCCCTTTGGCCTCGGCGGACGCGCTCGAGCGCGCCTCGCACCGAGGCCCGATTATTGTCTCCGGCACCTGCGCACCCGCCATGAGGACCTCCCCAGGGGCGAACCGAACCCGAAATCAGTGTGGCGCCTGAGAAGGCCGTCCGCCACCCCAATAATCCCCCATAGCGCATGAGATCGAACGCAGAAGACTCCCGCCACCACAGAAAGTGATGGCGGGAGTCCCATGTGAGCGCCTAGACGCGGCCGCAGGAGCACTGTGCGTCACTCGGCTCCGGCGGCAGACCCCGTCCCGGGCGCGGGAGCCGGAGCCTGCGCGTCGGCCCCCGGCCCGCCGGCCGCCGACGGCCCGGACTTCGGGGCACCCGGCTTCGGAACGCCTGGCTTCGGGGCCGCCTTAGGAGCCGCCTTCGGTGCGGCGGGCTTCGATGCGGCGGGCTTCGAGGTGCCAGCCTTCGGGGCCCCAGGCTTCGGGGCCCCAGGCTTCGGGGCGCTGGGCTTCGGAGCACCGGGTTGCGCGGCGCCAAGGTTCGGAGCGGCTGGCTTCGGAGCGGCTGGCTTCGGGGCGCCTGGGTTCGGGGCGGCGGGCTTTGGGCCGCCCGGGTTCGGTGGCGCTGCGGCTGGTGGAGCGGCGGCCGGTGGGACGGCCGGTTGCTCGTCCTCTACCGCCGGGGCCTGGTCAGCGGCCGAGACCTGTTGCCAGGTCACGCGGCCGTTGATCTGAACGGTTCCCGACGCGTTCGGCGGCAGGTCGGCCACCAGGGTGCCCTGCCGCTTCTGACCGGCCTTCAGCGTGCCGTACCGGCACCGGACCGAGGCCGCCTCGACGGCGCAGGGCTTGTTGACCGACGCGACCTTCAGCTTCGGCGTGAGCCGGTGGGTGAGCACCACCTTGTCGACGTTCTCGCCGCCCGTGTTGCGGATGGTCCAGCGCCAGGTGACCTTGTCGCCCGCCTCGGCGACCGTGGGCGCCGAGTAGCTGAACACGACCTTCCCGGCGGGCGCGTACCGCGTTCCCGCGTCGGCGGGCAAGGCGGTGACCAGCAGCGGCAGGCTCACCGCCGCGGCACTCACCGAACCACGGCGCGCTCTGATGACGTTCTTCATCTTCAACCCCCGTCTGGACGAAGTCTGTGATCACCACCTCTACCGAAGATGACCAGCGTGTTCATCTCGCCACACGTGACAATCGAAGACCCCGCTCGCGCGACCCCCGATATCTGATAGGCATACCTCCCATCCCACTTAAAACATCCGGAAAGAGCTTCCAGTGCGACGTTTCTCCGCTCTCACGATCGCCGGCCTGGTCGCCGCCTCCCTCACCGCCTGCGGCGGCTCGGACTCGGCGGGCTCGAATTCGAGCTCACCCAGCGCGGGCACGTCCGCCCCTGCCGCGTCGGCCGTCCCGAACGCCCTCACCCTCCCCACGGTCGCCGGGCTCCTGCACGAGCAGCTCACCGCCAAGAAGTCGGTCAGGATGAACCTCTCCACCGCGGACGGCGGGCAGGGGACCGTGGCCGTCAGCATCGCGAGCGGCACGCCCGAGCTCGACATCACCATGACCTCGGAGGGCGAGACCGTCCGGATGATCAAGACCAAGGACGCCGTCTTCATGGAGGAGAAGGACCCCAAGCAGCAGGTGGCCCCCGGCAAGACCTGGACACGTTTCGCCGCCGACTCCAAGAACCCGCTCGCCAAGCTCATGCTCGTGCTGGTCGGCAGCATGAGCAGCATCGCCGACACCGCGCAGCAGAAGTCGCTGATGGTCGCGGGCGGCACGCTGTCCGCCCCGGTCGCGGAGCAGGTGGGCGGCGTGGCCGCACAGCGCTACACGGTCAGCATCGACATGACCAAAGCGCTCGACACGATCGACCTGCGCAAGTACCTCTCCACGAACACGAAACTGCTGCAGGACCTGAGCAAGGACCTCGGCGTCAAGAACGACCCGGACGTGGACAGACTGGCCAACCTGAGCGACGCCGATCTGGCCAAGCTGAAGGGCAACATGCTCAAGGCCGTCGCGGGCAAGCCCCTCACGTACGAGATCTGGGCCGACGCCCAGAACGTACCGGTGAAGTACAGCATGGAGTTCCCCACCAAGACGCGCGACAAGGCCACCATCACTCTGTCCGACTGGGGCACCGCCACCGTCACGGCCCCGCCGCCCGCGCAGGTCGCCGACATGCCCGACCTCCCCTCGGCCAACTGACGAGCCGCCCGCCCGTTCGCCCGGCGCGGGTATCGGGCGGGCCGTAACGGCAGGCGGGCCGTTACAGTGCCAGCCATGAGCCGACCGCAGTACCCGTCCGCCCAGCGCCAGGACATCGTCGACGACCTCTTCGGCCATCGGGTGCCCGATCCGTACCGGTGGCTGGAGAACCGGCAGGACGAGGCCACCGAGAAGTGGCTGACGGAGCAGGACGACCTGTTCCGCCGTACGGTCGGCGGCTTCCCGGGGCGGGACGGGCTGCGCCGCAGGCTCGGCGAGCTCCTGGCGGCGGGCAGCGTCGGCTCGCCGGTGTGGCGGGGGGAACGGCGGTTCTTCACCCGTCGCACGGCCGACCAGGAGCACCCGGTGCTCTACACGGTGGACACCGGCGGCACCGAACGCGCCCTGCTCGACCCGATGGAGCTCGACCCGGCGGGCACGACCACGCTGGACGGGTGGCAGCCCGACAAGGAGGGCCGGCGGCTGGCCTACCGGGTATCGCACGGCGGCGACGAGGAGTCGCTGCTGTACGTGATGGACGTGGCCACCGGCGACCTGGTGGAGGGCCCGATCGACCGGAGCCGTTACTCGTCGACCGCGTGGCTGCCCGGCGGCGAGGCGTACTACTACGTGCGGCGCCTGCCCGCGGGCCGGGTCCCCGAGGGCGAGGACCAGTACCACCGGCGGGTCTACCTGCACCGCGTCGGCACCGACCCGGACACCGACGACGTGCTGGTCTTCGGCGAGGGCAGGGACAAGACCAACTACTACGGCGTCTCGGTGAGCCGGGACGGCCGCTGGCTCACGATCAGCTCCTCCCAGGGCACCGCGCCCCGCAACGACCTGTGGATCGCGGACCTGTCGGCCTCGTCGCCCGAACGTCCCGCGCTGCGTGCGGTCCAGGAGGGGGTCGACGCCGAGACCGGGCTGTACGTCGGGCGCGACGGCCGCGCGTACGTCTTCACCGACCGCGACGCGCCCCGTTCCCGGCTCTGCGTCACCGATCCCGCCGACCCGTCGTTCGAGAACTGGCGTGACCTCCTCCCGCAGGACCCGGAGGCGGTGCTCAGCGACTACGCGATCCTCGACGACCTGGACAGGCCCGTCCTTCTCGCGGGCTGGACCCGTCACGCGATCAGCGAGATCACCGTGCACGACCTGGCCACGGGCGAGCGGATCGGCGAGGTGCCCATGCCCGGGCTCGGCTCGGCCGGCGGCATCATCGAACGGCCCGAGGGCGGCCATGAGGCGTGGTTCGGCTACACCGACAACGTGACGCCGTCGTCCGTCATGCGCTACGACGCGCGTACCGGCGAGGTGACGCTGTGGGCGTCCGCGCCCGGCACGGTCAGCGTTCCCGAGATCGAGGCGCGGCAGCTCACGTACGAGTCGTACGACGGCACCGAGGTCCGCATGCTCGTCCTCGCGCTGCCCGGCGCGTCCGGCCCCCGCCCGACGATCCTGTACGGGTACGGCGGCTTCAACGTTCCTCTCACCCCCGGCTACTCCGCGGGCATCCTCGCGTGGGTGGAGTCCGGAGGCGTGTACGCGATCGCGAACCTGCGCGGCGGCTCGGAGGAGGGCGAGGAGTGGCATCGCGCGGGCATGCGCGACAAGAAGCAGAACGTCTTCGACGACTTCCACGCCGCCGCGGAGAAGCTGCGCGCCGACGGCTGGGCGAGCAGGCTCGCGATCTCCGGCGGTTCCAACGGCGGCCTGCTGGTCGGCGCGGCCCTGACCCAGCGCCCCGACCTCTACGACGCCGTGGTGTGCTCGGCACCGCTGCTGGACATGGTCCGGTACGAGAAGTTCGGGCTCGGCGAGACCTGGAACGACGAGTACGGCACGGCGTCGGATCCCGCCGAGCTCGAATGGCTCCTGGCCTACTCCCCGTACCACCACGTCCGGGAGGGCGTCGCCTATCCCGCCACGCTCTTCACGATCTTCGACAGCGACACCCGCGTCGACCCGATGCACGCCCGCAAGATGTGCGCGGCGCTCCAGCACGCCACGGCCGCGGACGCGCCGATCCTGCTGCGCAACGAGGCGGAGGTCGGCCACGACGCCCGCTCGGTCAGCCGCTCGATCGGCCTGATGGTGGACACGCTGTCGTTCATGGCGGCCCGGACCGGGCTCGTGCCGTCGGTCACATCGGAGCCCTGACCATGGCCGGAGTCAATTGACCCGTGGTCGAATAGAGATGTGACTCCAGTGCTGAGCCCCAGCGTCCAGGATCGTGTCCGCGCCCTCCTGGAGTCGCCGCCCGGCGAGCCGCACGACGGCTACCTCGACGTGCTCGGCCCCACCGCCGAGCCCACCCCGACCGTCGCCCAGCGGGTCATGCAGTCGACGTTCCTGCCCCAGATCTACGAACGGATCTGGCGGCCGGTCGGCTTCAACCTCGCCAAGGGCTGGCCCGTGGGACCCGACACCGCCGCCGAGCACGCCCTCGCCCGTTCGTGGCTCGGCCTCGCCCAGCCCGGCGACGTGCGCAAACCGGCCGCCACCGTGCTCGACGTCGCGTGCGGCCCGGGCAACGTCACCCGTGCGCTCGCCGCCGGCGTGGGCGAGAACGGCCTGGTCGTCGGGCTCGACGCGGCCCACGGCATGCTCGCCCGCGCCGCCGCCGACAGCTCCGGCGATGTCGGCTACGTCCGCGGCAACGCCGTCGCGCTCCCCTTCCGCTCCGACTCGTTCGACGCGGTCTGCTGCTTCGGCGCCCTCTATCTCTTCGACGACCCCTGGGCCGCCGTCGACAGCATGGCGCGCGTGCTCAAACCGGGCGGGCGCCTCATCATCCTCACCACCCGCCGTCCGGGCCTGCCCGTCAGCCGCCTCGGCAGCGAACTCGTCGGCAGCCTGTCCGGCGTCCGCATGTTCGGTGACCGCGAGGTGACCCGCGCTCTCACCGACCGCGGCTTCGCCGACCTCAGGCAACGCCGCTACCCCCTCATGCAGGTGGTAGCCGGCCGCCTGCACCCCTAACCCGCACGCATAACCCGCTAACGCCGGTGCCGGTGCCGCGCTCGTCATACGGCAGCCGGGGAAGCGGTTCGGGGCCCTTGCCTGACGGCTCGGACCCCGAACCCTGAGAACCCGTGAACGCGGTCGCGGCGGAGCTCTGCCGGGGCACCGCGGCTCGTGGGCCGTCGCCTCAGCGGAGCTTCTTCTCCAGGTAGATGTTGACGATGCCGCCGATCAGCTCGCGGCGGGTCTCCTTCCAGCCGAAGTTGCGGTAGAGCTTGAGTGCCGGCTCCTGGAGCTCGGTGGTGTCGGCCCGGAGCACGCGGTAGCCGAACTCGGCGGCGCGTTGCTCCAGGGCGAGGACGACCGCCGCACCGAAACCACGGCGTTGCACGCCTGGCCGGACACGGAGGCGGACCATCTCGACCGCGTCGAGCTTGGGCGCGCCAGGGGCGTACCCGCCGAACGCGCGTGCGCTGCCGCCGGGGACGAGGTCGGCGCGACGGAGGCCGCCCATGGCGACGAGCTCGCCGTCGAGCTCGCCGACGATGAACTCTCCGTCGTTGCGCAGATAGATGTCCTCCATTCGGAAGAAGTCGTGGTCGTAGTAGACGCCGTCGCCGGGGCGCAGGCCCACCTGGGCCAGCCCCTCTCGATGGAGTTCGAGGACGGTGGCGTGGTCGGTGGCGCGGTACCGACGGATGCGCAGGTCACCGAAGGTCCATACGGGCGGCTCCTGCTGGAGCCGGACCAGACCCGCGCGGGCGCTGTCCACTCCCCCAGTGGTGAAATCGGGACGGCTTCGCCGGGGGTCGCCGTCCTGCGGTGCCATGGCGCCGCTCAGACCTGCTCGGAGGGGGGAACGGCAGGCGATTCCTTGGTCGGGCTCCGCACCGACGGGGCGGCGAGCGACTCGTAGAAGTCGCTGAGCGCCGCGATCTCTCCGTGCTTGGCGTTGACGGCCGCACCCAGCTGGCGTGCCCGGTGGACAAGGATGTCGGAACGGTGCTCGCTGGGCAGCTCCAGGATGGCGTCCCGGCCCGCGTTGAGCGCGGCCTCGGGATGGCCGGCGTGCAGCTTGCAGGACGCCCGGTCGAGCCGTACGAGGGTCATGTCGACCCAGTCGGTGGCCGAGTAGAGGGTGAGGGCGTGGCTCAGCACCTGGTCACCGTGCTGGTGGTCGCCGAGATTAGTGAAGGTGTCACCCTCGTAGAACGCCATCTGCCGGTCGGTGAACCCGAACGCCAGATCGCTGGTCTGCGTCTTTGAGAGCTGGTCGAAGACGGAACGGCCGCGCACGAGAGCGCGCCGGGCGCTGGGAGCGGCGTCACTGCGGCCGCGCAGGGCCAGCTGGCCGAGCGCGCGCGCCTCGACCGCGGGTGCCATCGCCGCCGCCACACCGGGCGTGCGCCCGGCGAGATCCTGTGCCTTGCGCGCCAGGTGGAGCGCCTCCCGGGGGTCGCCGTAATACATGGGCACCAGGGCTTCGCGCACCGTCACCCACGCCCGCAGCTGCCGGTCGCCGGTCTCGTCGGCGGCGGTTCGCGCGGTGCGGAAGAACGAGCGGGCCAGCCGGTGGTCACCCAGATTGATCATGATGAGGCCCGACAGGCCGGACAGCTGCGCGGCGATACGGCAGAGCCGTTCCTGGAGCTCGACGGGCTGCCGCTTGTCGCACATGCGCCGTACCTCGCTGAAATCCAGCAGGACGTCGCACAACATCCGCAGTGACGGGGTGGCCTGGTATTGCTGGCCGTACCCGAGGGTCGTCTCCTCCCACTGATCGAGCATGGTCGGCGACACCGTGGCGCTCACCAGGGTGTCGTCCATCTTGCGACGAAGGTTGTCCACCGCCCCAAGGAACTGACCGTCGAGCGCCACGCCCGCTCCGGCCAGCAGTTGCAGAAGGGTCCTACGAAGCACGATGTCCTCCTCTCCTACATCGACGGAGATGGGGGCTTCGGCGCGGTCCCGCCCCCGCATTTCGTTGACTGACATCCATTGGCGGTCGTCCGGCCTGGGCACGACGACCGATCCCACGAGCGTGGCGGGCTCCTCCGCGACCCGCCGGTCGGCGGTCATCCGGTCCGCGGGCCGCGCGGGCCCCGCCTCACCCGGCCGCACCACCGCACGCCCGTTCGCGCCGGCGGCGTCCCCCGGACGGGTCGCGTGCCCGCGACCGCAGATGCAGGGGCTCTGGAAGCCGAGCTCGTCGGGTTCGACGCGGTACACGGAGCACAGGTAGTGCAGGTACTCGGGACCGGGGCGCTTGTAGCCGCTCTCGTACGCCGACAGAAGCGTCTCCCCGAGCCGGGGACACGGCTTGCCGTCGACCTCGTACAGCGCCCGGACCTGAGCGACGATGTCGGACAGGGCGACACCGTGGGACAGGCGGTGTGCCTTGACCCGGCTGGTGCCGAACAGCGGCCCGCACTGATCGTGGATCTCGGCCGCGATCTCCACGGCGCAGTGCCCTCGAGCCAGACCATGCGCGCGTATTCTGCGAGCTATGTCGGTTTCTTTCCGAGGGGGGTCCGACATCGGTTCCGGCCTCCTCACCGCTGAGCCCGGAAGCCGGTCCTTGAAGGGGACGGGACCCGCGTCCGGCCACGGCGACCGGTGCTAGATGGACACGACAGATAATCTCTCGCGCACGCAGCGTAACTCTGCCGACCGGGCAGGCCAAGCCATTGTCATCGAATCCGAGGTAGCCCGAGGGCAGCTTTCGACCCCAGGTAGAGATTCTTCCACTGGGTGGGGGTGAACCTCCTCCTGAGGTGGGACAATCCGGTACTTCGGCGGACGGCGCCCCCCTTGACCCGCCACCGTGAGAGTTGCGATTCTCGCCGCGAGTAACGAAGTGCATTCAGAGAGTTGGATCACACGAGAACGTCCGAGCGATCCTCGCGGCACGATCGACGGAGGGGGTGCGCAGGTGGTCAGCGACAGACGCGTCGGCTACCTCGAGGAGCTGGAGCAGGAACTGGACACGCGCGGTCTGGTGGCCCGCGTGGTCAGGACCCGCTCGGGACCGGCCTTCCTGCGGGTGGTCAACCCGGAGGCCGCGAGCCTGGCCGAGGACGTCACGTGCGCCCCCGCCCCGGAGTCTCACGATCACTACTACTGGTGGTCATGGGGAGAGCGCATGCACCGGGTGGACGACCCGGAGGGCGCCGCGCTCAAGCTGGCGCACGTCCTGCAGGCGCACCGCCGGGAGACACGCGCCCTCGAACATCACGGCCTCGACCATCGCACCGTCGAGCACCGCGGCGCCGACGCCCGCGTCCGAGGCGCACAGGGCCGCGAGGCCCGCGCGCCCGTGGCCGCGTGGGAGTGGCCACCGGGCCGCCACTGAGCCGGGCGTGTCCCGTGGGGTCACGGCCGGAACGGCGCGGCAGCCGAGCCCCACGGGACACGTTCGTTTCCAAATGTACGCAGAGAAGCGTCCGGCCGAGGCATTCTCGCCGAGCACACCCAAGATCCGCGGCCACCACCCACACCCGCCGCCATCCCCGCTTGCCACCATCGCGCCTGCCACCACCCGCCCTAGCCACCACCCGCCCTTACCGCCACCCGCCCTAGCCACCACCCGCCCTAGCCACCACCCGCGCTTGCCACCATCCGCGCTTGCCGCCACCCGTGGCCGCCGCCACCCGTGCTTACCACCACCCGCGCTTACCACCACCCGCGCTTCCACCGTGCTTACCGCCACCCGCCCTTGCCACCACCCGCCCTTGCCACCACCCGCGCTTGCCACCACCGTGCTTACCGCCACCCGCGCTTGCCACCATCCGCGCTTGCCGCCACCCGTGGCCGCCGCCACCCGCCCTTGCCGCCACCCGCCCTAGCCATCACTCGCCCTAGCCGCCACCCGTGCTTGCCGCCACCCGTGGCCGCCACCCGTGGCCGACACCGGCGGCCGACACCATCCAACGCCGACACCGTCCATCGCCGCCGCAATTCGCAGCGGCCATACGCCACCCTGAAGTCCGCCGTCACAGGTGAAGCCCGCCGCGGTTCTGGGATCCCATGCCCGTGCTCAGGGCCACGGCAGCAGATCAGTCCCTCCCCGGCCGGGTCCCGCCGGCCCGCCCGGCGCCGTACGAACCGTTCGACACCGTCCCCTACGATCGGCTCGTACGACCGCCGCAGGTCCACGGCGACATGGCGGAGACATCCACAAGCCGGCCGGGGAGGGTCTGCCACATGCCACTCGCTCAGACGGCTCTCGCCGTGGGTTCAGCGCTGCCCTGGCAGCAGGACGGCACGCCCGAGAAGGCGTGCGGCACGCCCGATCCGAGCGTCTCGTGCCGCCTGGTGTGGAACGTCTCCCATAGCGAGAGGTTCACGAGCTTCTTCAAGACGTGGCTCGATACACCGCTCAACACGTTCTTCTGGATCGTCGTGACGCTGGTGATCGCGCTGGTGCTGCGCAGCATGGCGCACCGGACGATTACCAAGATCACGCTGCGCATGGCCGAGGGCACCATGTCGGAGAGGATCCGCGAGCGGACGCGGACGTCCTTCGAGGGCAGCCCGGCGCTGCTCAACCAGCGCCGCGCCCAGCGCGCCAGGACGCTCGGGTCGGTGCTGCGCTCGATCGCGTCCATCCTGATCATGGGCACCGCGGCGTTCAGCGTGCTGGGCGAGCTCGGTCTCAACCTGGCCCCCATCCTGGCCAGCGCCAGCGTGATCGGCGTGGCCGTGGGTTTCGGTGCCCAGAGCATCGTCAGGGACTTCCTGGCCGGGCTGTTCATGCTGCTGGAGGACCAGTACGGGGTCGGCGACTTCATCGACGTCGGCACCGCCAAGGGCACCGTCGAGGCCGTCACCCTGCGCGTGACCCGCATGCGCGACGTCGACGGCATCGTCTGGTACGTGCCGAACGGCGAGATCAAGAAGGTCGGCAACGAGTCCCAGAACTGGGGCCGCGCCGTGCTCGACATCCCGGTGGACATCCACGAGGACACCGAGCGGGTCAAGGGGATCCTCCAGACGACCGCGGAGGAGATGGCCGCGGACGCCGACTGGAAGGAGCTGGTCCTCGAAGAGCCGGCCGTCTGGGGCGTCCAGTCCCTCGCCGGCGACGCGGTGATCGTCCGGGTCGTGATCAAGACGGCGCCGGGCAAGCAGGCCAGCGTGGCTCGTGAGCTGCGCGAACGGGTCAAGAAGGCGTTCGACGAGGCCGGCGTCTCCGTGGCCACCCCGGGCGCGAGCGCCTGAACCCGGGTCACCACTTGATCAAGGTGATCCGTCGCACACCGGGGGCGGGGTCCTCTCGCATAGGGTGGGGAACGCCATGACACAACAGGTGACCTTCTACGAAGCGGTCGGCGGCGAGGAGACCTTCCGGCGCCTGGTCCACCGCTTCTACCAGGGCGTCGCTGACGACCCCCTGCTGCGCCCCCTCTACCCGGAAGAAGACCTCGGGCCCGCCGAAGAGCGGCTGCGGCTCTTCCTCATCCAGTACTGGGGCGGCCCCAGCACCTACAGCGAACAGCGCGGGCATCCCAGGCTCCGCATGCGTCACGTCCCGTTCGTCATCGGCGAGGCCGAGCGCGACGCGTGGCTGCGGCACATGCGCGAGGCCGTGGACGAGCTGGAGCTTCCCGAGCAGCTCGACACGATGCTCTGGAACTACTTCACCATGGCCGCGCAGAGCATGGTGAACGCGCCCAGCTGACCGGGCGGACCGGCGATCATGACGCGGCGTTCTTCCGCGGTCCGCTGACCTGCGTACCCAACTGTGGTGAACGGGACGCGCCGCTGCCCGCCGGCGTCTCGGCATGGCCGCCGAAGGTCACCCGGATGCTCAGCCCGCCGCCCGGGTTGGCCCGTGCGATCACCTCGCCGCCGTGCGCGCGGGCGATCGAGTCGACGATCGACAGCCCGAGGCCGGTGCCCTCGCCGCGCGCGTGGCGGCGCGGGTGCAGGCGGCGGAACGGTTCGACGAGGTGGGGGACGACGTCGGCGGGCACCTCCGGACCGGTGTTCCTGACCTGGAGCCCCGTGGCGTCCAGGCGCACGAGGACCCGCCCGCCGCGGACGTTGTAGCGCAGCGCGTTCTCGAGGAGATTGCGCACCAGATGCCGGAAGAGGGTCGGATCTCCCTCCAGCCGCACGGGCTCGATGTGCGATTCGACCGTGATGTCGCGATCGTGGGCCTCGGTGGCGTGCTCGGCGACGACCCCCTCCACCGTTTCCGTCGCGTCGATCGGCTCCGGCCGGTCCAGCCCCTGGTCACCGGCCGACAGGAGCAGCAGCCCTTCGATGAGCCGCTCGCTGCGGTCGGCCACGTTCAGCAGCCGGGTACGGACGCGCGCGACCTGCACCGGATCGGGATCGGCGAGGCCGATCTCCAGCGCGGCGCGCTGGACGGCCAGCGGGGTCCGCAGTTCGTGGGCGGCGTTGGCGACGAACCGCCGCTGCGCCGAGACCAGGCCTTCCAGCCGGTCGAGCATGGCATCGAAGGTGTCGGCGAGGTCCTTGAGCTCGCCCGGCGGGGCGGCGAGGGCGATGCGTTCGCCGAGGTTCTCGCCCGAGAGCTGCCGGGCGGTGGCGGTGATCGTGTGTACGGGGCGCAGCACGCGACCGGCCATCCACCACGCGAGGAACACCGACACGACGGCGAAGATCGCGAGCGCGATCAGCGAGACGATCAGCAGTTGCTCGTAGGTGGTGTCCTCGGCGGCGGTGGCGGCGCGGGTGACCGAGATGGTGTCCGCGTGCTGCGCGAACTCGCCGGGCCGGGCCGACGCCGCGGTCTGCGCCGGCCGGGCCGGGGTCGCGGGCGCCCATTCGGCGGGCCGCGGCACCGCCGTCATGATCGCAGTGGGCAGCCGATCGGCCAGTGACCTGCGCATCAGGAAGTAGACCGACGCGACCAGGCCGCCGCCCGCGACGAGCAGCAGGCCGCCGTACAGGGCCGTGAGCCGGGCCCTGGCGGTGATTCTCATGAACCCGGCCGCATACGGTAGCCGGAGCCGGACACGGTCTCGACGACGGGCGGAAGCCCGAGCTTGCCCCGCAGCTTGCTGACCGTTACCCGGACGGCGTTGGAGTTGTAGCTGATGTGCTCCTCCCAGACCTCCTCGATCAGCTCGTCGGTGCCGACCACGGCCCCGTCCGCCCGCATCAGCGTCTCCAGGACCGCGAACTCCTTGCGCGAGAGGTCGAGGCGACGGCCGTCGCGGTACGCCTGGCGGCGCGGGATGTCGAGGACGACCCCGGCGCGTTCCAGGACCGGCGGCAGCGCGGGGCGGGCCCGGCGCCCGAGGGCCAGCACGCGGGCGACGAGTTCCTCGTAGGAGAACGGCTTGGGCAGGTAGTCGTCGGCTCCCAGCCCGAGCCCCTCGACGCGGTCCCGGACGGTCCCGGAGGCGGTCAGCATCAGGATTCGCGTCAGCCGCCCGCTGCGCACGACATGCCGGCAGACGTCGTCGCCGTGCACCTCCGGCAGGTCCCGGTCCAGGACGAGCACGTCGTAGTCCATCTCCTCGAACCGGCGCAGCGCCGCCGCGCCGTCACCGGCGACGTCCGCCGCGATCGCCCGGGCCCGGAGTCCGTCGGCGATCAGCTCCGCCAGATAGTCCTCGTCCTCCACCACCAGCACGCGCATGCCCTCAGGTCTACCTGACCGGCCATTTCGAAAAGATAAGCGCTCCGTGCGGCCCCCGGTTAAGGAAAGGAAACACCGGGTCCGGCCAGTCTCTGGGACATCGCCGGGCCGTGGGCGGCCCGGCCCCGACCTGGAGGACGTCCCATGATCACTAGTCGCCATCGGTTGCGGGCGCTCACCGCCGCCTCCGGCCTGGCCGCCCTCGCCTTCCTCGGCGCCGCCTGCGGCGGGGACTCGGGCGGCGACGGCAAGGCCGGCGCGTCCGGGAACGGTTCCGGTTCCGGCTCCGGCGCCGCGAGCACCGGCAGGGGCGGGAGCGGCGGGGCGCCCTCGATGGACCAGCAACTCAAGCTCGCCAGGTGCATGCGCGGGCAGGGAGTGAACATGCCCGACCCCAAGCCGGGCCAGGAATCCCAGGCGCTCTCCATCGACGGTCAGGGCGCGAGTCCCCAGAAGATCGAGAAGGCCATGAAGACCTGCCGGAACGTCGCGGGGATTCCGGAGCCGAAGCCGATCTCGCAGGAGGAGAAGGACAAGATGCTCAAGTTCGCCAGGTGCATGCGCGAGCACGGCATCGACATGCCCGACCCGAAGTTCGGTAGTGGCTCGGCCTCGTCGGAGGCCGTGGGGATTCCCGGCGGCGGAATCGCCAAGGAGAAGTTCGAGAAGGCCAACAAGGCCTGCGGCGCCGCGTTCGGATGATCATCCACCACGCGGACGCGAGGAGAACCAGATCATGAAGCGAAGGGTGGTCATCGGCACCACGGCGGCCGTGTTCGCCGTGGTCGCCGGCGTCGGAGCGGCCGGGGTGGCCGTCAACGCGACGGCGGCCGGTGGCAAGGGCGAGCGGCAGGGTCCGGACACCGCCATGACCACCGCTCCGGTGGAACGCGGCGACCTGAGCGACAGCACCTCCGTGCAGGGAACGCTCGGCTACGGAAGCGAGCACAAGCTGAAGGCGGGCGCCGCGGGGACCGTCACGTGGGTCAGAAGTCCCGGCTCCGTCGTCCGGATGGGCGGCAGGCTCTACGAACTGGACGGGCGGCCTGTGCGGCTGATGTACGGCACACGCCCGATGTACCGCAGGCTCAAGACCGGCGATGAGGGACCGGACGTACTGCAGCTGGAGAAGAACCTCAGTGCCCTCGGCTACGGCGGCGGTCTCAACGTGGACCAGAAGTACACCGCGGCCACCGCCGACGCGGTCAAGCGCTGGCAGAAGGCCCACGGCGGGAAGGCCACCGGCACGGTGGGCCCGGACGCGATCGTCTTCGCGCCCGGACCGGTCCGGGTCAAGGGCCGTGACGCGTCGGCGGGCGACCGCGTCGCGCCCGGCGGCCCGGTGGTGACGTCCTCCGGCGCCGAACGGGTCGTCCTCCTCAAGCTCGACGTCGATCAGGCCGGGATGCTGCGGAAGGGCACGAAGGTCACCGTCGAGCTGCCCGGCGGCCGCACCGTGAAGGGCGCCGTCCGCACCATCGGCACCACGGCCGCCAAGGACGGCGGGAACGGCGGGAACGGCGGAGACGGCGGGAACGGCGGGGACGAGGGCGAGGCCAAGGTCAACGTCGTCGTCGAGCTCGATGACCCGGGCAAGGCGGGCGGCCTCGACCAGGCCCCGGTCACGGTGAACATCACGACCCAGACGAGCGAGGACGTGCTCTCGGTGCCCGTTCAGGCCCTGCTGGCGCTGCCGGGCGGCGGCTATGGCGTCCGCGTGGCCGCTCCGGGCACGCCTCGTACGGTCAACGTCGAGCTCGGCGTCTTCGGCGACGGCCGCGTCGAGGTGACCGGGGAGGGCCTCGGCGAGGGCATGAAGGTCGAGGTGCCCAAGCCATGACCATGGAACAGGAGGCTCCGCCGGTCGTCGAGCTCGCCGGCGTCCGGAAGGAGTATCCGGGCGGCGTCGTCGCCCTGGCCGGGGTCGATCTGACCATCCGGCGCGGCGAGCTCGTGGCGATCGTCGGGCCGTCCGGATCAGGCAAGTCCACGTTGCTCCACATCATCGGCAGCCTGGACCGGCCCTCGGCGGGCATGGTCCGGATCGCCGGGCACGAGGTGGCGGGCCTGTCCGACCGCGAGTTGTCCGCCCTGCGAGCCCAGCATCTGGGATTCGTGTTCCAGTCGTTCCACCTGGCCGCCGGGGTCTCCGCGCTGGACAACGTCGCGGACGGGCTTCTCTACGGGGGACAGCCGCTGCGGGCGCGGCGGCGCAGGGCGGCCGCCGTGCTCGACCGTGTCGGGCTCGCCGACCGGACGTCGCACCGGCCGCACGAGCTGTCGGGCGGCCAGAAGCAGCGGGTCGCGATCGCCCGCGCGATCATCGGCGAGCCCGCCCTGCTGCTGGCCGACGAGCCGACCGGCGCGCTGGACACCGCCTCCGGCGCGGCCGTGCTGGCGCTGCTGCGTGATCTGAACGCCGCGGGGGCCACGATCGCCGTGATCACGCACGACAACGAGATCGCCGCGGCGCTGCCCCGGCGGATACGCCTCCGTGACGGCGTCGTCGTGGCCGACTCGCGGACACCGATGAAGGCCGGCGCCGTATGAGGCTCAGCCGAATGAAGATCGGCCGAACGGGCGGCGGCCGGGGCGGGAAGAGGCTGGTCCCGGCGCGCCTCGCGGTCGCTGACGTGCTGCGAACCGGTTCGGTGGGGCTGCGGACGCGGCCCGTCCGCGCCGTGTTGTCGGCGCTCGGCATCGCGATCGGCATCGCGACGATGATCTCCGTCGTGGGGATCTCGGCGTCCAGCAAGGCCGACGTGCTGCGGCAGCTCGACGGCCTCGGCACCAACCTGCTGGTGGCCAGCCCGGGTGACTCGATGTTCACGGGTGACAAGACCAAGCTTCCGGAGGGCGCCGAGAAGATGGTGCAGCGGATCGACGGCGTCGAGCGGTCCGCGGCCACGGGCTCGCTGCCGCACACCGTCCGGCGGTCCGACAAGATCTCCAAGGACGAGACCGGCGGGATCACGGCCCAGGCCGCCACCGAGGACCTGCTCGCGACGCTGCGCGGCACGGTCCACCGCGGCACCTGGCTGAACGCGGGCACCGGCCGCTTCCCGTCCGTCATCCTCGGCTCGGTGGCGGCGGAGCGGCTCGGCGTCACCGAGACCGGGCGGCAGGTCCTCGTCGGCGACCGCTACTTCACCGTGATCGGCATCCTCGGCCCGCTGCCGCTCACGCCGGAGATCGAACGGTCGGCGCTGGTCGGGTGGACCGCGGCGCGGCGGTATCTCGGCTTCGACGGCCATCCGACCTCGGTCTACGAACGTTCCGCCGACGCCGCGGTGTCCCGGGTGCGCGAGCTCCTCCCGCGCACGATCAACGTGGAGAACCCGCAGGACGTCAGGGTCACCGACCCGTCGGCGGCGCTCCAGGCCAAGGCCGCCGCGGCGGGCGCGTTCACCGACCTGCTCCTCGGCCTCGGCGCCGTCGCGCTACTGGTCGGCGGTGTGGGCGTCGCCAACACGATGATCATCTCGGTGCTGGAACGGCGGCACGAGATCGGGCTGCGCCGTTCTCTCGGCGCCACCCGCGGGCACGTACGGCTTCAGTTCGTGACCGAGTCGCTCCTGCTGTCCGGGTTGGGCGGCGCCGCCGGAGCGGTGCTGGGCACGCTGGTCACCTTCGGGTACGCCACGTCCACGGGCCTCCCGCCTGTGGTGCCAGCCTGGTCGATAGCCGGAGGGCTGGGAGCGACCCTCGTCATCGGCACCATCGCAGGCCTCTACCCGGCCGTCCGGGCGGCGCGCCTGTCCCCCACGATCGCCCTCCAGACAGCATGACCGGCGATAAATGACGAGTCCCGCGCCGCAGGCCAAGGCGGCGCGGGACTCGTTCGGGGGTTACAGCGGGGGACGTCCCTGCAGGATCAGGGGGTCGACGGCGTCGGAGGGCGTGGTGGTCATCGTCTGCGCCCGCGACGACACGTTCGCCCAGCGCAGCAGGTCGGCGATCGCCTTGGCGCGCTGCGCGGCGGGCAGCTTGTCGATGAGCCTGCCGCTGTGGTTCATGCCCGGGGCCGTGTAGACGGCCGAGTCGCGGGTGCCCTTGCCGAGCCTGAAGCGCTCAGAGCCCCACGGGTCGTTCGCCCCGTACAGGAACATCAGCTTGCTGCCGCGCGTACGCACCCAGCTGTCGATGTCGCGCATCGCCTTGCCGCCGTCAAAGCGCATCCGGATGCCGCGCGGCACGTACGTACGCGGCTGGTAGCTGTTCTCGTACCGCAGCAGCGGACGCAGGTGCCTGAACTGCGGCGTGGGCCAGCCCAGCTGGGTGCCCGCCTGGTAGTAGTACGGGATGTACGGCTGCAGGCCCTGGTCGGTGTAGAACGAGATGCCCGCGATCGAGTCGAGGCTCTTGTAGAGCACGTCGTCCGAGGCGTTGAGGGCGGGCAGGGACGCGCAGTCGGACTGCAGGGCGTACTGCCAGAAGCCCCACTCGTAGTCCATGACCGAGTTCTCGAACGCGCGGTCCGGGGTGCGCAGGATCGTGAACGTCCAGCCGTTCTTGGCGGCATCGGCCTTGAAGCGCTGCAACATGGCTGGACGCCGCTTGAGGATCTCCCGCGCCAGGCGCTTCACGTGGGTCCGGCACTGCGGGTCGGTGCCGACCGTCGCGAAGAACCGGTCGTACGCGCGGTCGTCCTTGTTGTTGTGGTCGTTCGGCGCCACGTAGACCACGCTGCCGTCGACGTCACGCGGGTAGAAGCGCTTGTGGTAGACGACCGACATGCCGCCCTTGCTGGCCCCGGTGGAGATCCAGCGCTTCTTGTAGATCTTCCTGAGCGCCTGGATGATCCGGTGCTCGTCCGTGGCGGCCTGCCAGATCGTGTCCTTCGTCCAGTCCGCCGGCTGAGGGCGCGACGGGGTGAAGTAGCGGTACTCGATCGAGATCTGGTTGCCGTCCACCAGCGCCGTCGGCTCGGACTTGAACATCACCTCGGGGGTGTTGTAACCGCTGGTGTAGCGCACCATCGGCCGGTCGAGCGCCTTGTGCTGGAGCATGATCCGCTGTTCGAACCACCGGCCCTTGGGGCGCCGGTGGTCGACCGGCTGCCGGTACCTGAGCCAGAACCAGCGGTAGCCGGGCATTGTGGAGGGCTTCTCCTCCACCGTCATGCCCTTGATCGCCTTGAGCCGCGCCGTGAGGTCGTCGTTCTGCGGCTGAGCGGCGGCCCGCGTGGCCGGGGCCGCCCCGGCCGCCGCGGCCTGCGCGGTGGCGGTGGCACCGGTGCCCGCGGCCAGTACGGCGGCGAGCAGCAGGGCCATCGATCCTCTGGAGACGTTGTCCATCGTCCGCCCTTCGTGTGGGATCTCCACAATTCGCGGGGGAGACATTAGAGGGCTAGATAGGACATAAGCGAAGTTCCAGACCGCTTGTTATCCATCCGTGACAGCCCGGTCGCCCGCCGGCGGATGCAGGGCGCGCCCGTCGTCCCACGGGGCCAGCCGCTCGAAGATCCGCTGGTCATGCCAGCGGCCGTCCACGTGCAGATGCCGCCGCGCGACGCCCACGGCCGTGAAGCCGTTGCGCGCCAGCACACGCTGCGACCGCTCGTTGTCCAGCCGGGCGAACGCCTCCACCCGGTGCAGGCCCAGCTCGCCGAAGGCCAGGTCGAGCGCCTGCCGGACGGCCTCGGTCGCCACCCCGCGGCCGGTGCGGTCCCGCGCCACCCAGTAGCCGACGAAGCAGCTCTGCAGCGGCCCGCGCAGGATGTTGTTGAGCGAGATCCGCCCGGCGATCTCCCCGTTCACGAGGATCACTCCCGGCCACATCTCCCCCGAGGCGTGCGCCTGGACGAGCTCGCGCAGGTTCGCCCGCTGGCCCTCCACGGTGAAGTACGAGGCGTCGCGAGCCGGCTCCCACGGCCGCAGGTACTCCCGGTTGGCCAGGTAGAGCCCGGTGAGCTCCGCCGCGTCATCCACCCGGACGGGCCGCAGCCGGACCGTTCCGGCCGAGATCTCCGGCGTGCACGGCCCGGCGAGGATCATCGGTCCGCCGGAGCCAGATAACGCCCGATGAACTCCCGTTCCTGCGGGGTCCAGCGGCGCAGCCGGTTGCCCTCCACGTCGAACGCGACGAGCGTCGAGGTGGCGGTCGCGTACACGTTCTCGTCGTCCCGCACCTCGTAGGCGAGCTTGAACGAGGCGGCGCGCGCCTCGGTGACCCATGTCTCGACCCGGATCGGATTCACGGTCGGCAGGAGGGGCAGCTTGTAGTCGATCTCGTGCCGGGCGATCACCATGCCGCGAACGGGCTGCTCTCCCTTGCGCACGGGGTCGCCGTGGAACATCTCCAGCCGCGCGTCCTCCAGGTAGCCGAGGAACTTGACGTTGTTGACGTGTCCCTGCGAGTCGATGTCCCCGAACCGGAGATGGAACTCGTACACATGACGGAAGTCCGCCGGGGGCAGGTTCTTTCGCTGCATGTCCTCGCCTGGGGGTCGCTTGCGAACGCCGGAGTCCTCCGTCCGTCGGACGCGGATCAAGCCGATGCTATCCGCCCGCCGCAATTGCCCCGTTCGCGCCCCTTGTCGCACCCGCCGCAAAAAGCCCCGAACGCCAAGCACCCAACGCCGGGCGACGGATCGCGGGCGCCGGACGGGCGGCGGACGCCGGATGCGGACGGCGGGGCGGCGGACGCGGACGGCGGACGCGGACGCGGACGCGGATGACGGACGGCGGACGCGGACGGCGCATCACGGACGCGGACGGCGCATCACGGACGCGGACGGCGCATCACGGACGCGGACGGCGCATCACGGACGCGGACGGCGCATCACGGACCGCAGACCGCGGACTGCGAGTGGCGAGTGGCGGGCGGCGGGCAGCTTGGGCAGCGCGGACGTGCGAGCGCCGCCCGGCGCGATCGGTCGCGGCGGGCGGCGCGGATACGACGGTCAGTCGCGGGTGAGCTTGCGATGCGTGACGCGGTGCGGGCGGGCGGCGTCGGCGCCCAGGCGTTCGATCTTGTTCTTCTCGTAGTCGGCGAAGTTGCCCTCGTACCAGAACCAGCTGGAGCCCTCTTCCCACGCCAGGATGTGCGTGGCGATGCGGTCCAGGAACCACCGGTCGTGGGAGGTGATCACGGCGCAGCCGGGGAACTCCAGCAGCGCGTTCTCCAGGCTGGACAGGGTCTCGGTGTCGAGGTCGTTGGTCGGCTCGTCCAGCAGCAGGACGTTGCCGCCCTGCTTGAGGGTCAGCGCCAGGTTGAGGCGGTTGCGCTCACCACCCGACAGCACGCCCGCCGCCTTCTGCTGGTCGGGGCCCTTGAAGCCGAACGCCGCCACGTAGGCGCGGGACGGCATCTCGACCTGGCCGACCTTGATGTGGTCGAGCCCGTCGGAGACGACCTCCCAGACGTTCTTCTTGGGGTCGATGCCGCCACGGCCCTGGTCGACGTAGGAGATCTGGACCGTGTCACCGACCCGCAGCCGGCCGGCGTCGGGCTTCTCGTCGCCGATGATCATCCGGAACAGCGTGGTCTTGCCGACGCCGTTCGGGCCGATCACACCGACGATGCCGTTGGGGGGCAGGTTGAACGAGAGCTTCTCCATCAGGAGCCGGTCGCCGAAGCCCTTGACCAGGTCATCCGACTCGATCACCAGGTTGCCCAGGCGCGGGCCCGGCGGGATCTGGATCTCCTCGAAGTCGAGCTTGCGGGTCTTGGCCGCCTCGGACGCCATCTCCTCGTACCGCTGCAGACGGGCCTTGCTCTTGGTCTGCCGGGCCTTGGGGTTGGACCGGACCCACTCCAACTCGTCCTGCAGGCGCTTCTTGCGCTTGGCGTCCTTGTTGCCCTCGACCTTGAGGCGCTCGGCCTTCTTCTCCAGGTAGGTCGAGTAGTTGCCCTCGTACGGGAACAACCGGCCGCGGTCGACCTCGCAGATCCAGCCGGCCACGTTGTCGAGGAAGTACCGGTCGTGGGTCACGGCCAGCACGGTGCCCTCGTACTTCTCCAGGTACTGCTCCAGCCACTGCACGCTCTCGGCGTCCAGGTGGTTGGTGGGCTCGTCCAGGAGCAGCAGGTCGGGGTGCTGCAGCAGCAGCTTGCACAGCGCCACCCGCCGCCGCTCGCCACCGGACAGATTGGTGACGGACAGGTCGCCCGCGGGGCACCGCAGGGCGTCCATCGCCTGCTCAAGCTGGCTTTCGAGATCCCAGGCGTTGCGATGGTCGAGCTGCTCCTGCAGCTTGCCCATCTCCTCCATGAGCTCGTCGGAGTAGTCCGTCGCCATCTTCTCGGCGATCTCGTTGAACCGGTCGAGCATGCCCTTGGTCTCGGCCACGCCCTCCTCGACGTTGCCGAGGACGGTCTTGTCCTCGTTCAACGGAGGTTCCTGCTGCAGGATGCCCACGGTGTAGCCGGGCATGAGGCGGGCTTCACCGTTGGAGGGCTGTTCCAGACCGGCCATCATCCGCAGCAGCGTCGACTTGCCCATGCCGTTCGGGCCCAGGACACCGATCTTGGCCCCGGGCAGGAAGCTCATGGTGACGTCGTCAAGGACGACCTTGTCACCGTGCGCCTTGCGCACGCGCTGGAACGTGAAGATGTACTCCGCCATATCCTCCAGCCTAGGGGACCCGGAGCACCATTCGTTGCAGCGTCGGCGGACGCGGACCAGGAAGGCTGGGAATGGCCACTCGCCGGAGCCAGCAGGAACGTACCAGGGCGACCACGGGAACGCTCGTGGCGGCGGCGCGCGAGCTCTTCGTCCAGAACGGATTCGCGGGCACCTCGCTGGGCGCGATCTGCGACCGGGCCGGTGTCGCGGGGCGCCTTCTCTCACCACTTCAGCAACAAGGAAGAGATCTTCCGCGAGGTCTACGCGGCCGACCAGGAGGCGCTGGCCACCGCCGTCCGGCGGGCCTTCCGGGCGCAGGAGGACCCGTGGGACGGCATGCGGGCCGGCTGCCGGGCGCTGCTGACGGCCTCCCCGGAACCCGTCGTACGCACGATCTCCCTGGTCGAGGCGCCGGGAGCGCTCGGCTGGACCACCATGCGAGACATCCAGTCTCACTGCAAGGACCAGATGCGCGAGGGGCTGGCGATCGCCCCAGCACCAGCCCAACCCCCACTCAGCGATAGACACCACACTCAACGGTCGGCCGTCGGCGCTCGGTGGTTGGTGGTCGGTGGTGGTTGGTGGCCGGTGGTCGGCGCTCGGTGGTTGGTGGTCGGTGGTGGCCGGTGGCCGGTGGTCGGCGCTCGGTGGTTGGTGGTCGGCGCTCGGCGCTTGGTGGTCGGCGCTCGGTGGTTAGTGGCCGGTGGTCGGCGCTCGGTGGTTAGTGGCCGGTGGTCGGCGCTCGGTGGTCGGTGGTCGGTGGTCGGTGTTGCGGTTGGTGGGGCGGCGGGGGTGGGGGCGGGGGTGGGGTCAGTTGTCGGTGGGCTTGGGGCCTTCTACTGCGGGGAGGCAGACGCGGTCGCGGCCTGACTCCTTGGCGCGGTAGAGGGCGAGGTCGGCGGAGGCCAGGAGTTCGATCAGGTCTTCGCCGTGCATGCGGAAGAGGGAGACGCCCACGGAGATGGTGACGCCCACGGTGCCCTCCTCGGCGGGGACCGCGAGGCGGCGGACACGGCCGCGGAGGCGTTCGGCCACCCGGCAGGCCTCGACGGTGTCGGCCCCCGGGAGCAGGACGACGAACTCCTCTCCGCCGAAGCGCCCGACCACGTCGTAGTCGCGGAGCTGGCTGCACAGCGTGCTGGCCACCCCGATGAGGACCTGGTCGCCGACCAGGTGGCCATGGGTGTCGTTCACCCGTTTGAAGTGGTCGATGTCGATGAGGAGTAGCGCCAGGGGGTCGTGGGAACGTTGGGCCCGCGCCAGCTCGGTGTCGGCCTCGCGCTGCCAGGCCGCGGCGTTGAGCAGGCCGGTCTTGGCGTCGGTGCGGGCGGCGGCCTGGAGCTGCTGGTGCATCAGGCTCCGCTGGAGCAGGACGACCGGCGGCAGCGTCAGCAGGAGGAGGAACGGGGACAGCGCGCTGGTGATGGCCACGAGAACGCCGACGCAGAGCTCGACGACGTCCAACAGGAGGCTCTCGCGATTCCAGAGAACGTCCCGCCAGCGGCTCTCGGGATTGGCGGCATGGGCGGCGACGGCCACGATGGCGGTGTTGAGCACCGTGAACAGGGCCGCGCACGCCACGGCGACCGGAATGCCGGGATAGCCGTCGACCACCCAGGTCGGGTCGCCGTCCAGCGGGTGCGGCACAGCCAGGTGGAAGACGACCGAGGCGCACGCGCCGGCCAGTCCGAGGGCGGCGGTGACCAGGACCCGGCGGTAGAGCAGCGTCCGGCGGACCCGGAACTGCAGCAGGATCTGGATCGGGATCGGGATGAGAAGGGCGTAGACCGGCGGAAGCAGGAGGGCGACCGGCAGCCACCAGGCCGACAGGAGGTCGCGTGCCACACCGGCGGGCATGCCGAGGCGGCGGGACGCTTCGATACAGGCCGCTCCGCAGGCCAGCAGTGCGGCAAATGTCAGTAGATCATTGAGCTGGAACGGCGTGCGCACCAGCCCCGCGAGCGTCAGCACCAGGTGCAGGGCGACGACCGTCGGCACGTAGACGGCCAGCAGGGACGGGCGGCCGGGAACGCCCCGGCGCCGGGGCTTGCGGGCCAGGTCCCCACCTCGGTCCTCGGCGGACGACTGCACTGCCGTCATCCTTCCCCCTTACGACTCACGTTGTGTAACACGATAGTTGCAACGTGTGCGGAACGGGCCGGAAAACGGTACCTTCGATAACGCACAAGTAGGTGACCGCTGCGGTCTCTACGGCGGGGCCAGTGGACTCGCTGTCCTCAGCACCATCCGGAGGGGGAAGAAACCATGCGCGGCGTTTCCTGGATATAAGGCGGCCCGCAACCCCTACGGTCGGGGGCGCCGATGGCAGGTCGGCCGCCTGCCGACGACGCCCCCGCAACCGATGGGTCCTGGATCAGCTTTCGGGGGGCTGGTCCCTGCCCATCACTCCCGGACCGACGGTCCATGCGCCCCCTGATCAACGTGCGCCCCTCGTTCGGGCAACAACACCCTGGCCGTAGCGCGGTGGAGTTGGGGGATGGGCGCCTTCTCTGCGTGCGGGCTCTTGTAGGTCGCGCTGGTCTTGGCGCGAAGGCCCTTGGGCATCGCAATGGCCTCGTCTGTCGTGGGCGTGCCGTCGTGCGTCCCTTTTGGGGGCGAGACTCTTGGCATGCGGAGGGCGGTCTCCGTCGGCGCTTGCGCGATTGCGATTACACAGAGCAGATGCACAGTCACAGAGAGTACGCCTCCTTGCGCTCCCGCGGGGAGGTATCCGCTCACGTTGCCGCCACGAACGGACACCTCCCGTCACGGCGAGATCAGGCCGCCTCGGTCTGAGGGACGTCCTTGTCGTCCTCGGCGTCGTCATCTCCCGTGGCCGCCGGGCCGGGCGGGGCGAGGGGGCCGGAGACCGCCCATTGGTCGGCGGCGTCCTGGGCGACCTGGCGGTCCTCCTCACTGAGGCTGCCGGTGCGCTGGACGGGGCGGAAGTCGGCCGTGCCGCGAGAGAGGTCGTGACCCAGCGTCACAGCCTCGATCTCGGCGGAGAACCGGTAGTGCCCGTCCTTCTCGTACTGCCGGATGCGCAGCTTGCCGGTGACGACGACGGGGTGCCCGCGTTTGAATTCGGACGCGTTGACGTTGTCGGCGAGCTGGCGCCAGCAGTTGACGGTCAGGAAGAGCGTGTCGACGTCCTTCCAGAGCCCGGACTGCCGGTCGAAGCGGCGCGGGGTGCAGCCGACCCGTAAGGACAGGAACGGGGTGCCGTTGCCTGTGATCGTGTAGAAGGGCTCCGCGGCGATCCAGCCGACGACGGTGATCTGCGCCTCGTTCACATGTCCTCCACTCGGGTGGTCGTGCGCCGTGCACCATCACGGTGACGCATGCTCACCCTCCGTGAAAAGGACTTCACGGACCTGTGGATAACTCAGCCGCCGCGGACGGCCTCCACGTTGTCGCGGAACTGGGCGTAGGTGTCGAGCTCGGCGCTCACGGGCCCCAGGACCTTCTCCTCGGCCACGACCGCGATCCGTTCCCGCATGTGCTGTTCCATGCGTTCGCCGTGCTTGGCCGACTGGAGGGCGACCATGTTGCGGCAGGCCGACGCCGTCAACGCCCCCATGCCCAGCGTGCAGACGACGAGGATCGCGACGTACGGGATCAGCCCCGCCTCGCCGACCAGGCCCGTGGGCGCGTCTCCGACCTCGAAGAGGCCGTACGCGATCAGCAGGCCGATCCAGGCGACGCCCAGGATGGAGACCAGGACCAGGAAGTACTGCCAGGTCTTGACCAGCCACCACCAGCGCGGCACCTGGTTGAACGAGGGCAGCGCGTCCTTGAGCGCGTCGCCGAGAGCCTCGGGGAGCTCGGCCGCCTGCGAACGTGCCGCGGCGCGGACCGAGCGGGCCCACGGGGCGGGCAGTTCGGCGGCCACCCCGTCGGTGACGCCCTGGAGGGCGGTGTCGACGTCACCCTGCTGGGCGCCGATGGGACCGGTGAACGCGCCGCGCAGCTCGTCGCGGAGCTCGGTCAGGCGCATGCGGCGCAGCGGGTCCGAACGCAGGCGGGTGATCAGGGCGCTGACCGGCCAGCCCACGAAGTCGGAGGCGCGCAGCTCGTAGGCGCTCTCCATCGCCTCGGCGACGGCAGGCGCGCCGGCGGCGTCGGTCAGAGCCTGGACGAGCTCGGTACGGCGGGCCTCGTCGACGCCCTTGGGCGGCTCGGCGGCGCCGCGGAACTCGGTGAAACGTTCCGAGACCTTGTCGACGTCGGCGATCAGCCGTTCGGACCGGGCCCGGCGGGCGGCGACGGTGTCGACCAGCACGTCCCGGAAGCCCGCGACGCCCTCCTCGCTGACCGCCGACGTGGTGACGATGCGCGGGTCGGCCAGGCCCTCGGCCTCCAGCAGTCGGCGCAGGTCGGTCACGCAGTCGTCGACCTCGGCGGGCTGCAGCTTGTCGACCTGGTTGAGAACGATCAGGGTGACCCCGGCATGGCGGGCGAACGGCACGATGTAGTTGCGGTGCAGCGCCGCATCGGCGTACTTCTGCGGGTCGACCACCCACACGAGAAGGTCGGCGATCGTGACGAAGCGGTCCACTTCGGCGCGGTGCAGCGCCTGGATGGAGTCGTGGTCGGGCAGGTCGATCAGGACGAGCCCCTGCAGCGAGCTGTCGGCGCGTTCCAGGTCGAGGGCGCTGGCGCGGGCGTAGCGGTGGCGCTTGTCGACGTCGAGCCAGTCGAGGAGCGGACCGGCGCCGTCGAGACCCCAGACACAGGCGTGCGCCTTGGAGGTCATCGGCCGCCGGACGCCGGTCGGCGACAGTTCCAGCCCGCAGATGGCGTTGAACAGCGACGACTTGCCGCTCCCCGTACCGCCGGCGAGCGTCACGACGGTGTGCTCGCCCGACAGGCGCAGGCGCTGACCGGCGCGGTCGAGGAGCACGGCGGCGTCCGCCAGGATCGGCGCGTCGAGCCGGCCGGTGCCGAGCTCGACCAGCCGGTCGAGGCGGTCGAGCCGGTCGGTGAGCCCGGGCGCGCCGTCGAGCGCGCCGGTCACGGGCACCGGGATGCCCCCGGTCCCCACCGGGGACTTCGCGGGAATGGCCGAGGTTGTCATCGGGCGACCTCGAGGTTGTACGTGGCCTGGTAAAGCTGGACGGGTGTCGTCTCGTCGGGAATGCCGGCGGCGTCGAGGACCTGCCCGTACCGCAGGGCCTCCTCGTCGAACAGCATGCCGATGCGGGATCGCAGGTCGGCACGGGCCTTGGCGCCCATGCCGCGCAGCGACTCCGCGCCGAACAGCGCCTTGAGCAGCCGCTGCGGCACGGCGCTGGTGCCGCCCTCGACGGCGACGTCGGAGGTGCCGTAGCCGAGCAGCCCGATCATCAGGACCAGCGACAGCGCCTCCTCGTCGAAGGAGACCAGCTTGGCGACCGAGCGCTTGGTGACGCCCTCGGTGCGGATCAGTTCCTGCACGTGGTCCTGCCAGGAGCTGACGGCGCGGGTGACGCGGCGCGACAGCTCGGGCGACACGTGCCCGAGTCCTGTGGCCGACCGGGCGAGGACCTGGCCGCCCGCCGGATGCGCCCGCCACCGCACGAGCACCTGCTCGGCGCCGTGCTCGGCGGACGCGATGATCAACGATTCGAGCCCGCTGCGCAGGGCGCTCTTGAGCGCGCGCACCCGGGCGGGGCTGCGGCGCCGCCGGCTGGCGCGCCGTCCCGGCCGTCCGCGCTGAACGTGGAGAGCGCGCAGCAGGTCGCCCGTGCCGGCGAAGTCCTGCCAGCGGGCCAGCACCTCGCCGCGCAGCAGCGAACCGTTGCGCGTGGCCTCGTCCAGCTCGGCGAGCGCCGTGCCGTACGCGGCCTCGACCTCCTGGGCCAGCTCGCCGCGCTGCTCGACCTGGATCTCGACCTGCCTGGCCAGCTCGGGAACGCGGATGCGCAGGCTGTCGAGCACGCCGGCGAGGGTGTCGCCGATCACGATCTCGCGGTCCTCGGCGTTCTCGGCGACGCCGACGAGCCAGGACCGCACCTCCTCGGCGGCCTCCTCGGGCAGCCGGCTGTCCTCGATCTTGGTCTCCGGGATGGTGAACCGGCGCGCGTCGCCGACCCCGTGCTCGGTGAGCATCTCGGCGAAGTGGTCGACGACCTCCGAGCCCGCGCCCTGCGGCACCCGCGAGAGCACGACCCCGATCGTGGCGCCCTGGTCCTTGGCCCGCTGCAACATCTGCCACACCTGGGCGTCGGCGTACCGGGCCGCCGTGGTGACGCACAACCACAGGTCGGCCGCCGCCATCAGCTTGGTCGCGAACTCGAAGTGGTCCTCGAACACCGAGTCGAAGTCCGGGCTGTCCAGCAGCGCCAGCCCCGGCGGGATCGCCTCGCTCGGAATGATCACCAGCTGGTCGCCCGCGATGGCGTCCGGCGCCGGACCGGGAACGCGGCCCATGCCGGGCAGCAGCGGCCCCTCCAGGAACCATTCGCTGTGGTCGGGATGGCACACCAGGATCGGGCTGCTCGTGGTCGGCCGCAGCACGCCGGTGGCGCTGACCCGCGCCCCCACGAGCGTGTTGACCAGGGTCGACTTGCCCGCCCCGGTCGAGCCGCCCAGCACCACGAGCATCGGCGCGCTCGCCGCCTGGATGCGCGGCAGCACGTAGTCGTCGAGCTGCGCCTTGATGTCCAGCCGCGCCGCGCGCGCCTCCTCGACCCCGGGCACGTCGAGCACCAGCTCGAACGCCCCGAGCTGGTCACGCAGACCGGTCAGCGCCCGGGTGAGCTCGCCCTTGTGCACCGCCCCACCCTGCCGACGCCCCGAGAGCGCCTCCGTCTCGCCGAGATCGACTGCCCCCCGAGGCAATCCCTCACCAACCCGCCCACCACCAGAAGGCCGATCGGAAGACGACCCACCGCCAGACGACCGGTCGGAGGCGCGTCCACTACCAGACGCCTGGTCGCTGGAAGACGAACCACCCGCAGACGAGCCGCTGGCGGACGACTGGTCGCCGGAAGACGAACCACCCGCAGACGAGCCGCTGCCGGACAGCTGATCGGAGGACGAAGGACCGCCGGACGAGCCACTGGCAGACGGACGGTCGGAGGCGGGTCCGCTGCCAGACGAGCCACCGGCAGACGGCTGATCGGACGAAGAAGCACCGCCAGATGAGCCACTCACAGACGACTGGTCGTTGGAGGACGAACTAGCCGCAGCCGAGCTGCTGGCGGATGGCTGGTCGTTGGAGGGCGAAGCACCGCCAGACGAGCCACTGGCAGACGAACGGTCGGAGGCGGGTCCGCTGCCGGACGAGCCACTGACGGACGGCTGGTCGCTGGAAGACGAACCACCCGCAGCCGAGCCGCTGGCGGACGAGTCCCTGGCGGTTGGCTGGTCGCTGGAGGACGAACTAGCCGCAGCCGAGCCGCTGGCGGATGGCTGGGCGCTGGAGGACGAATCAGCCGCGGACGTGCCGGTGGCGGGCGGCTGATCGGGGGATGAGGCGCCCGCGGACGAGGCGTTGGCGGGCGGGCGGTCGGAGGCGGGTCCGCTGCTGGACGAGCCGGTGATGGACGGCTGGTCGCTGGGGGTGGAGGGCACGGTGGTGGTCTGCCCGTCGGTGGGGGCCGGTTTCTTCATGCGGCGGGAGGGCTTGGGTGGGGCGGGTTCCGTCTCGCCTGGGTCCTCGGAACGAGGCGCGCCGCCGACCGGGTCCGCGGGGAGCCGCGGGCCGCTCGGCTCGTCGGAGTGCGCGGCCGCGCCGCCGGAGGCGGCGCCGGGCGTACGCTCCGGACCGGCACCCGCCTCCTCGTCGTGGACCGCGCTCTGCTCTGCCGGGGGTGTCACGGATCCCGTCCCATGTCCGCTCGAATCATGTCGATCTCTCGTGCCACGTTGACCACGTCGCCCACGACCACGATCGCCGGCGGGCGGACTCCGGCGGCCGACATCTCGTCGGCCACGGTGCCCAAGGTGGCCGTCAGCGCCCGCTGTCCCGGAAGGGTGCCGTCCTGGACCACGGCCACCGGCGTGTCAGACGACCGACCATAGCGCATGAGGGTGTCGGCGATCAGGCTCATCCGTTCCACCGCCATGAGCAGCACCAACGTGCCTTCGGACCGGCCGAGGGCGGCCCAGTCGACGGTCGACGCGGGGGTGTCGGGGGCGATGTGGGCGGAGACGACGTGGAAGTCCTGGGCCACGCCCCGGTGGGTCACCGGGATGCCCGCCGCGGCGGGCGCCGCGACCGCGCTGGTGATGCCGGGTACCACGGTCACGGGGATGCCGTGCTTGGCGCAGTGCAGCACCTCTTCGGCGCCGCGCCCGAAGACGAACGGGTCGCCGCCCTTGAGCCGCACCACGAACCTGCCCTGCCGCGCGTGCTCGACCAGGTAGTCGTTGATGCGTTCCTGCGTCACCGTGCGGCCGTACGGGATCTTGGCGGCGTCGATCACCTCGACGTCGGCGGGGAGTTCGTCGAGCAGTTCGCGCGGGGCCAGCCGGTCGGTCACCACGACGTCGGCCTGCGCCAGCAGCTGGCGGCCGCGCACCGTGATCAGGGCCGGGTCGCCGGGGCCGCCGCCCACGAGCGCGACGCCGACCGGCTTGTGCCGGGAGTGGCGGGCTTCCAGGGTCGCGTCGCGCAGGCCGTCGACGACCGCGTCGCGGATGCCCGCCGCGCGCCGCGGGTCGCCGCCCGCCAGCACGCCCACGGTGGTCTCGCCGACCTGCCCGCTCGCGGGGGTCCAGGCGGCGGAGGCGTCGGCGTCGTCGGCGCGCACGCACCAGATCCGGGCGTTCTCGGCCTCGGCCGCGACCGCGGCGTTGACCTTGCCGTCGTCGCTCACGGCCTGGACGAGCCACGCTCCGGCGCAGTCGCCGCGTTCGTACTGCCGCCGGAGCCACGTCACCCTGCCGTCGTCGATCAGGCCTTCCAGCGACGGGGTGACCTCGGGGGCGACCAGCACGACGTCGGCGCCGGCCGCGAGCAGGGCGGGCACGCGCCGCTGGGCGACCCGGCCCCCGCCGACGACGAGGACGCGCCGCCCGCTGAGTCGCAGGCCTAGCAGGTACGGGGGCAATGCATTCTCTCGATCAGGACGCGGTGACTGACATGTGCCTTTGCGGACTAAAGGTACCGGGGTTGCGGAGCCCATGGAGAGTGCTCTCCCCCAGTCGATAGCCGAGCGTGACTCAAGCCGTGATCAGCTCGTTACGGAGTCGACTTCCGTTTTACCGCTCACCCCCGCGGAGTCGAAGGTCGCCACCTCGTGCATGACGCGTACCGCCCCCTGGACGAGCGGTAGCGCCAGGAGCGCTCCGGTCCCCTCGCCCAGCCGCAGTTCGAGGTCGACCAGCGGCCGCAGGCCCAGGTGCTCGACGGCCGCGGTGTGGCCCGGCTCGGCGGACCGGTGCCCGGCCACGCAGGCGCCGAGCGCGTCCGGGCACATCGCCGCCGCCACGAGGGCCGCCGCGCCCGCGATCACCCCGTCGAGGACGACCGGGACGCGCAGCGCCGCGCCACCGAGGATGAATCCGGCCAGCGCGGCGTGTTCCAGGCCGCCCACCGCCGCGAGGACGTCCAGGGGCGCCGGGCCGGGTGACGTGAGGCCGTGGCGGGTCAGGGCCGCCCGGACGACGTCGATCTTGTGGGTGTGGGTCGCGTCGTCGATGCCGGTGCCGCGGCCCGTGACCCGTTCGGCGGGCAGGCCGGTGAACGCGGAGATCAGGGCGGCGGACGCCGTGGTGTTGGCGATGCCCATGTCACCGGTGACCAGGCAGCGGGCGCCCGCGGACACCAGGTCGCGGGCGACCTCGATGCCGGTCTCCACGGCCTGGACGACCTGGTCGGGCGTCATCGCCGGGCCCTGGGTCATGTCGGCGGTGCCGGGGGCGACCTTGCGGGGCAGCAGGCCCGGCGCGGCGTCGAGCGTGGCGGCGACGCCGATGTCCACGACGCTGACCTCGGCGCCCACCTGGCCCGCGAAGGCGTTGACCACCGCGCCTCCGGCGAGGAAGTTGGCGACCATCTGGGCGGTGACCTCCTGCGGCCACGGCGTCACGCCTTGAGCGTGCACGCCGTGGTCGGCGGCGAAGATCGCGACGGTGGCGGGCTCCGGCAGCGGAGGCGGGCTCTGCCCGGCCAGCCCGGCGAGCCGGACCGCCACCTCCTCCAGGACGCCCAGCGAGCCGGGCGGCTTGGTGAGCCTGGCCTGGTGCTCGCGGGCGTCCCGCATCGCCGCCTCGTCCAGCGGCTCGATCGCGGTGATCGTCTGCTCGATCAGGTCCACGGATGCCTCCCCTGGCAGCCTGCGCCGCCCGTACGTCTCGTCGTGGACGGCCCATGCCAGCGGGCGGCGGCGCGCCCAGCCCGACAACGCCAGCTGTGGCGCGGGCGGAAACTCGGTGACGTGGCCTACGCACAGGTACGCCACGACCTCGATATGGCCTGGCAGGCCCAGCTCGGCGGCCAGCTCTCGCTCGTCGAAGAAGCTGACCCAGCCGACGCCCAGCCCCTCCGCACGGGCGGCCAGCCAGAGGTTCTGCACCGCGCAGGCGACCGAGTACGCCGCCGTCTTCGGCTGGCTATGGCGGCCGAGCGGATTCGGGCCGCCGCGCGTCGGGTCGCAGGTGACGGCGATGTTGACCGGGGCCTCACGGATCGCCTCGACCTTGAGGCGGTCGAACCGCCCGGCCCGCGCGCGCGGCAGACTCGCGGCGTACGCGGCGCGCTGTCGATCAGCGAGCCCGCGGATCCGCTCGCGGCGGGCCGGATCACGGATGATCAGGAAGTCCCACGGCTGAGTCAGCCCGACCGACGGCGCCCGGTGGGCCGCCTCCAGGATTCGCGTCAGCACCGCGTCGTCCACCGCACCGGGCAGAAAGCCGTCGCGCAGATCGCGCCGCTCCGCGATCACCCGATACACCGCGGCCCGTGCCGCCTCCCCAAAGCCCTCGGCACCCTGAGGCCCCGCAAGAGCCCCGCCGGCCTCAAATCCTCGGCTCAGCTCGGATGCTCCGCTCGCCTCGGATACCGATGCCTGGCTTGCCTCGGGCGCCTGGTTCATCTCGGAGGTGTGGCTTGCCTTGGAGGTCCGGCTTGGCTGGGTTGGGTTAGATGCCGAGCTCACTCAGCACCTCCAGCAGGGCGTCGTTGGATGGGCGGTCGCGGACGGCTATGCGTAGCCAGTCGGGGCCTAGGCCCGGGAACGTGTCGCCGCGCCGTACGGCGTATCCCCGCTGCCTCAGCAGTGCCCGGATGCCCAGTGCGTCGGGCACGCGCAGGCAGAGGAACGAGGCGCGCGCGCCCGGGACCACGTACAAGCCGCGGGACGACAGCTCGGCCGACAGGCGGGTGCGTTCCTTGCCCAGTTCGATGGCCCACTGCTGCGCCTCGGCCAGTGCGTCCGGCTCGCAGCAGGCCTCGATGGCGACGAGAGCGGGCGTGGAGACCGCCCAGAGCGGCTGGGCCGCCGCCAGGCGGGCGGTCAGGTTGGGCTCGGCCAGCAGGTATCCGGCCCGCAGGCCCGCCAGTCCCCAGGTCTTGGTCAGGCTGCGGATCACGACGAGGCCCGTTCCCGGCACTCCGGCCAGGCTCTCCGGCTCGCCGGGCACGCAGTCCATGAACGCCTCGTCCACCACGACCGTGCGGCCGGGGCGGGCCAGGGCGGCGACGGCGGCCTCGGGGTGCAGCACCGAGGTGGGGTTGGTCGGGTTGCCGATCATGACCAGGTCGGCGTCCGCGGGCACGGCCTCGGGGTCGAGGGTGAAGTCCTTGCCGAGGACGACCCGTTCGACCTCGTGCCCGGCGGCTCGCAGCGCCGCCTCCGGCTCGGTGAACTGCGGGTGCACGACCACCGCCCGGCGGGGTTGCAATACGCGGGCCAGCAGCACGAACGCCTCGGCGGCGCCGGCGGTGAGCAGTACCTCGTCGACCGCCCGGCTGTGCCGCCGGGCCACCGCGCACCGGGCCGCGCCCGGGTCGGGATAGGCGGCCAGGTCGGCGATCGAGGCCCGCAGCCGGGCCGCCAGCCACTCCGGCGGCGTGTTCGATCGCACGTTCACGGCGAAGTCGGCGAGGCCGTCGCCGACCTCGGCGTCCCCGTGGTGCAGCAGGTCCGCCTCGTCGATCTGCTGCGGTTCGGTCACAGGACCACCCCTTCGTAGAACGGCGCGAAGGGGGGTTCGGGCGCTAGGACGTACAACGGATCAGTGTGCATGAGCGTGCCCGTGACCATGCCCCACGGGGTCGTCGGGGTGGTGGTGCGGGAGCTGCGGAGCCCCCACGCGCTCCTCGAATCCGGGCATCGCGATCCGGTAGACGCAGGTGTCGCAGTTCATCCGGATGTCGCCCGCGAGCGCCTCCTCGTACCGTTCGGCCACGAGGCCGGCCAGCCCGTCGCAGTCGCCGATCACCTCGGCGCAGCGCACGTCCAGCTCACGATGATCGCCCGCATAGGCGCGGGCCTCCGCGACTACGCGATCGGGGAGGACGCCCGAGAACAGGAAGTACGGCAGCACCACGATCCGGCGGGCGCCCAGCCGGCGGAGCCTGTCGAGGCCTTGCGCAACGGTCGGCCCGGCCAGCGAGATGAACGCCGGCTCGACGGCCGCCAGGCCGAGACCTTGATCGGCGCCGGACGCGCCGCGCCCTTCCCAGAACAGCCGCGCCACCTTGTGGACCTCGGCGTTCGCGTCCGGGTCGGTGGAGCCACGCCCCACCAGCAGGACCGCCGTCCCCTTACCGGGCTCGTCCCCGAGGGCCGCGGCGAGCCGTTCCTCCAGCAACCTGAGCAGGGTGGGATGCGGGCCCAGCGGCCGGCCGTAGGTGTACGAGAGGCCCGCGTGCCGTACGAGCTCACGGGACATCGCCCCCGGCATGTCGCCCTTGCCGTGCCCGGCCGCGACGAGCACCAGCGGCACGGCGGCGACCCGCCGGTGCCCTGCCGCGTACAGCTCCGCCACCGCCTCGGTCAGCGGCGGGCGCGACAGTTCGATGAAGCCTCCCGCCACGTGGACGGGCATCCGGTCGCGCAGCCGCGCCACGAACCCGCCGAACTCGGCCACCCCCGCCTCGTCGCGGGTGCCGTGCCCGACCACCAGCAATGGCGGCTTCACCGTTGGTCTCCCTCGTAGTAGAGCAACGCGTTGCAGGCGGCCGCGGCGACCGCCGACCCGCCCTTCTCGGAGTAGTTGCTGAGCTGCGGCAGCCCGCTGGCGCGCAGCGCCTCCTTGGACTCCGCGGCGTCCACGAAACCGACCGGCAGCCCGATGACCAGCGCCGGCCGCACCTTCTGCTGGATCAGCTCGAACAGCGCCGTCGGGGCGCAGCCCACCACCCAGACCGCGCCGGGGCCGACCTCGGAGTACGACAGCCGGACGGCCGCGGCGGAACGGGTGATCCCCGCGGCGCGGGCCAGCCTGGCAGCCGCGGGGTCGCTCACGTGGCAGAGCGTCTGGCGGGCGGTGATCCCGGCCGCGACCATCTCGACGTCGGTGACGATCGGGGCGCCCTGGACCAGGGCCGTCCAGCCCTGGCGCAGCGCCTCCTCGGTGGTCACCAGGTCCACGGCGTACTCCAGGTCGGCACTGGAGTGGATCACCCGTTCGGCGACCGCGCGCCACAGCGGCGGCATCGGCGACAGGTCCACGCGCGACCGCAGGATCTCGTACGACCGCACCTCGATCGGGTGGGGCTGGCGAACGGTCATCTGGTCGCGCATGGGTTCTCCTCGGTCACGCATGGGCTCTCCTCGATCGTGCCCGGATGCTCGTCGATGGCGTCGACGGGGCACACCTCGATGCACTCCCCGCAGCCGGTGCACAGCTCGTCGAGGACCAGCAGCGGCCGCCCGTGCGGGCGGATCGCGTGTTCGGGGCACGTGAGCAGGCACGCGCCGCACCCCTGGCACCGGTCGGTGACGATCACTCTGAGATGGGGACGGACCTCGGAGACTATGCCCATCGATACCCCCGCGGGGTGACAAAGCGCCCGGCCACCGTACGGCTGACGCTCGATCCGACCAGGACCACCGTGAACATGTCCACCTGCGCCGGGTCGACTTCGGCGAGCGTGCTCAGCGTCACCGTCTCGTCCGGGCGTGAGGCGTTGCGCACCAGGCCCACGGGCGTCCCGGGCGGCCGGTGCTCGGCGAGGATGCCCAGTGCCTTGGGCAGTTGCCAGTCCCGGGCCTTGCTGCGGGGGTTGTAGAAGCACACCGTGAAGTCGCCCTCGGCGGCGGCTCGTACCCGGCGTTCGATGATCTCCCAGGGGGTGTGCAGGTCGGACAGCGAGACATAGGCGTGATCATGGCCGAGGGGCGCGCCCAGCAGGCCGGACGCCGCGACCGCCGCAGTGATCCCCGGTACCCCTTCGACCTCGACGGCCTCGACGCCGTCCGAGGCGGCGAGCATCTCCAGCGCCGGGCTCGCCATCGCGTAGACCCCGGCGTCACCCGACCCGATCAGCGCGACCGCGTGCCCGCGTCGTGCCTCCTCGACGGCGGTACGGGCCCGTTCCTCCTCCTGGCCGAGGCCGCTGTCCAAGACGCGCGTTCCCGGGCGCAGCAGGTCGCGCACCTGATCCACGTACTGGTCGAGCCCGACGACGACGGACGCCCGCCGCAGCGTCTCCTCCGCCCGCGGCGTGACCAGGTCACGCGCGCCCGGCCCGAGCCCGACGATGCTCAGCCGTCCCTTCGGGGCGAGCCGCGCGACCGCGACCGTGGCGTTCGGCGACTTGCGCTTCTCGGCGACGAGCTCGGCGCTACGCCCGAACGAGCGGGCGGCGTGCAGCGCGGACGCCTCCGCGACGCTCGGCGTCCCCACTTCCGCGCGCACCATCTCGGAGGGGTTGGGCACGTCGACGTGCGCGAGCACGTCCGCCGGGAAGGTGATCACCTCCCAGCCGCGCGCCCGCGCCGCCGCCAGGATGCCCTCCTCGCCGGCTTTGAGGTCCACGGTCGCCACGCACCGCACCGACTCCGGCACGAGCCCCGCCTCTCCCAGCGTCTCGTCGATCAGCCGCGAGACCTCGTCCGCCGGCACTCCGCGCGCCGATCCGACCCCGACGACCAGCGACGGCGGCCGGTAGACCAGCCGGTTGCCGAACCAGCCCTGGTGGCACATGCAGCTGAGCTCCGCCGTGTCCGTGACGAGGATTCCGGCGGAGGCCTCCGCGTCCGGGCGCACGTTCGGCGGCAGCGCGGGCAGCGGCCAGCCCTCCGCACCCTCGATCAGCACAGGCTCGCCCGACAGGACGGCCGCGCCGACGTGCGCGAGCAGCTGCCGGTTGTGGACGGTGAAGCCCAGGTCGGCGCCGTACGAGTCGAGCGGCGTGACGTTGCTCCGGTCGCTGGCGGTCGTGACGACGGGTTCGCACCCGAGCACGCCCGTGAGCCGTCTGGCCAGCACGTTCGCGCCGTGGTGGCCGCCGAGCACCGCCACCGCGTACCGCATGCTCTCGTCCACGCACACCACGGCCGGGTCGGCGGTCTTGTGACCCAAGAGGGGGGCCAGCACCCGGACGGTCGCGCCCACCGCGAGGAAGCTCACGATCGCGTCGCAGCTCTCCCACGCCTCGCGCAGGCCGTCGGCCACCTTGCCCTCAGTGAACAGCCGCACCTCGTCCGGCCACACCCCGGCCAGCGTCGCCGCCGCCGTGCGGCCGCTCGCGGTGGCCGCGACAACCCCGATCACCCGGCACCCACCCTGCTCACTCGGCGTCCACTCTGCTCACTCGGCACCCGCCCTGCTCACTCGGCGTCCACTCTGCTCACTCGGCACCCGCCCTGCTCACTCGGCGTCCTCCACGGTCTCTCCGGGCAGCGGAGCGATCTCCGCCGGCCGTTCCTCCGGCTGCCGCCGCGTGACCGGGTGCGGCGGTTCCTCGCGTACGCCCCACACCAGGTAGACCGGGTTCGTGGCCGCGAAGCGGTGCACGTCGCCCGGCATCGGCGTGAGCCGGCTCGCCTGTAGATGAACGGCGTCGGCGACGAGCCCCTCGGCGCGCAGGGCGTCCAGCGTCGGGCGCACCCGTTCCACCGCGATCAGGGCGACCACCACGGACCGCAGGGCCCGCGCGGCGCACGCCCGGACGACCTCCGGGCCGCCGCCGCCCACGAAGACCGCGTCCGGCTCCGGCAGGTGGTCAAGGGCGCCGGGTGCCTCGCCCCGCGAAACCGCGACCTTGAGCCCGTAGGCGCGCACGTTGGCACGTATGAGCTCGCACAACGCTTCATCCCGTTCGAGCGCGACGACGGCGGCGCCGAAGCGGGCACATTCGATGGCCACCGAACCGCTCCCCGCGCCCACGTCCCACACCAGGTCACCGACCCGTGGGCCCAGCTTCGCCAGCGCGAGCGCACGCACCTCCGGCTTGGTGATGAGCGAGGCGCGGTGCCCGAACGCCTCCTCGGGAAGGCCCCAGCCCACCGGCCCGGCAGGCGGGCCCGCGAGCCAGCCGCGCTCGCCGACGGCCCGCCGGGAGTCGAGCACGAGCACCACGTTCGGGTCGCGCCAGGGCCGCGTCGAGGCCTCCGCGGGCCGGACGTGCACCACCCGCTCGTCCGGACCGCCCAGGTCCTCGCAGACGACGAACGAGCGCGGCGTCTGCGGGAACAGCTCCCGCGCCAGCTCGGCCGGCCCCGACCCCGGCGCGGTCAACACCGCCACCTTCGGGAACGCACGGCACACGTTCACGGCCCGCCGCAGCTCGCGCCCGTGCGCGGACACCACCACCGCGTCGTCCCAGGGCAGCCCGGCCCGTGCGAACGCCTGCGCCACCGACGACACCGCCGGGATCACCAGCGGCGTGTGCCCGCGCTCGCGCAGCGCCCGCACGATCCCGAAGAAGCCCGGATCGCCGCTCGCCAAGACCACCACGCCGCCGTCCACCGCGTCACCTTGGGTCACCGCGTCGATCTCGTCGAGGGCGGCCGTCACGTTGCCCATCACGATGGTCCGGGCGTCCGGCGGCACGGCGTCGTCGGCGCGCACGGCGTCCAGATGCCGCGCACCGCCCACGACCAGCACCGCCCGCGCGAGGCGTTCGCGCGCCGCGCCCGCGAGGGGCGTCCCGTCGTACCCGACCACCGTGATCATGTCAGCGCGCCATCCGGCCGTACATGCCGACCATGCGCTCGCCGGTGAAGTCGACGAGCACGACCTGCGCGGCCAGCTCGCCGCCCGCCTCCTGCGCCGCGAACCGCTCCAGCACGCCCGCGACGCGGCGGCACAGCTCGCGTCCGCAGGGGCCGAGGACGCCCGCGGCCTCCCACAGCTCGTACGCGTGGCGCGCGGTGTTGGCGCGGGCCACCTCGGCCGCGAGCTCGGCGGAGCCGCCCATGTCGGTGGTGATCTCGCCGAGCAGCTCGGTGTTGACCTTGGAACGGGTGTAGTGCGTCATCAGCACGCCCGCGGCGAGCTTGGTCAGCTTGCCCGCCATGCCGACGAAGACGACCTGCCGCAGGCCGTGCTCGACCGCGCGGCGCAGCGCCGCGCCGGTGAAGTCGCCGACCTCGACGAAGCACACGTCGGGAAGCTTGGGCAACATCTTCATGGCGCCCTTCTCCGTACGGCCGCCGGTGCACAGCACGAGCGTCGTCTCGCCCTGCGCCGCCATGACCGACACCGCCTGCTCCACACTGGCACGCCACGACGCGGTGGAGAACGGCCGGACGATGCCGGTGGTGCCGAGGATCGAGATGCCGCCGAGGATGCCCAGCCGCTTGTTGGTGGTCTTGCGCGCCATGACCTCGCCGCCGGGCACCGAGATGACGACCCGCAGGCCGCGCCCCGTCGCCGGGTCGGTGACGTCCGCGGCCTCCGGCGTCTCGGCGAGCGGCTCCTCGAAGACGGCCTCGGCGACCGCATGCGTGATCATCTTGCGCGGCACCGGGTTGATGGCGGGGCCGCCGAGCTCCAGGCCGAGACCCGGCCTGGTCACGACCCCGACGCCCTCGCCGCCGTCCAGCTCCAGCCCCGGCTCGTCCCGCCACCGCACGTCGGCCGTGATGTGCGCGCCGTGCGTGACGTCGGGGTCGTCGCCCGCGTCCTTGACGACCACGGCCCGCGCGCGGTCGCCCCGGGTGTCCACGACCGTCTCCTCGACCTTGAACGTCACGCGGTTGCCCGACGGCAGCGCGATCTCCACGTACCCCGGCAGGTCCTCGCCGCGCAGCAGCAGCGCGGCGGCCTTGGCCGCCGCCGACGCGCAGGAGCCGGTCGTCCAGCCGGTGCGCAGGGCCTTCTCCCGCACCTTCATCGTGCGCGGCAGATCGGGCTCGCGCAGCGGTGTCTCGGCAGTGCGCGGGGGCTCGCCGGTGTTCTGGGACTCGCCGGTGTTCTGGGACTCGCCGGTGTTCTGGGGATCTTCGGCCATCTGGTGCTCGCTTCCTCGTCGCGCCGTCAAGAAGAGCGACGAGCTTCGCGGAGGCCGCGGCGCGCCGCGGGCTCGGCACGCCGGAAACCGTGGAAGTGACCCGGGTGATAGAGATGCGACCGCGTGCCGCCCGCCGCCAGAGCCGGACCCACCAGGACGAGCGTGTGCTTCCACAGCTTGTGCGTCTTCACGGTCTCCGCCAGCTCGCCGAGGGCACAGCGCACGATCAGCTCGTCCGGCCACGTGCACTGGTACGCGACGACGCACGGGGTGTCTTCGGGGTAGCCGCCGTCGAGGAGTTCCTCCTGGAGCTGGCCCGAACGTGCCGCCGACAGGAAGAGCGCCATCGTCGTGCCGTGCCGGGCGAACTCGCGGACCTCCTCGCCCGGGGGCATGGGCGTCTTGCCGCCGCCGAGCCGGGTGAGGACGACCGACTGCGCCACCTCGGGGATCGTCAGCTCCCGTCCGACCGCCGCCGCGACCGCGCTGAAGCTGGAGACACCCGGCACGACCTCGACGTCCAGGCCCAGGTCGAGGCACCGGTCGAGCTGCTCCTGCAACGCGCCCCACAGCGCCGGGTCGCCCGAGTGGATGCGCGCGATGGTCAGTCCCTCGGCGACCGCGCGTTCGTAGTACGGCAGCACGCCCTCCATCGGCAGCCGGGCCGAGTCGACGATCTCCGCGTCCGCGCGGGCGTGCTGGAGCACGTCGGGGTGCACCAGGCTCGCCGCCCAGATCACCACGTCGGCTTCGCCGATCGCCTTCGCCGCCCGGAACGTCAGCAGGTCGGCGGCACCCGGCCCGGCGCCCACGAACAGCACGCGACCGGCCCCGGCGCCCGTCACGGTGCCGGCTTCCGTCTCCGTCACAGCTTGCCTCCTCGCGTCGTGCGGCGACCCGGCACGATCAGGGTCGAGAGGTAGGGCACGGCCCCGGTGATCTCCCGGGCGGGACGCACGTCCTCGCCTGCCAGGCCGAGCCGCGCCCCGTACACCGCTTCCTCCAGCCGTCCCGCGTCCTTGAGCACCTCGACGACCTCCGCCGCCACCGAGCCGAACTTGTAGGCGACGACCGTGTCAGCCGCATCCAGCGCGGTACGCAGACCCGCCGCCCCGCCCGTCAGAGGCACCAGCGCGAGCGACTCGGCGCCCTCGGTGAGGACGGTGCCGGAACGCGCGGCCAGATCCTGCATCGCGGTGATCCCGGGCACGGTCTCCACGACCGTGTCCGGGCGGCGCTCGCGGACGGTCTGCGCCAGGTAGGTGAACGTCGAGTACACGTTGGGATCGCCGATCGTGGCGAAGGCGACCGTGCGCGCGCCTTCCCCGAACGCCCGTACGACCCGTTCGGCGGCGCCGTCCCACGCGGCGGCGCGTCTCCCGGTCACGCCGCCCCGGTCGTTCAGCGCGAAGACGACGCGTTCGGCCTTGCCCGTGTACGCGCGGACGACCGACTCGGCGCGGCCCTCCTCGTCCAGCGCCATGACCGGCACCAGCACGACGTCGGCCTCCCGCAGCATCCGGACGGCCTTCGCGGTCACCAGCTCCGGGTCACCCGGGCCGACCCCGATCCCGACCAGCCTCGGCGCCCCGGCGTCGGACCGGTCGAGGTCGGTGGCGAGGAGGCTGAAGACGATCTGGTCGTGGTTGACGCCGCCGGCGCGTTCTCCGCCTCGCGCGACGCCCTCCCGGACGTAGCCCGCCTTCTCCGCGACGCGGACCGAGGCGTGGTTGCTCGTCATGGCGCGGAGCTCGACGCGGTGCAGGCCGCACTCACGCAGCGCCCACTCGGAGATCAGCTGGAGCGCCTCGGTCGCGTGACCGCGGCCGCGCGCTCCCGGGCGCATGCCGTAGCCGACCTCACAGGTCAGCTGTGACCAGTCCACCCGGAAGAGCCCGATGGTGCCGGCGAAGGCGCCGCTCTCGCGGTCGAGCACCGCGAGGTGGATCGCGAGGCCGTAGCGCTGCGGCTGGTGGACGCCGGTGTTCAGCCACCAGGCCAGCCGTTCGGCGTCGAGCTCGCGCGGGAAGTTGTCCGGGAGGAAGTCCTCTCCGGCGCGGATGATCTCTATGAGCGCGGCGCCGTCGTCGATCGAGAACGGCCTCAGCTCGACCCGTTCGCCGCGCAGCAGGACGGGGCCGCGAAACGTGCTCTCGCTCATCGGCAGGCCTCCGTGAATCGGCGTGCGAAGCCGGGCGCTCCGGCCCAGTGCAGGTGCAGGTACGAGGCGACGCATCTGCCCTGGACGAAGCCCGCCGGGCCGTCGGTGGACCACTGCCAGGCGGCCGTCGTACCGTGCGCCGGGTCGGTCACGGTCCGGTGGAACTCGTGCCCGTGCACTCGTTCGCCCGCACGGGCCACGACGGAGTCGGACACCGCCACGGCGGCGCGGTAGCCGAGCGTCAGCCGTTCGGCCATGGTCGCGGTCACGTCCGCCAGCACGCCGCACATCGGCTTGCCGTCGAGCTCGCGGGCCAGGTAGAGCAGACCGGCGCACTCGGCGTAGACCGGGCCTGCGAACGCGGCGACCTCCTTGCGGAGCGGCTCGTTGGCCGACAGCTCCGCCGCGTACACCTCGGGGAAGCCGCCGCCGATCACGATGCCCCGCGTTCCCTCGGGCAGGTGTTCGTCGCGCAGCGGATCGAAGCGGACGACCTCGGCTCCCGCCGCCGCGAGCAGCTCCTCGTTCTCGGCGTACCCGAACGTGAACGCCGAGCCGCCCGCCACCGCCACCCGCACTGCCGCAGCCGCGCCCGTGCCCGTAGCGGCGGCCGGGTCGGGCGCGGCGGGCGCGGCGGGCGACCAGGGCTCGGCGGACAACGCCGGGGCGCTGCGCGCCAGTGCCAGGATCGCGTCCAGGTCACACGACGCGGCGATGAGCGCGCCCAGGCGTTCGACGGTGGCCACGGCCTCGGCGCTGCGCTCGGCGACCGGGACGAGCCCGAGATGGCGGGACGGCTTGGCGATGTCGTCATGCCTGCGGAGCGCGCCCAGCACGGGGACGCCGAGCTCCTCGACGGCCTCGCGGCACAGGCGTTCGTGGCCGTCCGACCCGATCCGGTTGAGGATCACGCCGCCCAGCCGCACCTTCTCGCCGTACGAGCGGAAGCCGTGCACGGTCGCCGCCACCGAACGCCCCGCGGCCGCCGCGTCCACGACGAGGATCACCGGCGCGTCGATCAGCCTCGCCACATGCGCGGTCGAGGCGAAGTCACCGGCGCCCGACGCACCGTCGTACAGGCCCATGACACCCTCGATCACGGCCACGTCGCAGGCGGCGGCACCGTGCCGGAAGAGAGGCGCGATCAGGTCCTCCGACGTCAGCCACGGATCGAGGTTGCGGCCGGGACGGCCCGTGGCGAGCGCATGGTAGCCGGGATCGATGTAGTCCGGCCCGACCTTGTGCGGCGAGACCGCCAGGCCGCGCGCCGCGAAGGCCGCCATGAGCCCGGTGGCCACGGTCGTCTTGCCGCTCCCGGACGCGGGCGCGGCCACGGCGACACGGGGAACGGTCACCACTCGATGCCCTTCTGGCCCTTCTGGCCACGGTCCATGGGGTGCTTCACCTTGCCCATCTCCGTCACGAGATCGGCGAACTCCACCAGCCGCGGGTCCGCGTCCCGGCCGGTGATGACGACGTGCTGCGCGCCCGGCCGAGCCCGCAGGGCCGCGATGACGTCCTCGACGTCCACCCAGCCCCACTTCATGGGATAGGTGAACTCGTCCAGCACATAGAACCGGTAGGTCTCGGCCGCCAGATCACGCTTGATCTGCTCCCAGCCCTCGCGGGCGTCGGCCTCGTGGTCCTCCTCCGTCCCCGGCCGCTGGATCCACGACCAGCCCTCGCCCATCTTGTTCCAGGTCACCGGGCCGCCCTCGCCCGTCTCACGAAAGATCCTGTCGAGCCCGTGCAGCGCCTTCTCTTCACCGATGCGCCACTTGGCCGACTTGACGAACTGGAACACCCCGACGGGCCAGCCCTGGTTCCAGGCGCGCAGCGCCAGCCCGAACGCGGCGGTCGACTTGCCCTTGCCCGGACCGGTGTGGACGATCACCAGCGGCCGGTTGCGGCGCTCGCGCGTCGTCAACCCGTCGTCCGGTACGTACTCCGGCTTGCCCTGCGGCATCTCACGCAGTCCTTTCCTTGCCCGTCCGCCATCCCGCGTCGGGCGGCGCCGCCCTCCGTGCCGAACGGACGACACCGGCGAGCGAGTCCGCGGCCAGCTCGTCCAGCCGGACGACCTCGGCGCCGAGGTGACCGGCCAGCCGCCCCGACAGGCCGAGCCGTACCGGTCCGGACTCGCAGTCCACCACGACCGACGCCACGCCGTTGAGCGGTCCGGCGACGGCCGCCGGATCGGGCCCGTGGGTGGCGCGGCCGTCGGTCACGACCACGAGCAGCGGGCGGCGCGCCGGATCGCGCAGCCGCTCGACGCGCAGCACCTCCGCGGCGCGCAGGAGCCCGGCGGCCAGCGGGGTACGGCCGCCGGTCGGGAGCCGTTCCAGCCGCCGTGCGCCGGCCTCGACCGACGAGGTCGGCGGCAGCGCCAGCTCGGCGCCGGTTCCCCGGAACGTGATGAGCCCGACCTTGTCACGCCGCTGGTAGGCGTCCAGCAGCAGGCTCAGGACCGCGCCCTTGACCGCGCGCATCCGCTGCCGCGCCGCCATCGAGCCGCTCGCGTCCACGACGAACAGCACCAGATTGCCCTCGCGCCCGTCCCGTACCGCCTCACGCAGGTCACCGGCCCTGACGACGAGCCCGGGACCGCTGCGGCCACGGGCGCGCTGGTGCGGCGCGGCGGCGCGCAGGGTCGCGGCCAGGTGCAGGCCGCGTGATCCGGGCTGGGCGCCTGACACACGGCCGTACGGACTCCGTGCCTTGGAACGGCGGCCTGGCGCGCCCATGCCCGTCCCCGGAACGGTGAAGAGCCGGGGCTTGTACGCGGCGTCAGCGGGCGCGGGCTCGGACTCGTTCGCTGCCGGAGCGGGCTCGTTCGCCGCCGGAGCCTGTCCGTCCGCCGGCCGTTGCTCATGCTCGCCGTCGGACGCCTGCGCCGGGGAGGGTCCGTCACCGTCCTCGGGAGGCGGCGCGCCGCCCGGCCCGCCGGGGTCATCATCCGGTGGCTCAGGCTCGTCCTGCTCATCGTGCTCATCGAGGACGTCGTCGAGCTTCTGCCGGTCCAGGCCGGGGGCGTCGAACGGGTCGCGGCGGCGGCGGTGCGGCAGGGCGAGACGCGCGGCCGTCCGCACGTCCTCGGAGGTGACCTCGGTCCGGTCGTGCCAGGCGGCCAGCGCGATCGCGGCGCGCGCGGTCACGAGGTCGGCGCGCAGGCCGTCCACCTCGAACGCGGCGCACACGGCCGTGATCTGGCGGAGGGCCGCGTCGGTCAGCACGACCCCCGCGAGCCTCCCCCGCGCGGCGGCGATCCGCCCGGCCAGTTCCGCCTCGGCCTCGGCCCAGCCCGCGGCGAAACCCGCCGGGTCGTCCTCGAACCGCAACCGGCGGCGGACGACCTCGGCGCGCTCCTCGGGATCGCGCGTGGCCGCCACCTCCACCGTCAGCCCGAACCGGTCGAGCAGCTGTGGCCGCAGCTCGCCCTCCTCCGGGTTCATGGTGCCGACGAGGAGGAACCGTGCCGCGTGCCGCACGGAGACGCCCTCGCGCTCGACGTACGACTCGCCCATCGCGGCGGCGTCGAGGAGCAGATCGACCAGGTGGTCGTGCAGCAGGTTGACCTCGTCGACATAGAGCACGCCGCGGTGCGCTGCCGCCAGGAGCCCGGGCTCGAAGGCCTTCACGCCCTCGGTCAGGGCCCGTTCGATGTCGAGGGAGCCGGTGAGCCGGTCCTCCGACGCGCCGACCGGCAGCTCGACCAACCGCGCGGGCCGGGCCTCCGGCACCGGACCGCCGGCATGCGCGCCGCCTGCGTGCGCGCCGTCGGGGCACTCCGGATCGGGATCGGCCGGGTCGCACGAGAAGCGGCAGCCGGGCACGACGTCCACCGGCGGCAGCAGCCCGGCGAGGGCGCGGACGATCGTCGACTTGGCGGTGCCCTTCTCGCCGCGGACCAGGACGCCGCCCACGCCCGGCGAGACCGCGTTGACCAGCAGGGCCAGCTTGAGGTCGTCCATGCCGACGACGGCGGAGAACGGGTACCGGGCACCGGCGTTCGCACGGCGGCTCATCGGCGCATCAGGCCGTGGCGGCCCGTCCGGCCCGTCCGGCCGTGCCGGTGCGTCAGGCAGGGTGACATGCCTCATCGTCCTTCCCCTCGGGTGTCCACGCCCGTGGTGGTCTGGTCCGACGGCCGGAGTCTCCTGGCTCCCGGATCATCGCTCCCCCTCAGCCTTCCAGCGTTGCCGCCGTGGCGCACGGAGAGGGAACTCCCCTGGTCACAGTTGCGGGACAGCCCCGGAATTGGCCTGCCGACAGGTCGGCACGGCCGCACCGGGTTCCTCCGCGTCCGTCGCAGGCCAAGGATGGCACACCCCCGGGGACCGCCCAAGTCGCGGCGGGACGGCGCGGCTATTGGCGCAGTGCCAATAACGTGTTCTACTGAGGTCATGCGACGAACCGATGGACTCCCGTTCCGGCCGGGCGACGTCTCGTGGACGATCATGCGGGAACCCGTGCTCGGCCTCGGCGCCGCGCCGACGCTCCTGCTGCAGGTGACGCATCCGCTCGTGGCCGCGGGGGTGGAGCAGTACTCCGACTTCGAGAACGACCCGTTCGCCCGGTTGTGGCGGACGGCCGACATCATGCTCAAGCTGTCCTTCGCCGAACCCGAGATCTCCGCCCGCCAATCGGCCAAGCTGCGCCGCATGCACGAACGTGTCGCCGGCGTCTCGGACGAGGGTGTCCGCTACCGGGCACTGGACCCCGACCTCCTGCTCTGGGTCTGGGCGACGCTGGTGCACAACGGGCTCGACCTGTACCAGCGCACGTTCGGCAGGCTTCCCGCGGGCGAACGCGAGCGCTTCTACCAGGAGCAGAAGCTGATCGCGTACGCGTGCGGGGTACCCGAGGGCCACTGCCCTGTTACCTACGAGGACTTCCGCGCTTACTTCGACCGGGTCGTCCGGGAGGAACTGCGCCCGACCACCGTCTCGGCCAAGCTGCTCGACACGAGCCGCGTACTGCCCATGCCGTGGCCGCTCGGCCCCGCCTACATCCGGCTCAACCTGCTCGCCGCCGGAGCTCTTCTGCCGCGCCCGCTGCGGCGTGAGCTGGACATCCCGTGGAGCCGGTCACGATCCCTCGCGTTCGCCTCGCTCATCAGGGCCAACAGAACGGCGGCCAAGGTCGTGCCGACGTCCGTACGGCACCGCCCAACCGACTATCTCGTGGCACGTGAGCGGCCCCTTCGGCTCTTCGGGCAGGCCCGGCGCCGGGCCGCATAGGCTGTGCGGGTGGCGCCTCCCTCTTCACGTCCGTCTCCAGGCCGTCCCGCCAGAGCGAGTTACCAGCGACTGCCCCGGGACGAACGGCGCGACCAGATCCTCGGTGTCGCACGCCGGATGTTCACGGAAGTGCCGTACGCCGACGTCTCCACCGCCGCGATCGCACGTGAGGCCGGCGTCCAGCGCGGCCTGATCCACTACTACTTCGGCACGAAGCGCGACCTCTTCCTGGAGGTCGTGCGCGACCTCACGGCCGGCTACGCGGGCCAGGCGCCGCCCGCCGACCCCACGATGTCGCTGGAGGAGACGGTCGGCCTGTGCGTGCGCCTGTTCCTGGACGCCGCCGAGAACAACGCCGACACCTGGCTCGCCGCCCTCGACGCGGAGGGCTTCGGCCAGGACCCCGAGCTCCGGCGCATCGTCAACAAGACCCGCGACCTCACGGTCGAGCACATGCTCGCGGTGCTCCACGTTCCCGAGCCCACCGACACACTGCGCGCCGTGCTCCGCACGTACTCCGGACTGGCCGAGGTGGCGACCCGCCAGTGGCTCCAGGAGAAGACCCTCAGCCGCGCCCAGGTCCACACGCTCCTGGCCGGTTCGCTGCTCGTCCTCGTCAGGGACATCGCGCCCGCCGTCGAGCAGACCTGAAACAAGCACGAGCAGACCTGAGCGCAAGCACGAGCACCCCTGAGCCCAGGCCGCCGCCTCAGGCGGCGTCGGGCTCGGGTGGCGCGTCGTCTGTCGTAGGTCTCGGCCCGGACGGGTCCAGGAACGTGGCGGCCCCGAAGGGCGCGGGGACCGCGAACCAGACCGCCTTGCCGGGGACCGGCGGCCCCAGCCGGGAAACGGTGTGGAGCACCCCCCAGCGGCCCTCCGAGAGCTCACGCACGATGCTGAGGCCTCGGCCGCAGTCGCCGGACGTCCACGAATAGCCGGGCAGGCGGGCGTCGGCGTTGCCGTCGAAGACCGCACAGCGGACCTCGCGGGTGACCGGCGGATCGGCCCTGCCCGCGGAGGGAACGTGGGTGGCCGACCGTTCCCCCAGATAGAGCCAGAGCTCGTGGGGGCCGTAGTCGGCCGCGTGCTGGTGCGCGTTGGTCACCAGTTCGCTCACCATCAGCCGGGCGTCGCCGACCGTGGCGCGGTCCACCCCGAAGGTGGTGAGCGCCTCGGCCAGCACCGACCGGGCGTACCCGGCGCAGCCGGGGCCTCGTGGGAGCGCCCAGACCCAGCCGGGCAGCTCGGTGTCATCGTCCGTGAACTCAGGCGAAGCCTTCACGGGTCCTCCCGCGTTACGTTGCGTATTGCGCAGCCGCGTACTGCTCCGTCACTTTCCGTCCCCGAACGGTCACGTTTTCAGCGTCGCGTGAGAATCTCATCCCCGCAACTCTCTTCGGAAGATTGCTCTTACCGGCTTCGCCAATCACGTTGTCCTGAACGGTCGGGATAGGGGACTCTCACCTTTATGACCTATCGGCCCACGGTGCGCGGCCGCCGGCTCGCACGGGAGCTTCGCAGGATGCGGGACGAGCAGGGACTCACCCTGCAGGACGTGGCGGACCGGCTCGGCTGGTCGCGGGCCACGGTCTCACGCCTGGAGACGGGGCAGACCAGGCCACGGCACGGCGACATAGCCGACATCCTCGACCTGTACGGCGTGCCCAGTCCCGATCGCGACGCCTACATCAACCTCGCCAAGGAGGCCGGCCATCGCGGCTGGTGGACCGCCTACGCGGACGTCTTCGCCGGCAGCTACGTGGCACTGGAGGACGAGGCGTCCCAGATCTGCTCGTGGGACGCCCAGCTCGTTCACGGCCTGTTGCAGACCGAGGACTACGCCCGCGCGGTCATCACCGCGGGACGGCTATTGCCGAGCCGTACCGAGATCGAGCGCCGCATCGCCGCCCGTAAGGCACGGCAGGCCCTGCTCGACCGCGCCAGCGCGCCGCGTCTGGACGTCATCCTCGACGAGGCGATCCTCTACCGCGCGATAGGCGGAAAGGCCGTCATGGAGGCGCAGCTCGAATCGCTGGCCGAGGCCTCCCGGCGCCCCCAGGTGACGGTCCGTTTGCTCCCGCGTGCGGCGGGTGAGCACGCCGGACTGGACGGGCGTTTCACGATCCTTTCGTTCCCGGACCCCGCCGACCCTGATATCGCCTACGTAGAGGGCACTATGGGTGACGTTTATCTCGAAAGCTCGGAGGCAATAGCCCAACACAGGGCCAGATTCGATCGAGTCACCGCGCTGGCCCTCACCCCGGAGGAGTCCGCACACCTCCTCCACGAGGCAGCAAGGAGCGGCAGCTCGTGAACCAGGTTCCCACCGAACTCGCCCTCGCCACCTGGCGCAAGTCCTCTCACAGCGGAAGCGGCGACCAGTGCGTCGAGATCGCCGCGCTGTCCGGCGGCCGCCGGGCGGTCCGCGACTCCAAGGACCCGGACGGTCCCGCGATGGTCCTCTCGGATACCGAGTGGACCAGGTTCGTCGGCACGATCTCGTAGCGACGATCCGCCGAGCGCGTCCGGCCCACCCTTCCGGCGATACTAGAACGTGTTCTAGTATCGCCGGTGCTTTCTCTTCCTGGAGGGTGACCCGTGACCGCAGAACTCAAGCTCGGCGTGAACGTCGGCTACTGGCAGCGCGACCCCGACGACCAGACCGAGACCGTCCTGGCGGCCGAGCGGCTCGGCTACGACTCGGTCTTCACCGCGGAGGCGTACGGCTCGGACGCCTTCACCCCGCTGACCTGGTACGCCGCCCGTACCTCGCGGATCAAGCTGGGCACCGCCGTGGCGCAGCTGTCGGCGCGCACCCCCACCGCGACCGCGATGCACGCGCTCACCCTCGACGCCCTGTCCGGCGGCCGGGTGATCCTGGGGCTGGGCGCGTCCGGCCCGCAGGTCGTGGAGGGCTGGTACGGCGTGCCGTTCCCCAAGCCGCTCGCCCGCACCCGCGAATACCTCGACATCGTCCGGCAGGTGTGGCGGCGCGAGGGCCCGGTGACGAACGAGGGCCCGCACTACCCGCTGCCCTATCCGGGAGGCGCGGGCCTCGGCAAGCCGCTCAAGTCGATCGTGCATCCCGTACGCCCGGAGATCCCCGTCTACCTGGGCGCCGAGGGGCCGAAGAACATCGCGCTCGCCGCCGGGCACACCCAGGGCTGGCTGCCGCTGTTCGTGGACCCCCGGCAGATCGACACGCTCTTCGGCGAGTCGCTCGCGGGCCGCCCGGACGGCTTCGAGATCGCCGCGACCGTCACCACCATCGTGAGCGACGACCTCGACGCGGCCCTGGAGTTCGCCAAGATCCCGCTCGCGTTCTACATCGGCGGGATGGGCGCGCGCGACCACAACTTCCACCTCGACATGATCGGCCGTCTCGGCTACGCCGAGCAGGCCGCACGGGTGCAGCGGCTGTTCCTGGACGGCCGCCGGAACGAGGCGATCAAGGCCGTGCCGGACGAGCTGGCCGACTCCATCTCGCTGCTCGGCCCGATCGGCCGCATCAAGGAGCGCCTGCGGCTGTGGCGCGCCAGCCCGGTCACGACGCTGCTCATCGCGGGCGTCCGGGACGAGCCCACGCTGCGCGACATCCGCGACCTCGTGCACGCCTGAGGGCGCCGCGGACGCCGGAAGCGATGCGGGCGTCACAAGCGATGTGGGGCGTCAGAAGGGGTGCGGGGCGATCTCGCCGCGCAGCGTGACCCACTGGGTCTCGGTGAACGCCTCAAGGTTGGCGTCCGGGCCGCCGAAGCGGGACCCGTTGCCCGAGGCGGCGAGCCCGCCGAAGGGCACGACCGGCTCGTCGTTCACCGTCTGGTCGTTGATGTGCACCAGGCCGGTCGGCACCGCGTCCGCCACGCGCATCGCCTCGCCGACGTCGCCGAGGATGCCCAGCGACAGGCCGTACTCGCTGTCGGCGGCCAGCGCGATCGCGTCGTCGACCGTACGGAACGGCACGACCGGCGCGACCGGGCCGAACACCTCCTGCGCGTAGGCGGGCATGTCCGGCGTGACCTCCGCCAGAACGGTCGGCCGGTAGAACAGGCCCTCGTGCGTGCCGCCCGCAGCCAGCCGCGCGCCCGCCGCGACCGTGTCGCGGACGAGCCGGTCGATGCGCTCCAGCTGTGACCGGTCGATGACGGGACCGAGCGCGACCTGACCGGAGGCCGGGTCACCGACCGGCAGCTTGCCGGCCTTCTCGGCGAGCACCGCCACGTACTCGTCGTGCAGGCTCTCGTGGACGAGCTGACGGCCGGTGGTCATGCAGATCTGGCCCTGGTGGAGGAACGAGCCCCACGCCCCGGCCGACGCCGCCCTCGCGACGTCGGCGCCGGGCAGCACGATGAGCGCGTTGTTGCCGCCGAGCTCCAGGTGGGCGCGTTTGAGCAGCCGCCCGCACGCCTCGCCGATCCGGCGGCCGGCGCTGGTCGAACCGGTGAACGAGACGACCCGTACCTCCGGCGCCGCGACGACGGCCTCACCCACGTCCACGCCGCCCGGCAGCAGGTGCAGCAGCCCGGCGGGCAGGCCCGCGTCCTCGAAGATCCGGGCGACGGTCACCCCGCCGGCGACGGCCGTCCGCAGATCGGGCTTGAGCAGCACCGCGTTCCCGAGCGCGAGGGCGGGCGCCACCGACCGCATCGCGAGGATCAGCGGGAAGTTGAACGGGGCGATCACGCTGACGACCCCGGCGGGGCGGCGGCGCGCCAGGCTCCAGCGAGGCTGTGCCGACGGCAGCACCAGGCCCTGCGGATGCGAGGCGAGGGCGGCCGCCTCGTAACACAGGCTCTCCGCGAAGTGCGTCTCCAGCTTCGCCTTGGGCGGGACCGATCCCGCCTCGCGCACGAGCCACTCCTCGATCTCTTCGGCGTGCCGCTCGAAGAGCCGCCCGGCGCGGCGCAGCACGGCGGCCCGTTCCTCGTAGGTCCTCGCCGCCCAGTCACGCTGCGCCGCCGCGGCCCGGGTCGCCGCGGCCGCGACGTCCGCGGTGGCGGCGCGGCCCAGGCCGCCGAGCGTGGCGCCGGTCGCCGGTTCGACGACGTCGTACGCGCCGTCCGCCGCGCCGGTCCACTCCCCGTTGAAGATCTTCCCGGTCCAGGTGCCGGAGTCGAGCAACGTCATGGTTCCTCCTCGGCGGATGCAGCGGACCCGGCGGGGTGGCGGCGGGTCCCACCGCGATCCTGACTCCGGAGGCGGCCACCAGGCCGCCGACCCTTCCGCCAGGTGGAAGGGTCGGGAGGTAAGGGGCGACTGGACGTCATCGCCCCATGACCTTACGTACGGGGAAGTTTCCAGCCGTCCGGTGCGCACCATAGGTTCACTTTGAGACCACCCCCGCGAGACCGGGGCATGGGGAGGGGCGGTCCGGATCCTGGCCGGGCCGCCTCTCCCCATGTCCGGACACGCGGACATGACCACCCCCGGCCACGCCCGACCGCCCCCGACCGCGCCCGACCGCCCCCGACCGCGCCCGACCGCCCCTGACCACCCGGACCACCCCCGGCCGTGCCGGGGACCTCAGGATGCGATGGAATGTCCGTGGACGTCCGGGTGCTACATCGGGTGTCCACACGACATGATCGACAAAAAGAGGGACATCCGATGTCCAGCCCGCAGGTCGCCGCCGCCAGGTTGCTCGTCCGCGCACTCGAAGCCGAGGGCGTGGAGTACGTCTTCGGCATCCCCGGCGAGGAGAACATCCACTTCGTCGACGCCATCAACGACTCCTCGATCCGCTACATCCTCGTCCGCCACGAGCAGGGCGCGGCGTTCATGGCCGAGATCTACGGCCGGCTCACCGGCAAGGCGGGCGTGGCCTCCGCGACACTCGGCCCCGGCGCGATCAACCTGCAGCTCGGCGTCGCCGACGCGACCACCAACAGCACGCCGGTCGTCGCCATCTCCGCCCAGGTCGGGCTCGACCGCATCTACAAGGAGTCGCACCAGATCGTCGACCTGGTGTCGCTCTTCCGGCCGATCACCAAATGGGCCGAGCTGGCACCGACCCCCGAGGCGCTCCCGGAGATGATCCGCAAGGCGTTCAAGACCGCCCAGACCGAGCGCCCGGGCGCGGTCTACCTGGCGATCCCGGAGGACGTCGAGGCCGCCGAGGTCTCCGCCGACCTCAAGCCGCTGCCCCTCAACGTCGTCCGCCCGCAGGAGCCCTCCCCCGCGCAGATCGCGCGTGCCGCCGACGTCATCGCGCTCGCCAGGCAGCCGATCGTGCTGGCCGGTCACGGCGCCACCCGGGCCCGGGCGAGCCAGGCGCTGATCCACTTCTCCGAGCAGCTCGGCCTGCCGGTCGCCACCACGTTCAACGGCAAGGGCGTCTTCCCCGACGACCACCGCAACGCGCTCGGCGCGGTCGGTTTCATGCGGCACGACTATGTCAACTTCGGCTTCGACGAGGCCGACGTCATCATCGCGGTCGGCTACGAGCTGCAGGAGTTCGACCCGGTCAAGGTCAACCCCAAGGTCGACAAGAAGATCATCCACATCCACCAGTTCCCGGCCGAGGTCGACGACCACTACCCGGTCGAGGTCGGCATCCAGGGCGACATCTCGCGGTCGTTGCGCGCGCTCGCCGAGTCGGTGCACCGCCGCTTCGACACGCTTCCATCGGGCACGGGCGGAACCGGCCGCAAGATCCGCGACCTGATGGCCGGGGAGCTTCGCGACGGCAGGTCCGAGAGCGGCTTCCCGCTGTCGCCGCGCCGCGTGGTCGCCGACATCCGCGAGGCCATGGGCCGCGAGGACATCGTGCTCGCTGACACCGGCGCGGTGAAGATGTGGATGGCCCGCATGTACCCGACGTACGAGCCCAACACGCTGCTGGTGTCCAACGGCCTGTCGTCGATGGGCTTCGCCGTGCCCGGCGCGCTCGCCGCCAAGCTGGCCCATCCCGACCGGCGCGTGCTGGCGGCCACCGGCGACGGCGCGTTCCTCATGAACTCCCAGGAACTGGAGACCGCCGTCCGCGAGAACATCCCGATCACGGTCCTCATCTGGGAGGACGACGCGTACGGGCTGATCGAGTGGAAGATGGACCTGGAGCTCGGCCGCAACTCCCACATCAAGTTCGGCAACCCGGACTTCGTGAAGTACGCCGAGAGCTTCGGCGCCAAGGGCTACCGGGTCACGGCCGCCGACGAGCTGCTGCCGACCCTGCAGAAGGCCCTGGCCGACGACGGCGTCTCGGTCATCACGGTTCCGGTCGACTACTCGCACAACCTCCGGCTGACCGACAAGCTCGGCGAGCTGACCGACGCGCTGTAAGAACGCGCTGTAAGAACCCGGGGAGTTAACGGCATGGATACACGCCGCCTCCGAGTCTGTACGGGAGGCGAACCCGTAGACCCGGAGGCGACGTGTACGACGACAACCCTCGTTCGTTCGTGAGCCGCGCACTGCGCTGGCTGACGACCAGGCCCGAGCACGACGACTGGCTCGATCCGGGCGCGGACGCGGACGCGACGGCCGACCTGACCGCCAGGATCGAGGCTCTCGAAGCCGAGCTCGCCGCCCTCACCCGGCAATACCCGCCGCCTTCCGGGCCGGTGCGCTGAGAAGGTCGTTCCAGGAGGCGAAGAGGCGGAGCGACTCGTCCTCGTACCGTGCCCTGAGCTCCTCGTTGTGCGCGAACACGTCCAGCTCGTTGGCGACGGTGAGCTCCGCGAAATCACGTCGCATCGGCCATGGCGGAACGACGACCGCCCTAGTGAAGCGATCACGGAAGTCCCCGTCGCGCAACCGCGGATACGAGAACTTGCGGTCACAGCTCGCGTAGAAGTAGACGAGTCGCTCCGCCTCTCCGCCGATCGCCGCCACAAGCTCCTCGCGTCTCGTCACGTCGCCCAGGGCAGTGGCGAAGCCGTCCGTTCCGTAGAACGCGTGGCACAGGCCCGCGGCCTGCAGAACGGGCCGTGCTCCCCACTGTTCGAGCAAGCCGCTCACTCGCCGCAGATGCGCCAGCAGGGTGCCGCCCGGGTGGGCTATCTCCGCGGCCCCGCGCTCTTCCAGCAACTCCAATGCTTCACGCACGCCGCCATCCTTGATTCCGCCGGGTCGCAGGTCAATCCTTGGGTTTCCTTCCAGGAGCCCGAGCGATGACTTTCATGGCGGCGCCCGGTCTACATGACCGAGCCACCGACCCGATGAGGAGACGTCCATGACTCTGGACCTCGGTCCTGCCACCCAGCGACTCGCCGGCGTTCTCGTGAACGTGACCGACAACCAGCTCACGCTGCCGACGCCGTGTCCCGCGTACACCCTGGGGGACCTGATCGAGCACATCAACGGGCTGGCGCTGGCGTTCACCGTCGCCGCCGCCAAGGATGTGCCGCCGGGCGGCTCGCGGGGTCCGTCCGGTGACGCCACCCGTCTTCCGGCCGGCTGGCGGGAGAGCATCCCGGAGCGGCTCGCCGCGCTCGCCCAGGCGTGGCGCAAGCCGGACGCCTGGGAGGGCATGACGCGGGCCGGCGGAATCGACCTGCCGGGTCAGGTGGCCGGCCTGGTGGCGCTGAACGAGGTCGTCGTGCACGGCTGGGACGTCGCGCGGTCGGCCGGGCAGCCGTACGAGAGCACGCCGGAGGCGGTCGAGGCCTGCCTCGCCTTCCTGTCGCAGGAACCCGGCGGGGACGAGGACGTGGACGGGAACGCCGACACCGGCGACCGCCCGTTCGGCCCTCCCGTCGACGTCCCCGCCGACGCCCCGGCCCTCGACCGCCTCATCGGCCTGACCGGCCGCGACCCCGCCTGGCACGCCCTCTGACCTGTCAGGACCAACACCGGATCAGGTCGGCGGGGCGGCTCAGGGGCGGCAGATGATCTCGCCGTGGGGGACGGCGAACCAGCCGTCCTCGGCGGCGGCCCACGCCTTCCAGCCGGTGTAGACGCGCTGCAGCTCGTCGCGGGTGGCGTGGCCTCCGGCTACGGCGTGGTCGGCGAGGGAGGAGTTCAGCAGGCGGCCGCCCCAGGACTCGCTCCACCACTCGCGTTCCTCCGGCGTGGCGTAGCACCAGACGGAGGCGCTCGCGGTGACCTCGGCGAAGCCCGCCTCGCGTGCCCATGACATCAGGCGGCGGCCCGCGTCGGGTTCGCCGCCCTTGTCGCGCACGGTCTTGTAGTAGATCGGCATCCACGCGTCCATGCCGGGCGGGTCCGGATGCCAGAGGAAGCCGCCGAAGTCGGCGTCCCGCGCCGCGACGACGCCGCCGGGCTTGCAGACGCGCCGCATCTCGCGCAGCGCCTGGACCGGGTCGGCCACATGTTGCAGGACCTGGTGGGCGTGGACGATGTCGAACGTGTCGTCGGCGAAGCTCAGCGCGTGCACGTCCTCCACGGCGAACACGATGGTGTCCAGGCCTCTCCTGGCCGCCTCCCCGGCGGCCTGCTCCAGCACCTCGTCTGACGCGTCGACGGCGGTGACGTGGCCCGGCGCGACACGTTCGGCCAGGTCCGCGGTGATGGTGCCCGGGCCGCAGCCGACGTCCAGGACCGTGGAGCCGGGGCGCAGGTGCTCGACCAGATAGGCCGCGGAGTTCTCCACGGTGCGCCAGGTGTGCGAGCTCAGAACCGCCTTGTGGAAACCCTGCGGGTAAGTCCCCTGTGCCGACATGAAGACACCTTTCTCCCTCACAGCATCGTCGCCGTGGCTGTTGGCACCACCCTAGACAGATTTCTCATACTTTGAGAATCATGTCTTGCAATGTGAGACGTGACGACCGGACGCAGCCGAGGAAACACAACTCTCAGGTTCGGCTCATCGGGCCTCCAGGTTGACCGCTCAGCCTCAGGCGGCATGAGATTCCGGCATGCCGCCATCCGCACCGGGGTCGCCGCCGCCATCACGCTCGCGACGGTCGGCCTGACCGTGCACGAGCAGCCCGACGACGCGCCGGCGGCCGCGGCACCGCGGGCGCCGATCACCGCTCCGCGGACCCCGTCGCCGCCCCCGGCCGTCACGCCCGCACCTTCGCCATCTGCCTCGGCGCGGGCGCGAGCACGGGCACGGGCGTCACGCGAGATCAGGGATTATCTGGAGGATCGTGCCGGACGGGTGTCGGCGGCGGTCCGGGATCTGGAGACGGGCGCCACGTACTCGTACGGGAGCAAGGTCCGCACCGCGACGGCCAGCATCGTCAAGGTGAACATCCTGATGGCGCTCCTCCTGAAGGCGCAGCGCGCGCACCGCCGGTTGAGCCCGTACGAGAAGTCACTCGCCGCGCAGATGATCCAGCACAGCGACAACGGCGCCGCGTCGGTGCTGTGGAACTCGATCGGCGGCGGAGGCGGGCTGGACAAGGCCAACCGCAAGCTCGGCCTCAGGCACACGACTGCCGGGCCGGGCGGAGCATGGGGTTCGACGACGACGAGCGCGGCCGACCAGCTCCGGCTGCTCGGCGCCCTGACCTCGGAGCGCGGCCCGCTCTCGGCCAAGCACCGTGACTACGTGCTGGACCTGATGAAAGGTGTCGTGGACGACCAGGCCTGGGGTGTCAGCGCTGCGGCGGAACGGGAGGGCTCGGTCGCGCTCAAGAACGGCTGGCTGCCGCGCCGGGTGGACGGCGGAGCCTGGACGGTCAACAGCATCGGCCGGATCAGCGACGACGGGGCCGACTGCCTGGTCGCCGTCATCTCGGCCGGTCATCCCTCGCTGTCCGCCGGGGTGGCGACGGTCGAACGCGTCGCCACCCTCGCGACAAGGGCTGTGCGCCCCGGGCGGGGCGACGGATAGGCGTACGGGCAGGCGTGTACGGGCAGGCGTTAGGCGGCCATCGCCACGCGGCGCGGCGCCGCCGGGCGCTGGGCGGGAAGGGGCTCGACCGCGGCGAGCGCGGCAACGGTGATCTCGGGCTCGGCGACCCCGGTGAAGCCGGCGTCGGCATAGGCGTTGAGAGTCAGGCTGGTGGTCGTCTGAGTCAGCCACGGCTCGACGAGGGTCCGCTCTGCGGGCCCGTCCAGCCTTGGGCGGGAAAGGTGATGGAACGTCACTTCGTTCACGGCAGCTACCCCTTCCTGCTTCACCGGCGGAGCGCCGGTCGGGATACCCGGAGGTACGCACCGAACAAGCTCCCTGGTTCGATGTGTATTCCCCGGTGTCACCCATGTCACGCTGCGAACTTACGCCCCGCCTCTGACATTTTTTCGAACGCGCGTTCGTTCAGAGGAGGCGGTACATGATGTGGAGACCGACGTAACCCTTGGACGGGTGCAAGAACCCTTCCTTCAGGGTCGCCACGACCTCCATGCCGAGGGAACGCCACAGGTGGACGGCCCGTTCGTTCGTCTCCACGACGGCGTTGAACTGCATCGCGCGATAACCCTCGGCGCGCGCCCACTCCATGACGTACTCCCCCAGTGCCCGGCCCACGCCGCGGCCCGCGTGCTCGGGCGCGACCATGAAGCTGGCGCTGGCGATGTGCGAGGCCGGTCCCATGTGGTTGGGGTTCATGTTGGCCGTGCCGAGGACGACGTCCGAGCCGTCGCCCGCCATGCCGACCGCGACGACCGTGCGGCCCGGCGGCTCCTTCATCCAGAACGAGCGGGCGCGCTCCTCGCCGATGTCGCGCGGCCACGCGAACGTGTCACCCGCGGCGACGATCTCACGCAGGAACGGCCAGATCGCTGGCCAGTCCCCGGCCGTCGCCTCTCGGATCTCCATGGCCTCAGCATGCCCTCCCCACCAGCACGAACGCGACGCGTTTTTCCGTGGCACCCGTCAGTCGGGGCGGGGCGCCGGGTCGGCGGTGACCGAGCGCAGCAGCGGGCGGCTCAGCGCGCCGGCACCGATGATCCCGGCGAACCCGAGCACGACGAACCCGGCCAGCGTCAGCGCGCCCGACGACCCGAACCCGGCCGCGAACGGAGCGGCGAAGAACAACCCGGTCAGCAGCGACCCGCCGCCCATGACGGCGAGCGGGATCAGGGTCTCCTGCCGCCGCGCCCTGTCGAGCACCTCCAGCGGCGTGCCCGCCAGCCGCAGCATCGCGTACGTCTGCCGCCGGTCGAGCACGGCCGACGCGCCGGTGATGCCCGCGCTGGTGATGGCGATGAGGAACGAGACCACGAGGACGATGAGCGCGCCGGTGCGCAGGTCGGCCAGCAGGTACAGCTCGGCGCCCGAACCGGCCGGGGGCGCCGGGGTCGTGCCGGGAACGACACCGTGCAGCGCCGTCCGGGCCCGGTCGACCGCCGCGTCACCGCCCGGCACCGTGATCCGCACCGTCCGCGAAGCACCGTCGGACGTCGTCTCGCCGGCCGTCACCGTGGAAGGAACGCCCGCCAGCCGTTCCCTGACCCGGTCCGTCACCGTGGCCACCTGCGCCTTGGGGACGGTGAGCTCCAGCCGGTCCCTGGCGTCGGCTCCCGGCATGGCCTGGGGGTTCATCAGCGACAGGAAGCCGGCGACGAACCCGGTCAGCGCCACGCCGGCGACCGTCCGCCAGGCGGAGCGCGGGTCGTCGACCAGGCGGCGGCCCGCCAGCAGCCGGGCGGGTCCCCGCGCCGTGCCGGCCGTGACGCGCCCGATCAGCGCGACCACCCAGGGCCCCACCAGGTTGATGGACAGGAAGCCGAGCGCGAGGAAGACCACGAGGACGAGCGCACCCGTCCGCCCCATCGCCGTGAGGCTCCCGCTGACCAGCCCGAACGCGACCACGATGGCACCGAACGCCAGCAGGCGGACCGCCTTCATACCCGGCGGCGTCTCCCGCTTGGCCACCCCGAGCGGGCTGACGACCACGCGGCGCAGGCCCACGACGGCGCTGACGCCGACGAGCACGGGAACTCCCGCGAGGACGGCGGCCAGCGGCAGCGGTCCCGGCCACAGATCGCTCACGAACCAGCCGCCCCCGCCCATCGTGATCCGGGTGAGCGCGGGGATCGCCGCCAGGTACAGCAGCGTTCCGGCGATCGCGCCCGCCGCCGCGGTCAGCACCGCCTCGGCCGCGGTGATCGCGATCACCTGCCCGGGGGTGGCGCCGACCAGGCGCAGCGCGGCCAGCCGCTGGTCGCGCCGGGCGACCGTGAGCCGGGCCGCCGCGCCGCCGAAGACGAGCAGCGGCACGACCATCAGCACCGAGGCGATGATGGCCAAGCCCTGGTAGATCTGCGGGATCGTCGACACCGCGCCGGTGGCGTAGTGGTCGATCGGCGTCGGGGACGCGGTCGTCTCCGCTCCCATCGCGCCGCTCCGCCTGCCGGTCATGGCGGGATCGCCCGGCCGGTGACCGGCCACCGCGACCAGCTCACCGGGATGGACGAGCGCCTCGTCCCCCAGGATTCCCGTCGGCGCCCCGGCCGGGAACCGCTTCGCGAGCTGGTCGGCGGGCAGCTTCTCGATCAGGTCGGCGAGCGCGGGCGACGCCCAGAACTCGCCCGGTTTCGGGAACGCCGCCATGCCCGGCGGCACCGGGGCCCGCCCGCTCGTGGCGGCGAGATCGACGATCGTGATCGGCGTGCCCCGGACATAGTCGGTGTCCAGCGCCTGGACGGCGGTCGCGGACGTGGACACCGCCTTGGCGGGATGCCGCCACGCGTCGGCGTCGGCCCGCTGCGCGAACGCGTGGTTGCCGCCGACCGCGAACAGCAGCAGGCCGGTGGAGACCATGACGGCGGCCAGGGTGAGCAGCGAACCCAGCAGGCCGCGACGGCCGCCACCGCGCAGCAGCCGCCAGGAGAGTTCGAGCGACGTGCGTGTCACGCGACGCCGCCCGCGGGGACCAGCAACCGCCCGTCACGGACCTCGACCGTGCGGTCGCACCAGCGCGCCACGTTGGGGTCGTGCGTCACCACCACCAGCGAGGCGCCGTTGTGCTTGGTCGCCTCGACCAGCAGCCGCATCGTCTCGTGGCCGGTGTTCTGGTCGAGGGCTCCCGTGGGCTCGTCGGCGAAGACGACCGCGGGCCTGGACACCAGCGCACGGGCGATGGCGACGCGCTGGGCCTGCCCTCCGGACAGCTCGCCAGGCCTCCGGCCCTCCATCCCGGTGAGCCCGAGCGGCCCGAACCAGCCGCGCGCGGCGCGGACGGCCTCGCCGCGCGCGACCCCGCCGAGCATGAGCGGCAGCGCCACGTTCTCGTCGGCGGGCAGCTCCGGCAGCAGCTGGCCGAACTGGAACACGAAGCCGAACCGGGTCCGGCGCAGCTCGCTGCGGCGGCGCTCGCCGAGCGCGTCGACGCGCTGCCCGAGCAGCGACACCTCGCCCGCGTCCGGCTTCATGATCCCTGCCAGGCAGTGCAGCAGGGTGGACTTGCCGGAGCCGCTCGGACCCATGATCGCCACAGCCTCGGCGCGGCCGACGGCCAGGTCCACGCCGCCGAGGGCGACGGTCGGCCCGAACCGCTTGACCAGGCCGTGCCCGGAGAGGACGAGCTCGTTCACGCGGCGGCCCTCCGGTCGTCGCCGGAGGCGGAACGGAACGCGAGCACCTCGGCGTCGTCCGCCGAGGCGGCCTTCTCGGGGGCGTGCTTGTCCGGGGCGTGCTTGTCCGGGGCGTCGGGGCCGCGTGGCTCGCGCCGGTCGTGCAACGACTCGGAGACCTCCCGCACGGGCATCACCAGGCCCGCGTAGATCACGAAGACGGCGAACAGGACGGCGATCGGGACGTAGACCAGATACATGACGTTCATGTCCCAAGCGTGCGAGAAGGGCCAGGCCGGCCACATCGGACGCGGGGCCGGTCCTGGCACGCCGACATCGGCCGAATGGTCGATACGAGCGTCCGGCGTGGGTCGTAGCCTGCGTAGTCATGAATGATCCGGGGGCACGGCTGGACCGCATCACCTCGCTCGGCGGCTGTCTCGTGCGCGGCACCGCCGGGGCGTTCGCCGCCCTCTTCCTGCTGCTCATCGTGCTCACCTCCGGCAGCGGCATCGCCGACCCCGTCCCGCCGTTCCTCGGCTTCATCGCCGTCGCCGCGGTGTGCGCCTGGGCCGCCCTGACCATCCGGGGCTTCCTGTTCTGGCTCCTGACGGCCGCGATCATGTCGTTGCTGGTCACGTTGTTCGCGGCGCTGGCGCAGCCGGACGTCGCCAACCCGAGCATGCTGCTGGAGTTCGCCGGGCTCCTGGTCCTGGTCACGCGGGTGGTCTGGCGCCAGCCGCGCGAACGGCTCGTGCCGCTGACCGTCCTGGTCGGCGGCGCCGCCGTGGTCATGCCGCTGCGCGGGTCGGCCATCAGCCTGCTGTTCTTCTCCGCCCCGCTGGCGGTCCTGGTGGCGGTCGCGATCGGCGCCGGGCTGTGGCTGCGGGCGATCGACACGCGCCGGGCCCGCGCGCTGGTGGCCGCGCGCCGCGACGAACGGCTCGAACTGGCCCGCGACCTGCACGACTTCGTCGCCCACCACATCACCGGGATCGTGGTGCAGGCACAGGCGGCCCGGTTCACCGCCGGGTCCGGCGCGGCACAGACCCCCGAGCAGCTCGACACGATGTTCGCGGGCATCGAGAAGGCCGGCACCGAGGCCCTGACGTCGATGCGCCGGATGGTCGGCCTCCTGCGCGAGGCCCAGGACACCGGCGGCGACTCCAAGATCCGGCCGGTCGGTGACCTGGCCCAGGTGGAGGAGCTCGTCGCCGCGTTCACCGACCCGCCCGCGACCCTGGAGGTCGCCGGCGGCCTGGGCGTGCTCGCACCTGAGGTGGCCACGTCGGTGCACCGGATCGTCCAGGAGGCCCTGACCAACGCGCGCAAGCACGCCGCCGACGCCACCGCCGTCCGGGTCGGCATCGCCCGGACGCCCCAGGGCGTCGAGGTGACCGTGCGCGACAACGGGCGGGGACCGTCCCAGGCGGCCCGCCGCCGGATGCCGTCGGGCGGCTTCGGCCTGGTCGGGCTGGGCGAACGCGTCGAGGCGCTCGGCGGCCGCATCTACGCCGGCCCCCGTCCCGAGGGCGGCTGGGAGGTCGTGGCCGTGCTCCCCGATCCCGATCACCTGCCACAATCGGGACCGTGACGATCCGCGTACTGATCGCCGACGACCAGCAGATGGTCCGGACCGGATTCCGGATGATCATTGACTCGCAGCCCGATCTGGAGGTGGTCGGCGAGGCCGCCGACGGTGCCGAGGCGGTCGAACTGGCCCGCCGCCTGCGGCCCGACGTCTGCCTGTTCGACATCCGGATGCCCAAGATGGACGGCCTGGAGGCGACCCGCGTGCTGGCGGGGCCGGGCGTGGCCGATCCGCTCCGTGTGGTGATCGTCACGACGTTCGACATGGACGAGTACGTGTACGGGGCGCTGCGCGGCGGCGCCGCGGGCTTCCTGCTCAAGGACAGCGGCCCGGCGCTCCTGGTCGAGGCGGTGCGCGCGGCCGCCAACGGGGAGGCGCTGGTCTCCCCCTCGATCACCGTCCGGCTCCTGGAGCACCTCGCGCGGCCTCCGGCCGCCGCACCGCCGCCGGGCGAGCCGCTCACCGAACGCGAGCTGGACGTCGTGCGGCTCGTCGCGCGCGGCCGGACGAACGAGGAGATCGCCGCGGAGCTCTACGTGTCACTCTCCACGGTCAAGACCCACCTGGGCAGCGTCCACCGCAAGCTCTCCACCCGCAACCGCGTGGAGGTCGCCGCCTGGGCCTGGGAATCCGGTCTTGGCCGCTGACGACCGCACGCCGTCGCGCAGCACGGCCTTGAAGGGCACGGCCTTGAAGGGCACAGCCTTTGAGGACACAGCCTTGCAGGGCACGGCTTGCTGAACGGCGCTCCCGTCACCGTGCTGGCGGTGTGGATCGCCGCGGCCGTCGGCTGGGGCGCCGTGGCGGGCGGCCTGCGCCGCGGCCTGTCCGGCTACCCGCGCCGCATCGCCCTGCTCGCGCACATCCTGACCCTGCCGGCGGTCGTGCTGATCCCCTCACTCCTGGGATTCGGTTTCCTGTACCTCTCGATCGCGGTCGCCGCCGAGTGGTGGGCGCTGCTCGTGGTGACGCGGGCACGCCCGGAACGCCTGGTTCTCCACGGTGATCCGCGGCGGCTGGCGGCGTGGCTCGCGCTCACCGCCGCCGCCACGGTGATCGCCACCTGCATGATCGTTTGACCGGCGGTCAGCCGGCCGTTGGGCAAGCGACGGTAAAGCTACGTAGTATCCGAGTCAACGGAGGGCAAGTTCGGACAACGGATCTCGGAGGTGCGGGGCCATGCCGTGTGCGCTGTGCGGCGACATCATCCCGGCCGAGGTCGTGCGCTGCCCGGCCTGCGGGGCCTGGGCACGGCGACGGGACTTCCGTGCCGTCGGCATCGCCGTCTTCATGTTGCTCGGCTTCAACGCGTTCATCGCGCTCGGCTCCGGCATCAGCCTGCTGCGGCTGATCGACCCGCTCCACGACGCCACCCACGACACCTATGACCCGGCCACGACAGGCAAGGCGCTCGGCCCCTACGCCGACATCTTCCTGATCTGCGGGGTCATGGCGATGATCACCGGCCTGCTCTATCTCGGCTGGTTGTGGCGGGCCTACCGGCAGTCGGCCGGGCCGCACCGCCACCACCGGGCCTGGGTCGTCTTCGGCTGGGTCCTCCCTGTGGTCAACCTCTGGATGCCACCGCGGATGGTCTACGACATCTGGGTCAGCAGCGGCCGTTACCGCACGGCCCAACGGCACGCGGTCGGGCTGATCGTGGCGGGCTGGTGGGCCAGCGTGCTGCTGGGCATCGGGCTGGCCAAGCTGTTCGCGGCCAGCAACGTCAACACGCTGGCGGACGCCCGTTACTCGGTGCATCTGGGCGTGGCCGCCGCCGCCTTCCAGGCCCTCGCCGCCGCGCTGTGCATGATGAACGTGTTCCAGATCACCCGCCTGCAGGTGCGTTCCCCCGTCCTGCACTGAGCCGCGCTGAGCTTGCGCCGAGCCCACTGAGCTTGCGCCGAGCCCGCACTGAGCTTGAGCCGAGCTCGCCTGGAGTCAGCCTGGACTGCCTTCGCTGGCGTGCCAGAAGCGGCCCGGCGGTCGCTTGACGGCGCCGCCCGCATGGCCGATGTCGGCGTACGGGGACATCGCGAACCCGTTGGCGTAAATGATCCGGCTTCCCGTCCGGGGACCGCTCCCCACCTGGTCCGCGGCCGCCATCAGCCTTCGCACGGCGGGCAGCCCGCCCCGGCGCCACTCCTCGTACAGGCTCACCAGATCCCAGCAGGCGGTGGCGTTGAGCGTGACCGCCCGCAGCCCCGGGCGCCGGACCCGGCCGCGGACCACCAGCAGCCAGGAGTTGAAGACGGTCGCCGCGCACCGGTCCTGTACCGACTCGAAAAACGTGGCGTCCACCGGCCCGGTGGCGTCGTCCACGGTGGCGAAGATCACCCGCTGGCCCGACCGGACCGCCGGGGTCTGCGTGGCGACCTTGACCCCCGCTACCAGCACGTCGGCGCCCGCCCGCCGTTCCGGCAGGTCCCGGGCGCGGACGACGCCGAGGGCCTCTAGCAGCTCGTCGTAGAAGCTCAGCACGTGGCGGCTCACGTCCATGCCGAGGACCGCGAGCTCCGCCTCGACCACCTCGGCCGGAGTCATCGCGGGCAGTTCCCCGGCGGGGATCTCTTCGGCGAACTCGTCCCCGTCCAGTGGCAGCTGCCCCTCCATCACCCGTGCCGCCGCTCCGGCCGCCCGGTCCAGTGCCCCCACCCGGCACAGCAGGTCGCGCCGCGACACCCCCTCGCCGTGCAGGTCCTCGAAGGCGCCCGCCATGACCAGCCGTTCGGCGATGGGACGGGAGACCCTGGCGCGGCGCCAGAAGTCGCGCAGGGAGGAGTAGGGCCGGTCGGCGCGTTCCCCGACGATGCGCTCCACCTCGGCTTCGCTGATGCCCTTCACCTCGTTCAGCGCCACCCTGATCCCGAGCGGGCCCGCCGATCCGCCCTGGGACACGGGTTCGACATGCCACGTCCCGGCGGAACGGTTCACGTCCAGCGGCAGGATGGGAACGCCGAAGTGCCGGGCGTCGCCGACGATGACGCGCTTGGGATACATGCCAGGGTCGTGGGTGAGCACCCCGGCGTAGAACGCGGCCGTGTGGTGCCGTTTCAGCCACGCCGACTGGTAGGTGGGCAAGGCGAACGAGGCGGCGTGCGCCTTACAGAAGCCGAACGCGCCGAACGCCGTGAGCATGCGCCACACCCGTTCGACCGTGGGTTCGCCGTAGCCGCGCGCCAAGGCCAGCTCTCGGAACCAGGCCGACACCTGCTCCTGCCCCGCCTCGGTGGCCAGGCTGCGCCGCGCCGCCTCGGCGTCGGAGAGGCCACAGCCGGTCATGACGTCGAGCACGCGCAGCACCTGCTCGTGGAAGACCACCACGCCGAGGCTCTCGCGCAGCACCGGGACGAGGTCGGGATGCGGGTAGGCGGGCCGGCGCCGGCCGTGCCTGCTCTCCAGGAACGGGCCGACCATGTCGGCGTTCACCGGCCCCGGCCGGAACAGCGAGATGTCGATCACCAGGTCGGCCAGGTCGCGCGGCTGCAGCTTGCCGACCAGCTCACGCTGCCCCGGCGACTCGATCTGGAAACAGCCGAGGGTCCGCGAGGTACGGATCAGCTCGTACGTGGGGCCGTCGTCGTGCGGCACGGCCTCCAGGTCGACCCGTTCGCCCGTCACGCGGGCGATCTCCGCGACCGTGTGGGCCATCGCCGACTGCATGCGGACCCCGATGACGTCGAGCTTGAGCAGCCCCATGGCCTCGACGTCCTCCTTGTCGAACTGGCTCATGGGAAACCCCGCCGCGCTCTGTTCGACGGCCGTGCGGTCGCGCAGCGTCGCGTTCGACAGCAGGACGCCGCAGGGATGCATCGCGAGGTGGCGGGGCAGGCCGTCCAGCCGCTCGGCGATCCTGAAGATCACATCCAGATGCCCCCGGGCAAGGTCGCTCTGCCGCAGCTCCGGCAGGTCGTGCAGGGCGGAGCGGATCTGCCGCGCCCGGACCTGCGGGAACGCCTTGGCGATCGCGTCGATCTCATGCGGCGGCAGCCCGACCGCGTTGCCGACGTCGCGGATCGCGCTGCGGGCACGGTAGGTCTCCATCATCGAGACGCACGCGACGTTGTCCTGGCCGAAGTGGTCGAAGAGCGCCCGGTAGGCCTCCAGCCGCCGCGCCGACTCGACGTCCAGGTCGATGTCCGGCAGCCCGGAACGGCTGTCGGCGAGGAACCGCTCCATCACCAGGTCGTGCCGCAGCGGATCCAGATCACCGATGCCGAGCAGGTAGTTGACCAGGCTGCCCGCCCCGGACCCGCGGATCGCGCAGCGGATGCCGCGCGCCCGGATCAGCGCGGCGGCGTCGGCGACCGTCAGGAAGTAGGCGGCCAGGCCCTTGCGCGCGATGATGCCAAGCTCGTGGTCGAGGCGCGCGGCGACCTCTGCCGCCGTCCGTGCCGAGCCGCCCGGCGCCGAGCCACCCAGCACCGGGCCGCCCGGCGCCAGGCCGCGCCGCGCGAGGCCGCGCCGCACCAGGCCGTCCTCGCATCGGACGACGAGCCGTTCGTACGGATCGCCCGCCACGTCCGGCAGGTGGACCCGGTCCATGCCGAGATCGCGGGCGGGATCGAGCACGCAGCGTTCGGCCAGCTCGCGGGTGTCGGCCAGCAGCCGGTCCACCTCGTCCGCCGCCGCTCCGGGACCGTGGCCCAGCTCGGCGACCCGGCGCATCTCGGCCTCGGACTTCAGGTAGGCGTGGCCCGTCCGGTCGTCCAGGTGCCGCCGGTGCAGCGGTACGAGGCGCCGCGTCACGTCGAGCACCTGCGCGACCGGATGGTCGGCGGGGCTCAGGTAGCGCACCGCGTTGCCCAGGACCGCCGGTACCCCGGTCTCGCGGGCGAGCGCGAGCATCCGGGCGGCGCGGTGACCGTCCCCGGGGCCGTGGTGGTCGACGATCTCGATCACCACCTCCGCGCGCTCGCGCCAGGCCGCCAGCTGCCGCGCGGCGAGATCCGGGCGCCGGTCGGCGATGGCCTGCCCCACGTCCGAGGCGGGGCCCAGCAGGACGACCAGGCCCGCGGCGTGCGCGCCGATCAGGTCGTGGCTCGTGACCGGCTTGCCCCGCGCGGCACCATGGGCGGCGGTCACCAGGCGGCACAGCGACCGCCACCCGGCGGCGCCGGACGCCAGCACGACGGCGCGGCGCCGCCCCGGCATCGTCAGGTCGGCGCCGACGACGGGACCGATCCCGGCCGCGCGGCAGGCCCGCACGTGCTTGACCACCCCGTACAGACCGTCGCGGTCGGTCAGCGCGAGGCTCTCCATGCCCAGCTCGGCGGCCCGTTGGGCCAGCTCCCACGGCGTCGCGACGCCGTACCGCGGCGAGTAGGCGGAGGCGACATGCAACTGCACGGCGGCCCCTCAGTCCCACACCCGGGAGAGCATCCAGTCATCGGTCGCGGTGTCGTGGCGCAGCTCGTAGACGCCGATCTCGGTGTCAGGAGACGCCTCGACCCGCCAGAACTCCCGTTCCCCGGTCGCCTCCTCGTCCGGCTGCTGCTCCCGCCACCAGTCGCGGGTGGTGACCCAGTGCTCCAGCACCCTGCGGACGGTGTAGAGCCGTCCCCTCCAGACGAACCTGACCGGACGTCCATCGGTCACCCAGACGTCCACGGGATCCCCGAATACGCGAGTCATCTGCCTCCCCCGGCCCTAGATCATGTGATCGCCGCACGGGGGAAGGCATGCAGCCCGTTTCGAACATACGTTCGCCAACGAGTCTAGGGAAGGCCGTCGGGAAGAGGCAAGGCGGGGTCGCCCGGAAGGCGTCCGGAAACGGGATTACCGGTGGATCGGGGGAACTCGCGCGAGGTCAGGTGAGGATGCGGACGAGCCGGTCGGCGACCCGGGCGACGTCGCCGACGTCGGCGATGCCGCCTCCGGTCCAGAGATACGACCAGCCGTCTCCGGAAGGCGTCGCGACCACCATCACCTGGATCCGCGTCATCGGATTGGAGACGCCGAGCACCGACTCCTCGGGGCCGGCCAGCCGCCACCTGAGACCGCGCGCCTCGACCTCGTACGCGAGCGCGGCGAGATGATGCCGCCGCACCTCGGCGATTTCCCGCGCACCGACAACAGACACCACGATCAGCCGCCTCGTCAGGGATGTGAAGCACCGGCCGCTCGACGACCTCTGGTGACCGAACGGGGACGACCAGTGACTCAAGAATGGCCGCAACAAATGATCACCGCAAGGAATCCCGGAGAGTCGAGCAACCTGTTCCTGCCCGGACACCCCGGCCGGCGTACGTAACGGAGGGGAACTCCCTCCTTACATACCGATTCGAAGGTGGAACCCGGCGGGCTCTGGCGCGGTGTCGCGCTCTTGGGCCGTCCGCGGAACCGCCCGCCGTGATAAGACCCTTAGAGCGCCGATCCCGCCGGCTCCGCGCGTGCTCCGCGCGCCTCGCATGATCTGTGCGTCCCTTCCAGACAGGAGACCGACGATGACCGCAGCCGCCGCGGACGACGGCAGCGCACTCTCGGGAACGCTGGCCGGCCTCCGCGAACGCAAGAAGCAGCGGACCCGCCTGGCCCTCATCGACGCCGCGCTCGAACTGTTCCTCGCCAAGGGATACGAGGCGACCACGATCGACGAGATCGTGGCGGCCGTGGACGTGTCCCAGCGCACGTTCTTCCGCTACTTCGCGACCAAGGAAGACGTCGTGATGGACACCATGGTCCAGTACGACCAGGTCATGGTGGACGCGCTGGCCACCCGCCCGCCCGGCGAGAAACCCCTCGCCGCGCTGTTCGCCTCGCTGCGCGTCGTCCTGCGCAACATCGCTGAGAGCGGACCGGACGAGTCGGCCCGGTTCCGCAGGATCCACCAGATCGTCGAGACGACGCCAGCCCTCGTGCACGGGCACATGGCCCGCCACAAGGAGACCGAGAAGGTGCTCGCCGGCGCGGTCGCCCGCCGGATCGGCGTCGATGCCGAGACCGACCTGCGCCCGCGGCTGATCGTCTCGTTCTACACCGCGGTGGTGCGGGTGGCGTTCGAGGACTGCGCCCGGTACGAGATCTGGGACGCCCCCACGGTCGCGGCCAAGGTCGAGGAGAGCCTCGTCCTGGCCCAGGACACCCTCCGCGACCTGATCTGAGCCCGCATCCGAAACCGTGTCTGAAACCGTGTCTGAGACCGCGTCTGAGACCGCCTTCCCCTCCCCGCCGGTAACGCGGAATATGATCCGGCAGGGCCGGGTTGGCGGTGTCAAGGCAGCCCTGCCCCAAGTGAATCAGCGGAGGAGCTTCAGCATGCGCGCGATCGTCGTCGAGAGTCCAGGCGGCCCCGAGGTCCTCACCGCCGCCGAGCACGCCGACCCGGTGCCCGGCCCGGGCGAGGTCCTCATCGACATCGCGGCGAGCGGCGTCAACTTCATCGACGTCTACTACCGCACCGGCGCCTACCCGCAGCCGACGCCGTACGTCCCGGGAGTCGAGGGCGCGGGCACCGTCACGGCCGTCGGTGACGGCGTGACCGAGGTCGCGGTCGGCGACCGCGTGGCGTGGGTGAACGTGCAGGGCTCCTACGCCGAACGTGCCGCCGTCCCCGCCGACAAGGTCGTCCCGGTGCCGGACGGCGTGAGCCTGGAGGACGCGGCCGCCGCGCTGCTCCAGGGCATGACCGCCCACTACCTGACCCGTTCGACCTACGAGGTGCGGGCGGGCGACACCATCCTCGTGCACGCGGCGGCCGGCGGCATGGGGCTCCTGCTCATCCAGCTCGGCAAGCTCTTCGGCGCCAGGGTCATCGGCACGGTCTCCACCCCGGAGAAGGAGAAGCTCGCGCGCGACGCCGGAGCCGACGAGGTGATCGGCTACGACGGCTTCGCCGACGAGGTCCGGCGGCTGACCGGCGGCGAGGGCGTGGCCGTGGTCTACGACGGCGTGGGCGCCCCGACGTTCGACGGCAGCCTCGCCTCGCTGCGGCGCCGCGGCCTCCTCGCGCTGTACGGCGCGGCCGGGGGCAAGGTCGAGCCGTTCGACCCGCAACGCCTCAACGCCGCGGGCTCCACCTTCCTCACCCGGCCCACGCTCGCGCACTACACGGCCACCCGGGAGGAGCTCCTCCAGCGGGCCGCCGAGGTGTACGGGTGGGTCGCGGCGGGCGACCTGCGCCTCCACATCGGCCGCCGCTACGACCTCGCCGACGCCCGTACGGCACATGAAGACCTGGCAGGCCGCCGTACCACCGGCAAGCTGATCCTGACCCCGTAGGGCACTAGGGTGTGCTTTGATCCGATTCCGGACGCAGCACACAACCCTCGTACCCACACCCCTCCAGGATCACGATGACCACGCACGCAGGAGAGAACTTCGACTCCCTCCAGCCGGACGATCCCCGGGAGCTAGGCCCGTACCGGCTGCTCTCCCGGCTCGGCCGGGGCGGTATGGGGACGGTCTTCCTGGGCGAGGACCCGTCCGGCCGCCGCGTCGCCGTCAAGGTCATCAACCGTGAGCTGGCGGGCGAGACGGCGTTCCGGGAACGGTTCCGCCGCGAGGTGACGGCGGCGCGCCAGGTCCGGCGGTTCTGCACCGCGCCGGTGATCGGCGCCGAGCTCGACCAGGACCCGCTGTACGTGGTGACCGAGTTCATCGAGGGGCCGAGCCTGGACCGGGCGGTCGCCGACCGGGGTGCGCTGCCCGGCTCCGACCTGGAGGGCCTCGCCGTCGGCGTCGCCACCGCGCTGGCCGCCATCCACGGCGCCGGGATCGTGCACCGCGACCTCAAGCCCGCCAACGTGCTGCTGTCCGCCACCGGCCCGCGCGTGATCGATTTCGGTATCGCGCGGGCCCTGGACGCCGCCGAGGGGCCGACCCGCACCGGACAGCTCGTCGGCACTCCCAACTACCTGCCGCCCGAGCTGCTGCGCGGCGAGCCGATCACGCCCGCCTCCGACGTGTTCTCCTGGGGTTGCGTGGTGGCGTTCGCGGGCACCGGCAAGGCCCCGTTCGCCGGCAACACCGTTCCCGAGATCTTCTACCGGGTGGCGCACGACGCGCCCGTGCTCGACGGGCTGGACCCGGACCTGCGCGACCTCGTGACCGCCGCGCTCGACAAGGACCCGCGCAACCGCCCGACCGTGCAGGAGCTGCTGGCCCGGCTGGTCGGCCACGCCGACGTCAACCCTGCCCGGCTCGCCGAGACCGTGCAGGCGTCGTGGCACGGCCCGCAGCCTGCCGGGGCCGGTCTTGGCTCGGGCCCCGGCGCCGGCCCGACCCGGGTCGCGCCGCCGCCGACCCTGGCCGCTCCCGGCACCGAGACGACTCGCCGTGACGGGCCGTACGGGTTCCAGCCGCCGTCGCCCACCCGCGTCGCCCCGCCGCCGCCCGGCTCTGGCGGTCCGGGCAGTCCGGGCGGTCCGGGCGGTCCAGGCCGTGGCGTCCCGCGCAAGCCGCTGATCATTGGTGCCGCCGCCGTCGCGGGCGTGCTGGTCGCCGGGCTCGCGGGCTGGGCGCTGCTCGGCCCGGACGGTCCGCCCGACAAGCTCGCCACGGTGTACAGCGACACCTTCGCCAGTCCCACGTCCGGGTGGGGCGGCGGCACGTTCAGCAGCCAGTACGGCTACAAGGACGGCAAGTACCGGCTGGAGGCCGACTCGTCCACGCCGTTTCGCGGCCGCTGGTCGCCCAAGGAGGGCAAGGACATGCCCACCCGGGTGCTGGTCACCGCCATGACCACGCTCCCGGAGGGTCCTGACGACGCCCAGACCGGGCTCTCCTGCCGGGCGAACGACGACGGCAAGACCCAGTACGTCTTCAAGGTCCGCAAGGACGGCAAGGGCGCGCTGCTGGTCAAGGGCGCCGGCGATCAGGGCACCAAGAACCTGGCCACCCCCGACTCGGTGCCGGGGTTCAAGGGCAAGGGCGCCGCCAACAAACTGCAGATCGCCTGCGAGGAGCAGGACAAGGGCAAGAAGGTGCGCCTGCGGCTCTGGGTCAACGGCGAGCAGGTCATCGACAAGACCGACGGCGACCAGCCCCTCGCCAACGGCTGGGCCGGGCTGGACGTCTCCGCCGGCGGCAACACCTCGATCAAGACCGTCGGCGACTTCGACGACTTCGACATCTCCAAGATCGTCGACTGACGCCCGCGCCGCCTCGCGGCACCCCGCACCCGCGGCAGCCCGCGGCGCAGGGTCACCGCGCGGGGAGGTAGGCGGTCATCCAGCGGATGAGCTCGGCGAACACCTCGTCACGGGCGGGCTTGGGCGACAGCACGAGATCGTGCAGGCCGCCGTCGATCCGGACGAGGGTGACGTGGCGGCCGAGCCGCGGCGCCCAGCGCGCCATGTGCGCGACGTCCAGCACCGCGTCGGCGCTCGACAGGTCGGCCACGGCGAGCTTGGGCTTGGGGCGGGCATTGGATTTCGGACGGACGCTCGATTTTGGACGGACGCTGCGTTCCGACGACATCACCAGCACGGGCACGTCGATGCCCAGCCCGGCGTGCAGGCGCAGCTGGCCCCGGCGGACGGCGGCCAGCCAGGCCGCGCGGACGGGGAAGCCCAGCAGCGGCTTCCACGCCAGGTCGAACTCCCACTCGCCCTCGTGGTCGCGGTGCAGGCTGCGCGCGTACCGGTCCGAGACCGCCGCGGGCAGCTTGGCCTGCGGGAACCGGCGGCCGAGCGCCCGCGCGACCCCGGCGCCCACCTTGCGCATGACCAGCGGCTCGGCGATGTCGAGGAACGGGCTGTTGAGGAAGATCCCGTCGACCAGGCCCCGGCCCTTCACCCGGTCCGCCCAGAGGGCCGCGACCAGGCCGCCGGTCGAATGCCCGTTGAGCAGGAGCACGTCGTGCCCGTCCTCCTCACGGACGATCCGTACCGCCTCGTCGATCTCCGGGTAGTAGTCCGACAGGCTCAGCACGAAGTTGGGCGTCTGGTGGGGACGCAGCGACCGGCCGTGCTTGCGCAGGTCGAGGGCGTAGAAGTCGAAGCCGTGCTCGACATAGAAGTCGGCCAGATGGGTCTGGAAGAAGTAGTCGACGAACCCGTGCACGTAGAGCACGGCACGCCGCGACGGCTCCGGTCCCGGCCGCCTGCGCCGGACGAGGGTGGCCACGACCTCGCCTTCGGCGTCGTTCCCGAGAGGCAGCTCGATGGCCTCGTACCCTGGGCCGAGGACGTCCTCCGTCGCTTCCATGGCGGCCAGCGTACGGCTTTCGGAACGCGCTTGATCGGGCGGGCGTCCTACTGGAAACGTGTATCTTCGCGAGTCCCCAGATAATGCGGTCTCCGGACAACCCCCAGGAAATGTGACAGGAGCATCGATGTCCCCCGAGCCCTTGCGATCGGCCGATCCCACCCGGCTCGGGCCGTACCGCCTCACCGCCCGGCTGGGGCGCGGCGGCATGGGAACGGTCTACCTGGGTGAGACCACGGACGCGCGCCCGGTCGCCGTCAAGGTGATCAACGCCGAGCTGGCCGACGACCCCGCGTTCCACGACAGGTTCCGGCGCGAGGTCACCGCCGCCCGGCAGGTGCGCCGCTTCTCCACGGCGGCCGTGCTGGACGCGCAGCTCGACGGCGAGCCGCTGTACGTGGTGACCGAGTACGTGGACGGGCCGTCGCTCGACCAGGCCGTCCAGGAGAACGGGCCGATGCACGGCGGCGCGCTCGAAGGCCTGGCCGTGGGCATCGCGACCGCGCTCAGCTCCATCCACGCCGCCGGGATCGTGCACCGCGACCTCAAGCCGTCCAACGTGCTGCTGTCATCGACCGGCCCGCGCGTCATCGACTTCGGCATCGCCCGCGCCCTGGACGCCGTGGACGGCCCGACGCGCACCGGCCAGTTCGTGGGCACCCCCGCGTACATCGCGCCCGAGCTCATGCGCGGCGAGGAGGTCTCCCCCGCCGCCGACGTCTTCGCCTGGGCGTGCGTGGTCGCGTACGCCGGCACGGGACGCGCGCCGTTCTCGGGCGCCACCGTTCCGGAGACCCTCTATCGCGTGGCGCACGATGCGCCGGTGCTCGACGGCCTCGACCCCGACCTGCGCGACGTGGTGTCCGCAGCGCTCGACAAGGATCCGGCGCGCCGCCCGTCCACGCAGGACGTTCTGGCGCGTCTCGTCGGCCACACCGACCCCAACCCGAGCCGGCTCGCGGACACCATCCAAGCCTCCTGGCCGCAGAACGCGCCCCAGGACGGCAGGACCCTGGCCGAGCCGCAGAGTCCGCCGCCTCCTCCCGGGCCGCCGCCCGCACCGGCCGAGCCCGTACCGACCACACGCGTGGCGCAGCACGAGATCCCGTCCACTCCGCCGCCGCCCGGTTCCCCGTCCACTCCGCCGCCCCGTTCCACTTCCACTCCGCCGCCCGGTTCCCCGTCCGCGCCCTCGTCCACTCCGCCGCCCTCGCCGCCGTCCGGTCCGCCGCTTCCGCCGCTGTCCATGCCGCCGCCGACGATGCCGCCAGGGGCTGCCCCACGCCCTGTCCGCTCCCGGAGTTCGAAGCGCAAGGCGTACCTGGCGATGGCCTGCGGCGCCCCCGCGGTCGTCGCCGCCGTGGTCCTGGCAGCGATCTTTGCGCCGGGAGACGCGTCCAAGGGTTCGTCTTCCGGCAGCGGGCGTTCCGGCTCCTCGTCGAACCCGTCACCGTCCGGCGGCGCTTCGGACGGTTCGCGGTCCGACCAGCCCAAGGACGGCGCCGAGATCGTCGCACGCCAGCGGTTCTCCGACGGTGCGGCAGGCTTCGACATGGATCCGCTCGGCTGCGGGCAGGCGGCCGACAACGCGCTGCGCATCAGCGCCGTGCTCACCGACGAGGCCAAGTACTGCACCGTTCCCGGGCAGCAGCCCAGGCCCTCCCACCGCTATCTGCACGATGTGAAGGTCAAGTTGCAGTCCGGCCCGGCGAACGGCCGATGGGAGGCGGGCCTGGTCATGGTCGGCGACGGCACCAACGGGTACGCCGTCGTGCTGGGGCCGGACGGCAAGGTGAGCATTCGCAAGCAGGTCGCGGGCAAGTCGACCGACAGCCTGCGGGTGGCCCCCGTCGAGGACTTCGAGGCCGACGACTTCAACCGCCTCCAGGTCCTGCTCGACCTCAACGGGCCGCACACCGTGATCAAGGTCTGGGCCAACGAGAAGCAGGCGTTCACCTACACCGACACCGACCGCCCGCTGAAGGTCGGCAAGAGCCACCTCATGGTGAACCGCCCCAAGATCTCCGCGCAGAACACCGACGCGGTGGCGTTCTTCGACGACTTCTCCCTCTCCGAGCCCAAGGAGTAACCCGCCGCACCAGCAGGGCACCCGGCCGGACGTGACGCGAGCTCACTTACAGTTATGGGCGGACTCGCATAACGGATGACCGACCGGAAAGTTAGGTAATGCCCGAAACACCGCCCGCCACCCGTGGTCTCCAGACCGGGCTGCGGCGCCGCCACATGACCATGCTCGCGATCGGTGGCGCGGTCGGCGCCGGTCTCTTCGTCGGCAGCGGCGCCGTCATCAGGACCGCCGGGCCCGCCGCGGTCCTGTCGTACGCCGCCGCGGGCCTCCTCGTCCTGTGCGTGCTGCGGGCGCTGGGCGAGATGGTGGTGGCGCGGCCGGTCGCGGGCTCGCTGGCCGAGTACGCGCGGATGGCGCTCGGCCCGGGCGCGGGCTTCACGATCGGCTGGCTCTACTGGTACCTGTACGTGATCCTGGTCGGCGCCGAGGCCGTGGCGGGCGCCGCGATCCTCGCCACCTGGATCGACCTGCCGCAGTGGATCCTGGCCGCGGCGCTGCTGGTCGTCATGACCGCGATCAACCTGGTGTCCGTGCGCTCGTTCGGCGAGTTCGAGTTCTGGTTCGCCTCGATCAAGGTCGCCGCGATCCTGGTGTTCCTCCTGCTCGGCGTGCTCTACGTCCTCGGCCTCTGGCCCGACTCGACCGGCGGCCTCGGCAACCTCACCGGCCACGGCGGGCTGCTGCCGAACGGCCTCACGTCGGTGTTCTCGGCGATCGTCATCGTCATGTTCGCGTTCGGCGGCACCGAGATCGTCACCATCGCGGCCGCCGAGAGCAAGGAGCCCGGCCGCGCCGTCGCCAAGGCCACCAGCAACGTCCTGTGGCGGGTCGGGCTGTTCTACGTCGGCTCCATCCTCCTCGTGGTCGCGATCCTGCCGTGGAACGACGCCAAGGTGCTGACCAGCCCATTCGTCAGCGCGCTCGACCGGATCGGGGTGCCCGCCGCCGGCACCGTCATGCAGGTGGTCATCCTCACCGCCGTGCTGTCGGTCCTCAACTCGGCGATCTACGTCTCGTCCCGGATGCTGTACGTGCTGACCCGGGACGGCGACGCACCGGCGGGCCTGGTCGCGCTGAACGGCCGCGGCGTCCCCGTGCGCGCCGTCCTGCTGGGCACCGTGGCCGCCTGGGGCGCGGTCGTGGCCTCGTACGCCTCCCCCGACGCGGTCTTCAAGTTCCTGATGAACTCCATCGGCGCCATCCTGGCGTTCGTCTACCTGGCCGTCCTGCTGTCGCAGCTCCGCCTCCGCGCCCGCCTGGAACGCGAGGACCCCGCCGCCCTGACCTACCGGATGTGGGGCTACCCGTACCTCACCCTGCTGGTCATCGCCGCCCTCCTGGCCGTCCTGGTCTCCATGGCCCTCATGGCCGACCAGCGCTCGCAGCTGGTCGCCTCCGTCGTGAGCCTGCTCGTCGTCGCCGCGATGTACCCGTTGCGCAAACGTTTCGGCAGGACGCCGCCCGTCACCGGCGGGGTGTGACCGTCACTCGCCGCCCTCCAGGTCGCCTTCGAGCTGGAGGTAGGTCTCGCGGAGGCGGTCCAGGACGTCCGGGTCGGGCTCGGCCCAGAGCTCGCGGTCGACGGCTTCGAGCAGCCGTTCGGTGATGCCGCGCAGCGCCCACGGATTGGACTGCTCCATGAACGCGCGGGTCTCCTCGTCGAACACGTACTCCTTGGCGAGCGACTCGTACATCCAGTCGTCCACGACCCCCGCGGTCGCGTCGTACCCGAACAGGTAGTCCACGGTCGCGGCCAGCTCGAACGCGCCCTTGTAGCCGTGCCGCCGCATCGCCGCGATCCAGCGCGGGTTGACCACCCGGGCGCGGAAGACCCGATGGGTCTCCTCGGCGAGAGTGCGGGTCCTGACCTGGTCGGGAAGCGCGGAGTCACCCACGTACGCCGCCGGATCACGACCCGTCAGCGAACGGACCATCGCGACCATGCCGCCGTGGTACTGGAAGTAGTCGTCGGAGTCGACGATGTCGTGCTCGCGGGTGTCCTGGTTTTTGGCGGCGACCGAGATGCGCCGGAACGAGGCCTCCATGTCCGGGCGCGCCTCACGTCCGCCGAGCCCGCGCCCGTACGCGTAGCCGCCCCACACCGCGTACACCTCGGCGAGGTCGCGGTCGTCACGCCAGTTGCGCGCGTCGATCAGCGGCAGCAGGCCCGCGCCGTACGCGCCCGGTTTGGAGCCGAAGATCCGCGTGGTGGCACGCCGCCAGTCGCCGTGCGCCGCGCGGTCCTCCAGCGCGTGCCGGCGCAGGAAGTTGAGCTCGCCCGGCTCGTCCAGCCCCGCGACCGCCTGGATCGCGTCGTCGATGAGCCCGATGACGTGAGGGAACGCGTCGCGGAAGAACCCGGAGATCCGCAGCGTCACGTCGATGCGCGGCCGCCCCAGCTCAGCGGCCGGCACGACCTCGAACCCCGTCACCCGCCGCGACGCGTCGTCCCAGGTCGGACGGCAGCCGATGAGCGCGAGGACCTCCGCGATGTCGTCGCCCTGCGTGCGCATCGCCGACGTGCCCCACACCGTCAGCCCGACGCTCGACGGGTACTCTCCCGTATCGGCCAGATGCCGCTCGATGAGCGAGTCGGCGAGCGCGACACCGACGTCCCAGGAGTTGCGCGACGGGATCGCCTTCGGGTCGACCGAGTAGAAGTTGCGGCCGGTCGGCAGCACGTTCACCAGGCCGCGCGTCGGTGAGCCCGACGGCCCGGCGGGCACGTACCCGCCGTCCAGCGCGTGCAGCACGGCCCCGATCTCGTCGTTCGTCGCGTTCAGCCGCGGCACGACCTCGGCCGCGCCGAACTCCAGCAGCCGGACGACCTCGGTCACCTCCCGGCCGAGCACCTCCGCGCTGACCACCTTGGCCTCCGCCACGCTCCAGCCGCGCTCCTCCATGCCCTCGACGAGCCGCCGGGCCACCGCCTCCAGCAGATCGATGACATCCGAGGCCGTACGAGCGGGGCCGTCGGCGAGCCGTGCCAGCCCGCCCGCCTCCGCCGCCGCTCCGGGATCGGCCAGGAGCACCTTCTCGTCCAGCCCGTACGACGCGGCGAGCGCCGCCCGCAGCCCCGGCATCGCCCCGGCCACGCCGCCCCACACCTGCGAGGCGCGCAGCACGGCCAGCACCAGGTTGACCCGCGCCTCGTCCTCCGGCGCCTGCCCCAGGATGTGGAGCCCATCACGGATCTGCACGTCCTTGATCTCGCACAGATAGCCGTCGAGGTGCAGGACGAACTCGTCGAACTCGTCCTCGCCCGGCATCTCCTCCTGATGCAGGTCATGATGCAGCTGAGCGGCCTGGATCAGCGTCCAGATCTGCGCCCGCACCGTCGGCAGCTTGGCCGGGTCGAGATCGTTCACCGTCGCGTACTCGTCGAGGAGCTGCTCCAGCTTGGCCAGGTCGCCGTAGGTGTCGGCGCGGGCCATCGGCGGCACCAGATGGTCGACGATCGTGGCGTGCCCGCGCCGCTTGGCCTGCGTTCCCTCGCCCGGGTCGTTCACGATGAACGGGTAGACCAGCGGCAGATCGCCCAGCACACCATCAGGAGCGCACTCGCTCGACAGCCCAAGCCCCTTGCCCGGCAGCCACTCCAGCGTCCCGTGCTTGCCCAGATGCACCACGGCGTCCGCGCCGAACTCCCTGTCCAGCCACCGATAAGCAGCCAGGTAGTGATGCGAGGGCGGCAGATCCGGATCGTGGTAGATCGCGATCGGATTCTCGCCGAACCCCCGCGGCGGCTGGATCATCAGCACGACGTTCCCGAACCGCAGTGAGGCGAGCACGATCTCGTCGCCGTCCACATAGAGCTCGCCCGGCGGTTCGCCCCAGTGCCGCCGGACGCCCTCCCGCAAGCCCTCCGGCAGCGCCCGGAACCACGTCTCGTACGCCGCCAGCGACACACGCGCCGGGGCCTGCCGCAACTGGTCCTCGGTGAGCCACTCGACGTCATGCCCACCCGCCGCGATCAGCGCATGGATGAGCGAATCCCCGCTGCCCGGATCTGCCCACAACGTCGCATCGCCGCCCAGGTCATACCCGGCCTCCCCCATCTGCCGCAACACCCGTACGGCCGACGTGGGCGTGTCGAGCCCGACCGCGTTGCCGACCCGCGCGTGCTTGGTCGGATACGACGACAGGACCAGCGCGACCTTCTTCTCCGCGTTCGGCACCTGCCGCAGCCGCGCGTGCCGGACCGCGATCCCCGCCACCCGCGCGGCACGTTCGGGATCCGCCACGTACACCGGGATCCCGTCGCGCCCCTCCTCCTTGAACGAGAACGGCACCGAGATGAGGCGCCCGTCGAACTCGGGGATCGCGACCTGCATGGCCGCGTCCATCGGCGACAAAGCCGCGTCCGACTCCTCCCAGACCGCCCGGGACGACGTCAGGCACAGCCCCTGGATCACCGGAACGTCCAACGTGGCCAGCGCCCCCGCGTCCCAGGAGTCGTCGTCCCCGCCCGCGCTCGCGCCGCTCGCCACCGACCCGCCCGCCGCCAGCACGGTGGCGATCAGCGCGTCCGCCCCGCCGAGCAGCTCCAGCAGCCCCTCATCGGCCCCGCGCAACGAACCGCAGAAGACCGGCAAAGCGTTAGCCCCCCGCGCCTCGATCTGCTCGCACAGAACGTCGACGAACCCGACGTTCCCCGACAGCTCATGCGCCCGGTAGAAGACAACCCCGACCGTCGGCCTACCGGGCTCAACCCGATAGTTTCCGTGCAGCCCGTACGACGGCATCGCGACCGGCGGCGCAAAGCCCTCCCCCGTCAGCAGCACCGTGTCGGACAGGAAGCGGGCCAGCTCCCGGAGGTTGGCGACTCCGCCCTCCCTCAGATAATCCAGAGCCTCCGCCGCCACCCCCGCAGGAACGGTCGACAACGCCATCAACTCAGCGTCCGGATCGCCCTCGCCACCGAGAAAAACAACAGGCAGACCGGACGAACGCAGCCGTTCCACACCCTCCGGCCAGGTCTTGCGCCCGCCCAGCAGCCGGACGACGACGACGTCGACACCCCGCAGATCGATCTCGTCGGGGCCGACCCGTACCGGATTGGCGGTCACGAACCCCGCATCGGCTCCGGCGAGAAGCTCGGTATCGGCGGTCGACAGCAGCAGGGCACGCATCGGCAGGCCTCCTCCGGGGTCCGCGCCCCGGCTAGGGAAAGAGGTACGCGCCGGCCGGGAGTACTCTGGCTTCCGGATCACCGGTCACAGTTGCGGGACAGCCCCGGAATCACACCGGGTTCCCTCCCCACCGTCGCGCGCCCAGTCTACGCAGGCACCAGTCAGGCGGACTGGCGCCAGGGATCGCCCGAGCGGTCGAGCCACTCGGGTTCTTTGGGGCGGATCTTGCGGACATTGCCGGGCGGCAGTGCCCGGTACACATATCGGCCGTCGGCCTGGCGGATCTGCATCTGATCCGGATTGGCGTGTTTCCACCGGTTGTGCCAACCACAACACAAGGTCAACTTGTCGATGTCGGTGGGGCTGTCGCCGAGCGCCCAGCCGTCCACGTGATCGACCTCGCAGAGGAAGCCGGGAACCTCACACCCCTGCACAGCACAGCTCGGGTAAAGCGTCTCCAGCACCCGGCGCTGTCCGGGGCTGGCGAACCGTACGGCGTGGCCCAGGTAGAGCGGCACGTTGCCCGCACCCAAAATGAGGGGCGACACCCCCGCCGCGAGCGCGATGCGCCGGGCCTGCGCAGCCGGAACGGCGGTACCGTCCAGCAGCCGCGCCGGAGCGTCGCCGCCCTTGAGGGTCTCCAGGTCCACGACCACGGTGACCTTTGTGGCCTTGTGTCCGCCCGCCAGCACGGCCGAGAGCGCGGCGGCGGTGCGTTCGGACAGGTCGCGCCGGTCGTCGGTGCCCGCAGGCTTGGCCAGCGGCCCCAGCGTCCCGGCCCAGATAGCGGCGTCCTCCGGGTTGAGCCAGCCCTTGACGTAGCAACCGCCGTCCAAAGACCTGCTCGCGGTAACCCAGGAACGCTCGTAGCCGCGCACCGCGCCTTCGGGACACTCCTCCGACCCGTCGCGCTCCGCGATCACATCGTGAATCTTGGCTGCCAGCCGTGCGACCTTCCCGGCCGACAGGCCGTCATCGGCCGCCCCCAGCAGGATCTCCTCGGCCACACCACAGTCAACGTCGTTGAGGCGCCCCACAGCATCGGCGATGGTGGCCGCGTAGCCAAAAGACAGCTCGCCGACCGCCATCCGCTTGCCCACCTGAGGCAGCCGGGGCAACTGCCGCGCCATGGCGATACGTTCCTTGGCCCGGCCCTCTCGCATGCCCAGGTGGCAACGGAGCCATGCCTGCGTGGAGGGCAACCCCCAGCGCTTCATCTCCCCGACCCTGTCAACAACACCGATCATCCCTGCCATGGTGAACTCGGCCTGGTCGGTCACCGTCGCCAGAGTCTCGGTGAGCTCCATGCAAACAGCCGCCGATTCCGGTGCGGCCCGTTGCGTAAGTTCACCGGCGATCGCGGCCATCGCTTCCACCAACTCCGCAGTGGAAGCGGAATTAAGATCCGCCACGATCGAACGCATACCGTTATTATATCGCCACCCTCCGACATCTCGCAGACAAATGCGCCACACAACTGACCCCATGTGGCCATAATCATCAACGCCCACAACTCCGCCGCCTGAGCGATATCGCCATCCAACGCACGCCGCCAGCTGAGGACGGGCGAATCAGGAGCCAAGGCGGCTGATCACAGTGGACAGCTGAGCGGAGCCGAAATGACCCAATGCGCGCACACTCAGCCTCCTGAGCGTTACTGTCACGTTGGCTGAGGCCACAGCTTCCAGGTCAGTGATCAGGTTGAGGTAGAGCCACCCATCCCATCGCCACCTGAGCGATATCGCCATCCAACGCACGCTGCCAGTTGAGGACGGGTGAGTCAGAAGCCAAGGCGGCTGATCACAGTGGACAGCTGAGCGGAGCCGAAATGACCCAATGCGCACACGCCCAGCCACCTGAGCGTTACTGTCACGTTGGCTGAGGCCACAGCTTCCAGGTCAGTGATCAGGTTGAGGTAGAGCCACCCATCCCATCGCCACCTGAGCGATATCGCCATCCAACACACGCCGCCAGCTGAGCACGGGTGAATCAGGAGCCAAGGCGGCTGATCACAGTGGACAGCTGAGCGGAGCCGAAATGACCCAATGCGCGCACACTCAGCTCCCTGAGCGTTACTGTCACGTTGGCTGAGGCCACAGCTTCAGGTCAGTGATCAGGTTGAGGTAGTGCCACGCGAAAAGCTCAGCTATCGAACGAAGCCCCACCCACTCCCTCGTCGCCGCCAAGCCCTAAGCCAAAGGGCGAACTGCCCGCAGCCGGACATCAACCTCAAATCGAACCTCACCTAACCCGCCACCTTTACCAAAGTGACCCAGCCACGCGCCCACATCGGCCTTCATAACGTTCAGCACCCAAAGCCGATCGCAAGCGCCTATCCCAGCCGACCACCACCCGAGCCGCGGTGACCCGGCGCGCAGCGAGCGCCAGCGAGTGAGCACCGGAAGCGCCGCGGTCCGATCGCCCCCAGCCCCGCGCCGACCCAGGCCACCCTGGGCGATCGTAGGCAGACGCGGCGACAACTGGCGGCAGCAACCACCCGCACCCCCATCCCCCCGCAGCCCATCAACTACCAACGCGGCCAGCCCGGAGGAACCGTCAGGCGCCAGACAACCCGAACCGTCGGGGCGGCAGGCAACCCCAACCATCAGGTGACAGGCGACCAGAGCCGCCGGTATGGCCGGCAACCCGAGCGGTCGGACGGCAGGCAACCCGAACCGTCGGGCGGTAGGCGGCCCCAATCATCAGATGACAGGCAGCCCGAACCGTCAGGTGGCAGGCAGCCCGGACCGTCAGGTGGCGGGCACCCGGTGGCTCATCTCGCGGCGGCGGTGGTGGTAGGCGATGGTTACGGCGGCCAGCAGAGGGCCCCAAAGGAGTAGCGGCGCGTAGGCGATGGCGGCGATGACGCCTTCGGTCTTGTCCAGGCTGAGGGGGTTGTCGCCCTTGGTGGGCTCGCCGCGGACGTTGATGCCCAAGGGCACGGTGATCGCGGTCCATGTCCACATGAGGGTGAGGACGAGGGCACCGAGGGCGGCGGGGATCACGGCGGCGAGGGGCGGTACGCGCCGGCCGCGCAGGCCCGGGATCCAGCGGGGAAACACCTCGCCCCACGTGGCGACCAGGCCGACCGCGGTGAACGCCACGAGCTCGGAGAAGAGCGAGAGCAACACCGCGTACACCTCGTCGGGCAGCCAGGACGGGAGGCCGTCGTCACCCTCGGCGCCCTCGCCGATCGGCAGATGGAAGGTGACGATCGCGATCCGCCAGATGCTGGAGGGAAGGACGGTGAGCGGAACGGCCAGCGCGGCGATCCAGGCCCAGTCCGGTACGCCCTCGGCGCGGGCGTGCGCGGTGGCCCATGCGGAACGGAGCCGGGGAAATCTTGTCATGACGACCAGGGTCGTCAGCCTGAGCGGCAAAATGATCACCCGTATGGGGTAGTTCGTTCCCCCGTACGGGTGGATCCGCGGACGAGCCGGATGGATACGGCGGCGCGCCGACGGTCGTACGGCCATACTCGTCACCGCCGGTCGCGTTTTCGAGGAGTCCGCTTACCGTCAGGAGGCGATGTGAGCATGTCCGCGGCGGCCTACCCCGCGCTGATCGGTGTACTTGTGGTCGCTGTGGTCGGCAAGGTCCGCGACGTACGGCGGTTCGCGGCAAGCATCGGCGGTTACCGCGTTCTGCCCGGCCGTCTTACCGGGCCCGCCGCGGTCGCGGCGATCGCCGCCGAGCTGGCCGCCGTCGTTCTGCTCGTTCCGCCTGACACCCGGCGGTGGGGAGGGCTTGTCGCGGCTGTGGTCTTCGCTGTGTTTTTGGTCGCGATGGTCTCGGTGCTGCGGCGCGGCCTTCGGGTCGACTGCGGTTGCTTCGGCTCGGCCAAGCGGACGAACCTGGTGAGCCGCCGCACCGTGGCCCGGACGAGCGTGCTCCTGCTTCTCGCTGTGATGACCGTGGTTTCCGCGCCCGCCGCGTTCTCGGTCGCTCAGCTCGGCCTGTCGGCGTTCTATCTTTGTCTGCTCGCGGCGATCTCCCGGCGCCGCCGTCCCGTTCCGCCGGAGTCCCCGCCGCCCGCCGGGCTGAGGCCCGGCGCGCGCTTCAGGGTCGCGGCGGCTCCCGTGCCCCGCGCGGGTGACACCAGGCCCACGTTGTACGCGCTGATCTCGCCGAGCTGCGGCACCTGCACGGCCATGCTGCGCGCGTTCGCGGCGGCGGCCGCGAACGCGCGCGTCGTCATGGTGAGCGCCGCCGAGGAACGGCCGGTGCGCGAGCACCTGGCCGCCCACGGCGTCGCGGACCTTCCCCTGGTGATCGACCCGGACGTCTACGAGGTCAACGACATCGCGTGGCCGCCGTTCGCCGTCATCACCGACGCGCAGGGCACGGTCCTGGCGGCGGGAGGCGCCGACACCCCGCAGCGCCTCAACACGTTGCTGCGCGTCACTTCTTATAGGGGACGAGTTTCTCCCGCAGCTCCCGCATAGTCCCGACCAGGAGCTGCTTGAGGAGCTCGCGGCTCTCGCCGTTGGCGCCCGTGTACTTGTCGATGTCGATGATCTGCTTCTTCGTGGCGGTCACCGAGTTGAGCTGGTGGTCGAGCTTGATGTCGCCCATCCACGGGCTGCGGAAGAGGTTGGCCATGTCCGTTTTGAACATGTGCACCAGGTCGTCGGGGTCGGCGATGTAGTTCTTGACCTCCGCGACGAACGTGAGGGTCGCCTTGCTGCCGATCACGGCCTGCTGGAGGGCGCTGTCACCGGTCTTGCGGTCGAGGACGATCGTCAGGCTGTGCAGGACCTGGTCCTGGACGGGCTTGAACTTCACGTACTGCAGGTCGGTGCCGGCCTGGAACCCGATGGTGGGGCACCCCTGGTAGGCCATGGTGAACACCATCTCGCCGATGAGGACCTCGTCCTTGCTCTCCCGGGCTTCGGCGTTGTTCTTGAACTTCGAGATGAGCTGCAACATCGATGGGCTCCAGGGTTCAGGCGGAGACGGAGGAGGAGATGCGGCCGCGGAGGTACTTGGCCAGCGCCTGCCGGACGGCCGCCAGATGTTGCTGGAGCACCGGGTACTTGATCGTGTACTGGTCCGCGAAGTAGGGCGCGAGGTCCAGCAGCAGTTCCACCTGCACGTAGACGTAGCTCGTGGTCAGGTCGGCGTCCACCGTCATCACGCCGGGCTCGCCGACGTCCAGGAAACCGCTCTTGATCTCCGACTTCAGCGCCTGCCAGACCGTGCGCGCGTCCTGGACCTGCTCGCCGTAGCCCATCTGCACCGAGGCGAAATGGCCGAGCGTCTTGGCCGCCATCACCTCGCCGGTGAGGTGGGTCAGCCGGAAGAGCACGCGCTGCTTGGTCGGCGGGTGCTCGAAACGCAGATGGTGGTGGTTGCCGTCGGAGCCCAGGTCGATGAGCACGTTGCCCTCGGCCACCATCGCGGTCACCACGGCGCCGACGAGGAGATCGTCCACCTCCCGCGCGAACCGCTGCTCGTCGAACCGCTGCCAGCTTCGTTTCACCAGCTGCCCGTAGACCTGGTCGAGCTCTTCGCTCACGTACGCCCCCTTTGGTTGCGGTCTGTCCGACCACGCACCCTATCGAGGCGTGATCGGGAACACTTCGGGATTCCGGGGACTCGATCGCCTTGCGCCGGTTCGAGCCTGGACGGCAGCGCTAGCTCATGACGGTCGTCGTGCTGGTCGGGGCGGTCGCCTGCGCGGGACGCGACGTCCGGTCGGCGGCACCGGAGATCACGGCGACGCCGAGACCCGCCGCGCCGATCAGTGCCCCCACCCAGAGCGGGGAGGTGAATCCGAGCCCGGCGTCGATGGCGAGCCCGGCGAAGAGCGGGCCGAGGGCGTTCCCGAGGTTGAACGCCGCGACGTTGGCCGCCGAGCCCATCGCCTCCGCGCCGACCGCCTTGTCCAGTACCCGCGTCTGCAGCGGCGGGATCAGGGCTGAGCCGACGACGCCGAAGAGAGTGAGCGTGACGGCCGCGGTGACCTTGTTGTGCGCGGTGAGCATCAGCACAGCGGACAGCCCGATCAACGTGCTGAGCAGGACGTAGACGCTCGGCATCAGGGAGCGGTCGGCGAACCGGCCGCCGATCGGGCCGCCGACGAGCATGCCCAGTCCTAGCAGCGTGATGACGATGGGCACCGCGCCCCTGGAGTAGCCGGTGACGTCGGTCAGCAGCGGCGCGACGTACGTGACGACGGCGAGGAACGGCGCCCAGCCGAGCGCGGTCATCGCCAGCACGAGCCACAGCTGCCCGCTGCGGAAGGTCTTCAGCTCACGGCGCACCCCGGTCGCCGGACGCGGGCCGCGCGGCACCAGCAGCGCGATTCCGGCCAAGGCGACCACGCCGATCCCGGCGACGGCCCAGAAGGTGGACCGCCAGCCGAGGTTCTGGCCGAGGAACGTGCCGAACGGCACGCCCACCACGTTGGCGAGGCTGAGCCCGGTGAACATCAGCGCGATGGCGCTGGCGCGCTTCTCGGGGCGCACCAGTTCGGCGGCCACGACCGCACCGATGCCGATGTACGCGCCGTGAGCGAACGAGGCCACGATGCGGCCCAGCATGAGCGCGCCGTACGAAGGCGCCAGGGCGGACAGCAGGTGTGCCGCGACGAAGAGGCCCATCAGCCCCAGCAACATCGTCTTGCGCGGCGACCGGGCGCCGAGCGCCGTCATCACCGGCGCCCCCACGACCACGCCGAAGGCGTAGCCGGAGACGAGCAGGCCGGCGGCCGGGATCGAGGTGCCGAAGTCGGCCGCGAGCTCGGGCAGCAGTCCCGCGATGATGAACTCGGTCGTACCGATGCCGAAGGCGCCGAGCGCCAACGCCAGCAGGGCGAGGGGCATGGGGAACTCCTGGAGGTGGCCGGGCTGGGAGGCTGGGTTAAAATAATCAGCGCGTGAGCCATGTCACCGTCCGGCACACCACCGACGGACACGGCGCCTTCCGACGCCGTGGAGGCTCGGGCCCAGGGCTGGCGCACGCTCGCCGCCCTCCAGAACCGCATCGAGACCCAGATCGAGAAGGCGCTCCAGGCCGAGCACGGCCTGAGCGTCAACGAGTTCTGCGCCCTCCACCACCTGACCGGCCCGGACGGACCGCACACGCGCATGCAGCAGCTCGCCGGCATGCTCGTGCCCAGTCAGAGTGCGACGACCCGGCTGGTGACCCGTTTGGAGGAACGCGGCCTCATCACGCGCGTCCTGTCCGCGGAGGACCGGCGCGGCATCTACGCCCAGGCCACCGAGCTCGGCCGGAAGCTGCACGACGAGGCGGCGCCCACGCACAACGCGGCGCTGGACGCCGCCCTCAGCGAGGCCGCCGACCTGCCGGAGCTGACTCCGCTGGTGCACGCCCTGGAGTCCCTGAGCATCAAGGTCTGAACGTCACGGTCTGAGCATCGTGGCTGAGCATTGCGGCTGAGGGGCGTGGCTGAGCATCGCGGCTGGGCATCGCGGCTGAGGGTCGCGGCTGAGCGCGGCGGCGCCATCGACGGCCCGAGGTCCCGCCTCAGTGACGGTGGCGAGGGGCGTCCGCCGTCGCCACACGTACATGCCGGGCGTGACGGCGGTCCGGCCGTTCCGGAAAGGCCGCCGGTGAGATGCCCCAGCCGTTCGGCGGCGCCTCGCCGACGCCCAGCTTCCTGAGCGCGCTGAGCACCCGCGGGTCCTGCGCGTCCAGCCAGTCGACGAGCTGCCGGAACGAGACGCACCGCACCTCCTGCTTCCGGCAGACCTCGCGCATCACGTCCTCGACGACGTCCATGTAGATGCCGCCGTTCCAGTGCTCGAAATGGTTTCCGATGACCATCGGGGCCCGGTTGCCGGTGTAGGCGCGTTCGAAGCCGCGCAACAGCCCGGCGCGCATCTGGTGCTTCCAGAGCGGACGGCGCGACGGCGGGCCGTTGTAGCCCTTCGACTGGTTGGCCAGGAAGTTGTAGTCCATCGACAGGACCTCGAAGTTCCTTCCCGGCATGGGGACCCGCTGGAGAGGAATGTCCCAGAGCCCGTACCTCTGGCGCGGCCACACCTGATCGCCGCTGCCGCTGGAGTCGTACCGGAAGCCCATCGACCGGCCCGCCTTGAGGAGGTTGAGCCGTCCCTCCAGGCACGGCGCGCGGCCGCCGATCAGTTCCTTGTCGTAGTCGAACGGCAGCGGCTCGGCCGTCGTCCAGCCGGTGGTGGTCCGCCAGTGCTTCACGAACCACCGGGCCTGCGCGGTCTCCGACCGCCACTGCGCCGGCGACCACGAGGCGACGCCCTTGGGACCGCAGAAGTGCCCGTTGAAATGCGTGGCGATCTCGTTGCCCTCGATCCACGCCTGCCGCACCTCGGTGAGCGTCCGCCTGATGCTCTCGTCGCCGAGGTAGCCGATGTCCGACGCGCCTCGGGGCTTGCCGGGCGGCGCGTAACGCATCCGCTCCGCCTCCGGCAGCAGGTAGATGCCGCTGAGGAAGAACGTCTGGGTGGCCCCGAGCTCACGCCCGAGCCGCCGGAAACGCGAGAACAGCCGGTTGTCGTCCTCGCCCGCACCGTCCCAAGAGAAGACGACGAACTGCGGCGGGCGTTCACCTGGCGCGAGCCGCCGCGGCGGTGTGAGTCCCGGCTGCGGACCGGTGTACGAGGTGGAGCCGTCGCCGATGAGCCTTCCCTTCCGCAGCGCGTTCGATCCGGGCCGCTCTGCCCGACCTCCCCCGGCCCCGGCCCGCTCCGCCCCGGCGCGTGCGCCTCCGGCCGCCTCCGCTCTGGCGTCAGGAGCGCGTGCCGGAGCGGCTCCACGTTCGATGCCGCCGGGCATGAGCTTGCCGTCCTCGTAGACCCACGCGACCGCCCAAGCCAGGACCGCTGCCCCCGCCGCCAAGCCGATCGTGGTCCGCACCGTTCCCGCCACCCGCACAACATCGCGTGTCCGCACAGGCGGGCAGGCGAAACCTGCGGGCGGAATCACGAACCATGAGGCACCCGTTGCCCGGCGTTTGCCACGGGGATCTCGTTCGCCGGATCGAGCACGGGCGTCGCGCCGAGCAACGCCCGGGTCTCCGGATGGACCGCGAAGTCGAGCGTCGTGCTGGGCACGTCCTCGACGACGGCGCCCTCGGCCAGCACGACGACGCGGTCGGCGACACGGCGGGCCACCCGCAGGTCGTGGGTCACGAAGACGATCGCGAGGCCCTCGTCGCGGCGGAGGTCGTCGAGCAGGGCCAGGACACGTTCCTGGGCGAGCACGTCGAGGCCGGTCGTGGGTTCGTCGGCGAGCAGGACGCGCGGCCCGGCGGCGAGGGCCCGGGCGATCGCCACCCGCTGCCGTTCGCCTCCGGAGAGGGTGGCCGGGCGCCGCTCCGCCATCGCGGCGTCCAGCCCGACGCGTTCCAGCAGCGCGCCGACGCCTTCGCGGGACCCGAGGGCCTCGGCGACGACCCGTTCCACCGTGTAGCGGGGGTCGAACGAGGCGAGCGCGTCCTGGAAGACGAGCCCGGCGCGGCGCCGCAGTGCCCGGCGTTCACGGTCCCGGAGAGCCCAGACGTCGCGGCCGTCGGCGAGCACCTGCCCGGCGGCCGGCCTGTCCAGCGCCGCGAGCACGCCCACGAGAGTGGACTTGCCCGATCCGCTGCGGCCCACGACGGCGATCGACTCGCCGGGCCGCAGGTCCAGGTCCACGCCGTTCAGCGCGACGCTCGTCCGGCCGCGGCCTTTCAGCACCCGCCGCGTGCCTCTGACGGACAGCAGCGGATCGCCCTGTGCGGACGGCACGTCGCCGTCCCGGCGGGCGGCCTTCCGGCCGACGCTGTCCTGACGGGGGTTCTTTCGGCCGGTTAGGCGTGCCGCGGCGACGAGCTCGCGCGTGAACGCGGCACGGGGATGGCCGAGCACCTCGGCCGCCGCTCCGTGCTCGACGACGCGCCCGCCGGACAGCACGGCGATCTCGTCGGCCCAGCGGCCCGCCACGGCGAGGTCGTGCGTGATCAGCAGCACGGCGCGACCCTGCTCGGCGGCCTGCGCCCGGATCGCGTCGAGCACCTCCGCCTGCGTGACGGGGTCGAGCGCGGTGGTCACCTCGTCGGCGATGAGCAGGTCCGGTTCCAGCACGGTCGCGACGGCGAGCGCGGCCCGCTGGGCCTGGCCGCCCGACAGCTCGTACGGGCGGGCGTCCCACACGTCCCCGGCCGCCAGCCCGCAGCGCTTGAGCGCCGCGGCGCCGAGCGCCCGGGGGTCGCCCGCGTCGTGCGCGGCGACGGTCTCGGCGAGGTGGCGGCCGATCGAGATGGTCGGGTTGAGGCTCGCGACGGCGTCCTGGAAGGCGTAACCGACCCGGCGGCCCCGGACGCCGCGCAGCTCACGGCGCCCCAGCGCGAGCACGTCCGTCCCGTTCAGGAGGATGGAGCCGCCGAGACTCACCCCGGCGTCCGGGTCGTGCAGGCGAACGACCGACCGGGCGGTGAGGCTCTTGCCGCAGCCGCTCGGCCCCACCAGCGCCACCACCCGGCTCGCCGGGACCGCCAGCGAGAGCCCGTCCACGACCCGGCGGCCCGGCACGTCGACGGTCAGCTCGGAGATCTCCAGCACGTTCACCATGCGCGGCCCTCCCGGCGGTCCAGGGCGGAGGCGAGAACGTTCACGGCGAGGATCGTCACCACGACGCAGGCGGCGGGGAAGGCGACGGTGTACCACTCGCCGGTCAGCAGGTGCGCCTGCGCCTCGGTGAGCAGGTTGCCCCAGCTCGGGCGGTTGGGCGGGACGCCGAGGCCGAGGAAGCTGAGCGTCGACTCGGTCAGGATCGCGTGGGCGACCTCGAACGCGGCGATGGAGGCGATCGGCGGCACCGCGCCCGGCAGCAGATGGCGCCGCAGCACCTCGCCGCGCGACAGCCCGAGCGCGTAGGCGGCCCGCACGTACAGCCGTTCCCGCTGGCTGATCAGCTCGGCGCGGGCGACCAGCGCGACCGGCATCCAGCTGGTCGCGGCCACGGCCAGGATGACGGTGGTCAGCGACGGGCCGATCACGGCGGCCAGCGCCAGCACCACGATCAGCATCGGCAACGACAGCAGCACGTCGGCGACGCGTGAGATCAACTCGTCCAGCCACCGCGGTCCGACGGCCGCCAGACCGCCGAGCAGCAGCCCGCCGACCACCGTGATCGCCGCCGCGGCCAGCCCGACGAGGAGCGACGTCCGCGCCCCGTACAGCAGCCGGGACAGCAAGTCGCGGCCCAGCAGGTCCGTGCCGAGCGAGTGCCCCGGCGAGCCCGGCGCCAGCCCGGTGGCCGTGGTGTCGGTCGCGATCGGGTCGTACGAGGTGAGCAGCGGCGCACAGACCGCGGCCAGCCCGAGGACGGCGAGCACCACGCCGGCGGCCCAGACGCCGGGCCGCCGCACCGGCAGCCGAGCGGCCATGAACCCGGGCCGGGCGGAACGCCGGACCGGAGGCCGGGCCGGACGCTTGACCGGAGGCCGGGCCACCGGGGGACTAGTCGCCGGCATCGTGCGTGCTCCCTCCCGACAGCCGCACGCGCGGGTCGAGCCACGCGACGGCCAGATCTCCGAGCAGATTCGCCACGATCACGATCACGCCGGTGACCAGGACGACCGCGGTCAGCACGGCGTAGTCCTGCTCGCGGGCCGCGTAGACGGCCTGCCGCCCGACACCCGGCCAGGAGAAGATCATCTCGGTGGCGTAGGCGCCCGCGATCAGGCCGCCGACGCCCACGCCCAGCCGCGCGGTGAACGGGACCATGCCGGGCCGGAGCAGGTGGCGGACGGTGACGGTCCAGCGGGACAGGCCGCGCGCGCGGGCGTTCTCCACGTGCGGGGCGGACCGCAGCCGTCCCACCCCGGTCTCCACCAGCCGGACGTACGTGCCGAAGTGGTGCCCGAACGCCAGCGCCAGCGCGGGCAGCACGAGATGCGGGATCAGGACCGGAAGCGTCACCGGCTCCCCGGGCCGGGCCAGCCCGCCGGACGGCAGCACCCGCAGCCCCGCCGCGAACACGTACAGCAGGAGCAGCGAGGTCACGAAGCCCGGCATGCCGCCGAGCGCGAACATCACGGTCTCGATCGTCCTGCGCAGCCAGGCCCGCCGGGTGAGCGCGGCGGCCAGCCCGATCGTCACCGCCCCCGCCACGCTGAACACGATCGCCACCAGCGTCAGCAGAACGGTCCAGGGAACGGTGTCACCGAGGACCTCGCTCACCGGGCGGCCACTGCCGTACGAGACGCCGAAGTCGCCGCGCACGGCCCCCGCCGCCCAGCGCCCGTACCGCACCGGCAGCGGGTCGTCCATGCCCATCTCGTGTTCGAGCCGTGCCACCGCCGCCGCGCTGGGCGGGCGTCCGCCCGACCGCGCCTCCAGGATGTCGGCGGCCGGGCTGCCCGGCGCCAGGTCCAGCAGCGCGAAGCACAACGCCGACAGGGCGACGACGACCGCCATGGCCGTCGCCGCCCGCCGGATCAGGAAGCGCCCCATGTCCTCACGACCATGACCACTGTCCTCACGACCATGACACTGTCCTCACGACCATGACCACTTCTCGGCGTTCCAGAAGAACCCGTAGCCGTGATGTCCGAGGGTCCGCTGCTGGGGACCGCGCAGCGCCGCCGGGACCGCGTTGGAGGTCTTGAGGTAGGAGATCCACACGAACGGCGGGTCGTCGGCCAGAGCCTTCTGGAAGTCGGCGTAGGCGGCCTCGCGGGCGGCCGGGTCGGAGGTGCCGCGGCCGCGTTCGAGGGCCTTGTCGACCTGCCGGTTGGCGTACGTGCCGTAGTTGGAGCCGCCGTTGGCGAGCGCCTCGCTGGAGTGGAACGGGCCGAACACCGACGAGTCCGGGTCGTACGGCGTGCCCCATCCGACGACGAAGGCCTCCAGGTCGGCCCAGTGCTTGCGGACCCAGTCACGCGGCCGCGGGTTGGGCACGACGTCAAAACCCTGCGCCTTGAGCTGCGTCGCCGCGACGTTCAGGATGCCGACGCGGGCGGAGTCCTCGGCGAACGTGCTCAGCTCGAAGCGCACGGTCTTGCCGTCTTTGGCCCACAGCTGTTGGGCGTTCTTGGCGTAGCCGGCGGACTTCATCAGCTCGTCGACCTTGGCCGGGTCCAGTTTGAACGGCGCCGGAACCTTGTAGGGGCTCTCGTCGAGCGGGCCGGTGGCCGGGGAGCCCTGGCCGAGCAGGACGCTCTTGACGAACGCGTCGCGGTCGACGGCGTAGTTCATCGCCTGCCGGACCCGCTTGTCGGCGAAGACGGGCTTCTTGAAGTTGAGCATCAGGGCGCGGTAGTCCGCCGTGGGATAGGTCTCCACCCGGAACCGGTCGTCCTCCCTGACCTTGGCCGTCTGCTGCGGCTGCAGGTGCGCGCCGTCGACCTCGCCGTTCTTCAGCTGGATGAACCGCGCGGTGTCGTCCGGCACGTACTTGATGACGATCTTCGGAAGCTTCGGCCTGCCCTCGTAGTAGCCGCCGAACGGCTCCAGCTGCGCGTACTGGCCCGGCTTGAACGTGGTCAGCCGGAACGGCCCGGACCCGACGGGGCGCTGCCCGAAGTCCGCGTCGGTGATCTTCTTGCCGCGCAGCACGTGCTCGGGCAGCAGCCCCATGCCCATGGCGTCCAGCAGCGGCGAGAACGACTTGCTCAGCCTGACGCGCGCCGTCACCGGGTCGGGCGTCTCCACCGCCGACACCGCCTGGAAGTTGCGCGACAGCGGTGCGTCGGCGGTGCCGGACTGCCGGATCAGGTCGATGGTGAACTTGACGTCCCTGGACGTGAGCGGCTTGCCGTCGTGCCAGGTCAGGCCGGATCGCAGCTTGAACGTGTAGTCCTTGCCGTCCTTGGACACCGTCCACGACTCGGCCAGCCCGGGGACCACCTTGTTGGCGGCGTCGCGCCGGGTCAGCCCGCGGAAGACCAGCTCGGTCACCGGGTCGGTGTGCTCGTCCTGGAGGGCCGGGTTGAGGGTGTCGGGCTCGTCACCGATCGCGTACGTGAACGTACCGCCCGACTTGGCGGCCGAGCCGCCGCCACCGGCCCCGCATCCGGCGGCGAGAAGGCCGGCCGCGGCGACGGCCATGCCGATGACGAGGACGGGCTTGTGCATAAGACTCCTTGTTGCAACCTATTCGCAACAAGAGACCTTAGCCGCAATGATCCCATTCATCCCAATCGCCCCCACCGCCCGGAGCGCCCCCACCGCCCCCACCGCCCGGACCGCCCCGACTGATCAACCGGATCGCCGGAGGGCCACCCGGTGGATCTTCCCCATGGGAGTACGCGGAAGCTCGGACAGGAACGTCACCGATCCGGGCACCTTGTGGGCCGGGAGACGTTCCCTGACCTGGGCCAGAAGCCGTGCCTCCAGTTCCGGCGACGCGACGGTGCCGGTGGCGAGCACCACGAAGGCCCGCAGCGCGGCGTCGCCGTCCGCCGAGACCACCACGGCCTCCACCACCTCCGGATGCCGGCCGAGCACCCGTTCGACCTCCAGCGGCGAGACCCGCTCTCCCGAGACCGTCAGCTGATCACGGACACGGCCGTGATGGTGGACGAAGCCGTCCTCGTCCACGTGCACCAGATCGCCCGTGCGCAGCCACCCGTCCGGCGCGAGCACCTCCGCGGTCCGTTCCGGCCGTCCGAGGTACTCGGCCATGACCGACGGGCCGCGTACGTAGAGGACACCGGGCTCGCTCGGCCCCTCGTCCGGCCGTCCTTCGCCCCGAACCACGATCTCGTACGGGTCCAGGACCACGCCGACCGCGCCGCGGCGACGCCGGGTGACGGTGTTGGAGATGAACGTGTGACCCACCTCGGTGCTGCCGAGGCCGTCCAGCACCGGGCATCCGAAGACGTCCTCGATCCTGTCGGCGAGCGACGGCAGCAGCGGTTCCCCGGCCGACGCCACCGCCCGCAGAGACCCGAAGACCTGATCCCCCCTCCGCCCGTCGCCCGCACGCCCGTTGCCCTTACGACCGTCGCCCGTACGCCCGTTCGCCTTACGACCGTTCGCCCTACGCCGGTCTGCCTCCTGCGCGTCGTGCGCACGCACCAGGCGGGCGTACCAGGTCGGGACGGTGAAGAGCAGCGTCGGATGGTGGCGGCGGAGCTGCTCCAGGACCCCCTCGACGGTCGGCGCCTCAGGCCACAGCACGGCCGAGCCCCCGCAGAACATCGGGAAGAACACCGTGGCGCCGAGCCCGTACGGATAGCAGGCCTTGGACAGCGAGAAGATCACATCGTCCGGTGTCACGCCGAGCGCGCCGATGGCCAGGGCCTGGAAATAGGCCTCGGGGTCCGAATGCCTGTGGACGGCGCCTTTCGGCGGACCGGTGGTTCCGGACGTGTACTGAACGTAGGCCGGTGCGTCCGGCGGGACCGGGACCGGATCGGGTACCGCGACGGGCTCGTCCGTGAGGTCCTCGGCGGCCAGGACGTGCACGGATCGGAACCGGACGGCGAGGTCGGGAGCGCAGACCGCCGCCTGCGGCCGGGAGTCGGCGAGCACGTGGGCGTGGCCGTCCTCCGATTGCTCGGGACCGGTGAGGACGGCCACGGCACCGAGGCGGAACGTTCCCAACAGGGCGGCCACGAAGCCGGCCGAGTCGGGAAGGGCGATGAGCACCCGGTGCCCCGGGCGGACCCCGGCGGCGTGCAGGACCGCGGCGGCGCGGGTGGCCGCGTCGTGTACGTCGCCGTGGGTGTAGGTGGTGTCACCTGCATAGAACAACGGGCGGTCGCGCCATCCGTAGGTATCCGCGCGTCGAGCCAGGGCGGCCGCGAGATTGCCTTCCATAGCGGAGCTCCTCTGCCTGGGGGGACAAGCGGAGGCTACGACGGGTAGGCATACCGACACGGTGCGTTCATGCGATTTCGGTCTGGGACGCGACCACGATTGGGTCGTGCGTGCGTATCCGCAACCAGATTGTGGACGAGCGAATCGCCTCGGTCAGGTCGCGGTCGCCAGGGTCTCCCAGGCACCGGCGCGCCGTACCAGAAGGTCTCGGGTGAGCAGGGCACCCGCCGGTACGTCCCAGGCGGGATCGGCGTCCTCGGCCGCCTCGCCCTCGGACCACACCTGGTCCACCGCCCACCGAAGCTTCTCGACGCCGTCGGGATGGCCGGTGCCGGTCGCGGCGAAGACGTCCCGCGCGGGTGCGGCCACCACCAGGTCGCCTTCGACGTCCTGGGCGAGCTTGTCCAGGAAGCCGTCGTCCAGGAGGAGACCGGACTCCAGCCCTTCGCCGAGCGACACCGTGACCGCCCGTACGTCCGGGTACCAGCTGAGCGTGAGGTCGGGACGCCGGTTGCGCAGGTTGGCCACCGCCAGCCGGCGCAGCTCCGCTGGAGCGACACCCAGACCAGCGCAGTGCCGCCGGGCGATGTGCTCGTAGCGGCGCCCTGCCCCCGGCACACCGGGGCGTGCGGCGGCCACACCCGACCCCGGCAGCAGGCCGGCGCCGACAGGCTCGGGCACGAGCTCCAGCGCGTACGTGACGTACAGGTCACCGGCGAACGGGTCGCGGATCGGCTCCTCGTCCGGCGGCAACGGGAACTCCAGCTGCACCTCGGCCGGCACCCGGGCCTTCATCAAGGGGACGATGAGACTGGCACGCGGCTCCGCGGACACGGCACGTTCCTCCTGTTACTCCTGAGGTCCGGAGTGGATCACACTATCGGGGCCGGACGCCTCCGGGGCCCCTCCCCCGCCGTTCGTCCTGGGTATTCACACGGACACTTTTGGCAAGGGCACCTCACAAGAGGCCGTGAACACCGCCCGGCGCGACCTCCGACCGGTCAGCCGTTGGGGATCACGCACGGCCCGCCGCCGCAGACGTCGATGACCTGACCTCCCGACTTCAGGAAGTGAGCTGCCTGGGCACGGGCCAGTTCGCTGCGGACGGTGCTGTCGTGCGGGCTGTTCGGGGGCGTCGGCGGGACGTTGCCGGGCGGCGGGGCGGGCGTGCCGCTGTCCCACATCACCAGCGCCGAGCCGTTGTAGGGGAATCCGGGAATCGCGCGGATGCCCCAGAGCGGCGTCACGTCGTTGCTGCGGCCGGGCCGCAGCGCGGGATGCTTGACGGGGATGGCGAGTGACCGCGCCATCACCTCGGTCGTCACGTTCGACACCGAGTCGTCGCCGAACGCCTCGTGCAGCAGCACCTTGTGCGCGGGCGTGCGCGGCAGCGGGTTGCGGACGAGGTGCGCGACGTAGCCGTTGGCCTCGCCCCGGTCCCACAGCATCTGCATCAGGCCGAAGCCGATCTGCTGGTCGGCCTTGTCCGGGTACGGGATGTCGATGACCTGCTGCACGCTCGCGAACGAGGAGCTGCGGTTGAGCAGCGTGGAGAAGCCCATGCCCGGGACGCTGAGCACCGACGTGGTGAAGTCCTGCGCAAGCGCGGTCAGTGCGGCGCCCTGGATGCCTCCGTGGCTGGCGCCCGCGTAGGTGAGCTTCGCGGCCGGGGCCAGCACCGGGGCGCCGTCGGCGGAACGGAAGGCGGCGGACGCCGCGGCGCCCTTCGGGTGGACCATCCAGCGGCCGAGGAAGAGCGTGTTGAGGTACGACTGCTGCATGCGGTCGGGGATGAGCGGGAAGTTGGACAGGTCTGCCAGAAGCGCGAGGTAGGGCCTGTCAGGCCCGGATATGCCCATCCAGTTGGTGGCGCACAGCATGAGGCCGTGGTCGCTGGAGAACGTCTTGACGGCCGTGGCGTCAATGGTGCTGTAGTCGCCGAACAGCCCGTGGCCGTACAGCACCGGGTTAAGCCGCTGCTTACCGGTCAGCGCCGCTCGCGGGATGTTGCACTGGAACGGCGCGTGGTACGTCCGCCAGCCCGGTGCCACGGGCCTGTCGTACGGCCCCGGCTTGGCCTTGCCGTAGTCGAGCCTGGTCCCGCTCGGGTCGAGGAAGCTCGGCACCTCGATGAGGCCGTTGACGCGCCGCGCGATCCGCGGGTCCTCCTGCTCGGTCAGTTCCTTGACCGAGGTCAGGCGCACCTTGGGGGCCTTGGCGCCGAGCCGGGCGAACGAGCTGTCGCGCATCGCGAGCGCCCGGCCGGTGAGGCTGCGCGTCGAGGAGGTGGTGAAGTCCCAGGCGAGATTGAGCCCGCGCGTGCCGACCCCGCGCCGCCGCAGGTCCTTCAGCGTCGTCTGGAGGGCGGCCCACCGCGGCCTGAGCCGCTTGTCCTTCGGCGCCGTGGCCTTGCTGAGCGCCCTGAACGCGGCGCTCGCGGGGACGGGGCGCCCGCTTGCGTTCCGGACGTTGCGGAGGGCGACCAGATAACGCGTCCCCTCGTTCAGCCGGACGGCCGGGCGGATGATCAGCGTGCGGCGCCGGGGGTCCTGCGCGTCGAGTTCGGCCCAGTACGGCTGGCGCTGCCCGGTCCTGGCGTTGACGAGCACGACCGGCGCGTCCCCCCGCAACGACCGCGCGATGTCGGTGCTCGGCGCGAGGCCGGTCCTGGCCGGATCGAGTCCGGGCACCTGAACGAGGATCGGCGTGCCGGGCGAGAAACCGTCGTTGCGGTTGAACTCGGTGGGATCGATGCCCTTGCCGAAGATGTTCCTGGGCATCGCCGCGGCCTTGAGGTTCACCCGCCGGCCGGTGTCGCCGCGCTTGTCGCGGACCGTGTAGACGTCGTTCGGGAACGGCACGAGGCACGCCGCCGGAGCGATCGGATCACATCCGCGCGCCGCCTGCTCGGCGGCCGCCTTGAGCGGATCGGCCGCCGCCGCGGGGACCGCCTGCGCCACCGCGCCGAGGGTCAGGCCGGTGAAGGCCAGGAGCACACCGAACGACCGCCTCACCGGCGTCACCCCACGTCCCGAACATGAACGACATTCAGAAGAGCAGGGTGATCTTAGCCACCGTTCACTTACTTGTCAGCAGGCAGCTTGTTGCCAGCGGGCAACCTACTCGGCGGCGGGTACGGCGGCGGGCGCCGCGGCGGGTACGGCGGGGGGCGCCGCCGGGGCGCCGCCGGGCGGTACGACGGGCAGGCCGGCGGGTGCGCCGCGTTCGATCAGCCGCCAGACGGCATCGGTGTCGAGATGTTCGTCGACGAGATCGCCGAGCGCGTCCAGGGTGGCCTCCCGCAGCGCGGCGAACGAGACGTCCGGCGCGGCCGTGAAGTCGCGCCCCGCCGCACTCGCGACGTCGTTGAGGAACGCGCGCCGGAAGCCGTCGTTCTCCAGAGCGCCGTGCCAGGTCGTGCCCCACACCGAGCCCGCCCGGCAGCCGTCCAGGAACGGTTCGCCGCCCTCGACCTCGGCGATCCCATGGTGGATCTCGTACGCGGTCACCGGCTCGCCGTAAGCGCTGCCGTTCGGCCTGCCCAGCGTCTTGTCCCGCGCGAACGTCACCCGCACCGGCAGCAGCCCGAGCCCGTGCACCCGCCCCGCCCCGGACTCGACCTCGTCCGCGATCTCACGGGCGAGCATCTGGAAGCCGCCGCAGATACCGAGCACCGGGCGGCCTTCCCGCGCCCGCCGCACCACCTCGTCGGCCATGCCGCGCTCCCGCAGCCAGGCGAGATCGTTCACGGTCGCCCGCGTACCCGGCAGGACCACCAGATCGGCATCGGCCAGGTCGCCTGGGCTCGCCGCGTACCGCACCGCTACGCCGGGCTCACAGTTGAGCGCGTCCAGATCGGTGAAGTTGGAGATGCGCGGAAACCGGACGACCGCCACGCGGAGCGTCTGGCGCCCGTACGGCGCCCGCGCGTCCGGCCTCGGCGCGTCCAAGGCGAGCGTGTCCTCGGAGTCCAGGTACAGCCCGAGCTTCCAGGGCAGCACGCCGAGCGTCGGCCGTCCCGTCAGCGCCCGCAACTGCTCCAGCCCGGGCGCGAGCAGCTCCGCCGCCCCCCGGAACTTGTTGATCACGAACCCCGCGATCAGCGCCTGGTCGGCGGGCTCCAGCAGCGCGACCGTTCCGTACAGCGAGGCGAAGACGCCGCCCCGGTCGATGTCGCCCACCACGATGACCGGCAGGTCGGCGGCCCGCGCGAGCCCCATGTTGGTGAGGTCGCCGGCCCGCAGGTTGATCTCCGCCGGGCTGCCCGCGCCCTCGCACACCACCACGTCGTACTCGGCCCTGAGCTCGGCGAGGCTCGCGGCGACGACCTCCCGCAGCCGTTCCTTGTGCGCCCCGTACTGCAGCGCGTCGACCTCGGCGACCGGCCGCCCGAGCACCACCACCTGGCTGCGCCGGTCGCTGCCCGGCTTGAGCAGCACCGGATTCATGATCGCCTTCGGCTCGACGCCGGCGGCCTGGGCCTGCATGTACTGCGCCCGCCCGATCTCCGCCCCGTCCGAGGTCACCATCGAGTTGAGCGACATGTTCTGGGCCTTGAACGGGGCGACCTTCACACCCCGCCGTGCCAGCCACCGGCACAGCCCGGCCGTCAGAACGCTCTTCCCCGCGTCCGACGTCGTCCCGGCGACCAGCAGGCCTCCGCTCATCCCACGCTCCTCGCCACGGTGGCCGCCAGCACTCCGGCCGCCACGGTCACCACGGCCGACAACCGCACCGCCCGCCGGATATCGCGCACCTCGGGCTCGCGCCCGTCGCCCATCTCAGGCCGCCGCTCCAGCCGCCCGCCGTAGACGTTCGTCCCGCCCAGCCGTACGCCCAGGGCACCGGCGAACGCCGCCTCACACCGGCCCGCGTTCGGACTCGGATGAGCGCCGCCGTCACGCCTCAGCACCCGCCACGCCTCGTCCGGCCGCCGCGCGCACACCACGGTCAGAACGCCGGTCACGCGCGCGGGCACCCAGTTGGCCAGGTCGTCCAGCCGCGCCGACGCCCACCCGAACCGTTCATACCGGGGACTCCGGTAGCCGACCATGGCGTCCAGCGTGTTGATCGCCCGATAGGCGAGCAGTCCCGGGACACCGGCCACCGCGCCCCACAGGAGCGGCGCGATCGCCGCATCCGAGGTGTTCTCCGCGACCGACTCCACCGTCGCCCGCGCGAGGGCCTTCTCGTCCAGTCCCTTCGGATCACGCGCGCACAGATGGGAGAGCCTCCGGCGCGCCCCGTCGAGATCACCGGCCTCCAGGAGCCGGGCCATCTCCCGCCCTTCCCTCCCCAGCGACGTGCCTCCCAGCACGGCCCACGTCGCCAGGGCCGTGACCGGCACACGCGCGCCCGGAAGACGCTCGGCGCACCCGAGCCCCGCCGCCCCCGCGACCAGCAGGGCCGTGTAACCGGCACCCCGCACCCGCGAGTCGGCGTACACCCGCCTCTCAAGCCCACTAGCGACGCGGCCGAAAGCGGCCACCGGATGGCCGCGCCTCGGATCGCCGAGAACGGCGTCGAGGGCCACCCCCAGGAGCAACCCGACGGCACGTTCAGTTGAGGCAGGCATCCAGCTCATCCCAGTTGCGTTCCAGCCAGTCCTGAGCGCGCCGGATGCGCGACCCGGCGCCCCCCTGCCAGAGGCGCGCCCACACGCCCCCGACATGCTCCGCCCTGAACCGCATCGCCTCGTACGACCGCTCGAACCGCGTCATCGACGCGGCCAGCACCAGCCTCCGCCGGTCACGATCCAGCCCGTAACCATCGCAGAAGACCCGCAGCCGCCGCCCCACGTCGGCCCCGTACAGCAGGCCGTCCCGATCGCAGGGATCGGCGATCGGCGCCCAATGCCGCAGAGCCGTCACCACGTCGTACAACCGCGTCGTCGGCCGGGCCAGATCAAAGTCGATCAACGCCACCGGCACCCCGTCCCGGAAGATCACGTTCTCCGGCGTCACGTCACAGTGCCCGATGATCTCCGGTACCCCGTCCAGATTGGACGCCGCGCTGTCCCAAGGAGCCCCTTCCGGCGCCTCGTACGAGCTGACCGCCTCGTGGTAGGCCCGTACCAGCCGAGCCACCCCCACCAGCGCCTCCTCGGTGACCGCGTAGGGCGGCAAGGGACGCGCCGGAGCCTCCCCGCGCACCCAACTCAAGATCTCCCGCCCCCGCTCGTCCACCCCGAGCAACCGCGGCGCCCCCTCGAACCCCACCCGCTCAAGATGCCGCAGAAGCCCATGCACAGCGGGACTCTGGGGCCCCATCGGCCGCCGCACCGTATCGCCCACCCGTACGACGCCCTCCGTCACATCCCCGCCGGAGAGCGGCACCTCCACGTTCACAGTCCCCAACGATAAGCGCTCAACCCGGGCACCCCGCCCCCCAACGGTGATCACCACCCGCCACCAGGCGTAACGGCACCGCCACGCGGAATACGACGGTGCGAAGACCATGGACCGCGCTCTACACTCAGGGCTCAACAAGCGCCGGTAGCTCAGCTGGATAGAGCATCGGACTTCTAATCCGACGGTCGCGGGTTCGAATCCTGCCCGGCGCGCTTGCACTCCCCCGCGAGAGCCCCTTGCCGTCTCCCGCCGGCACGGAACCGCCCGCCGGGCCCGGCGGAATGATCTTGGATGCTTTCGGGTGGGCGGGACTGGGTGACAGGTCGGTCTCGCTCCATCACACTGTCTTGTCGTTGTCGCCCGGTGGGCCGGTAGATTGCAGCCGATTGCCTTTGCCCTGATTTCACGGCCACCTTAGGGGCGGGCTGGCAGGGTGGACGTTTCGTGAACCCGGATCGAGTGAGGAAACATGGCCGAGGATGACAAGCCCAAGGGTGAGCCGACGGGCAACGACGACTCGGCAGCGGATGAGCTGAAGGACGAGTCGACCAGCGCTGACGGGCCCGCTGACGGCGAGGCGACCGGCGCTGAGGACGCGGACGGCGCGGCCGGCGACGGCGAGGCCGATGAGGCCGGTGACGGCGAGGCCGGCGAGGCCGATGAGGCCGGTGACGGCGAGGCCGATGAGTCCGGTGAGGACGCCGCCGATGAGGGCGAGACGAAGCCTTCGGGGAAGCCCTCCATCAAGATCAAGGCGCCGGCGGCGGGGGCCGCGGGGGCCAAGCTGCCGCAGGCCAAGAACATCCGGAGCCCGGAGTTCACGCCGCACGGCATCAGCGCCGGGCGCGGCAGCAGCGGGCCGCGGCCGTCGGGGCTGACCGCGGCGCAGGCCAAGAAGCGCCGGCAGGCGACGGTCGCCGCCGTGATCGTCGGGCTGGTGGCCATCGCGGGCGCCACGGCGTTCTACGTCACCCGGCCCGGGCCGGAGATCAAGGTGAGCGGCAAGCTCGGCACCGCGCCGAAGGTCGACATCCCCAAGGACCTCGTGCCGGACAACAAGTTCAAGGTGACCGAGGCGATCGCAGGGAACGGGCCCAAGCTCGCCAGCGGCGACATCGCCTACGTGAAGTTCGCGTTCTACCAGTGGACCAAGGGCACCGGCGACAAGGCCGAGGAGAGCACCAGCAAGAAGCTGAACTCCTCGTACGAGCAGCAGGGCGGCCAGCAGGTCATGCCGATGGTCGTCGGCAAGACGCAGGTCAAGGGGCTCGACAAGGGCCTGGTCGGGCGTTCGGCGGGCAGCCGGCTGGTGCTGCAGCTGCCGCCGGCGGACGGGTTCGGTGAGCAGGGCTCGCAGATGGGCCTCACCGCCAAGGACTCCGTGGTCTTCGTGGTGGACGTCATGGCGGCGATCCCCAAGAACGCCGAGGCCAAGGGCACCGAGAAGAAGCTCGACGACAAGAACCTGCCGAAGATCGAGGCCGGCGAGCCCGGCAAGGGCCCGAAGATCACCGTGCCGAAGGGCGACGCCCCGGACAAGCTTGAGGTCAAGACCCTGATCGAGGGCAGCGGTCCGGCGCTGGTCAAGGGTGACACCGCGATCGTCCAGTACGTCGGCAAGCTGTGGCGGGACGGTAAGACGTTCGACGAGAGCTGGAGCAAGGGACAGCCCGCCTCGTTCCCGATCGGAACGGGCGGCACCGTGCCGGGCTTCGACAAGGGGCTGACCGGCGCCAAGGTCGGCAGCCGCGTGCTGCTCATCCTGCCGCCCAAGGAGGGGTACGGGACGAAGGGCAACCAGCAGGCCGGCATCAAGGGCACCGACACGCTGGTGTTCGTGGTCGACATCCTCGGCACGCTTCCCAAGTAATTCCGGACACATGTCGGTCGGCGGGGCACCCCGGGGTGCCCCGCCGTCCTTTTGTGGCGGTTCCGGAATGGTGTTCCCGTTCGGCCCGTGAGATGGACCACGACAACCGGCGCGGGGTGCCGATCGTCCTCTCTTGAGAAGTCTCAGGAGAGTGCGGTGATCGGCCGAAAGCGCGAATGCCCTCGGGTATCGTCGGTAACGAAAGAATCACGGGGGGCTTGTGAGCAGTAGTGGTACGGGTCCGGAAGGCGACAAGCCCACCGGGCCGGACGACGTGAAACCGGACGAGGCGAAGGACGTCACCACGTCCGGGTCCGAGCCGGCGACCAGCACCAAGACCGCGACGATGGCGGTGGTGAAGGACGTCGAGACGGCGGCGGCCGGGACCAAGACGGCGACCAAGGGCAAGGGCGGCGGCGGAAGCGGCAAGGCCAAGAAGCAGCGGAGCCGCCGCGTCCGATATGCGCGGCGCGCGGCCTTCACGGTGCTCGGCCTGGTCGGCTTCGGCATCGTCGCGTTCGCCATCGCCTACCTCCTCACGCCCGTGCCTTCGCCGCAGGAGTCGGCGGTCGCGCAGGGACCGAGCTTCTACTACGCCGACGGCAAGACCCTGATCGCCAAGACCGGCACCAACCGGGACGCGGTCGACCTCGCCAAGGTGCCCCAGAGCGTCCGCAGCGCGGTGATCGCGGCCGAGAACCGCGGCTTCTACGACGACCCCGGGGTCTCGGTGAAGGGCACCGTGCGCGCCTTCTGGTCCACGGTCAGCGGCGAGCAGCTCCAGGGCGGCTCGACCATCACGCAGCAGATGGTCCGCAACTACTACGGCGGCATCGGCACCGAACGCTCCGTCTTCCGCAAGCTCAAGGAGATCATGGTCTCCCTGAAGGTCGGGCGGGAGAAGGACAAGGACTGGATCCTGGAGCAGTACCTCAACACGATCTACTTCGGCCGCGACGCGTACGGCATCCAGGCCGCCGCCAAGGCGTACTACGACAAGGACGTCAGCCAGCTGACGGCGGCCGAGGGCGCCTATCTGGCCGCCGCGATCCAGCAGCCGACGCCCTTCGGCAACCTGACCGCCGCCCGGCGTCCCGCCGCCGAGCAGCGGTGGAGGGCCGTGCTCCACAACATGCAGCGGGACGACGCCGTCACCGCCGCCGAGGTGGCGCGGATGACGTTCCCGCAGCCCAAGAAGCAGAAGATCACCGATGTCCTCAAGGGCCAGAAGGGCTACATGGTCAACGTGGCCAAGAAGGAGCTCCTGGAGCGCCGCGGCTACACCGAGGACCAGATCAACCGCGGCGGGCTGAAGATCACCACGACGTTCGACAAGGACCTCATGGACGCCGCCAAGGACGCGGTGACGGCCAACACGCCGGACGGGATGAGCTCGAAGATCCGTACCGGGCTGGTGTCGGTCGACCCGAAGACCGGCCAGGTCGAGGCGTTCTACGGCGGCCGCAACTATCTGGACGAGGCGGGCAGCAGCGCGTTCTGGGACCACGCGCAGGCCGGGTCGGGGTTCAAGCCGATCGCGCTCGCCGCCGCGCTCGACGCGGGCAAGAGCCTGTCGACGGCGTACGACGGCAGCTCGCCCCAGGTCTTCAACGACACGGAGCTGCGCAACGACGGCAACGCCCAGTACGGGATGGTCAACCTCGTCACCATGACGCAGAACTCGGTCAACACGGCGTACGTCAACCTCGGCCAGGACATCGGCACCGAGAAGATCGCCGAGATGGCCGAGAAGATGGGCATCCAGCCGGAGCAGATGACCAAGGCGCAGCGGCAGTCCCCCTCGTTCCCCCTTGGGACGGTCTCGGTGCACCCGGTCCAGCAGGCCGGCGTCTACTCGACGTTCGCCTCGGAGGGCGTCTTCCGGCAGCCCTACACCGTGAAGACGGTGACCGACGTCGACGGCGACGAGAGGGACTTCACCGAGAAGGGCAAGCGGGCGTTCAGCGAACAGGTCGCCCGGGACGCCACGTACGCGATGGGCAAGGCCGTGCAGAGCGGTACCGGTACGGCCGCGCAACTGCCGGACGGGCGCGACGTGGCGGGAAAGACCGGCACGACGAACGGCGGCCGGGCGATCTGGTTCAACGGGTTCATCCCGCAGATGGCGACGTCGGTGGCGATGTTCCGCAGCGACAACAAACGGCTGTCGATCCCGGGATACGCGGTGTACGGCGGTCAGCTGCCAGCGCAGATCTGGAATTCGTACATGACCAAGGCGGTGGCCATCAAGAACTTCGAAAGCAAGGAGTTCGGCAACCCGTCGATCTTCACCGGAGGCTACGAGGGCACGCCGAGGGGCCGTTCGACCGACACGCCCTCCGGCACGCCGTCGGACAGGCCGTCGCGGCCCTCGCTGAGGCCTGACCCGGACGGCTCGAAGACGCCGAAACCGCCGAGCGGCCGCCCGAGCCCCCCGAACCCCCGGCCGTCCGACTCGGGCGGTCCCGATGATCCCGGCAACCCGGACGACCCGGGTGACGGCGGCGACCCGCAACGCCCGAACGGCGGCCGTTAGCCGATGACCGTTCGACGGAAATGACAAGGGAAAGGGAGACCTGGCCGCGGCCGGTCTCCCTTTTTCCTGTCTGACCGAACGTTCTCGGCGCCGACGGCGAACGTCAGGAACAGGCGTTGCCGATTCGTTCCGGCGTGCCGGACATGGCGGCGTTGAGTTGTGCGGCGTCACCCGTTCCGACACTTGCGGCGGCGGTACGGAGCCGGGCCGATTCGTCGGTGAGCGCCTTCTTCAGCTCTTTCTTCTCGGCCTTTTTGGCGAGCCCGTCGATCCGGCCCGCGAGTTGTTCGGTCGCCTGTTTCCAGGGGGCCGGATCCGCGGCGGAGGCGCTCCTCACCTGGTCGATGTACTGCTGGTAGGCCTGCTTGGTATCGGTGCAGATCGCGCCCGTGTTGCCGTCGCCGCCGACCAGCCCGCACGCACCCAAGCCCAAGACCAGAGCCCCGCCGACAATCCCACGCCGCGCCACACGCCCCACGGTTCCTGTCCGGTCGGCGCCCGCCGACTGTGCCCCGTTTCGCATCGCACCCTCCCACTTGATCCCCGCCGGTATCCGCCTATACTTCCGCACTAGGTCATGAGCGCCAGCGTGAAGCCCCGGCTTGCTGGCCGGCAACCCTTCGTCCGCGATGGGGTGCCCCGGGTGAGGACCTGGCCGAACGCAACACCGTGTTCGGCAAGCGCGGGCCCCCGGTAGCCACCTTGAGGGTCCCTGGATCCTGAAAGGTCGCACCCATGCACGCCGCAACCCTCACCCACTCCCCCAGCGCCACTGCCGCCGTTCCGGCCGCGCGTACCGTCACCTCCGCGCCGCTCCGGGTCATCGGCACGGGAGCGCAGGTTCCCCTGAACGACGGTCGCACCACCGGCTACGCCAACCTCGACTATGCCGCGAGTGCCCCGTGTCTGGAGGCGGTGCACGAGGCCATCACTCGCGCACTGCCTTACTACAGCAGCGTCCACCGCGGCGCCGGGTACGCCTCACAGGTCACCACCGAGGCGTACGAGAAGGCACGCGAGACCGTGCGCTCGTTCCTCGGCGCGTGGGAACGGGACGCCGTCGTCTTCACCCGCAACACCACCGACGCGATGAATCTGCTCGCCCACGCCGTCCCGTCGGGCACCACCGTCATCGTCTTCGAGACCGAGCACCACGCCACCCTGCTGCCGTGGAAGCGCGCCGTACGGCTTCCCGCGCCCGCCAGTCCGCTTGAGGCGGTCTCCGCCGCCGACCGCGCGCTGGCCGAGGCTCCGGCGGGCCCGCGGCTGCTGGTCGTCACGGCGGCCTCGAACGTGACCGGCGAGCTGTGGCCGATCGCCGAGCTGGCGAACGTGGCGCGGCGGCACGGCGCACGGATCGCCGTCGACGCCGCCCAGCTCGTGCCGCACCGCCCGCTCGACATGAAGACCCTGGGTCTCGACTACGTGGCGTTCTCCGGGCACAAGTTGTACGCGCCGTTCGGCGCGGGGGTGCTCGCGGGCCGGGCCGACTGGCTGCGCGCCGCCGAGCCGTACCTCAAGGGTGGCGGCGCGAGTGCCGCTGTCCGCGACGGCGGCGAGACCACGCGGTGGTCGGCCGATCCTGAGCAGCGCCACGAGGCGGGCACCCCCAACGTGCTCGGCGTCATCGCACTGGCCGCGGCCTGCGAGGCCCTCGCCACCACCGGCTGGGACGTGCTGAAGGCGGACGAGGAACGGCTCCTGACCCGGCTCCGGAACGGACTCGCCGCGATCCCCGGTGTGCGCGAACTCACTCTGTGGGGTGACCGTGGCGAGAGGGTTGGAATCGTGTCCTTCGTCGTGGACGGCTGGAACGCACGCGACGTGGCGCTTACGCTGTCCGGGGACTACGGCATCGGCGTCCGGGACGGGAAGTTCTGCGCCCACCCGTTCGTCCACCACCTGCTGGGGGCCCCCGAGGCGCCACTGGAGGACGGTGCGGGCGGCTGCGGGAGCGGGCAGACCTCGGCCGTGCGGGCGAGCTTCGGTATCGGCACGACCGTGGAACACGTCGACCGGCTGCTGGACGCCCTCGCCCGGATCGCCGGGAGGCCGCGCGGCTGACGGCCGACACGCGCGCCGAAGCCCCTGGCCGGAGACCAGGTCGCCGGGCGGCCTAACCTCAGCCGGACGGCCCGGTCTCGACCGGCGACCGGCCGATAGGACGATTTGGTCCTGTTCGCCCATGTAGCGTAGTCAGGTCCGTGACTCGCCCGCCGGGGCCCGTACAGCGGGCTCGCAGGCAGGCGGGGACAGGGGCGGCGGGATGAGAGAGCGCGGCACAGAACAGGGGGTGGCGACCGTGGCCGACGCGTGGCGACCCACGTCGGAGCTCGAGCGCCGGCTGCACGAGGCGGTGCGAACCGGCAGCCAGGAGACGTATTTCCGGCTGCTCGCCGAGAGCGAGCTGGTGATCCCCGTACCACCGGACCTGATCGACGACGTGCTCGCCAACGAGGCCCAGCCGACGTGGCCGACCCAGGAGGAGGACGGGCGCGTCCACGTGCTCGCCTACACCTCGGCGGCCGCCATGCGCGCCTGCCTCGGACCGGCGTACCAGCACTTCCTCCGGCTGAGGTTCACCGACCTGGCCGAGTCCTGGCCCGACCCCCGCTGGTGGCTCGCGGTCGACGCCGCGGCCCACGGCGCCTCGCTGCCCGTACCCCTGCCGATCGAGGGCAGGCTGCCCGCGTGGTTCATCAAGCAGCTCGGCGAAGGCGACACCAAACCACCCCAGGCCGGTCGCACACCCACGCACACCCCGCGGCAACCGTCACCCGACACAACGGTCACCGACCTCTCCCCAGTCAGCACCCCCGCGCCCGAAACGCCACCCTCCCGAGGCGCCCACGCCAAACCCACACCCCCCGTCACAGACACACCCGGCGGCGGCACACCCGCGCCCGGCACTGGTACGCCCGTCCCTGGCGTGCCCGCCGGTGGCACACCCGACCAGGCCCCGCTCGGCAGTGGCACGCCCATCCCGGGCGCTGATGCGTCTATCCCTGCCGTAGCAGCGCCTGGGACGCCCACCTCTGGCACACCTGATCACGGCACACCCGGGGGTGGCACACCCATCCTGGGCACACCCAGCCCTGGCACGTCCAGCGCCGGCACGCCTATCCCGGGCACACCTGGCGCGGCCACGCCCACTCCCGGCACACCCGAGCACGGCACACCTGGGGTTGGCACGCCCATGCCAGGCACAGCCGGAAGTGGCGCACACGTCCCTGGCACACCCGAGCACGGCACCCCCGGCACACCCATCCCCGGCGCACCTGGCGCTGGCGCACCTGGGCCGGGCACAGGCGCCCCTGGCACGCCCACCGCTGATGGCGCAGGAGTGCCTGGGACGCCGACCTCCGGCACACCTGGTACCGGCACGCCCGTCCCAGGAACGCCCGGCGCGGCCACGCCCGCCCCCGGCACACCCGAGCCCGGCACACCCGAGCCCGGCACACTTGCGGGTGGCACACCCATCCCGGGCGCATCCAGCACTGGCACGCCCAGCGCTGGCACACCTATCCCAGGCACACCTGGGGCGGGCGCACCTGGCACACGTGGCCACGGCACGCCTGCGGGTGGCACGCCCATGCCAGGCACAGCCGGAAGTGGCGCACACGTCCCTGGCACACCCGCACACGGCACCCCCGGCACACCCCTCCCCGGCGCACCTGGCGCTGGCGCACCTGGGCCGGGCACAGGCATCCCTGGCACGCTCGCCGCTGACGCGACCCCTGGCACGTCCGGCCCTGGCACAGCAGCGACTGGGACGCCCACCTCCGGCACACCTGGCGTCGGCACGCCCATCCCGGATATGCCTGCGTCCACCCCGGACGTGGCAGTCCCAGGCGCGTCTGCTTCCGATACGCCCGGCCCAACTGCACCTCCTGGTGGTAAGCACAGCGCACCTGCAGCCGGGCCCGGTGATGGCTTGCAAGGTGCGGGCGGAACGAACGTTCCGGGAGAAGCCCAGGGCGACCACGTTGTGCCGGGTGGTGCAGGGTCGGACGCTTTGGTCGCTCCGGCAGCGGGCGCGGCAAACCACGTCGGCGGCCCCTCGCCCGACGAGACCTTGGTCGACACTCCCGCGGTGACCGACGACGGGCCTTGGGAAGAGCTGCGAGATCAGCACAAGGACCTACCGCGCCAGGACCGCCGCGCCGAGTTCCGGCCCGCGAACGAGGTGGAGAAGGACCTGCTTCGCGCGGCCGCGCAGAACGACCACGATCTCTTTCTGCAGACGCTGGCGGACGCCGACGTGCTGCTCCCCGTTCCGGAGGAGATGGACTACACGCTGCGACCGGGGCGGCCCGGTTTCCCGTGGCAGGCGGGTGACATCGACGGCGTCATGTTCGTGCCGATGTTCACGTCCCCCGAACGCCTCGTCGAGGCCGCCGCGGCCGTGGGAACCGGCTCCGACTCGATCAAGCTGCCGTTCACCGTGGCCATGCGCTACTGGCCGGACGCGCGGTGGGCCCTGGCGATCAACTCCGGCTCGCCGGCGGGCGGCACGATCCACGCCGAGCAGCTGCCGGGCCTGGCCAAGTGGGCGGACGAACGCGCGGCACGGCGTCTCGCGGAACGTTTCGAGCCGCAGAACGACGTGGAGCAGCGGCTCTTCGAGGCCGCTCTGCACCGCGACACCGACACCTTCTTCAAGATCTTGCTGGGTGCGCAGGTCCTGGTACCCGCCGAAGCGGACACGCCCTGGGGCATCTCACCCGATGACCAGGAGTTCCCGTGGCGGCCCGTGCCGGTCCACGGCCACATCTCGATCCAGGTGTTCACCTCGCTCAAGTGGATGAACGAGGCGATCGGGTCGTCCCGCTTCGTGATGCCGAGCCTGCTCGAGATGGTGGCCGCCTGGCCGGACGCCGAGTGGACGCTGGTCATCAATCCCGGCACGCCGATCGACGCCACCATGCCCGGCGAACAGGTCCGCGCTCTCAGCGGACCGCCCCGTACGGCGTCCAACGACCAGCCCGCCGAGGCGAAGCCCACTGCGGCCCAGCCCTCGCCTCTCCGTCCGGAAGGTGGCGCGCAGCCCGCGAACGATCCCTCGGGACGTCGCGCAGGCGCACAGCCAAACGACATCGCTGCGCAACCCCAAGGCGCACAGCCGGGCGCACCTGCACAGCCAGGCGACATCCCGGCACCACCCGCAGACGCGCAGGGCAATGAACTCCCCGCGCGGCCATCAGGCACACAGCCAGGGCATGGTGCATCCGGTCAGCCGGGTGACATCCCGGCCGCAGACGGGCCGGGCAACGAACTCCCCGCGCGGCCGTTGGGCGCGCAGCCAGGCGATGTCACAGGGCAGGGTGCGCCGGGGCAGCTAGGCGACCTTCCGGCAGCACCTGTAGACGCGCAAGGCAACGAACTTCCGGCGCGGCCATCAGACGCGCAGGCGGGCGACGTTGCAGGGCAGGGTGCGCCAGGGCAGCCGGGCGACCTTCCGGCAGCACCTGTAGACGCGCAAGGCAACGAACTCCCCGCGCGGCCATTGGGCGCACAGCCAGGCGACGTCTCGGGGCAGGGTGTGCCGGGGCAGCCGGGCGACATCCCAGCCGCAGACGTGCCGGGCAACGAACTTCCGGCGCGGCCATTGGGCACGCCAGCGGGCGAGGTTTCGGCAGTACCTGTAGACGCGCAGGGCAATCAACTCCCCGCGCCGTCCCCGGGTGTGCAGGCGCACGGTGTGGCGGGGCAGCCGGGTGATGTTCCGGCGTCAGGCGGGCAGGGCAACGAGTTCGGCGCGCAGCCGGACGGTGGCGCCGGGGCTGCCTCGGCTCGGGCGGTCGAGGAGGCCGGTAGGGAGTTCGAGCCGGGTAACCGGATTGACCAGGAGCTTTACGAGGCCGCGCTTGCCGGTGACTCCGACGCGTTCCTGCGCGTTCTGCTGGCCGCCAATGTGCTCGTGCCGATTCCGCAGGACGCGGCGCTGGAGGTGACGCCGATCCAGCAGGAGTTCCGCTGGGAGGCGGCGCTGCGCGAGCCGTCGGCGGTGCAGGTCTTCACGTCGCTCGTACGGCTGCGGGAGGTGTTGCCGGAGTCGCGGTTCGTGTACGCGGACTTCCGGGAGCTGATCGGGTCCTGGCCGCGCGACGACTGGGCCATGCTGCTCAACCCGGGCACCCGGATCGGCGCGTCGCTGCGCGGTGACCAGGTCCATGCGTTGAGCGAGTGGGCGGTACGGGTCGGGCTCGTTCAGGCTCGGTCCGAGGTGCCGGTGCCGCCCGTTCCGCGGCGTGAGCCGGCGCCGGAGCCGCCGCAGGCGCTGCGTGACCCGGAGCCCGAGGTCCCGGCGCAGCCCTACCGCACGCGTCCGCCGGTGCCGACTCCGGAGGCGGACCTCTCCTCGCAGCCGACGGTCATGCAGAAGGTCGTCCCCCACGCGCACGTCGGCTGGTACCTGGAGCAGGGCTACGACCGCGTGGGCGGCTTCGTCCACCCGACCTCGGACGTCGCCGACCTCCAGACGCCTGTCCAGTTGTACGAGGCGCTGGGGCTGCTCTACGAGGACTCCCCGTTCGACCTGAACGACGACGGCGTCTACGTGATCCGGTGGCCCGCGTACTGCGGCGAGCTTTACCGGATCCCGTTCGGCGGGCAGACCGAGGAGGACCTGGAGGCCTGGGGCGACGCGGGCTGGGTGATCGAACGGCCGCCGTTCCAGGGCAGCGGGTTCGCGCCGGGGAGCGCGGGGTCCATCCGCGAGTACAAGGTGGACAGCGTTCGGCTTCCCTATGGGGCAGAGATGTATTACCTCGGGACAGACCGGTCGGAGCGCTTCGTGGCGATGTACGACCCGGACCGGCTCGCGTGGCTGCGTCCTCAAGAGGAGACCGCGGGCGGTACGGGACGTTCGGAGGCCGCACAGTGATCCGTGACGGCTATGTCGCCCGCTGGCTGGGCCGGGAGTTCGAGGCGGCGCCGGGTGCCGACGGCGACATCCGGTTGTACGCGGAGCAGCCGACCGACGGGTTCGAGGAGATACGGGCTGGCCGCTACCGCCGGATCGTGCCCGCCCACGAGGTGGAGGAGCTCCGCTACATCCGTACCACCTGCTCTTGGAACGGCGAACGTTTCCTCATCGTCGGCGAACACGAGGGCTGGCTAAGGGTCGAGTACGCGGACGGACGCGCACCCGTGGCGGCCCGGCTGGGCCTGGACCGCGTCGACCACGGGGTTTGGCAGACGTGGGCGCCACGTGCCGAGATCGAGGATCTCCGTGAAGAATTCATCTGATCGAAATTCCCCGGGCATGGGGTTGATTGATCATTAGATCCGTGTTCGCATGGCTTCGGTGGCGATCCCCGGAGCCCTGGGAGCCGCGGACGGTCAACGATGACACGACGGAGGTGCGGGGGCTGTGCTCTCCCGATCGGCAGGGAAACCGATCTTCGTAGGACTCGGCACGGCCGCGCTGGTCGCGGCGGGCGGGATACCTGCGTGGGCGGAGACCCCGTCGCCGGCCACCTCCACATCGGCGTCCCCCTCACCGTCCGATCCCGGGGCGGCGAAACCCGCGCTTTCGGTCGACATCACTCCCGGCCAGGTCCGGACGAAACCCGGTGCCCGCGTCAGACTGGTCACGCTCGTCGAGGCCAGGAACGCCGCCGCGGCGGACGTCAAGGTCGTGGGCATCAAGGCCACCAGTTCCCGCGCCGGCGTCAAACCCACGGTGACCGGTGAGTGCCCGCGCCCGTTCACCGGTCCGCGCTGCGCGTTCGGAGCCATCGACAAGGGCGACGACAGGTCTCTCGTCTCCTACGTCACGCTCCCCAACAAGCTCGACAAGACCACGACGGTGACGTTCACCGTCACGGTGAGCGGCAAGGGCATCGACGAGACCCCCGGCACGGCCAGGCTCACGTACGTCGCGGAGCCCAAGATCAAGCCGAAGCCGAAGCCGAAGCCCTCTCCCGAGCTGACCCCGGACTCCGGCGAAGGGCCGTCCGACGGCAAGAGCGGGAAGGGCGACTCCGGCTCAGGCAGCAGCGGTGGCTCGGGCAACAGCGGCTCCGGCGGCAGCAACAACACCCCCTATGTGCCGCCGCGTCCGAACGGCACGTTCAACCCGAGCGGCACCCAGAGCCCGCAGGTGGCCCTCCCGACAATCCCGCAGCCGTCGCCCTCGGTCGCCCCGTCCCCGGCCGCTCCGGGTCCCAACAGCCGCCTGCGCGGCAACGAACGCCCGGTCGCCCAAGACCTCACGTTCGAACGCATGGCCAGTACGCAGGTGGCCTGGCTGGCCGCGCTGATGGTCGCGTTCTCTGTGCTGCTGACCCAGCTCCGCCTGGGCCGCCGCCGCAACGGCCCGGCCACCGCGCCGATCCGTCCCAAGGGCACTCACCGCCGCCCGCGCCACGGCGTCTTCGGCAAGTAACCCGCACAACGCCCACGGCGGCGAACGGGGCGCGCGGTCACGCTCGAAGGAGGGCGTGGCACGCGATGGCGCCGGCGGCCACGACGTTGAGCGAGTCGACGCCGTTCGCCATGGCGGCGGCGCTCATCGGGATGCAGACCGCCTCGTCCGCCTCGTCCAGCCAGCGGGAGGACAACCCGTCGCCCTCGGAGCCGAGCATGAGCGCGACGCGTTCGCTCATCGCGACCTTGTCCAGCGGTACGGCCGCCTGGTCGGGGGTGAGCGCCAGCAGCCGGAAACCGGCGGTACGGAGGGCGCCGAGGCCGTCATGCCAGTTGGCCATGCGGGCGTACGGGATCGCGAAGACCGCGCCCATCGAGACCTTGATCGAACGCCGGTAGAGCGGGTCCGCGCAGCGGGGCGAGAGCACCACGGCGTCGATCCCCAGCGCGGCCGCGCACCGGAAGAGCGACCCGACGTTGGCGTGGTCGACCAGGTCTTCGAGGATGAGGATGCGGCTCGTAGGCGCGATGACGTCCTCGACGGGCGGAAGCGGGAGGCGTTCGAGGGACGCCAGGGCGCCGCGGTGGACCTGGAAGCCCGCCACGGCCTCGACGGTCGCCTCGTCCGCGACGTACACCGGTGCGTCCAGGCCGTTGAGCAGGTCGGCCAGCGGCTCCACCCAGCGTTCGCTCATCAGGAAGGCGCGAACGGGGAACCCGGTGCCGACGGCCCGGCGGATCACCTTCTCGCCCTCGGCGATGAACAGCCCGTGCTCGGCCTCCAGGCTCTTGCGCAGGTTCATGTCGCGGAGCCGCACGAAGTCGGCGAGCCGCGGGTCGGCGGAGTCGGAGACAGGGACGAGTCGGGCCATCCCCCAATTGTGCCGAGCACGGCGGGCTCGGCCGGTCAGGGGAGGCGGAGTTCGGCGAAGACGGCCCGGTGGTCGCTGCCCGGCAGGTCGTGGACTTCGACCTTGTTCACGGCGCAGCGGCGGTCGGCCAGGATGTGGTCGATCGTGATGCGGGGGCCGGGCTCGGTGGTGCCCCAGGTCGGTATCAGTCCGGCGCCTGCTCGGTCGGCGGCGTCGGCATAGCCGCGGTCGATGAGGCCACGGAAGTTGGCGTGGTCGAGGGTGGCGTTGAAGTCGCCCGCAAGAATCCGTACGGGCTGGTCAGCGGCACCGGCCGACGCGACGTTCTCGGGGCGGGCGTCGGGAAGGGCCGCGAGGTCGCGCTTCCAGGCGCGGAACGCCCCGGAGGAGATCGGCGGTACGGGGTGGACGGCGGTCACCTCGATGCGGCGTCCGCCGGACAGGGTGATCTCGGCCTGCGGCATCGCCATCTGCGTGCGGGGAAGGGAGGGCAACACGCGCAAGGGGTAGCGGGAGTAAAGGCCAGATCCGGCCGCGCAGCATCGGGTATCCAGTGCCTTGTGCGGCAGCAGCGCCGCCAGTCCGGCCCGTTCGTACCGCTCTACCGCCTCGGGCTCCAGTTCCTGCAGGCTGAGGACGTCCGCCCGGGTGCTGCGGACGAGTTCGACGAGGCGGGCCGGGTCGGCCCGGCCGAAGAGCAGGTTGGCGGTGAGGACTCTGACGACGGGGCCTTCGGCGTTCGGCTGATCGCCGCCGAGCGCGCGCGGCACCACGGCGCCCAGCAGGAGCATCGCGACCGCACCGGCCACGGCGGCGGCCCGCCACCTGCGCAGAAGCAGGGCCACGATGATCGGGACGGGAACGGCGGCGGCGACGTACGGCGTGAGCGCGAGCAGCGGCGCCGCGGGCGCCTGGACGACGGGAAGCCGATCACCGCCGGCCAGCCTGACCAGGGCCCAGATGCCCCAGGCGCCCACGACGAGCCAGGCCGTTACGGTACGCCGGCGTCTCGGTCTGCTGCTGGGCTCGGCCCCCGGCTCAGCGCTCTCCCCCACGTGTACCTCGCTCCCCTGGCGGCGGCCGCGATGGCCCCGCATCCCCTAGATCTACTGACGTTCGGCGGCTTCACCGAGTTGCCGCGCCGCCCGGTGGCGCTCCGGCCGCGGGCGGTGAGAGGGAGGTGCAAAGCATGAGTTATCAAGACGTACGCTCATGACCTGCGTCATTATCAGATTTGAGCTCTTTGTAACCTCCGGGTCGTACTACTACAGTGCCGGGGAACATCGACGGGTTTCTGGTGAATCGAGGACTGCCGTGAGCGGACGTCATCGCAACGACTTCCCCGAGGGGACGCCGGGTGACGGTGGGTTCGACCCCTCCAGGCCGGTCTTCGGCCCGGCCAACGACGGGTCCTCCGACTGGTTCGGCTCCGGCGAAGGCCAGCCCGGCGCGGGCCCCGGCGCGGCGCCGGGTGACCTCGGTACGCCAGGTGACCCCCTCGGAGCGCCCGTCGTCGACGGCCCGGGTGCTGGTCCTGGGGCTACGAGCCCATACGGCGGCTTGGGCACACCGGGCGGGCCTGGCGCGCCTGGCGGCGGGTCGGGTGCGCATGGTGCTTTCGGCGCCAGCGGCGGTGCCTCGGGCGCGTACGGTACGTCCGGCGGATCGGGCTCGCACGTGGCTCCTGGTGCTTCGACAGGTCAGCACGGAATCCCTTTCGGGACGGGCCAGCACGGGATCCCTGGAGCGTCGGGCCAGCACGGAGTCCCCGGCGGGACGGGCCAGCACGGGATCCCTGGAGCATCCGGCCAGCACGGCACGCCCGGCGGGACCGGCCCGCAAGGTATGCCCGGCGTTTCGGAAGGTCACGGCGTGGCAGGCGGATCGGGTTCGCACGGCGCCGCGCGCGCTTCGGGCAGTTCAGAAACACCTGAATGGTTCACTCCTCGTCCGCCGGAAGAGCCCGGCTATGGCGCGGGAGGCTTCGCGGGGGCTTCGGACGCCGGCGGCTACGGGCTGGGGCGGCCTGGTTCTTCGGCGGCGAGCCCATACGGCCCGGAGTCGGCTTCCAGTTCTCCCGAAGGCGGTATCCCAGGCGGTGCGGGCGGTGCGAGCACCGGCGGCCCGTCCGGCCTTGGCGGCTCGTACGGGGAGTACGACTCGATCAGCCGCTCTGACGAACGTCCGACCGGCTTCTTCGGTGGCCGCGCGGGTGGTTCCGGCGATTCGGGCGGCTATGGCGGGGGCGGCCCGGGCGGCGGTTCCGGCGGCTCGGGGGGTTACGGCAGCGGCGAGTACGGGCGGCGGCGCAAGAAGCGCAGCGCGACCGCGCTGATCGGCCCGATGGCCGGTGCGGTCGGCCTGGCCCTGCTGCTCGGCGTCGGCGTGTACGCGTTCGCCGAGAGCGGTGGCGGCTGCGGTGAAGGCGACGCGCTCAACCTGGACGTCGCGGCCTCGCCGGACATCGCGCCCGCCGTTCTCAAGGCGGCCGAACGCTTCAACGGCGCCCGGCACAAGGTCGGCGGCAAGTGCGTCACGGCCAAGGTCGCCAAGACCGAGTCGGCCTCCGCGGCGACGCTGCTGTCCGGCCAGGGCGTCGCGACCGGCACCAACAAGCGCCCGGACGCGTGGATCCCCGACTCGTCGCTGTGGACGTCGCTCGTGCGGGCCACGGCCAAGGGCCGCCAGAACCTCGAGACCACCAAGACCTCGGTGGCGTCGAGCCCGCTCGTCGTCGGGCTCCCCCGTACCCTCGCGGCCCAGCTCAAGCAGCAGGGTGTCACCGCGACGCCGTCCTGGGACAACCTGCTCAAGGCGGCCGGCGGCGTCACGGGCGGCGGCGTGACCAAGAACCAGATGATCCCGGCGAACGCGATCAAGCTGCTCGTGCCCGAACCGTCGCGCAACTCGGCCGGGATGGCCGGGCTCGTCGTCACCAACACGCTGCTGACGAACGACCCGAACCAGAACGAGATCTTCACGAGCATCGTGCGCACGGTCCGCGAGAGCACCGTGCCGAGCGTGAACGCGCAGTTCACGCAGTTCCGGAAGGGCCGTACGGCCAAGCAGCCGGTCGCGTTGTCGTCCGAGCAGGCGCTCTACAGCTTCAACAAGCGCGGCCCCGCCGAGCCCGCCGTGGCCCTGTACCCGATCGAGGGCACGCTCTCGATGGACTACCCGTTCACGGTCACCTCCGCCGACGGCGACAAGCAGAAGGCCGCGCGCCTGCTCGAACAGTCGATGAACACCGACACCACCCGCGCCGACGTCCGGCAGCTGGGCTTCCGTACGCCCGACGGCAAGGCGCCGGGCGACTTCGGCGAGGACACGGGCGTCAGCCCGGCACGCCCGCGCCAGCTGCCGCCGCCCAAGGACGCCGACGTCCAGAAGATCATGCAGGCGTGGTCGCGGCTGTCGCTGGGCCTGCGCATCCTGACCCTGATCGACGTCTCCGGCACGATGGCCGAGGAGATGGGTCCGGGTGTGACCCGGCTCCAGGCCACCGCGAAGACGGCGCAGGGCGGCCTCAGCATGATGTCCGACGACACCGAGCTGGGCGTCTGGTCGTTCTCGACGAAGCTCGTGGGCAACCAGGACTGGAAGCCCATGGTCGAGACCGGCCCGCTCGGCGAGCGCATCGGCTCGGTGAAGCGGCGCGATCTGATCCTGTCGTCGCTGAGCGCGGTGCAGCCCAAGGTCACCGGTGACACGGGCCTCTTCGAGACGCTCGTCGCCGCGTACAAGGAGATGAGCCGCACCTACAAGCCGGAGTTCGGCAACTCGATCCTGCTGCTGACCGACGGCAAGGGCAACGACGACCCGGGCGGCCCCACGTTCAAGCAGACCATGAAGCGCCTGCGCGGCATGATGGACCCGAACAAGCCCATCCAGGTCAACATGATCGGCATCGGCGGCAACGTCGACACCAGCGAGATGGAGCCGATCGCCGAGCTCACCCACGGCAGCGTCCAGGTGGCCAAGAACCCCCAGGAGATCGCCAAGATCTTCCTGCGGATGCTCTCCCGCCGCATCACCCAGTAGCACCGCCGGGAGATCTAGCGCCGCGGCGCCGCGGGCCGGGAGCAACCGGATGGGGCGGGAGTACGCGGAGTGACGAAGACGTGCGGCGGGTGACACGCGAGGGATCCGCGGCAAATCGGGGAGATTTAATCGAAAACCGTGTCAACCGGTCGCCGGGGTCGCTCGTCAATCTAGGTGGAGGCCCGACGGGGAGCGGGGCCGTCGGGCCTCCTTGACATCCCCCCTGACCCGTGGCGGGGGTGGATCAGCCCATCAGGGGCGGCTCCCAAGGCGGCCCCAGCGGGGACGGTCCGATCGAAGGGCGGTCCCTCCAGGGGCGGCCCTACCCAGGGCCGGAGACACGACAGTTTTCTGGAGCACGGCACCTCTGCGGCGCGGCCTCACCGGCCGCGTCGGCCGACGTCTCAGCACGCGGGAGGACCCACGTGTCCGCTTGGCCCACGCTCGACCGGCAGGACGACCAGCGCCTGGCATCGTCTCTGGCCGCCGGTGACTCCGACGCGCTGGCGTACATCGTCGATCGCTATTCGGCCCGCCTCTACGACTACTGCCACGCGCTCCTGCGCGACCAGGAGTCGGCGGCGGGGGCGCTGCACGACGCGTTCATCGCCGCGTACGCGCACATCGGCCTGCTCCGCGAGCCGGAGCGTTTCCGCAGCTGGCTGTACGCGCTGATCCGGAACGAGTGCATGCGGCGCCTGCAGGACCCGGACCGTCCCACCGAACGCGTGGAGGCGCCTGAGGTCGAGGACGTCTTCCTGGACGCCGACGAACGTGCCATGCGCATGGAGACCCGGCAACTCGTCCACAGCGCCCTGTCGGGACTGCGCGGCCGTGAACGCGAGGCGCTCGACCTGCTCCTGCGGCACGACCTGGACGCGGCAGAGATCGGCGGCGTGCTGGGCGTCAACGCCCAGGAGGCGACCGACCTCGTCGGCGAGGCCCGGCGGCGCCTGGACGACGCGCTCGCGGCCGCGCTGATCGCCCGCAGCGGCCGGGACGAGTGCCCGAGCGTCGCGGCTCTCGTGTACGACGGGGAGTGGCCGCTCGCCCCGGCCGTGAGCCGCAAACTCATCCGGCACATCGAGACCTGCCCGACCTGCATGAACCGTCGTGACCGCAACGTCTCCACCGGACGCCTGCTCCAGGTGCTGCCGGTGGCCCTCATGCCCGCCGACCTGCGCGCCCACGTTCTGCAGACCGCGTTCGTCCCCGCGCTGCGCGATGACCTCGCGATGATCGCCCAGCGTGCCGAGCCGTTCGACACCTGGGGCTGGCCCGTCTCGCTGGAGCAGCCGAGTCCGCGCCAAGCCGAGAAGCGCCGGTCGAAGCCGCCCGGTCTCCTCCCGGCGGTCGCCGCCGCGGCCGTGGTGATCCTCATCGTCGTGGGCGCCTTCCTGTGGCTGCCGGACGGCGGCAGCAACCGTGCCGGGGCGAACGCGCCCGAAGGCACGAGCTCCGCACCCGACCCGTCCGAGTCTCCCTCGGAGTCGCCGGAGCCCACCCCTTCCGAGAAGCCCACGGAGTCCCCGACCCCGACCCCGACTCCCACCACGTCCACGCCGACCCCGTCCCCCACCCCGACGCCGACCCCCACCCGGACCCGGAAGCCCAAGCCGCCCTCGAAGCCCCCGGAACGGCCCGGCGGCCTCGCCGTGAGCGGCTGCTCCATCCCCGTGGGCTCCTCGTCCTGCCCGGTCACCGTGCGCGCGGTCGGCGGGCCGGTCTCCTGGTCCGTCACCACCACGAGCGGCGGCGTCACGGCGAGCGGCGGCGGACGACTCGGCAAGGGCGGCTCCTCCGCCGTCACGGCGTCCCGCCCGTCCGACTGCACCGCGCCCGGCCGCGGCACCGTCCGCTTCTCCCCCGGCGGCACCGCAACCGTCACCTGGACCTGCGAACCCCCCGAAACCAACTAACCCACCCCTCCCGCCCGCTCCCGCCCGCTCCCGCCCGCTCGTCCAGGTCTCTTGCGCGCACGGATCTCTCGCACTGATCTTTTGTGCGCACGGATCTCTCGCGTGCATTGTGCTTGGTGCGGCTCTGCACCTCCGTGCGTTTGGGTTCTTGCGCGGGCTGATGCCCGGTGGAGTGATCGGCGCCACAGGATTTGTTTATCGGCGTTCGAGCTGGGAGAACGCGCACGCTCCGTACCTCTTCAGACACAGAAATCCCACAAGAAGCAGAAATCTCAGGAATTAGGTGGCAAGATCTGGCAACCAGAGCCCGCCGGCAAGCGTCGGGGGGCTCGCCGGGGGACGTCCGACGCAACCGATTTCACTGGGAGGAACTGTGGCCGGCGGATCCGGTCCCGGTCAGTTCGACGATCCCCGGCTCGCGGGCGCGCTGCGCGCGGGCGACGTCATCGCGCTGACCGAGGTCTACGACACCTACGCGCCCTTCCTCTTCGACTACTGCCACGGGCTGCTTCGCGACCGCGTCGAAGCGGCGGGCGCGCTGCGCAACTGCCTGATCGCCGCTCGGGAGCACGTGGCGGGGCTGCACGAGCCGGAACGGCTGCGCGGCTGGCTGTACGCGATCGCCCGCAAGGAGAGCATGCGGCGGCGGGACGAGCCGAACCGCCACACCGGCCAGGAGGCTCCCGAGGCCGAGGACGGCGACCTCAGCGAGGAACAGCTGGCGCGCCGCGCGGAACGCAGGGCCCTCGCCCACAGCGCGCTGGGGGCGCTCAGCGGACGGCAGCGCGAGGCCATCGATCTGTCGGTCCGGCATGAGCTCGACGCGGCCGACATGGCGGGGATCTTCGGCCTCTCGCTGGGCGAGACGGAACTCCTCCTCGCCGAGGCCGAAACCGATCTTGAGGCGGCCCTGCGGGCCGCACTGATCGCGCAGAACCACTGGGAGGACTGTCCCAGCGTCTCGGCGCTCACCGAGACCTGGCCGTTGCCGCCTCCGATAGCCCAGTCCCTCGTACGGCACGTGGCGACCTGCCCGACCTGCGGCCCGCGCGAGACGCCGCGGCTCCCGGCGGACCGGCTGATGGCGGTGCTGCCCATCGCGGCGATTCCCGGGGATCTGCGGCTGGACGTGCTGACCGCGGCGACGAGCCCCGACCGCGCCGACACCCGGCGCGGCGTGGCGGCCCTGCTCGAACCGTTCGACGAACGAGGGTGGCCGGTCCCGTACCAGCCCGGCGCCGTCCGCGAACGCGAGCCGGCCCGCCGGAAGGCACCGCTCCTCGCGATCGGTGCCGCGCTCGCCGTGATCGCGATGGTCGCGGGTGCGCTGACCGTCTTCTCGGGTGGCGACTCCGGCGCCAATTCGGCCGGTCCGGCGCCGTCGACCGGCCAGGAACCCTCGTCCTCCCCGCCGGACCAGACACCGCCGGGTGAGACTCCGCTGCCGACCGCGTCCTCGACGTCCACGACGCCGTCGCCCTCACCGACCAGCACGAGCCCGACGCCCAGCACGTCGCCGTCCGTGCCGCCCTCAACCCCGCCCGGGAGGGGCGCGCCGCCCTCGGAACCGCGCGACCGCGACACGCCTCCGCCTCCGCCCCCGCCACGGCCGGGTTCACTGGCGGTGTCGGGCTGTCACATGGGACTGGACCGCTCCTGCGCCATCCGGATCACCGCGCTCGGCGGTCCGGTGAACTGGCAGGTCACCGGCGCCTCGGGCGACCTCAGCGCCGGCGGCTCAGGCCATCTGCAGACGGGCCAGTCGATCGGCGTCACGGTGTCGCGCACCAACGGTCTGTGCTGGGGCCGGAGAAGCGGAACGGTCTCGTTCGCCCCAGGCGGCGCGGCCCAGGTCTCCTACTGCTGACCCATGCCCGCGGCGGGGGCGCCCACTGCCATCTCTCCCCCAGCAAGGCGCCCCCGCCGCCATCTACCAGGCCGAGCCGCTGTCCAGGACTTGGTGGGCACGGCCGACCAGGACCGGAACGGCGTCGCCGATCGTGTCGAAGCCCTCGCCCACGGTGGCGTTCTGCAGGAAGCGGGCGTGGATGCCTTCGAGGATGACGGCGAGCTTGAAGCAGGCGAACGCGACGTAGAAGTCGAGCGCACCCAGATCGAAGCCGGTCAGCGCGGCGTAACGTTCGGCGAACTCACGCCGCGTGTGGAATCCGGGCGCCGAGGTGATCGTGGCGCCGACCGGGAGCGCGTCGGCGTCGGCGGCCTCGGCCCAGTAGACGAGCGTCAGGCCGAGGTCGGAGAGCGGGTCGCCGAGGGTGGACATCTCCCAGTCGACCACGGCGGCGATCTCAGGGCGCGGCTCCAGGCGGGCGAGCGCGTTGTCGAGCCGGAAGTCGCCGTGCACCAGCCGTGCCGGACCATCGGCCGGGAGACGTTCGGCGAGTCGAGCCGCGAGCCGGTCGTACTCCGGCACGTCGTGCGTGGCGCCGCCCGCCCGGATGGCCTCCTGCGAACTGTCCCACTGCTTGCCCCAGCGCTTGAGCTGCCGGGCCATGTATCCGCTCGGCCGTCCGAAGTCGCCCAGGCCGACGGCTTCCACATCGACGAGGTGGATGGCCGCGAGCGCCTCGGCGAGACGTTCGCTGAGCTGCCCGGCCTGTTGGGGCCTGAGGTCGTCGGCGTCCTCGCGGGTACGGAGCACACGGCCCTCGACGTAGTCCATGAGGTAGAACCGCGCTCCGATGACGTTCTCGTCCTCGCAGAACGCCAGGGTCGTGGGAACGGGGACCGTGCTGCCCGCCCCCAGCGCGGACAGGACCTTGTACTCGCGGCTCATGTCGTGGGCCGTCGGCAGCACGTGCCCGAGCGGGGGCCGTCGCAGCACGATCCTGCGACCGTCCGCCAGAGTGATCCCGTAGGTCAGGTTCGACCGCCCACCAGCGATGATGTCGATCCCGGTGATCTGCCCGGCGCCGGGAAGGGCGCGGGCCAGCCAGTCCGCCAGGCGGGGTACGTCGATGCCGGGGACTCCGGCCGGAAGTTCAGCGTCAACGGTCATGACGCCCTATTAGAACGTGACTCGGTCTCGGCTGTGAAGGGCACCCCCGGATTGGATCCCTGCCACACGGAACGTAATCCACCGGCCACTTCCGGCCACCGCCAGGCCTGACCGCACCCATGCTGATCATGCCTTTGACCTGGGCGGATATCGCTCGTTCCCTAACCTCGACCGAAGGCAGAACAGGAACCGCGACCGCGGAGGTGGATTCAGGTAGTAGGAAGGGTACGCATCTGCATCGACACGCGATCAGAGTGGCATTTACTGGACGCCGTGTCGGACAGCCGCCGAAACCAGCCCAAGGCGGCAGGCTGGACCATTCGTCCTGCCGGGATACGAACGAAGGACTAGACCAATTCGGGGCTAGACCGCCCGATTGGGGGGACGCACCGTGGCAGACGCATGGCTGCCGGGAGCCGGACGCATGCCGGCGCAGAAGGACGGCGGAGCGTTGAGGGGAGGTGCTCCCCGGGTCACCTGGTTCAGCAGCGAATCCGACCCGCGTACGGTCTCGGCCCGGTCGGTGGCCGCCGACCTCCTCCGGGAAGGCCGCGCCGCGCATGTCGTGTGGAACCCGTGCTCCGGCGAGCTCATCCAGTCGGTGCCGATCACCCGTGCGGCCCCGCTGCTCGGCGACATGAGCCGGGAAGGCCGCGTACACGTGCAGATCATGGTGGTCGGCCACGCCCGCGACCCGTTCACCAACACCCTGCTGACCGGTCTCGACACGCTCATGAGCTGGCTCGACTCCTGGGGCGTGACCCGCCGCTGGCCCGCCGGTCCGCCCCTGCCGTCGCCCCAGTCGTACCACTCCAGCCGCAGCCGCCGGGACTGGGCCCGCGGCGGCCACTTCGGCGCCTCCCAGGTCCCCGGCGCCGGCCGCCCCGACCCCGGCGGCATCGACATCCGCCGCGTGACGGGCCCCGACACCCCGATCGCCGCCATCCCCAAGCCACGTCCCGTACCCAGCCAGGAGACCACCCGCCCGCCGACCCGCCTGCCCCGCCCCACCGACCTGATACGGGCCGTAGCCGACCCGAACCACACCCCCGACCCAGTCCGCCCCACCGACCCAACACGTACCCCAGACCCAACACGCCCCGTCGAACCAGCCCGCCCAGTAGAACCAGCCCACCACTAACCCCCGTCCGCCAACCCCACGCTCCGCCAGCCTCACGTTGGCCGACGGTCCGCTACGCCTGCCCCACGTTCGCAGCTCACGCTCGGCCAACACCACGCTCCGCCAACCCCACGCTCCGCCAACACCACCTCTCGACGGCCCACGTTCGGCAGCACGTGCTTCGCCAGCGCCGCACTCCACCAGCCCGCGTTCGGCAGCATCGCGCTCCGCCAGCGATCCGCCAGGCCAGTCCGGCGTTCGCCAGCACCGCGCGCCGCCAGCCCGCGCTCTGCCAGCGCCATGTTCTTGGCGATTCGCTACGCGTCGCATCGTGCAGCCCATGTTTCTGGTTGGGTGCGGCGTGCTGGGTGTTAGGAGGCGGAGACCAGGTCGCGGATGAGCGTGCAGGCGGTCTTGAGCTCGGTCAGGTTGGCGGCGGAGCCGTATCCGATCACCAGGCCGAAGACGTGCGGGGTGCCGGTGTGGTGGCGTTCAAGGGTGTCCAGGAGAACGCCGCGCTCGGCGGCCTCCTTGACGATGCGCTCGGTCTCTCCCTCACGCAGCTCGACGACGAGGTGCAGCCCGGCCGTGTCTCCACGCAGGGGCAGGCCGTGCAGGGCTTCGGCTACGACCGCTCGGCGGCGCGCGTACTCGGCCCTCATGCGGCGTACGTACCGTTGCAGATCGCCGCGTTCCAGAAGGCGGCACAGGGCCTCCTGGGGAACGAGGGCCGTACGGTCGTTGAGATCGGCCCGGCGGTGGGCGATGGCCTCCACCAGATCGGGGCGGGCGACCAGCCATCCCACCCCGACGTCCGAGGTGAGGATCTTGGCCGTGGTGCCGAGATAGACGACCACGTCCGGGTCCAGGCCGTACAGCGCGGGCAGCGGCGCGACGTCGTACCGGAACTCCCCGTCGTAGTCGTCCTCCGCGATCAATGCGCCGGTGCGGCGAGCCCAGGCCAGCAGCGCCTGGCGGCGCGGGACCGGCAGCACGCCGCCCAGCGGGTACTGGTGGGACGGCGTCGTGTAGACCAAACGCAGATCGTCCGGCAGGCCGTCGACGATCAGGCCGTGCTCGTCGACCGGGCAGGGCACCGGCTCGGCGCCCCGGGCGGTGAGCACCGAACCGGCCTTGCGATAGCCGGGGTCCTCCACTCCGACGCGGTCGCCCGGCCGCAGGATCGTGGCGGCCAGCAGGTCCAGCCCGTTGGTCGCCCCGCGGGTGACGAGCAGCCGTTCGGGAGGGCAGGCCACACCACGGCTACGGCGTACATGATCGGCGAGGAGTGCGCGCAGGCCGGGCAGCCCGTGCGGATCGGGGCGGGCGGCGGGCGCCGCGGTCGCCGCCAGCCGCCAGGCGCGACGCCACGCGGGCGTGTCGAGGGCGCCGATCCAGGCGACGCCGGGCCGCAGGTCGAGCATTCCGTGGCGTTCCGGGATCTCCGGTGCCTGGAACGCCGAGACCGGTTCGGCGCCCGAGGGCCGGGCGGCGGTGATCTCGGTGACGTACGTACCGGATCCGTGCCTGCCCTCAAGCCAGCCTTCGGCGTACAACTGCTCGTACGCCTCGGTCACGACCGTCCGGCTGACACCGAGCACGCCGGCCAGCGACCGGCTGGAGGGCAGCCGTTCGCCCGCCGCGAGCCGTCCGTCCCGCATGGCGGCGCGGAGCTGGCCGGTGAGCTGGACGCTCAGCGGTTCAGCGGCGGAACGGTCCACCGTGAGCGGCAGATCGAGGGTCGGCAAGTGGTCTCCCGTTATCTTCGTCAAGTGGCCCTACAGGCCAGGCCACTCGCCTTCTAGCGTAAGGCCTCATGAACGCGACCCCACTGTCCTCCACTGACCGCACCCGCCTTGGACGTGTGAACGAACGCGGGCTCACCGACCGGTCAAACCTGTACGAGATGCTCGATGGCGGCCTCGTCTGCCACCTCGGTGTCGTGGTGGACGGCTCGCCCCGCGTGATCCCGACGGGGTACGGGCGCGACGGCGACACCCTGTACATCCATGGTTCGACCGGCGCCCGGAGCCTCATCGCGGGCCAGAGCCAGGAGGTCTGCGTCACCGTCACGCACTTGGACGGCCTCGTCCTGGCCCGCTCACTCTTCCACCACTCCATGAACTACCGGAGCGCGATCATCTTTGGCGTTCCCCGCCTGGTCACGGACCCGGACGAAAAGCTCGCGGGCCTGCGGGCCGTCACCGAACAGCTTGCGCCCGGCCAGTGGGACGTGGCGCGCCTGCCCACGCGCAAGGAGCTCGCGGGCACCGCCGTTCTGGCCCTGTCCCTGGAAGAGGCGTCGGTCAAGATACGGACGGGTCCGCCCTCGGACGAGGACGAGGACTACGCATTGGACATCTGGGCCGGGGTCGTTCCAGTACGCCAGGTATTCGACGCCCCCGTATCCGACCCACGCCTACGCCCCGGTATCCCCGTCCCATCCCACGTAACAGACCGCCCAACCCCTGCCCGCGCCGCAAAGTAAGCCACGGCTGCCTGAGCGTCTCCATCCCGTTGGGACGCCTGAAGGCCGGGACTATGTGCCGGACGCCATGGGCAACCGCTCCCACGGCGGCGACCTCGACGTGCTCGTCAAACTCGATCAAACCTCGATGACCCGTGGAGTCGTTCATGGTCGTAGGCTGAAACCCATGAACGAGCGGCTCGTATGGATCGACTGTGAGATGACGGGGCTCGACTTGCGTAATGACGCGTTGATCGAGATAGCCGCGCTGGTGACCGACAGTGAGCTCACCATCCTCGACGAGGGCGTCGACGTGGTGATCAAGCCGCCGCAGGAGGCCCTCGCGCAGATGTCCAAGGTGGTGCGCGACATGCACACCACCTCCGGCCTGCTCGACGTGCTCTCCGGCGGCATCACGCTCGCGGAGGCCGAGGACACGGTCCTGCGCTACATCCGCAAGCACGTCCGCGATGCCAAGAAGGCCCCGCTCTGCGGCAACTCCATCGCCACCGACCGCTCGTTCCTGGCCCGCGACATGCCCGCCCTGGACTCCCACCTGCACTACCGCATGGTCGACGTCTCCAGCATCAAGGAGCTCGCGCGGCGCTGGTACCCGCGGGTCTACTTCGCCAGCCCCGAGAAGAAGGGCGGCCACCGGGCGCTCGCCGACATCACCGAGAGCATCCAGGAGCTTCGCTACTACCGCGCCGCTCTCTTCGTGCCCCAGCCGGGCCCCGACTCCGACACCGCCCGGGCCCTGGCCGCCGAGATCGTCACCCCGCCTGGCGGAGCCTCATAAGGGGTGGCCATGCACCCTTCAGGAGGCGCTACACTCTTTGAAGCCGGGTAATGATCCCGGCCATGGTGGGTGTAGCTCAGCTGGCAGAGCACTTGGTTGTGGTCCAAGATGTCGGGGGTTCAAGTCCCCTCACTCACCCCAGCGCGAAGGGCCTGGTCATCACAGCGATGTCCAGGCCCTTGGTCTTTCCCGGCTCTCCGCCACGGCGTCGGCTCGGCCGTTGGCCGAGACTGCGGCGTGCTGGACGGCGGGCGGCCGAGACGGCGGCGGCGTGCTGGACGGCGGGCGGCCCAGACGGCGGCGGCGTGCCGGACGGCCGGCGGCCCAGACGGCGACGGCGTAACGACCGGACCGGCGGCCGAGACGGTGGCGGCGTACAGAACGGCCGCGCGGGACCGATGAGTTGGGTACGCCTTCCTGGTCTGTATCTGTGACAGGAAGGGGAAATCCGTGTTCAGAACGACCAAGGCGTTCAGCGGCTTCTCGGTGAACGATCTCGAAGCGGCGAAGAAGTTCTATGGGGAGATTCTCGGTTTGCGGGTGAGGGAGCAGCCGCCCGGCCTCACTCTCGACATCGCCGGGGATCGTCCGATCATCGTGTACCCGAAGCCCGACCACACTCCGGCGACGTTCACCATCCTCAACTTCCCGGTCGACGACATCGAGGCGACGGTGGACGAGCTGGTGAAACGAGGGGTGGAATTCCTGCGGTACGAGGGCATGAAGCAGGACGAGCGCGGCATCATGCGGGGCGGGGGGCCACTGATCGCGTGGTTCACCGACCCCGCCGGGAACGTGCTCGCCGTCCTCCAGGAATAACCGGGAAGGGGTCCGCGGAAAACCCGTACCCCATTCGGTGGCCGCGTCGAACGATCTCGTCCTGCTCGACGCGGCGCCGCCCATCGCTGGGTGCAGCGAGCACTGCACCCGGTAAAAGCGGCGCCTGCACGTCAGCGGCGCCTGAGGATGGCAACCGCCTTACTCAGCCGGAGGCTTGGCCTGCCGAAGGAAGCTGAGCATGTCGATGGTGCGCCAAGCCTCGACGATCTTGCCGTCCGCGAACCTGTCGATGGTGACCCCCGTGAGCGTGACCCGCCGCCCGTCATGGGTCATGGCGGCCGTCCAGCGCGTGGCCACCCGGTCGGCCTCTGCGAGCTGGTCCTCGACGGTGATCCGCAGGTCAGGGTAGGCGTCGCGGTTCTTGGCGATCGACTTCTTCATGCCCGCCAGCCCGTGACGGCCGTTCGGATCGTAGGGATCGTGATGGACGACGTCCGGTGCGACGACGGCGTCGAGCCGGTCGAGTTGTCCGCTTCCCCATACTTCGAACGCGACGAGCGCGGCTGCTTTGTTCTGATCAGACACGATTCCACTCTGCCCGCGATGAGCGTTCGGAGCGACCCATACCTGCCAGATGAGTCGTATGACGGAAGAAAGAACGTTCCTCCCAAACCGGGAGGCGCATCTATCCCGTTCGCCCCGTCCATCGACTAAGCTCGTTGGCTCCCGATGATCGGCCGGTTATGCTCCGACCTTATACATGGCAATGGCACCCCCTGGTCAAACCGCCGGAGGCGGGATGAGTGTCGACGAAACGGCCCCCCTGCGCGTGATGGTGGTGGACGGCAATCCACATGCACGCGCCGATGTCGTCTCACTTCTGTCCGACAGCGAAGAACTCGAAGTGATCGCGGAGGCCGGTGACGGCACCGACGCGGTCGGGTTGGCCGAACGGCTGCGCCCCGACATCGTCCTGCTCGACGCCGATGCCGCCCGTACCGGCCACGCCACGCCCCTCAGCCGCAGCGCCCGCGTGTTCGTGCTGGCCTCGGCCGAAGACCGGGGCACGGTCGAGGTCGCCATCCGCGGCGGCGCCTGCGGTCACCTGGTCCCCGGAGCGTTCACCGTACGAGACCTGATCCGCAGCGTCCGCGACGCCAGCCGTGTCAGCCTCGGCCTGTCCGCCCGCGAAGCCGAGGTCATGGACCTCATCGCCAGCGGCCGTTCCAACGGCGAAATCGCCCGCCAACTCTTCCTCAGCGAAAAGACTGTCAAGAACCACGTCAACCGCATCTACGCCAAACTCGGCGTCAGCTCGCGAGCCACCGCCATAGCCCTCTGGCGCGGCATGATGAGCGTCCTCCCCGCCAAAGACTGACCGACCAATCTCCCGCCCACACCGCTGAGCCCCCTATTCCACGGCTCGCCGCGTCCCCGCCAAATCCACCCCCTAGGGTCGCGCCCACCCTGCCGCGCAGGCCGCACGACAGGCCAGGAAGTCCAAGCACCCGCGCGCTCGCACTCCACTCCCACGCCCGCCCACGGCCATAGAGCTCCGCGGCTCGTTCAAGGGCGGTGCAGGGGATCGAGGTCGTCGCAGGCTGTCCACGTCTTCACATCGTTCGCCCCGCCTGTTTTCCGACGGCCGTGGCCGGACCCGGTCACCCGAAGATCGTGGGGAGGCTGCGCAGCGTCAGGCCCACTCCGAGCAGAAGGACCGCGAGCGAGGTCGCCACGGGCAATGCGCGCGCGCTCACGCGCCTCAGCAAGCGTGGTCGGTCCGCGGCGTCGGAGAGTCGCCCGGCCAGCGCACGCCCGGTGCCCATGACCAGCCAACCGACGAGAACCAGCGTCAACGCCAATCCCACTCCGTACGCGAGCACGAGCACGACCCCGAACCACGCCTTGCCGATGGCGGCCGCACCGATCAGGACGAGCACCGCAGAGGGGCTCGGTACCAATCCCCCGGCGAACCCCATCAGCGCCGCTCCCCGGCTTCGTCCCGAGTCATCGTGGCGATGGGCACTGTCAGCCTGGCCGTGGCCCTCGGGTGAAGCAGGGCGTACGAGCGTGGACGTGGAAGAGTGGGAGTGGGCGGTCGCCAAGTCCCCGATGCGTTCGGGCTTGGCTCGCTGCGTCAGTTGACGCCTATACCCGTGCTCATGGCCGTGCCCGTGCTCGTGGCCGTGCGCGTGGCCGTAGCCGTGTCCGTGCCCGTGCTCATCGCCGTGCCCGTGGCCGTAGCCGAGCGCGTGGCCGTGTACGTGGCTTCCCGTTCTGAACGTGCGGATGGCGCGGCGGAGCATAAGGGCGCCGGCGACTGCCACGAGGAGCCCGCTTGCCGCTCCCAGGCCGCCGAAGATGAGACCCGGGGCGAGGACGGTCCCCGAGAGCACGATCAAACCGAGGGCCAGCACGCCCGCTGTGTGGGTGAGCGTGACGGTGATGCCCAGCGTCAGGATGTCGCGGCGCGCCCGGCGGCCCTGGCTCACCGCGTACGCCGCCATGATCGTCTTGCCGTGGCCGGGGGCCAGTGCGTGGAGGGCGCCCAGCGCGATGGCGATCAGCAGGGCCGTGAGAGCGAACCCGACCGTCAGGCGCTTGTGAGCGACCAGGTCAGCGAAGGCGCGCGCCGGTTTGTCGGCACCCCGGGGCAGAATCCTGGTGACCGGGGTCTCGGTGGGCGCGAGAGCAGGTCCGCCGGTTCGCACACGCAGGTTCGCGGAACGCTGGACGGGCGGGCTCGAAAGGAGGTCGGACGGATACGACGTGAGACGTTCGCTGCGTGATGCCGCCGGAACGTCGCTGGCCGTGAGCGTCATCCGGTCGCCGCGCGCCGTGATCTCGCGCCAGCCGACCGTGGCGGCACCGCCCGTATCGCGGAAGGTGAGCGGGCCGTCGGCGACCGCGGGGGCGCTGAGGGCGCATTCCACGCGTGCGGTCGCGAGTCCGGCCTGCCCGGGCACGGTTCGTACGGCGGCGGAACGAACCGTGAAGGTCAGAGGTCGTTGAGCTGCGGTACCCACCATCGAACGAGCCGCTTCCGCACAACGTTCGGCCGCCCAGCCCTGGTCGAGCCGCGAGCCAATCTGCGCGGTGGGGATTTCCGCCAGGTCCTGAACGTGGTCGACGCGCAGTTCCCCGGGAGCGACAACCAACCCGTCATATCGGTTAACGGAGAAGTTGCCGAGCGGGTGTCGCGGAAGCGCCGCCCCCACCGACACAGAGTCAGGAGCAACTCGCGATACAGGCGCCAGGGCGGGGCTGGCTTGGGCGGGAGCAGCTCGCGATACAGACGCCGGAGCGAGGGGTGCCTGCACGGAAGCAGCGTGCGATGCGGACGCCCGGGCGGAAGGTGTTTGCTGGGAAGCAGCGTGCGATGCGGACACCCGGGCGAAAAGTGTTTGTGCCGGAGCAACTTGCGATGCGGACGCCAGGGCGGGACGTGCTTGCGCGATAGCTGCTAGCGATGCGGACGCCACAGCGGAAGGTGTTTGTGCACGAGAAGCTCGTGATGTGGATGCCGCAGCGGGGTGTGTCTGCGTGGAGGCAGCTCGCGATGCGGACGCCGCGGCGGGAGGTGTTTGCGAGAAGGCAGCGCGCGATGTCGGCGCCAGGGCGGGACGGGCTTGGGCGGGCGCAGCTTGTGATGTGGACGCTGTGGCGGGGGGTGGTTGTGGGGTTGTGGTCAGGAGCAGGCCGGCTATGAGTGTCAGGAGGGCGCTTAGGCGCTTCATGAGAGTTCCTTCAGCGCCTTGCGGGCTAGAGGTGCGTGCAGGTCGGAGAAGTGGGGGTTGAGGGCAAGCGCTGCTTTCAGGTCTCGTCTCGCGTCTGCTGTGTGGCCGAGAGACTTCTCGATGACGCCGAGGTGATAGAGGAATGTCGCGTTGCGGTAGCCGGTGCGGACGGCCTGGCGGGCGTAGCCGAGGGCCTCCTTGTCCTTGCCGTTCACATGGAGCGCCCAGGCGAGTGCGTCAGCGACGTGAACGCTCTTGCGGCGGCCCCATTCCGTGCGGGCAGCGAGCAGCGCGGCGGTGCGGTCGCCGTGGTCGGCGGCCGTGATGGCCCCTTCGAAGTCGGTCGCCACGCCGTTCGAGCGCGCCAGGGCGGCCCATGCGCCGGCGACCCCGTACTGTTCGCGTGCCTGTGCCTGCATGCCCCGCGCCTCGTACAGTTCGCCGAGCGCGACGACGTACGACGGCAGTGGTGCGCGTGCGACCAGGGCCTGCCGGTCGCGGAGGGCGGCAGCGGCGTCGCCCCGGGCCGCGCGCACGCGGGCGCGGCCGTCGATCGCGGGCAGCCAGTGGGGGTCGGTGCGCAGCGCGGCGGCGTACTCGCGTTCGGCGGCGCGGAGGTCGCCGCGGTTCCAGGCCAGTTCGCCGAGCTGGGTGCGGACGTACGTGACGTCGGCGGGGTCGGTCGCCGAGACGGCGGCCTGCCGGAGCACGCGCTCGGCCAAGCCGGGGCGGCCGCGTAGCTCCTGCACGTAGGCGTAACGGGTGAAGATCGGGAGCGCCGGTTTGATCGAGTCCGCGTGGCGGACCGCCTTGTCGGCCTCCTCGTACCGCCCCAGTTCGACCAGCGCGTCGACGCGTACGGCATGGGCGCGGGTCCCGTACGGGTTGATCTTCAGAGCCTGGCCGGCGAGGCGGAGCGCCGCCGTGAAGTCGTGCCGTGCGGCGGCCAGCGCGCCCTGTCCGCTCAACGCCGGTTCGTTGTCCTTCGGCGAGACGCGCAGCGAGCGGTCGAGCGCCGCGGCGGCCTTCGGGTAGAACGAGGGGTCGGCGGTTACCCGCGCCTGCTCCACGTACGCCAGTCCTAGTGCGGCCCAGCTGGTCGCGTCCTTCGGCTGAGCACGCAGGTGTTCCTGCAGCCGCGCGATGTCGCGACCGGTGGCCCGGTCAATGCCCGCGCCCGTCACCGGCGCGGAGTCGGCGGCGGGCTCGAACCGGCCGCCGAACCGCAGCGACGCCAGCACGGTCAGGCCGACGGCGAGAAGGACGATCACCGCCCCCGCGGCGAATCTCCGAACGAAAAGCATGAATGCCTCTCCGACTACAAACGAGAAAGCGGCGGCCCCAACGCCCGGCATGGGGGGGTGGAGCTGGTGCGCCGGCCCGACAGGGGCTCCCGAACCTGACGGGCCGGCACACGATCTAGACGGACCGCCTGCGGGCCCACATCAGGAAGCCGCCGGTGAGGAAGGCGGCTCCGCCCACCAGCGCGATGATCGGCAGAACGGGGGTACCGCCGTCGTCCGCCGTCGACGACCGCGCGGAACGGTTCCCGAACTTGTAGGTGGTGGCCGCCCCGTTGGCGCTCTTTCCGCCGTTGGTGGTGTAGCCGCCACGGACCGCCGAGCCGGAGGTGGGCAGGGCCACGTACGGGAAGTTCGGCTCGAACTTCACGTTGTTGGCGTCCACCGCGTCGCTGAGGTCGTTCTTCATGCCGACGAGCTCGCCCTCGGCGACCTGGAGCGAGATGTCGACCGTGTCGTCTGTCAGGCGACGGCCGTTGGGGTAACCGGCGTTGTCACCGTCCAGCACGCCGAGCCGCTTGGGGCTGGCGCTCGGCGGGATCGACGTGTTGAGGCGCATGAGCTCGGCCGGGCGGACGTTCGGCGGCTGGTTGAGCCCCTGAACTCCGGTGAGGAAGACCGCCCTGAGGTCATTGCGCGGCGTGGGTGGAATGGGCAGCTTGTAGATCTCGTTGAGGCGCCGCGGCAGTTCCGGGTTGAGGACGTTCGGCGCGAACTGCGCGTCGTTCCAGGGCACGGACGCGTTGAACCTGTCCTTGTCCTTGATCGGGTTGACGACCTCGTTGACGAGCGGGTTGCCGAGGCGGGAGACCTGCGTGAAGCCGCCCGCCGCGTTCCGGCGCTGGACCGCGGAGTAGACGCCGATGATCGGCTGGCCGGGCTTGATCAGCGCGGAGGTCGGGATCTGCAGCGCCACGGTCTGCACGTTGTAGCCGCTCAGCGTGTCGTTGCCGACCTCCTTCAGATTGCGGCCGTAGAAGCCGTCGAACACCCGGAGGTCCAGGAAGAACGGGTCGTCCGCCTGTCCCGCGAACGTTGTGACGCCGCTCGGCAACCGCTTGATCGCCTGCTGCCGCAGCGTGCGGTAGTCCGGCATGGACGCGTCGCCGACGTGCGAGGGGGCCACCGGCACATTGGTGGCCAGGGTCCGCGTTCCGACGACCGTGCCTGCGTTTCGCTGGATGAGGGTGAGGTCGTAGGTCTGGCGGTAGTTGAGCGTCACGTCGTTGAAACTGCGGACGATCCCCGTGTTGTAGAGGAACGTGTTCTGGTCGCGATAGGTCTCCTTGAACGTGTAGCGGTAGGTGAACTCGGGCAGCGAGTCGCCGTCGTTGTCGACGTTGATCTCGTACCGGCCGTCCGGGTTGAACTTGTAGAAGCTCGGCCCGCCGGCGGGCTCCTCGAACGGCCAGAAGTTCGCTACCAGCGTCGTCGTGTTCGGCTGGTCGGGGCTCACGAACGCGTAAACGTCCGTGTTGTCGTACTCCGGGAGCCCGGAGATCAGGGGAGCCTCCCGGTGACTCGAGGCCGTGGCCTGCATTGGTGCCAGGCTCGTCGACCCCCCGGCGATCAGTGCCGCCCCCGTGGCGAGCACCGCGACGGTCCGTGACCGTCTGGAGAGGCGTTTCGACATGGTGTGTCCCTTCTGCCCGCGATCTCGCGGGCTCCCGTCGCACCTGCCATGTATTCGCCACTCCCCCGCTCCCGGATTGCCCCGACTTTTCCCGAACGTCGATTCCCCCGGGCCGGCCCCGCCCCGCCCGCACCCCCGGTGAACGGGCCAATCTCCAGGTCAGAGGCAGGCGCCGGGGGCCGGCAATCGATTCGCGCAGCATCCGCAGCGCCTGCTAATGTTCTTCCTGTCGCAAGCAGCCCCGGGTACGCCCGGAGCCTTGATCGATACGCGCCGTTAGCTCAATTGGCAGAGCAGCGGACTCTTAATCCGCGGGTTCGGGGTTCAAGTCCCTGACGGCGCACTCCGGTACTCCTGTTGGCGGCCTTCCGGCCATCTTCCTGGAGTCCCTGTCTCTTCTCGGGGACGATCCCTGGCCTGGGCATTCGCATGTCGCGAATGCCCTTTCGCTTTATTACAGCGGCAAGCCCGCCTCCCCTAGAGCCGGACTACCCATGGGCGATTGATCGTCTCTCAACAGACGGCGAGAGCGACCGGAACGGGCTCGACACCCCCCAGCGTCGCCCGTTCCGGTCGCTCTACTCCCACCCCATACGGCCCACGGAGGAGCGGCCGTTGCGGTGTTCGCTACCCACCCCGGGGCGAGCAAACATCCCAAGCCACATCATTTGCGACTTTTCTTGGCGCGGACGAGGAGGCGCCGGACGGCGTCCTCGGTCTCGCCCTGCGTGGCCAGCTCGCCAGGGACGACGCCCTTCCCCAGGCTGCCGAGGGCGGAGTTGATCGTGACGCCGTCCTCGTAGAGCTCGATGATGCGCGGGTCGATGTACGAGGCGCGGGCGACCGCGGGCGTGTTGCCCAGGTAGTCCGCGACCTCCTGGACGACGCGGTTGACCGCCCGGCGGCGGGCCGTGGCGGACGGGTCGGGCTCGACCGTGACGGCGAGCCCCACGGCGGCGAGAACGGTGGCGTGCCAGGTGCGGAAGTCCTTGGCCGTGAAGTCGCCGCCCGCGACCTCGCGCAGATACTCGTTGATGTCCTCGGCCTGAACGCTCCGCCAGCCGCGTCCGGATCGGTGGGCGAGCAATTCCGGGCTACCGTCCTTACGGCGTTTCAACCCGCGCACAACAGCGCAGACGTTCTCTTCGGCGACCACTTGCTCGCGTTCTTTGGAGCCCTTGGCGAGGTATTCGAACGTCACCTGACCACGGCCGCAGTGGACGTGCTCCCTCAGGATCGTGGCCAGCCCGTACGTGCCGTTCTCCTCGGCGTACTCCCGTCCACCCGGCCGGAAGAACCCAAGATCGATGAGACGGACGGCCGCCGCCAGCACGCGTTCGCGCGGATACCCACGCATATCGAGGTGCTCGGCGACCGTTCCGCGCACCTTCGGAAGCAAGGCCGCGAACTCCAGAACGCGATCATGCTTCGCGGCGTCCCGCTGCCGGCGCCACTCCTCGTGGTAGAGGTACTGGCGCCGTCCTTCCGAGTCCACCCCCACCGCCTGAAGGTGCCCTGTGGGCGAGGGACAGATCCAGACGTCCGTCCACGCCGGCGGGATCGTCAGCTCCTTGATCCGGGCGAGTTCGGCCGGATCGCGCAGCGGAGCGCCGTCCGGGCCGAGGTACCGGAACCCGCGCCCACACCGCCGGCGACGGATGCCGGGGCTCTCCGGATCACTGTGCCTGAGCCGCATGCTGAGGTCTTACCCGCACGATGATGTTCATCCATGCGGCCCGCGCCACACCGGTCCCGGACGATCCACCCATCCCGCCCTGGTAACCTTTCCGAGGTCGCCGCGCACAGCGCGCGACACGCGCCGTTAGCTCAATTGGCAGAGCAGCGGACTCTTAATCCGCGGGTTCGGGGTTCAAGTCCCTGACGGCGCACCGCATCCCACCAGGGCATTCGCGACCAGGTCGCGAATGCCCTGAGGTTTTTATGGCTCCTCGTGATGCTCCCGCCGTGTCCGCCCGGCTGCCCGGAGCGACGGCCTTTATGCCCTCAGGCTCGCGGGTCGCTGGGCCAAGGAGGGACCGGCCACTTTGTTGGGACTTCTCAGCTGTGGGGACGATGGACAAAAAGGCGGTGGGCATACCGGGTTCAAGGCAGGGCGGGCCAGCACTTGCCGTCGAGGGGCCGGACACCACGGCGGCACGCAGGTCGTCGCAGACCGCTCCTCCGGCATGTCGCCGCACGTTGGCGGCACGCACGTTGGGGTCGGATGGTGGGAGGCCTTCCAGGGACGCGCATTGGCCGAGGCGGACATGGCCGTGTGCGTTCCGGCGAACAATGACACGACGGTTGCAGTGACCATGAGGGTCAGGCGACAGGAGTTTCGCACGAGCGTTCCTTTCATCGGCCGGTCGCAAGTCGCGTGAAGTGATGAAGGCGAGAAAACCTCCTGATGGACCGAGGCTTCGCAGACTCGGTCCATCATTAAGTGGGCAAGTTCAAGGGCTCAGGGGGCGTCGACGCGCCGGCCGGTCTGGGTCATCCGATGAGCCTGGCGTTTCCCCAGCCCGAACCTCGGTTGATCTCTGAGGTGCCGCTGCTGGTCAGGGACCACTCTGACAGCCTGCCGTCGGCCTTTACTTCCATGAAACTGTCCCAGTGCGGGCCGGTGCTCAGGGTGAGGCCCGCGATGAGCCTGGCGGTGCCCCACCCCTGGCCCTTGTTGTACTCGTAGGGGAGGCCGTTGATCCATAGCCACTGGGAGAGCAGCCCGTTGGTCTTCACCTCCATGATGCGAGGTTCACCGTTGTGCTCCCCAAGGCCGGCGAGGAGCCTGGCAGTGCCCCAGCCATTGCCGATCTGCTTGTGGGGAAAGAAGCCGCCGTTGCCCCATTTCCACCAGATCAGTGCCCCGTCGGTCCGCACCGCGAGAAACGCCAGCGGGGTGAGGCCTGCGATGAGACGTACGTTGCCCCAGCCGGTGCCCCGGTGGTGCTCGACGAACATCTGCCCGTTCCAGATCCAGTTGGACAGCCTGCCGTCCCGCTTGACCTCCAGGAAATCGCCGCGGCCGAGGCTGGTGATCAGTCTGGCGGTGCCCCAGCCCTCGCCGACGACCCGACGCTGGAAGCCCTCCCCTATCGAAGGCCGGATCCACCAGACGAGCTGGCCGGCGTTGTTCACCTCCATGAAGGAGTTTCCGTCGGTGGCCGCCACAGAGCCGCCGCTCCGGGCGCGCTTGTCCTTGTCGACCGCGGGTATCGCCAGCGGGGGCGACGGCTTGATCGCGCGCTGTACAGTGCCGCCCGCTGCCGGGGTGGTCGCGGACGCCGGATCTGTGGTCCCGGCAGCCGCGGGCGTTGCCCACCGCACCGACACTAAACACAGACAGAACGTGAGCGCGACCAGCGCCGCACTCAGTCCTTTTCTGCCCGCACCGTTCCAGTCCGCGGTGTTGTGAGGGTGAGAAGGGTGGGTCCTGATCACCCTCGACGGCATTTTCCGCACTGCCATGAATTTCTCCCTGTCGTCTGAGTGAGAACTTCGTTTGAGCATGTTGGGGAAAGCCTTCTTCCTGATGTCGGCGCACGGCCTCATTCGTGCTCTGATTCGAAGCCTGTTAGGAGTCGACGCGACGGGCATCGGCCGATCGTCGATCCGCGTCTGCAACTAAAGTCGCAGTGGTCGAAGACCGTCGCTGACGGCTACCGGCCCCGTCCTCCTGGCCGGATGTGTTCGGTCAGTCGAGGTCGGCGTCGTGGATCAGGATCGCGGCTTGGACGCGGTTGGTGAGGCCGAGCTTGCTCAGCGCCCGGCTGACGTGGGCCTTGACGGTCGCCTCGCTCATCGTGAGCTCCCGGGCGATCTGTGCGTTCGACAGGCCACGTGCGATGGCGCGGACGACCTGACGCTCCCGGCAGGTGAGGGGCTCCAGCCGCTGTCGCGCGACGGCCGCCGCGGACCGGTCACGCCGCGCGAAGGAGCCGATCAGACGTTTGGTGACGGTGGGCGCGAGGATGGCGCCGCCGGCGGCGACGGCGCGTACCGCGGCCGTGATGTCGCGTGGAGGCGTGTCCTTGAGCAGGAAACCGACGGCGCCGAGGCCCAGCGCCTCCTGGACGTACTCGTCCAGGTCGAACGTCGTCAGCATGATCACGTTGGTGTCGGCGGCGATCCGGCCGGTGGCGGTCAGGCCGTCGGTGCCGGGCATCCGCACGTCCATCAGCACCACGTCGGGCCGGTGACGTCGCGTGGCGGTGACGGCCTGGGTCCCGTCGGCCGCTTCGGCGATCACACAGATGTCGCCGGTGGCCTCCAGGATCCTGCGTAAGCCCGAACGCACCAGATACTCGTCGTCGGCGATCAGGACCCGGATCACGTCACGTCTCCTGCCGAGGTGTCGGGGATGAAGGCGCGCACGCCGAACCCGCCGTCCGGCCGGGGGCCGAAATCGAAACGCCCGCCGATCAGCTCCAGACGTTCGCGCAGACCCAGCAGGCCCAAACCACCGCCCGGCCAGGACGGCACCACAGGCCCGGTCGCCGGGGTCGTGTTGCGGACCGTCACCTCAAGGCCGTCCGGTCGATAGGAGAGGACGACCGAGGTGGCGGCGCCCTGGGCGTGCCGGTGCGCGTTGGTCAGCGCCTCCTGGACGATCCGGTAGGCGGCGCGTTCGGCGGCCGCCCCGAGCGGGCGCACGACGCCCTGGTCGTGGCGGTCGACGATCATCCCGACGGATCGGGACTGCTCCAGCAGACGGTCCAGATCGCTCAGCAGCGGCGGAGGAGCCAGCCGATCGTTGACGGCGGCGGAACGCAGCACGCCGAGCACCGCACGCAGATCCGTCAACGCCCCCCGGCCGGTATCGCCGATCAGCGCCGCGGTCCGCGCGGCCTCGGTGTCGCGCGCCTCCACCTCCAGTGCCCCGGCCTGCATGACCATCAGCGAGACCTTGTGCGCCACCACGTCGTGCATCTCGCGCGCGATCCGCGAACGTTCGGCCGCCCGCGCCTGCTCGGCACGCGCCTCGTGCTCGCGTTCCAGCCGATCGGCCCGTTCGCGCACCCCTGCCAGCACCTGCCTGCGCGCGTTGATCCCCAAGCCCACCGTCAGCGGAAAGGCGATCAGGGGTAACAGTGAGATCGCGCGCTCGGTCAGGGACAAGCGCACGTCCGAACCAAGGGGAAACCGCAGACCGAACACCTCGTACACGGCGGGCACCGCCAGCAGTCCCATGACCGCGGCGGACGCGTAGAGCACCATGTGAAAACCGTGCCGCAGCCTGGTGCCCACGTAGTAGGACGCCACGATCGCCGTCGGCCAGGAGGAGAAGAGCAGGACCCCGACGCCCGTCACCCAGAACAGCGGCCACAGGCGCCACCTGGCCAGCCCGCACGCCGCCGCCGCGACGACGGCGCACAGCACCATCGCCCCGTCCCTCACCGGATCATGCCGGCCCACCGAATAGATCAGCAGCGTCACGGCGAACATCACCGCGCAGAGCACCCACGGAGCGGCCGCCTGGGTGAACCTCGTCACAGACTCCAGCGACCGTTCCTGCCGCAGCACGTCCCCCATAACCGGAGCCTAAGTCGACTCGGTGTCCGAGGGTCTGGCCCGATAAGGCCACGGGTCGCCATCGTCGATCAGGGCGCGGACGGTGGCAACGGGTCAAGGTTCTGCCCGTGGGGCGGGGGTGTTGATCACGGTGCTGGAGGGGTCGGTGACCAGGTGTAGCGCTTTTGTGGAAGGCGCGAAATGAGGGACAAGTCAAGGCTTGTCTTGGATCGCCGAAATGAGATCATCGACACATTCGAGGCACGTCCGCCCGGGCGGTGATCCCGTCCCGGCCAGCCGAACCGGGGGCGCTTGATGACGGTACGCCCGTACCCGACGGGACAGCCGCCAGAGGCCGCGATGGCCGAACGGATCGGCGCACTGGTCGAGGAATTGGTCGGGCGCCGGATCGCGGTCGGTGAGAACTTCTTCGAGGCCGGGCTCACCTCGCTCACGCTGGTGCGGTTGCACGAGACCATCACCGGACGGCTGGGCGTCGATCTTCCCGCCACTGCCTTGTTCACCTATCCCAATCTGGGCGCGCTGGCCGCGTTCCTGAGCGAGCCCGCCGAACCCTCCCCCAGGGAGCCGGTCCGGGGCGGACGGCCCGGGGGCAGCCGCCGCGAGGTCCGGGCGCGGCTGCGGCGGGACCGGGGGACGCCTCGATGACCGAGCCGCTGGAACCGATCGCGGTCATCGGAGTCGCCGGCCGTTTTCCCGGGGCCGCGGACTACCGGGCCTTCTGGGACAACCTCCGGCAGGGGACCGAGTCGGTCACACCGCTGACCGACGAGGCCATGCTCGCCTCGGGCGTGCCGGAGCGGGACATCGCCGACCCGTCCTATGTGAAGGCGGCGGCGCTGATGCCCGGCGCGGACGGGTTCGACGCCGGGTTCTTCGGGCTGTCGGAACGGGACGCCGATCTTTGCGACCCGCGGCTCCGGCTCTTTCTGGAAGCCGTCCACGCGGCGGTCGAGGACGCCGGGTACGACCTGACCGCCATCGCCCGGGACACCGGCGTCTTCGGCGCCGCGGGGCACGGCCGGTACCGCGAGGACGACGACGCGGAGCCCGCCGGTTTCGCGGCCGGGATGCTCGATCTCCAGGGACCCTCCGTCGGGCTGACCGGTTGCTCGCTCGCCGCCGTGCATCTGGCCGCGCAGGCGCTGCGGTCGGGCGAGTGCGGCCTCGCACTGGCGGGCGGGGTGCACGTCCAGTTCCCGTACGGCCACGGCTACCGCTGGGTCCCGGGCGGCCCGTACCCGCCGGACGCCCGGTGCCGGCCGTTCGACGCCGCGGCGGCGGGCGGGATCACCGGCAGCGGGGTGGGCGTGGTGCTCCTCAAACCGCTGGACGAGGCGATCCTCGACGGCGACCGGGTGCGCGCGGTCATCCGCGGCGACGCGGTCGCGCACGACGGGCGGCGACCTGGGCGGGGACAGGCCGACGCGGCGGCCGAGGCGATGGCGCTGGCCGGCATCGGCCCGGACGCGATCTCCTACGTCGAGGCGCACGGCGCGGGAACGGTCCGATCCGACGCCGTCGAGGTGGCGGAGCTGGCCCGGGGCTACGCCGAGCTCGGCGACGTGCCCCGGGGGTCGATTCCGATCGGCTCGGTCAAGTCCAACGTCGGGAACCTGGGCGCCGCAGCGGGGATCGCCGGGCTGCTCAAGGTGGTGCTCTCACTGGAGCACGGGTTGATCCCGGCCACGATCAATGTGAGCAGGCCCAACCCTGGGCTCGCCGAGACCCCGTTCCGGCCCGCCCGCGAGGCGCAGCCGTGGCACGGCGAGTCCCGCATGGCGGGCGTGCACGCGACGGCCCCGGGCGGCACCCACACCCATCTGGTCGTGGCGGAGGGCCTGCCGCCCCACCTCGACCATGACGAGCGGCGGCCCCGCGTCGTCATCTGGTCCGGACGCGACGAGGAGGCGGTGGCGACCGTCCGCGACTCGCTCGCCCGTCGCTTCGCGGAATCCGGCGAAGACTTCGCCGCCGCCGTCTCCACGCTGCAACGGGGCCGGACGGAGTACCCCGTACGCGAGGCCGCCATCTGCGTGAACGCGGCGGAAGCGGCCAAGGCGCTGAGCGCGAACGAGGGCGTCATCGCCGGGTCCGCCCTGAACGGCCCTCCGCGGCTGACGTTCCTCTTCCCTGGCATGAACGCCTGCCGTCCCCGAATGGCCAGAGGCTTGTACGGCACGCAGCGGGTCTTCACCGAGACCATGGACGTCTGTCTGGAGGCCTTCGAGAAGGAAGGTGTCGAGCTCTACGACGGCTGGCCGGAAGGCCCCGCCCTGCTGTTCGCCGTGGAGTACGCGCTCGCCGCCACGTGGGAGTCGTGGGGCGTGCGGCCCGACACGGTGGTGGGCGAGGGCGTCGGCGTGCTGGTGGCCGACGCCGTGACGGGGACGGTGTCCCTGGACGAGGCGGTGCGGAGGATCGTCCACGAGCCGGACGACCTTCCCACGGGCCGCTCGGGCGAGCTCCCGGACGCCGGCGACGGAGTCGTTCTCCAAATCGGCTCCCAGGAGTCCGGGGACGACGAGCGCTCCCTCATGACCGAGCTGGCCCGGCTCTGGGTGCGGGGCGTCCCGGTCGACTGGGCCCAGGTCGACCGTGATCAGCCGTTGCAGCGCGTACCGCTGCCCGGCCATCCCTTGAAGCGCCGGCGCCACTGGCTCGGTTCGGCGGGCGCGCCTGCCCCCGTCCAATCTGAGAGCCCGCAGGCTCCCCGCACGGCCGCCGTGGCCGGCCTGCCCGACCCGGCCGAGCCGCTGCGGCCGCTCGGCGACACCCAGCACGCGTTCTGGATTCTCGAACAGCTCGCGCCTGACAGCGGGGTGTCCAACCTGTGCATCGCCTTCCGGACGGCTGAGGCGCTGCGCTGGTGGCCCCTGCAGAGCGCGGTGCAGCAGCTGCTCCGCCGCCACCCCGCGCTGCGGCTGCGGTTCCCCGAGCTGAACGGGGTTCCCGTGCAGCACCTGACCGCGCCCGAGGACGCGCAGATCAAGCTGGAGACGCGCGCCACCAGCGAGGAGAAGCTGGTCGCCGATCTGCAGGAATTCCTGGACGCCCCGTTCGACCTCGGCGGCGACTTCCCCGTCCGCGTCGGGCACTTCACCCTGCCGGACGGGGCGAGCGTGGTCTGCCTGGTCGCGCACCACATCGTGGTCGACGGGACGTCCCTGCAGATCCTGGTCGAGGAGCTCAGCCGCCTGTACGGGGACCTCGCCGAACGCGGGGAGATCTCCGCGGAACTGGCCGGAACGGCTCCGCTGCTGCTGGAGCCCGAGCCGTCGCAGGAGGCGACCCGCTACTGGCTCGACCATCTGGACGGGGTGCGGCCGGAGACGATGGCGCTGCCGGGCACCCGGCCCGCGCCCGCACGGCCGACGTTCGCCGGGCGTACACGGACGTGGGAGATGACCCCCGAGGCCCGCGCGGCCATGGAGGCGCTCCGGCGCGAGCTGCGCGTCACCGACAACCTGGTGCTGATGAGCGCCTTCTACCTCACGCTGGCGCGGCACGGCGCCGGGCCGGATCTGGTGGTCGGCGTCCCGGTCGACACCCGGCGCCCGGCCACGCAGAAGCAGGTCGGCTATGGCGTGAGCACGCTGCCGATCCGGGTCCGGGTCGATCCGGACGAGAGCTTCCGCGTGCTCGCGCACCGCGTCGGCGAGGCGTTCTTCGGCGGCCTGGAGCAGACCGGCGCCACCGCCGAGGTAGTGATCACCGAGCGCGGGCACGGCACCACCGACTGGCGGGTGCCGCTGTTCCGGCACATCTTCAACCACCGCCCGTGGACCGACGAGCGGATCAGCTTCGGCGGGCAGCGGCCCGAGTACGTCAAGGACATCTTCGACCGCAGCCGCGTCGACATGCAGTTCGTCGCCGTGCCCAAGCCGGAGGAGATCCTGCTGCGCGTCTCCTACAGCACCGAGGTGCACGACGACGAGGACATGGTGGCCTTCGTCGCCCGCCTCCAGGCGCTGCTGGAGCGTGCCGCCGCCGACCCCGACCGGCCGGTGGGCGAGCTGGAGTTCGCGTCCGGGCGGGAACGGGCGGTGCTGGACGCCGCCAACTGCACCGACCGCGACTGGGGCGCCCCGGAGACGCTCGCCGAGGCGATCGCGGCGCGGACCGGCGAAGCGACGGCAGTCGTCGACGGCGAGCTGCGGCTGAGCTACCACGACCTGCTCGCCAAGGCCGTGGCGATACGCGACGTCCTTCGGTCGCAGGGCGTCCGGCGCGGCGACATCGTGGCGCTGGCTCTCGGCCGTTCGGCGCCGCTGGCGGCCGCCGTGCTCGGCGTGTGGGCGGCGGGGGCGAGCTACCTGCCGCTCGACGCGCACCATCCGGCGATGCGGCTGGCCTACCAGGTCGAGGACGCCGACGCCCAGCTCATCCTGGTCGCCGGCGAGGGCACCGCGCACTCCGCGTGGTCGGGAGGACGGCCCGTGGTGGCCGTCCGCGACCTGCCGCCCGGCGACTCCGCGCTGCTCCTGGACCAGGGCGCGCCGGACCCGGGCGACATCGCGTACGTCATCTACACCTCGGGCTCGACCGGGCGGCCCAAGGGTGTCGCGGTCACGCATCGCAACCTGGCCAACCTCGTCCACGACTTCGCCGGCCGCCTGCCGGTCGAGGCCCCGGCGGGCGTGCTCTGGTCGACCACCCCGGCGTTCGACATCTCGGCCCTGGAGCTCTTCCTGCCGCTGCTGACCGGCGGGCGGCTCGTGGTCGCCTCCGACGACGCGCAGCTGCGGCCCCGGGTGTTCCTCGACCTCATCAAGGACCAGGACGTGTCCGTCGTCCAGGCGACGCCGACCGCCTGGCGCATGACCGTTCCCGAGGTGGAGGGCGAGCTGGCGGGCCGGACCGTGCTGTGCGGGGGCGAGCCGATGCCCGCCACGCTGGCCCGCGACCTGCTGGCGTGCGGGTGCCGGTTGTTCAACGTGTACGGGCCGACCGAGACGACGATCTGGTCGACCGCGGCCGAGCTCCACGGATCGCCGGAGGATCCGGTCCCGATCGGGCGGCCGCTCGCCAACACCCAGGTCTTCGTCCTGGATCCGCGCGGGCAGGAGCTGCCGCCAGGAGTGCCCGGGGAGCTGTGCATCGCCGGTGCCGGGGTGGCCGTGGGCTATCTCGGACGGCCGGAGCTGACGGCCGAGCGTTTCGGGACGCACCCGCGCCACGGGCGCTTCTACCGCACCGGCGACCTGGCGCGGCTGCGGCACGACGGGACGCTGGAGATGCTGGGCCGGTCCGACCGGCAGGTGAAGCTGCGCGGCCACCGCATCGAGCTGGGCGAGGTCGAGGCCGCGCTGCACGAGCACCACCAGGTGCGCCTCGCGGCGGTGACGCTGTCGGGCGACCCGCAGACCGACGGGCGGCTGGTCGCGTTCGTGCGGCCGGACACCGGCACGGGCGGTCAGGGCACCCTGCGCGACGAACTCTGGCGGCACGCGCGGACCCGGCTGCCCGACTACGCCGTGCCCTCCGCGATCGTGGTCGTCGACCGGATCCCGGTGACGCCCAACGGAAAGATCGCCTATCGGGAGCTGCTGGAGACGGCGGCGCCGCGGCACGCCGCACCCGCCGTTGCCACCGGTGCCGATCCCGAGCTCACCGAGCGGTTGGTCGGCCTGTGGCGGGAGACGCTCGGCCGGCAGGAACTCGGCGCACACGACAACTTCTTCCTCAACGGCGGGCATTCGATCCTGGCCGTGCGGCTGACCACCCGGCTGGAGGAGATCACCGGCCGGCCGGTCGCGGTGCCCGTGATCTTCCAGTACCCGACCCCGGCCGAGCTCTCGGCCCACCTGGCGGCACCTGGAGCGGCCGGATGATGTTCGTACCGATCGAACGGCGCGAGAGCGCCGAGGCGGAGCTGCACGTGTTCCCGCACGCGGGCGGCGGACCGGCCTCGCCGACACCGCTGGTGCCGCTGCTGCCGTCCGGCGTCGAGCCGTGGGCGGTGAACCTGCCCGGCCGCCAGGCGCGGCTGGCCGAACCACCGCGGACCGACCTCGGAGCGCTGATCGAGGAACTGGCCGACGAGCTCGCCGGACACGGGCCGCGCCCCTACGCGCTGTTCGGGTACTGCAGCGGCGCCATGCTCGCCTACCTCGTCTGCCGGCGGCTCGACGCGCTGGGCCGGCCACCGGCCCGGCTGATCGTCGGCTCGTTCGCCGCGCCGGACGTCGCGGTGTTCCTGCGGCGGCTGCACACGCTCCCGTCCGATCTGTTCTGGGAACGCCTGATCGACTACGGCGGCGTTCCGGCGGAGCTGGCCGAACGGCAGGAACTGCGGCCGATCCTCGAACCCGCCCTGCGGGCCGACTTCGGCCTGCTCGCCGGTTACCGGCACGAGCCGGGCCCGCCGATGTCCACGCCGATCACAGTGCTGCACGGCCGCCACGACACCTCGCTGACCCGCGGCAGCCTGCTCGGCTGGCGCAGGCAGACCGTCCACCGCCTGGTCCTGCGCGAACTCGACGCCTCGCACTGGCTGATGGAGGACGCCCCAGCCGAACTGGCCGCCGCGCTAACCGAAGACCTCCCCGAACGCGTCCCCTAGGAGGACCGCACAACCAGCTGAACCACGCACGCCAAGAGAGCCCAGCCACGCACGCGATTGCGTTAACGAACCGGCGAAGCGAGCCGAAGGCGAAGCTTCACCGGTGAGATCGCGAAGCGATGCGGCAATCGCAAAATCACGGTCAGCGGAGTGAGCCGCCAGGCGAACGCAGCTGGGCCGAGATTTCAATAGAAGGAGTCCGGATGCGCCTGGGATACAGCTTGGCCTACTGGGGTTCGGCGGGACTCAACCTGGCCGAGCACCGTGCGCTCGTCCGGGAGGCCGAGCGGCTGGGTTACGACTCGGTCTGGTCCGCCGAGACCTACGGCACCGATCCGGCGTCGCTGATGGCGTGGCTGGCCGGGCAGACCGGACGGATCGCGCTCGGCACCTCGGTCATGCAGATGCCCGCCAGGCGTCCGGTGGCCGCCGCGATGACGGCGGCGACGATCGACCAGATCTCCGGGGGACGGTTCCGGCTGGGGCTCGGGTTCTCCGGCCCCCAGCTGGTGGAGGGCTGGCACGGGCTGCCCTTCGAACGTCCGCTGGTGCACGCGCGCGACTACATCAACGTCGTCCGGATGGCCCTCGCCCAGGAGCCGATCTCCTACGAGGGCCCCACGCTGACCCTGCCGCTGCCCGACAGCCAGGGCAAGGAGCTGACGCTGGCGGTGGCGCCCGTTCAGGAGAGGCTGCCGATCTACCTGGGGGCGCTCGGCGCCGAGTCGATCCGGCTGGCCGGGGAGCTCGCCGACGGCTGGCTGCCGTTCCACTTCCCCGCCGGGCATCTGGCCGACTGCACGGGCCTGCTGCGCGAGGGCGCCGAACGGGCCGGACGGTCACTGGAGGGCTTCGACGTCGCGCCCATGGTCATGGTCCTGGTGGACGACGACCTGGAGACGGCCTACGACATGATGCGCCCGATGCTCGCCCTCTACCTCGGCGGCATGGGCTCGCGCCGGATGAACTTCTACAACCGGCTGGCCCGCAGGCTCGGCTTCGAGAAGGAGGCCGAGACCCTCCAGGAGGCGTTCCTGGCCGGACGGCAGGGCGAGGCGATCTCAGCCATCCCCGACGAGCTGGTCGATCTGATGACGATCTGCGGCCCGCCCGCGCGGGTGCGCGACCGGCTCACCGCCTACCGCGAGGCGGGCGCGACCACCCTCGTCGTCGGGGTCGTCCCGCCCACCCTGCGGCTGCGTCTGGACCAGCTCCGGATCATCGCCGAGTGCGCGTCATGAGACGGGGTCGGGGATCTCCTTGAGCTTGGGGATCGGCGAGCGGGCCAGCGCCAGGATCGGTACCAGGGCGCCGACGAGGATGGCGATGAAGATGGCCGTCCGCAGCCCCAGCCACTCGCCGAGCAGCCCGGCGCCGAGCGCGCCCAGCGGGGCCGGAATCAGCCCGAGCGAGAAGATCGTGGCCAGAATCCGGCCGATCATGGGCATCGGGGTGACGGACTGGACCAGCGTCAGGTTGTTGACGATGAAGATCTGGTTGCAGGCCCAGACGACGAACTGCGAGACCGCGAGCATCGCCACGGCCAGCCCGACCGGGCGCACCGCGAGCGGCACCAGGAACAGCGCACAGTTGCCGATCACGGTGCTCCACAGCAGGGTCGGGCCGATGCCGAGACGCTTGGTGACCCGGATGGCCAGCCCCGCGCCGAGGATGGCTCCGGCGCCGCCCGTCGCCGTGATGACGCCGACCCACGCGGCGTCCAGGTTCGGCCCGCCCTTCAGCAGATACAGCACGAAGATCGACTGCATCGCGCCCATGATGAAGAAGGAGTAGAACGCGGTGCCGATCGCCAGCGGCCTGACCAGCGGCTGGCGCATCACCCACTGGTAGCCCTCCCAGACGGCCTTGTAGACGCTGCGGACGTCGTCGTCGGGCGCGGGCCTCTCCTCGGGGGTACGGATCAGCCAGCAGGCCACCGCCGAGATCAGGTACGTGACGATGTCGATGATGATCAGCACGGGCGCCGACACGACCTTGATGAGCCCGCCGACCAGGCCCGGGCCGAGCGCCTGCGCCACCGACTCGCTCATCTGGAGCTTGCTGTTGCCGTCGGCCAGGTGCTCGCGCGGCACCAGGTGCGGGATGTAGGTGCGGTAGGCGACCTGGAACAGCACGCTGAGCACGCCCAGCACGAACACCACGACATAGATGACGGCCATCGTCAGCATGTCCGCGAAGTACAGCAGCGGGATCAGCAGCAGCACGGCGGCGCGGCCGATGTCCGACCAGATCAGCACGGGCCGCTTGCGCACCCGGTCGACCAGCACGCCGAACAGCAGGAACCCCACCATCGGCAGCCGGACCAGCGCGCTCAGCACGCCCATCTCCGCCGCCGAGGCGTGCAGCACCAGCACCGCGGCCAGCGGAACCGCCAGGAAGGTGACCTGCGCACCTATCTGCGAGAGGCTCTGGCCCACCCACAGCTTGAGGAACTCACTGTCGTGCAGGAGACCCGGCCTCGGGTCGTCCACCTGCTCACTCGACGGGGATGCCATCGTCCATCCAGCTCCTCATTCGCGCGGCCGCGTCGGCGACCAGCGGTTCGTACAGAATCGGGACTCGTTCGTCCGGGATGACGCTGATCCCCAGGCGGCCCTTGACCACCGCGCGCCAGCCGAGGTCCTGGCCGGCCGGGGCGAACAGCGCCACGTCGCCGTCATAGGGGTCGTGCCGGTAGTGGCCGACGGCGTGCGCGTTGGCGCGGAAGACGGCCAGGTAGCGGCGGGCCTGCTCGACGTCCTTGGAGTCGGGCACGAGCCGGCCGGACGCGGCGGCCACGTTCATCACCGCGAGCATCCGCTCCTCCGCGTCCACGATCCCGGCGGGCATCTCGAAGCCGGCCTCGGGCGGCCCGTCCGCGAGGGCGTGGAACATCAGCGCCGTGTCGTCCTCCAGCGAGCTGCGGATCACCGGCTGGTCCGCGTCGGAGTAGATCAGCACGACGAGCGGGACGTCCTCGCCGAGCGCGCGCAGCCGCCTGGCCACCTCCAGCGCGATGTTGCCGCCGATGCAGAAGCCGCCCAGCACGTACGGGCCGTGCGGGCGCACCTCGCGCAGTTCCCGGACGTAGTCGTCGACCATCGCGGCCATCGTGGTGTGCGGCTCCTCTCCCGGCGCCAGCCCGCTGGCGGCGATCGCCTGGACGGGCTGGTCGGGTCCGAGACGGCGGGCCAGCGGCTGGTAGCGGAAGACCTGCCCGCCCAGCGCGTGGACCAGGACGATCGGGGTCCGGTCTCCCTTGGCGTTCAGCGTGACGATCCGATGCGGGGTGGCCAGGTCGCCAGGGCGGCGTAGCACCTCCGCCAGATCCGCCACCGTGGGGGCGGCGAGCACCGTCGACACCGGCAGTTCGCGGCCGAGCCTGTGCCGGACGTGCATGGCCAGGCGGAGCGCGGTCAGCGAGTGCCCGCCGAGCTCGAAGAAGTCGTCGTGAATCCCGACCGGTGTCACCCCGAGCAGGTCCTCCCACAACTCGGCCAGGCTCGCCTCGACCGCGTCGCGCGGCGGGGCGTAGGCCCGCTGCCGCGCGCTGGGCTCGGGCAGCGCCGCGCGGTCGAGCTTGCCGTTCGCGGTGCGGGGCATCTCCGAAAGACCCACCACGGTGAACGGGACCATGTACCCCGGCAGGTGCTCCGCAGCGAAGCGACGCAACGCCTGCGCGTCTACGTCTACGTCTGCGCCCGCGTCTGCGCCCGCGTCTGCGTCTCCGCCCGCGTCGGCGGCTGCGGCTGCGGCTGCGGCCGCGGGGACGACGTAGGCGACGAGGCTGTGGCCGCCCGGCCGGGACGTGACGACCGCCTGCGCCACCGACGGGTGGCGTTCCAGGACCGCCTCGATCTCGCCGAGCTCGACCCGCATGCCGCGGACCTTGACCTGGAAGTCGGCGCGCCCGAGGTACTCGATCTCCCCGTCCGGCAGCCAGCGGGCCCGGTCGCCGGTCCGGTACAGCCGTCCGTGGCCGTAGGGGTCCGGCACGAACCGTTCGGCGGTGAGGCCCGGCCTGCCGAGGTAGCCGCGGGCCAGCTGCACTCCGCCGATGCACAGCTCGCCGGGAGTCCCCACCGGGACGCGGCGCATCCGGGCGTCGAGCACCTCCAGCCGGGTGTTGGCCACAGGCCGCCCGATCGGTACGACGGGCTCACCGGGACGGCAGCGGTGCCACGACACGTCCACCGCGGCCTCCGTCGGGCCGTACAGGTTGTGCAGCTCGACGTCCGGCAACCGCTCCCCGAACTCGGCGGCCAGCGCGGGCGGCAGCGCCTCACCCGAGCACACGACCCGGCGGACGGAGGGCGGGCGTTCCGCCGGGTCGAGCCCCTGGAGGAACGCCGCGAGCATCGAGGGGACGAAGTGCAGCGTCGTCACGCGCTCGGCGGTGATCAGGCTGGTGAGGTAGCCCGGCTCCATATGCCCGCCGGGACGGGCCACCACGAGCCCGGCCCCGGTGACGAGCGGCCAGAACAGCTCCCACACCGAGACGTCGAAGCCGTACGGCGTCTTGTGCAGGACGCGGTCGCCCGCGTCCAATCCGAACGTCTCCTGCATCCACGCGAGCCGGTTGACGATGGCCCGGTGGGAGACGCCCACGCCCTTCGGCCGTCCGGTGGAGCCGGACGTGAAGATCACGTACGCGAGGGACCCGGTCGGCACCAGGGCCACCAGCGTCTCGTCCGGGAGGTCCTCGACCAGGACCGTCCGCGTGCCCGCCGGGACCCGGTCGGCCAGGTCGCGGGTGGTCGCGACGAGGCCGGCTCCCGCGTCGGCCAGCATCAGCCGCATCCGCTCCGGCGGATGGTCGGGCTCCAGGGGCAGGTAGGCGGCACCTGCGGCGAGCACGCCGAGCAGTGCGACCGGCAGATCGAGACCCCGTTCCAGCAGGACGCCGACCGGACGGTCCGGGACGGCCCCGGCGTGCCGCAGCAGTGCGGCCAGGCGTCCCGCCCTCCCGGTCAGCTCGGCGTACGAGAGCCAGGTGCCCTCGAACCCCACCGCGGGCGCGTCGGGGGTACGGCGGCTCTGTGCCCAGACCAGGTCGTGCAGGGTCTGGTCGGGGTAGGTCCGGCCGGTGGCGTTCCAGCGTTCGATGTCCGGGGCGTCCCGCGCGGCCAGATACGCGTCGGCGGGACGCGGATCGGACTCCGGATCGGCGGCGAGCCGGGCCAGTGCCCGCAGGTAGTGGTCGCGGACGTCCTCGATCTGCGCCCGGCCGAACCGGCCGGAGTCAAACGACAGGCTGAGTGCCAGGCCCGCGCCGGGCTCCCGGACGAACGCCGTGGTCAGGGGCAGGTCGGTCTGCTCGAAGAAGTCCTGGTCGACCACCCGTACGGGATCGTCGGCGGACAGCGCGCCGTAGACGTGGAAGTCGCGGAAGTCGAAGAGCGTGTCGAGCAGCGGGGAACGGCCGGCGGCGCGCTGGATCTCGAACAGCGGGTACTGCCGGTAGGGCAGCAGCGCCACCTCGGCGTCGAACACCCGCCGGACCAGCTCGCTCCAGCGCCCGGCGGCGGCGCCGACCCGGACCGGCACGGTGTTGAGGAACAGGCCGAGCACCTGGTCACCGGCCTCGCTCTCGGGACGGCCGTGCACGACCATGCCGGTCAGCACGTCGTCCTCGCCGGTGAGCAGCGCGAGCACGCGCACGTGCGCGGCGAGCAGCACCGTGCGCAGCGGCACCCGCAACTCCCTGGCGATCCGATCCAGGTCGTCGCGCAGGGTCTCGTCCAGCGGGGTGGCGAGCACCTCGACACCTGTGGTGGCGGGTTCCGGATCGCGATGCGGCAGCCTGGGCAGCCGGCCGGACGGCGCCTCGGTGACCTGGTCGCGCCAGAACGCGGCGGCCTCCGGCGAGGCGACCAGCTCCCGCTCCCGCGCGACGAAGTCGCGGAAACGCGCTCCGGGAGGCCGGACGGGCAGCGGCTCGCCCGCGACCCGCGCCCCGTAGCGGCGCAGCACCTCGGTCACGAAGGCGGCCACGCTCCAGCCGTCGAGGAGCGCGTGGTGGAAGCTGACGCTCAGGGCGAAGCGGTCGGCGGCGAGCAGATGGACGCGCACCCGGAGCAGCGGCGCGGCCGTCCAGTCGAAGGGACGCCGCTTCTCCGCCTCGCACCACGCGCGCAGATCCTTGCCGGGGTCCGCGGCGGCCGACAGGTCGGCCACCTCCAGCGGAACGGTCGCGGAGTCGTGCACGAGCTGGACGGGCTCGCTGAAGCCGGTCAGGTCGAACGAGGTCCGCAGCACCGGATGCCGCCGTACCGTCTCGGCCAGCGCCGCCTCCATCGCGTCGCGGTCGCAGCGGCCGTCGAGCGTCAGCGTGGTCAGGTCGTGGTAGGTCGGCGCGTCCGGTTCGAGCTCGCTGTGGTAGATCATCCCGGCCTGCAGCGCCGCGAGCGGGTAGGCATCCTCGATCATCGGGACTCCCCCAGAAGCCTGGCCCGGTCCGCCGGGTCCAGAAGCGCGAACGCCTCGGTGGCGGGCGCCTCGGTCTTCGGCCGGACCAGGGGACGCAACGCACCCGCCAGTTCCGCCACGGTCTGATGCAGGAAGAGGTCCTGCAGCTCGATGTCGTAACCCTCGTCGCGCATCCGGGCGACCACCTTGAGGCTGCGGATCGAGTCCCCGCCGAGGGCGAAGAAGACATCGTGGACCGACACGCGGTCCAGGCTCAGCACCGAACCCCACACCCGCGCCACCGCCCGTTCGGCGTCGGTGCGCGGCGCGGTGTACGGGGCCTGCGCCCATCGCCGGGGCGGTGGCAGCGCGCCCCGGTCGAGCTTCCCGCTGCGGGTGAGGGGAAGCGCGTCCAGCCGCACCCACGCGGTCGGGATCAGGTGGTCGGGAAGCCCGGTCCGCAGCCGGTCGCGCAGATCGGGGTCCCCGTCGGTGACGACGTAGCCGACCAGCCGGGCACCGGCTTCGTCGTGCCACACGTTCACCGCGGCGGCGCGGACCTCCGGCAGTGCGGCCAGCGCGGCCTCGACCTCGCCCGGCTCGATCCGATGTCCCCGGATCTTCACCTGGTCGTCGGCGCGGCCCAGGTACTCCAGTGCCCCGTCCGCCCGTCGCCGGGCGAGGTCGCCGGTGCGGTAGAGCCGCGAGCCCGGCGGGCCGTAGGGGTCGGGGACGAAACGGTCGGCGGTGAGACCGGGGCGGCCGAGATATCCCCGGGCCACCTGCGGGCCCGCGATGTACAGCTCGCCGGTGAGCCCGACGGGGACGAGCTCCAGGTGCCGGTCGAGGACGTGGAGCCTGGTGTTGGCCACCGGGTGGCCGATCGGCACGACGGCCTCGCCGGGCGCGCAGTTCCAGGCGCTGACGTCGATGGCGGCCTCGGTGGGCCCGTACAGGTTGTGCAGTTCCGTCCCGGGCAGCCGGCCCATGAGCTGGTCGACCAGCCGGGGCGTCAGCTCCTCGCCGCTGCTGACGACCAGCCGGAGGGACGAGCACGCCTCGATGCCCTCCTCGGCGGCGAAGGCCGCCATCATCGACGGCACGAAGTGCACGACGGTGACCTTCTGCTCAGCGATCAGATCGCGCAGGTAGGCCGGGTCGCGGTGGCCGCCGGGCCGGGCGAGCACCAGGCGCGCCCCGGTGAGCAGCGGCCAGAAGAACTCCCAGACCGAGACGTCGAACCCGGCGGGCGTCTTCTGCAGGACGGCGTCGCCCGCTCCCAGCCCGAACCTCTCCTGCATCCACAGGAGCCGGTTGAGGAGGCCGCGATGGGTGTTGACCACGCCCTTCGGACGGCCGGTCGATCCCGATGTGTAGATGACGTAGGCGGCGTGGTCAGGCGATACCTCCGGCAGCTCGGCCATGGGGCCGCCCGGTACGTCCTCGTTCTGCCATTCCGGGCTGAGGACCATCCGCGCGCCCGCGTCCTCGGCCAGCGCGGTCCGCCGCCGCGGCGGGTCGGACGGATCGAGCGGGAGGTAGGCGCCGCCCGCCCTGAGCACCGCGAGCAGGGCGACGACCAGCTCGGGCGAGCGCTCGAAGCACACCCCGACGACCGTCTCCGGGCCGACCCCGAGGCCGCGGAGCCTGCGGGCGAGCCGCTCCGCGCGTTCGTCCAGGTCGCGGTAGGTGACGTTCTCGCCGTCGAAGGTCAGGGCGACGGCGTCCGGAGTCGCGTGCGCCTGCCGCGAGATCAGCTCGGGCACCGCCAGGCCGGGGACGGCCAGGCCAGGCACCGCCAGGCCGGGGAAGTCCGCCGCCGTGTCGTTCCATTCGTGCAGCAGCGATCGGCGCTCCCCTGGGGTCAGGAGGGGAAGTTCGCTGAGGCGCCGGTCCGGGCCGGTCACGGCCGCGCGGAGCAGCGCCTCCAGATGCCGCGCAAGTCGCTCGATCGTGTCCGGTTCGAACAGGTCGCTGTTGTAGACGAACCTGCCCTCGATGCGGCCGTCGACCTCGGCGGCGTACAGCTCCAGGTCGAAGCGGGTCGCGGCGACGTCCATCAGCCACGGCTCGGCGTCCAGGCCGCCGAAGGCCCTCGGTCCCGCCGCGAAGTTCTGCATCGCGAACAGCGCCTGGAAGAGCGGTGAGCGGCTCACGTCACGCGCCACGTCGAGCTCACCGACCAGCCGCTCGAACGGCAGCTCCTGGTGAGCGTAGGCGTCCAGCGCGATCGCGCGGGTCCTGGCCAGCAGCGCGGTGAACGTCGGGTCTCCCCCGAGCGGGGCCCGCAGCGCGAGCATGTTGACGAAGACCCCGACCACTGCCTCCAGCTCGCGGCGGTCGCGTCCGGCCACCGGCGAGCCGACGGCGAAGTCCTCCTGTCCGGAGTAGCGCGACAGCAGCGCCTGGAACGCGGCGAGCAGGGTCATGTACAGGGTCGCGTCGTTGTCCCGGGAGAGCCGGACGAGCCCGCCGGTCAGCTCCGGGTCGAGGGTGAAGGCGTGGCCGCGTCCCGCGAAGGTCTGCCGGGCGGGCCTCGGCCGGTCGGTGGGCAGGTCGAGCGCGGGCAGGCCGTCGAGCCGCTCGCGCCAGTAGCCGAGATCCCGGTCGAGTGCCGGGCCGTCCAGCCGGTCGCGCTGCCAGGCGGCGTAGTCGATGTAGCGGACGGGAGGCGGCGCCAGCGGTGACGGCTTACCGGCCAGGAACGCCTCGTACAGCGCACCGAGCTCGTCGCCGAGGATCCCGGTCGACCAGCCGTCGGTCGCGATGTGGTGCGTCGTGACCACCAGGAAGTGGTCCTCGTCCGCGACCCTGACCAGCAGTGCCCGCAGCAGCGGGCCTCGGGCCAGGTCGAAGGGCCGGTCGACCTCGGCGGCGATCAGGTCGCGCACCGAGCCGCCGGCGTCGGCGTCGGCGTCGGCCGTGGCCAGCGGCAACGGCAGCGGCTCGGGGGCGGCGACCCGGATCCGCGGGCGGCCGTCGTCCGCCGCCAGATAGCGGGTACGCAGGCTGTCGTGGCGCGCCACGATCTCCGTCAGCGCCCGTTCGAGCGCGGTCACGTCCAGCCGTCCTCGCAGCCGGTACACCAGCGGGATCACGTACGCGCTGGTGCCCGGCGCGAACTGCTCCATGAACCAGATGCGTTCCTGGGCGAAGGACAGCCGGGGCTCGCCCTGCAGCACGGGTATGGCGGGCTCGGCGGCTTCTTCGGCCTCGGCCGCCCGGTCCAGCGCCGCGGCGAACCGCCGGACGTCCGGATCGGTGAACAGGGCGGGCAGGCCGATGTCGCGTCCGGTGGCGGCACCGAGCCGTGAGATCACCCGCGTGCCCAGCAGGGAGTGGCCGCCCAGCTCGAAGAAGTCGTCGAGGGCGCCGACCCGCTCGACACCGAGCACCTCGGCCCAGACCGAGGCGACCAGCTCCTCGGTGGGCGTGGCGGGCGGCTCGAAGATCCGCCGGCCGAGCTCGGGCAGCGCGGCGGGGTCCAGGGTGCCGTCGGCCCGTCGCGGCAGCCGGTCGAGCAGGAGGAACACGCCCGGCACCAGGCGACGCGGCAGCTCCCCGGCCAGCCGGTCGCGGAGCTCGCCGGCCGAGACCTCCGTCCCGGGTTCCGGCACGACGCAGGCGACCAGGGTGTCGTCCCGCGTGGTGATCGCGGCCTCGGTGATCCGCGGATGGGCCAGGAGACACGCCTCGATCTCGGCGGGTTCGATGCGGTGGCCCCGGATCGTGATCCGGTCGTCCGTGCGGCCGAGCGGTTCAAGGCTCCCGTCGTCCCGGCGGCGGACCACGTCACCGGTCCGCAGGAGCCGCGCCCCGGGCGGGCCGAACGGATCGGGCACGAACCTCTCGGCCGTCAGCCCGGGTCGGTCGCGGTACCCCTGCGCCAGCCCGGCGGCGCCGATGTAGAGCTCACCGGCCGCGCCCGGGGGAACGGGGGCGAGCCGGTCGTCGAGCACATGGCAGCGGACGCCGGGCAGCGGACGCCCGATCGGCGGCCTCCGGTTCGCCTCCTCAGGCCCGATCGTGGCGGTGGTGGCCGTCAGCGTGGCCTCGACGGGCCCGTAGGTGTTGAGCAGCTCGATCCGCGTGCCCTCCTGGTCGAACCAGGCGCCGACGGCGGAGGCGGGAACGGGGTCGTCGCCGAGGACCAGCAGCCGCAGCGCGAGCGGCCAGCGCACCTTCGCGGCGCGGAACTCCTGCCAGTACGACGCCGGAAGGTGCGCGACGGTCAGCGCCGCGCCCTCCGAGGTGCCGAAGTAGTCCGGAATCCGCTCGTCCGGCGCGGGCAGGACCAGCGTCGCCCCGGAGACGAGGCAGGGATAGATCTCCGCGGCGTGGGTGTCGATGGCGGCCGGGGTCACGTGCAGCACCCGGTCTCCGGAGTGCAGGCCGTACCGCCCGGCCAGCGAGAGCGCCCGGCACGCGAGCGCCCGCTGATCGATCTCCACGCCCCTCGGCCCGGCGGTGTAGAGGACGCAGGCGAGGTCGTCCAGGGTGCCGTCGTCCAGCGGGTCCGCGTCCGGCGCGTCCGGGCTCGGCGCGTCCGCGTCCAGTTGCTGCTCGGCCGGCTCGTGCTCGGCCAGCCACCGCTCGGTGATCAGCGGCGCGGCGCCGCCGTCGCGGAGCAGGGCATCCCGGCGGGCGGGCGGGTCGTCCGGGTCGAGCGGCAGGTAGGCGGCGCCTGTCCGGCCGATCGCCAGTAGCGCGGCGATGAGGGCGGGGGACGGCTCGGCGCAGACGCCCACGAGCGTTCCCCGTCCGACGCCGCCGCGCCGCAGGGCGGCGGCGAGCCGGTCGGCGTGGGCGTCGAGCTCGGCGTAGGTCGTGACCCGGCCGTCCTGGCGGATCGCGGCCGCGCCGGGGGTCCGCGCGGCCTGCGCCCGGACGAGCCCGGACACCGTCGCCACCGGCTCCGCGGGCCATGTGGCGGGCCGCTCCTCGGGGTCGGCCAGCCGCGCCCGCAGCGCCGACAGCCGCGCCCCGGGGTCGTCGACGATCGACTCCAGCAGCAGCTCGTAGTGCCGCGCCAGCCGCCGGACCGTGGCCTCGTCGAACAGCTCGGTGCTGTAGCAGAAGTGCGCCACCAGCCCGTCCAGCCGGGGCGTGACGTCGAGCAGCAGGTCGTACTTGGCCGGAACGGGTCCCGGCGGGAACGGCCCGCTCTCGACCCCCGGAATCCGGAGGCCCTCCTCGCCCGGGTCCTGGCCGACGAACATCGCCTGGAACAGCGGGGTACGGCTCGGGTCGCGCTCCAGCCGCAGCTCGGCCATCAGCCGGGCGAACGGGATGCCCTGATGGGTGAGCGCGTCGAGCATCCGGGTGCGGACGCGGGACAGCAGCTCACGGAAGGACGGGTCGCCGGCCAGGTCCCCCCTGATCACGAGGGTGTTCAGGAAGTAGCCGACGAGCGGCTGCAGCTCGGGGCGGTCGCGCCCGGCGGTGACCGTGCCGACGCAGATGTCGTCCTGGCCCGAGTAGGCCGACAGCAGGACGTGGAACGCGGCGAGCATCGCCATGAACCCGCTGGCGGACTCGCCGCGCGCCACCTGCTCCACACCGTCGACGAGCCGCCGCGGGAGCCGGACGGTGAGCACGTCACCGGCCGACGTCCTGACCTCCGGGCGGGGCCGGTCGGTGGGCAACTCCAGGACGGGAGCCTGCGCGAGGGCCTGTTTCCAGTAGGCGAGTTGCTCGTCGCCGTCGTCCTGCGCGTTTCGCCAGACCGCGTAGTCGGCGTACTGGAGCGTGGGCTCGGGCAGCGCCGCGCCCCGGTAGAGGTCGCCCAGCTCCTTCTTCAGCGTCTTCAGTGAGGCGCCGTCGGCGGTGATGTGGTGCAGGACGACGCAGAGCACATGGTCGCGCTCGCCCAGCCCGAACAGGCTCGCCCGGATGAGCGGCCCGCCGCGCAGGTCGAAGGGGGCGCGGATCCGGCGTGCCACCTGGCGCTCCGCGCGTTCCTCGGCGTCCGGACCGGCGAGGTCGACCCGTTCGAGATCGAGGCGGGCGCCGGAGACGACCCTCTGGACCGGCGTGCCCGCCTCGTCGGGAAACCGGGTGCGCAGGCTCTCGTGCCGCTCGACCAGCGCGTGCAGGGCGGCCTGCAACGCCTCGACGTCGAGATCACCGCGCAGCCGCTCGACGATGAACATGTTGTACGAGGCGTCGCCGGGGTCGTAGCGGTGCAGGAACCACAGCCTCTCCTGCCCGGCGGTGAGCGGCGCCGGAGCCGCCGAATCGGCGCGGCGGGGGATCTCCGCGACGCCCGGCCCGGACGACGGACGGCCCAGCCTGCGCTCCAGCGCGGCGCGCTGTTCGGGGCTGAGCCGCGCGAGCCGCGCGGCGAGGTCACTCATGGGCGGACTCCTCGACCGCGGCGAGCAGCGCCTCGGCATCGTGTCCGGCAAGCTGCCCTTCGAGTACGGCCAGCGCGTAGTCGCCGACGGTGGACAGCTCGAAGCACCGCCGCACCGGGATGTCCACGCCGAACTCGGCGCGGATCCGGTTCATCAGCTGGACGGCGAGCAGCGAGTGCCCGCCGAGCTCGAAGAAGCCGTGCTCGGCGCCGACGCGCTCGCGCCCGAGCAGTTCGCTCCAGATGGCGGCCAGCTCCGCCTCCAGCGGGGTGCGCGGCTCGACGTACGGGGTGGCGGACACGGCGGCGTCGTCCCCCGAAGGGCCGGGCAGCGCCGGGACGTCGACCTTCCCGCTGGGCAGCGACGGGAAGTCGTCGACCAGCACGAACGCCTGCGGCATCATGGCGCGCGGCAACCGGCGGGCCAGCAGGCCGCGCAGCTCGGTGACCGCCTCGCCGCGATCGCCCGTATAGCGCACGTACGCCACCAGCCCCCGGCCGCCGGGCGCGTCCGCGCGCAGCACGACCACCGCGCGCCGGACGTCCGGATGCTCGGCCAGCGCCGCCTCGATCTCGCCGGGCTCGATGCGCCAGCCGTGCACCTTGACCTGCCGGTCGGCGCGGCCCCGGAACTCCAGGGAGCCGTCCGGGCGGTACCGGGCGAGGTCGCCGGTCCGGTACAGGCGCGAGCCCGGGGGGCCGTGCGGATCGGCGACGAAGCACTGCGCGGTGCGCCCGGGAAGCCCGGCGTACCCCCGGGCGAGCTGCGGTCCGCCGATGTACAGGTCGCCGGTGACTCCGACCGGCACGGGTTCCAGGCGCCGGTCGAGCACGTGGAGACGGGTGTTGGCCACCGGCGTGCCGATCGGGACCGGGCCCGCCTCCCCCGGCCGGCAGTGCCACGCGCTCACGTCGATCGCCGCTTCGGCCGGGCCGTAGAGGTTGTGCAACTCGGTGCCGGGCAGCCGCTCGAAGAAGCGGTCCGCCGCCGCGCGGGACAGTTCCTCACCGCTGCACAGCACGCGCCGCAGCGAGGCGCACTTCTCGATGTGCTCCTCGGCCAGGAACGCCTCCAGCATCGACGGCACGAAGTGCGCCACGGTCACCCCGTGCTCGATGATCGCGTCGCGGATGGAGGCCGGGTCCCGGTGGCCGCCCGGACGGGCCAGGGCGAGGGCGGCGCCGTTCAGCAGCGGCCAGCACAGCTCCCACACCGAGACGTCGAAGCCGATGGGCGTCTTGTGCAGCACCACGTCGCCGGCGCCGATCGGGTAGGCGCGCTGCATCCAGTCGAGGCGGTTGACGATCCCCTCATGGGTGTTGACGCAGCCCTTCGGCCGCCCGGTCGAGCCCGAGGTGTGGATGACGTACGCCGCGTTGCCCGGCCCGATCCGGCGCGGCGGGTCGTTCGTCGCCTCCGGCCGCGCCTCCGCCACCCGTTGCCGCGTGAGCGTCAGCTCCGGTACCTCGGCCGGGCGCCGGGGGTCCTCCGGGTCGAGCGGCACGTAGACCGCTCCGGCCTTGAGCACCGCGAGCACCGCGACGACCAGCTCCGGGGAGCGCTCGGCACGGACGCCCACCATGGTCTCCGGGCCCGCGCCGAGCCCGGCCAGCTCGTGGGCGAGCCGGTTGGCCCGCGCGTTGAGCTCCCGGTACGACAGCCGTACACCCGGCATGACCACGGCGGGCGCGTCCGGCGTCCGGACCACCTGGGCCTCGAAGAGGTCGGGCAGGGTGGCGTCCGGTACCGCCGCCTCCGTGCGGTTCCAGCCGACCAGGATCTGCCGGCGCTCGGCCTCCCGCAGCAGCGGGACGCACGAGAGCGGAAGGTCCGGGTCGTCCGCGACCGCGGCGAGCGCCGTCTCGTACGCCGAGGCGATGCGGCGCGCCGTCTCGGCGTCGAAGAGGTCGGTGGCGTACTCCAGCCGCCCGAACAGGCCGCCGGCGCGGCGGCACAGGTCCAGGCTCAGGTCGACCTTGGACGTGCCGTTGTGGATCTGCCCCTCGTTGCTGGTCGGCAGCAGGTTGAACGCCACGTTGTAGAGCGGCGGCCGGGCCAGGTCGCGGGCGGGCTGGAGCACGTCCACCAGCCGTTCGAAGGGCAGGTCGGCGTGCTCGAACGCGTCCAGCATGGTGCCGCGCACCCGCCGCACCGCGTCCCGGAAGGACGGGTCGCCCTCCAGCCCGGTGCGGACGATCACGGTGTTGACGAACATGCCGATCAGCGGTTCGAGCTCGGGCAGCGCGCGCGTCCCCACCGGGCATCCCACGGCGATGTCCGCATGGCCAGCCCACCGCGACAGCACCGCCTTGTACGCGGTGAGCATCGTGGTGAACGGGGTCACGCCCAGCCGCCGCGACAGTGCCTCGATCCGTTCGGTCAGCTCGGCGGGCAGCGTGAAGTCGTGCACCGCGCCGCGGTACGAGCGGACCGGCGGGCGGGGCCGGTCGGTGGGCAGCCCCAGGTCGCACGGCACCCCGGCGAGCTGCTCGCGCCAGTAGCGGAGCCGGTCTTCCAGGAACTCGCCGGTCAGCCGCTCGCGCTGCCAGACGGCGTAGTCGGCGTACTGGATCGCGAGCTCGGGCAGGTTCGGCTCGCGGCCCTCGCGGAAGGCGCGGAAGCACTCCCACAGCTCGCCCAGGAAGTTGTCGGACGAGCCGCCGTCGAAGATGGTGTGGTCGAAGACCACGATCAGACGGCGGTCGTCCTCGCCCATCCGGACCAGCCGGGCCCGCCACACCGGTGCCCGGTCGAGCGCGAACGGGCGCACCGCGTCCTCCCGGGCGATCCGGTCGAACTCCGCCTCGCGCCGCTCGGGCGGCAGGTCCGCCAGATCCGTCTGGACGAGCGTCACCTCCACCGCCGGCCCGATCACCTGGACGACCTCGCCCTCCCGGAAGGCGAAGCAGGTGCGCAGGACCTCGTGCCGCCCGGTCAGCGTGGCCAGCGCCCGCACCAGCCGGTCATGGTCGACGTCGCGCGGCATCGGCAGGTGCATGCCGACGTTGTGCACCCCGAGCTCGGGCTCGAACTCCCCGAGGAACCACATCCGCTGCTGGCCCGAGGAGACGGGAAAGACGTCGGCGCCGGTCATTCCCCCATCGCCTCCCGCAGGCTGCGGGGGCGCATGTCGGTCCAGACCGTCTCGATGTGGTCGAGGCACTCCTGCCTGGCGCCCTCGACCCCGACGTCGCGCCATCCGGCCGGGCTCGGCCGGTCCGCCGCCCAGATCGAGTACTGCTCCTCGTCGTTGACCACGACCTTGTAGCGGGGCTCGTCCATGGGAACCTCCGTCAGTTCGCTCGCCGGGGCAACCTGGGGATCGTGGTGGGCGCGGGCCGCCCTGGAGGCGCCTCGCCGCCGTCCTCCTCGCCCGTGCTCTCCTCCCGGGCCCGCTCGACCAGGACAGCGATCCCGGCGGCGGTCGGCTCCTCGAACAGGCTGCGCATGGGCAGCCGCGCCCCCAGCCGCTTGCGCACGAGCGCGAGCAGCTGGACCGCGACCAGGGAGTTGCCGCCGAGCTCGAAGAAGTCGTCCTCGATGCCGATGCCCTCGCCGCCGAGTACCTCGGCGAACAGCCGGGCGATGGTGGCCTCCAGCTCGTTGCGCGGGGCCACGTAGTCGTCGCTCGCGGGCCGCGCCGCCGCCGGATCGGCCAGCGCGGGGCCGCTCAGCTCGGTCTCCACCGTCTCCTGGGTCAGCGCCCGCACCCCGGCGAAGGACTCGGCCAGGGGCACCGCCGTGACCACAGCCTGCGGGCCGAGGCGGGAGGCGAGCAGGCGTCGGAACGCCTCGGCGCCCTCGGCCGGGCGGATACCCCGGACCGGGCCGGTCTCCTCGTCGGGAACATCGGGGGCGTCGGGTGCCGAAAGCTCGGCGGGGGCGGCCTGAACCGCCGGTGCCGGGGTCTCGGACCTGACTGTGCCCAGCACGGCGTCGGGGTTGATGCGGCGCAGCGTGAAGTCGGAGATCCCGACGACCTCGCGCCCGTCGTCGTCCACCAGCGAGATGTCGGCGACCAGGACCTCCGCCGTCCCGCTCTCCCGGAACCGCAGATGGCTCCAGATGCGGTTGGGCATCGGGCTGCGGACGACGACCCGCCCGTAGCTGAGCGGCAGGTAGTGGCCGTCGACGCTGAACCGGACGAACGAGGTCGCCTCGTCCAGCATCGAGGGGTGCAGGTCCCAGCGGTCGGCGTCGGCCAGGGCCACCCCGCTCAGCTCCAGCAGGGCCAGCGCCTCGTTGTCGCCGGTGTACCAGGTCTGCATGGTGTCCCAGTGCGGCCCCACGGCGAGCAGGCCGGTGAGCGGGACGCCGCCGTGCCCGCCGACATGGGCGCAGCGCGAACGGATCGCGTCCAGGTCGGCCACGGGCGCCGGGCCGGGGTCGACCCAGCGCACCGACCCCTGGGTGTGCGTGCGCCGGCCGGACGCGGGGCCGGACGCGGGGCCGTCCGGCCGGGTCGCGAGCGTGAACTCCACCAGGTCACCGGTGGGGTCGGGGCTGAAGGACACCGACAGCTCGCACGAGGTGCCGTCGTGGACCACGATCGGATCGATGAACGTGACGTCGCTCAGCTCGATCACCTGGCCGTCGGCCCGTCCGGGCAGCGCGGCCTCGGCGGCGGCCCGCGCGGTCTCCAGGTGGCCAGTGCCAGGCAGGACGGGCACCTGGCCGAGACGGTGCTCGTCCAGGGGCCACGCGGTCGCCGGGGAGAGCTTTCCGCCGCACCAGGGCAGGGCGCCCCCCGGGTCGTCGTGGCGTTCGGTGAGCAGCGGGTGGTCCATCGGCGAGACGGTGCCGGTGGTCCCGGCGGACTCGCCGCGCTGGAGCGTCCGGAACGCCTCCGGCGCGCTGACCTCGGCGGCCATCCCGACCTCCAGCCAGGCGCCCCAGTCGACCGAGGTCACCCGCGCGCGCCAGCCGTGGGCGCCGCGGGCGTAGGCGTCCAGGAAGCCGTTGGCCGCGCAGTAGTCGACCTGGCCGAACCCGCCGGTGACCGCCGTGATCGACGAGCACAGGACGACCGAGTCCAGGTCGAGGTCGCCGAACGCCTCGTGCAGGGCCAGCGTGCCGAGCAGCTTGGAGGCCAGCACCTCCTCGGCAGCGGCGCGCTCCTTGACCTCGGCCATGCCGCCGCCGGGCAGGCCCGCGGCGTGCACGATCCCGTCGACCCGGCCGAAGCGCCGCAACGTCTCCCCGCGGACCCGGCGCAGGTCGCCGGCGCTGGTGACGTCGGCGGCGAGCACCAGCACCTCGGCGCCGGCGTTCTCCATGCGCCGCACCGCCGCGATGGCCCGTCCTGTCCGGTCGCTCGTTCCGTGCTCGGCGAGGTGGGCGTCCCACTGCTCGCGCGGCGGGAGCCCGCCGCGCGACAGCAGCACCAGGCGGGCGCGGACCCGCGTGGCGAGGTCTTCGGCGAGCGTGATGCCGATTCCGCCCAGGCCGCCGGTGATGACGTGGACGCCCTCATCGCGCAGGACGGGCGCCTCGCTTTCGGGCACGCGCACCGGCTCGTACTCCCGGACCCAGCGCCGGCCGGAGCGGTGCGCCAGCGCCGGGTGCAGCCCGGCGTCGTCCTCCCCGGCGTCGCGGCCGAGCTCGTCCACCGCCGCCGTCCAGTCCGGACGGTCGTCGAGGTCGATCTGCCGGACGGTCAGCCAGGGCACCTCCAGCGGGACCACCCGGACGATGCCGGTGACCGTGGCGTGCTCGGGCCGCAGCAGGTCGCCGCCCGTCACGTCCTGGGTCGCGGCGGTGAGGATCTCCAGGTGCACCGGGTCTTCGGAAGGCTGCGCGGTGAGGGCCTGGACGAGGCAGAGCAGCGCGAAGAAGCCGCGGTCCTGGGCGTTCCAGACGGCCTGCGCGTCCGTACCGGCGGGCGGCGCGCCGACGGTCCAGGCGTGCACGATCCGGCCCGGCAGTCCGCCGGCCTCGGTCAGGTCACCGATCAGCGCGTCGTAGTCCGCGCGGTCCGCCGGACGCACCGTGTAGGCGTCCGGCGCCGTGCGCTCGTACCCGTCGCCCGGACGGACGACCACGACCTCCGCGCCCGACGCGCGCAGCGCCGGAACCAGATCGGCGGAGGCGTCGTCGGCGAAGACCAGGCAGCGGCCGAGCGCCGGGGCGGGCGCGGGCGACGGCGGAAGCTGCCGCCAGACCGGTACCGAGAACCAGTCCTCGACCGGCAGCGGCCCTTCGGGAGCGGCGGGCTCCAGGGGCGCGTGCCCGAACGGCCCGACGGGGTCCATCCAGGCGCGCTTGCGCTCCCAGGGGTAGGTCGGGAGCTGGACCCTGCGTCCGGGGGCGCCGAAGTCCTCCAGCGCGATGCCGTTCACCCAGAGTGTCCCGGCCGCCGAGTACAGGGTGGTCAGCGCGGACGCGGTGTCGCGCGGCCCGGGCAGGCTCGGCACCGGGCGGATGGCGTCCCCCGCCAGCTGGGCACCCGCGAGCTGGGCGAGCTGGCTCCCCGGGCCGCATTCGACCAGGAGCCAGTCGCCGTCGCCGAGCAGGGTGGTCACGCAGTCGCCGAACCGGACGGTCTCGCGCAGGTGGCGGACCCAGTAGGACGGGTCGGTGGCCTCCGCCGCGGTGATCCAGGTGCCGGTGAGGTTGGACAGGAAGGGCAGGCCGGGCGCGGCGAGCTCGGTCGCGGCCACCAGCTCCCGGAACTCCGCTAGGATCGGGTCCATCATCGCCGAATGGAAGGCGTGCGAGGTGTGCAGGGCGGTGCACCCGATCCCGTCCTCACCGAGCTCCTCGGCCCAGGAGTCCACCAGCTCGCCGGGACCGGCCACCACGCAGGCGCCGGGCGCGTTCACGGTCGCCACCGAGAGCCCGGCGGGCATCCGCGCCCGCACCTCCGACTCCTCCAGCCGGACCATCAGCATCGAGCCGGGCGGCATCCGCTGCATGAGGCGCCCGCGCGCGGCGACCAGGCGCAGCGCCTCCGGCAGGGTGAACACCCCGGCGAGCGTCGCGGCGACGTACTCGCCGATGCTGTGACCGATCATCGCGGCCGGTTCGAGCCCCCAGGAGCTCCAGAGCCTGGCCAGCGCGTACTCGATGACGAACAGCGCCGGCTGGGCGAACTCGGTGCGGCGCAGCCGGTCCGCGTCGCCCGAGGTGAAGATCAGGTCGGCGAGGTCGAGGCCAAGGCCAAGGTCGTCGCGCAGCAGCGCCGCGCACTCGTCCACGGCCTCCTGGAAGACCGGCTCGTGCTCGTAGAGCTCGCCTCCCATGCCCGGGTACTGGGCGCCCTGCCCGGAGAAGAGCAGCGCGACCCGCGGGACCGTACGGGGCACCGCGCCGGTGATCAGGCGCTTGGGGTCGGTGAGGGCCACGATGGCGTCCGCGGTGTCCTCGGCGACCACGACGGCCCGGCGGGCCATCTCGCGGCGGCCGACCCGCAGCGTGTACGCGACGTCGGACAGGTCCAGCGTCGACCGTTCGGACAGGTGCTCGCCTAGGCGGTCCACCTGGGCGCGCAGCGCGGTGTCGGTGCGGGCCGAAAGGCGGACCAGATGGGCCGGACGCGGCTGCGCGAACACCGGCGTGCGCTCCGGTGCCTCCTGCAGCACCATGTGGGCGTTGGTGCCGCCGATACCGAACGAGCTGACCCCGGCCCGGCGCGGGAAGCCGTCGGTCTCCCACTTGGACAGCGTGTCGTTGACGTAGAAGGGGTTCTTCCCGAAGTCGATCTTCGGGTTGGGGGTCTCGTAGTGCAGGCTCTTGGGGATGAGGCCCTTCTCCACGGTCAGCACCGTCTTGATCAGGCTGGCCGCGCCGGCCGCCTGGCCGAGGTGCCCGATGTTGGACTTGACCGAGCCGAGCGCGCACCAGCCGCGGTCGTCGGTGTCCTGCTGGAAGACGCTGGTGAGCGCGGCGACCTCGATGGGGTCGCCGAGCGCGGTCCCCGTCCCGTGCGCCTCGACGTAGGTGACCGTCCTCGGGTCCACCCCGGCCACGCCGAGCGCCTGGGCGATGCAGGTCGCCTGGCCCTCCTGGCTCGGCGCGGAGAAGCCGACCTTGTTGGCGCCGTCGTTGTTGAGGGCGTTGCCGAGGATCACCGCTCTGATGTCGTCGTTGTCGTCGATGGCGTCCTGGAGGCGCTTGAGGACGACGACGCCGCCGCCGCTGCCCCACACGGTGCCCTGCCCCTTGGCGTCGAAGGCGCGGCAGTGCCCGTCGGGCGAGACGACGCCGTCCTGGTCGTAGACGTAGCCGTGGCCGATCTGCTCCTCGATCATGGCGCTGCCGGTCAGCGCCATGTCGCACTCGCCGTTGCGCAGCGACTCGCAGGCGACGTGCGCGGCCACCAGGCCGGTCGAGCAGGCGGTCTGCACCGTGAACGCGGGGCCGCGCAGGTCGAGCTTGTAGGACGTCAGCGTCGCGGCGTAGTCGACATGGCTGCCCACCATGACCGTGAGCCACCCGGCGCTGGAGTACGCCTGCGGGTTGCTGCGGATGTTGAGCCACTGATAGGAGTCCGGGCCGACGCCCGCGTACACGCCGATCTCGCCGGGGTAGCGCGCCGGGTCGTACCCGGCGTCCTCCAGCGCGGTGTAGGCGAGCTCCAGGAACATGCGGTGCTGCGGGTCGCGGATCTCGGCCTCGCGCTGCGACATCTTGAAGAACGCGGCGTCGAACGCGTCGTGCTCCTCCAGCAGCATCGCCGCCGGGACGAAGTTCGGATCCTTCAGGAAGCGTTCCTGCACACCCAGGGCACGCTGCTCCTCGATCGTGGAGAAGGTGATCGAGTCGACCCCGTCCGCGAGGTTGCGCCAGAACCGCCGCGCGTCGGGCGCGCCGGGGAACCGGCAGGCCAGCCCGACGACGGCGATGGGCTCGACCGCCGGCTCGTCGTCGGCGGGCAGGTCATCGGTGAGGTCGCCGGTGTGCGGAAGCGTCATCGAGAGTCTCCTTCTCGTCCTCCACGGGGCCGTCGGTACGGCCCGCGCTTCTGGCCAGTCGTCGTCGTTGAGGACCCAGAGCTTCGCTTTGCCGGCGCCGCCGGGTCATCGCCCGGCCGGCTGCCCGGCCGGCGCCGGGAGAGCGCCGCGTGCCGTCGAGATGACCGGCGAGCGCGCGGACGTTGGGGTAGCGGAACAGGTCGACGATGGGGATCTGCCGTCCCATCAGCTCCGACAGCCGCGCCTGCACCGAGGCGATGGCCAGCGAGTGGCCGCCGATCTCGAAGAAGTTGTCGCCGCCGCCGATCCGCGAGCGCCCGAGCACCGTCCGCCAGACCTGCGCGACCATGCGCTCGGTGGCGGTCGTGAGCTCGCCGCCGACCGGGCGGTGGGGGCGGAACACCAGCCGTGGAAGGGCCCGCCGGTCGACCTTGCCCGCGGGGGTGAGCGGGATGGCGGGCACGAGCCGTACCTCACCGGGCACGGCGTGCTCGGGCAACCGGGCCCGCAGCAGCTCCAGCAGGTCGGAGGCGCGCACGTCGGGATCGGCCGGTACCGCGAAGGCCCGCAGCACCCGCTCGCCGTTGTCGTGCTCGCCGTTGTCGCGGTCGGCGACGACCGCGGTGGCCTGCACGCCGGGATGGGACGCCAGGACGGCGTCGATCTCGCCCAGCTCGACGCGGTACCCCCGGACCTTGAGCTGGTCGTCGGCCCGCCCGGCCAGCACCACCGATCCGTCGGGCCGGTGGCGGCCCAGGTCGCCGGTCCGGTAGAGCCGGTCCGAGGGGTCAGGCGATCCGGGCGGGCGGCCGAACCGGCGCGCCGTCAGAGCGGCGTCCCGGTACCCGTCGGCGAGGTTGCGGCTGCGGACGACGACCTCGCCCAGCTCACCGGTCCCGGCCGGTTCGCCGTTGCGGCCGAGCACGATCAGCCGGCTGCCGTCGACGCCCCGGCCGACCGGCACCGCGTCGCCGTCCGGCCGCGCGGGGGCGGCCGGGACCTCGTGCCACGCGTGGACCTGCGGCGTCTCGGTCGCGCCGTAGAAGTTGACGACGCGGGCGTTGGGGGCGAGCACGCGGATGCGGGCGACGTCGGCGGGACGCAGCTGGTCGCCGCCGAACGCGACCAGCCGGACCTCGGATAGCGCCACGGCCGACACCCCGCACAGCAGCCGGGCCAGCTGTGGAGTGAGGTGCAGGATCGTGATCTGTTCGGCGAACAGCCACGCGGCCAGCCGGGCCGGATCGCGCAGCCATTCCTGCTCGGGCACGGCCAGCCGCGCCCCGGTGACCAGCGGGATGAACGCGTCGCGCAGGAGCGGGTCGTGGGCCAGCCCGGCGAGCAGCGCGAAGCGGTCCTCCGGGACGGGCCGGAAGGTCGCGGCGTACCAGGTGAGGAAGTGCGCGAGCGGCCGTTCCGGTGTCACCACGACCTGGGGGGCGCCGGTCGTCCCGGAGGTGAGGGCCAGGTAGCCGCGTTCGTCCGGCGGCGCTGGGGGCGCCGGGGGCTGCGGGGCGTGGTCGCCGATCTCGATGACGGGCAGGTGCGCGAGCGAGGCGAGCACGGGGACTCCGGGACACGGGAGCAGCGCCCGGGCTCCGGCGGCGGTGGCCTGGCGGGCCAGCACGGGTTCGGGGAGGGCCGGGTCCAGGACGACCCAGCGCGCGCCGGAAGCCAGCACCCCCAGCATGAGCGCGGGTAGCGCGATGTCGCGGGCGCCGAGAACCGCGACCGTCTCGCCGGACGCCACGCCCGCCGCGCGCACCGAGGCGGCCGTCCGGCCGCGCAGCTCGCCCACCTCGCGGAAGGTCAGCGCGGCGGTGGAGCCGGTGATCGCCGCCTCGTCGGGCCGGTCGCGCTCGGATCGCTCCATCCGCTCGATGAGGCCGGGTCCGTCCGCTCCGGCGGCCGGCGGGGTGCTCCAGCCGGGCAGCCGGGCGGCCGGTGAACGCAGCGACGCGTTCCGCACGGGTCGCTGCGGCTCGGCCACGAGTTCCCCGAGAAGCCGCACGTAGCCCGCGAGCAGGGACTCGATGCGCGCCTCGTCATAGAGGTCGGGGTTGTAGACCGCTTGCAGGGCCAGGCCGGAGGTGTCCTCGCTGACGTAGAGGGTGAGGTCGAACAGCGCGCCCGGCAGTCCCGCCCGCAGCGGCTCGACGGCGCAACCGGACAGGCGCAGCCGGGGCCGGGCGAAGTCGTGCATGTTGAACAGGACCTGGGTCAGCGGGTTGCGGGTCAGGTCGCGCCGCAGTCCCAGTTCCGCGACGAGCCGTTCCAGCGGCAGGTCGGGATGCGCGGTGACCGCGCCGACCTCCCGCGCGCAGCTCCGCACGTGGTCGGCGAACGAGACGTCGTCGGCCATCCGCAGCCGAACCGGCAGGACCTGCAGGCACAGCCCCACGAGCGGCTCGAAGCCGACATGGCCCCGGTCGGCGTACGGCGTGCCGACGATCAGGTCGTCCTGGCCGGTGAGCCGCCGCAGCAGCTGGCCGAAGGCGGCGAGCAGGACGACGTAGGGCGTGCTGCCGGCCCGGCGCGCCAGGTCGTCGACGGCCGCGGCCATCTCGGCGTCCACGGCGGCGTGCCGGACCGCTCCGTTGAAGGTCTGCATGGGCGGCCTGGACCGGTCGCGGGGCAGGTCGCAGACCGTCGGCGCGTCCCTGAGATGCTCGGTCCACCACTCCAGCCCGGACTCCGCGCCGCGGGCCGCCCGGTCGGCCGCCCAGGCCACGTAGTCGGCGAATCCGACGTCCGGCGGGCGGAGGCCGGGCGCACGTCCGGCCACAGCATCCGCGTAGGCGTCGGCCAGATCCTGGAAGAGCACGTCCTGCGACCACCCGTCGAAGACGACATGGTGCACGGTGCAGCTCAGGACATGGTCGCCAGGCCCCAGCCGGACGAGCCGCGCCCGCCACAGCGGGCCCGCGACCAGGTCGAACGGGGTGCGGGCCTCGGTCTTGAGCAGCACGTCCAGCGCCCGTTCCCGCTCGGCGGGCGCGAGCTCGGACAGGTCGGTGACCGGTATCGCGATCGGCCCGGGCGGGGTCACCTCGACGTACGGCACACCCGCGCGGTCCGGGATCCGCCAGCGCAGCGGCTCGTGGCGGGCGACGACGGCCGCCAGCGCGGTGTGCAGCGCCTCGACGTCGAGCGGTCCGCGGACGCGCTCGGCCAGCGCCACGTTGTGGACGGGGATGCCGGGCGCCAGCCGCTCGACGAACCACATCCGTAGCTGGGCCGACGACAGCGCCGGGGCGTTGCCGGTGGGGACGGCCTCGGTGATCGGCTCGGCCTTCTCCACCCGTTCGGCCAAGCCGCGGACCGTACGCCCGGTGTAGACGTCCTCGACGGTGACCGCCCGGCCGAGCTCGGAGCGCAGGGCGGACACCAGGCGCATCGCCCGCAGCGAGTGGCCGCCGCACGCGAGGAAGTCGTCGTCCGGCCGGGGCGGCCCGGACGGTTCCAGCACCCGCGCCCAGATCCGCTGGACTCCGATCTCGATCGGCGTGCCGGAGAACGCGGCGTCGTCCGCGGCGCTATCGTCCGCGATGTCTTCCGTGACGGCGCCGGTGTCCCGCAGCCCCCGCAGCGCCGTCAGGTCGACCTTGCCGGAGGCGTTGAGCGGGAGCGCGGCGAGCCGCACCACCAGGGACGGGATCATGTAGCCGGGCAGCCGCTCGGCGCAGTACTCACGAAGCTCGGCCAGGCCGGGGGCGTCCGCCGGGGTGAGGTAGGCGACGAGCGTGCCGTCGCCCGCGTCCTGGACGTCGGCGACCGCCTGCAGCACGTCGGGGTGGGCGCGCAGCACCGACTCGATGTCGCCGATCTCCACGCGCTGACCCCGGATCTTCACCTGGCGGTCGAGACGGCCGAGGAAGCCGATCCGGCCGTCCGGCTCGGTCACCACCTGGTCGCCGGTCCGGTAGAGGCGCGCTCCGGGCACCGTGCCGAACGGATCGGGCACGAAGGCCGCGGCGGTGCGTCCTGGCCTGGCCAGATAGCCCCGGGCGACCTGCGGGCCGCCGAGGTAGAGCTCGCCCGGCGTGCCCGGCGGGCACGGGCGCAGGTCCTGGTCCAGGACGTACGCCTGGCATCCCGGCAGCGCCCGCCCGATCGGCAACGGCCGGTCCCAGTCGCCCTCCAGCTCGGCGCCCACGGTGCAGACGGTCGCCTCGGTGGGCCCGTACCAGTTGTGGAACGTGCACGTCCGCGACCAGCGCGCCACCTGCTCGGGACCGGGCGGCTCGCCCGCCGTCACCAGGTCCTCCAGATGGACGAGCCTGCCCGGGTCCAGCAGCGGCAGCAACGCAGGCGGGATGAAGCCCCAGGTGACCTCGTGGACCTCCAGGAACCGCTGGAGACGGGCCGGGTCGGCGCGATCGGCGTCCGGGACGAGCTGGACGCAGCCGCCCCGGGTGAGCGGGACGAACAGGTCGAGGACGGAGACGTCGAAGCCGAGGGCCGAGAAGGCGACCGACCGGCAGCCGCCGTCCAGGCCGAAGAACCGGCCCGCCATCGTGGCGAAGGACGCGGCGTTGCGGTGGCTGACCACGACGCCCTTGGGCCGTCCGGTGGACCCGGAGGTGTAGAGCACGTACGCGGCGTTCGCCGGAAGCGCCGGGCAGGGCGGCGGCGGACCGGCCGATTCCAGGGACGGCTCGACCAGCCGCCGGCCCATTCCCGCCAGCAGCGACCGGCCCGTCTCGTCGGCGACGACGATCTCGATACCGGCGTCGTCGACGACGTCGGCGAGCCTGCGCCGGGGGTGGGACGGGTCGAGCGGCACGTAGGCGCCGCCCGCCATCATGATTCCGAGGGCCGCGACCGGAAGCAGCGGTGTGCGGCGAGCGCAGATGCCGACCCTGGTCTCGGGGCGGACGCCGAGGCGCCGCAGCCGGTGCGCGAGGGCACCGGCCGCGTCCACGAGCTCGCGGTAGGAGACCCGCGCGTCCCACTGCCGGATCGCGGGGGCGCCGGGGGTACGGTCCGCCTGCGCGGTGACGAGGTCGGCGAACAGGGTCTCCAGGGGCGCCCCGTCGCGTTGGAGCGGTCCCGCGGCCTCCGCCGAACGCGGAAGCCGCCCCCGGCTCACCGTCACCGCGTGTCCTCCCGGATGGTCGCGGGAAGCGAGTGAGAAACCCCGTGCACCTGCGGTGAGAGCGACTTTGAACTACCGAACCGACGTTCTTCGAAAATCGACCCGTGCGTGATGGCCCCCACCTCCCCTCGCCTGCGCGCACGCCGACGGGGATCGCCCTACCGGGAGTGCGCAAACGTAAGACCGGCACCATTTGAAGAGTGCCCGGCCTTTTGCAGAACGAGCCCATCTATGCACAGCTTCTGAATGAAGTCGAGACCCGTTTCGAAGATCGCCCCGGGCTTTCGACAATCAGTTCGCAACCCTCACACAGCGTCGCCTTAACGCTTTGTCAGAAACCTGGACCGCCACCGTCAATGCCACTTCAAACTCATCTTCGAGTTAGAGATCTATAACCTTCAAGCTAGGCGCCCGCTCCGGCCCGGAGACCGCCGCACCAAACCCCGCCGACACGCTCAGCCGAGAGCATCTGCGCTGGTCACGGCCCATTCAGAGGTGAAGTTCGCCGCTCCGAGGAGGAGAACGCGAAACGAGGCTCCCCACCCGGGGCACCGAGGCCGAGTGAGGCACCTCACCCGAGAAGCTCGCCGGTTGTGGTCAGCCCGACGACTTGCCAAACCTCCCCGGCGTCCCTCGAAGACCAATCGGCGGGAAGCCGACGACGCCCGTCAGGGCGGTTCGGAAAGGCATTGGCGACGGCAACTGGACGGGGCGGGTCCGTTGTGGTCATGATTCGCCAATGTGGCGTGAGCTGATCGAACAACACACCTCGCAGGCGCGGTTCGCCTCTCCGGCCACGGAACAGGCGCTGTACCGAGCCGAGGAGACTCTGGGACATCTGCTCCCCGACGACCTGGTCAAACTGCTCAGTGAGAGCGACGGCGTCGTCGACGCCAACGGTTACAGCCTCGTCTTCTCCGCCGAGCAGCTGCTCCAGGGCAACCTCGAGATGCGCACCTACCCTGCTCTGAAGCGGCTCTACATGTCGTTCGACCAGCTGCTCTTCTTCTCCGACGTGCCCGGCGACGGCAACCTGTTCGCCTACGCCCTGGTGCCCGAGGGGCGGCCGGACATCTTCGTCTGGGACCACCGGACCGACAGCCGCCGCCGCGTCGCGCCGTCTCTGGAGCACTTCATCGAGGCGTGGCTCACCGGCCGTTGATCATCCGCGGGAGGCGTTCCCATGCCGCATCTGGTCGAGTTCGGAACCGGGCATCTGCCGCCGGCGGAGCGGCTCGACTTCTGGCTCGATCTCGTGTTCCAGTCGCATGTCCGTTCCTGGATCAAGACCGAGGCCGAGGGGGACTTCACGGCGTCCACGCTCAGCCTGGATCTCGGCACGGTGGTGGTGTCCGTGCTGACCAACCCCTCGATCCGGGGGGACCGCACGGCGAAGCTGATCAGGCAGTGCGATCCCGAGGTGATTCTCGTGCACCTGCCGCTCAACAGCAGCGGGAGCGTCTCCCAGGGCAAGCATCACAACGCCTTCTCCCCCGGCGATGTGGTGCTCTACGACAGCAGCCGGCCGCTGCGGGTGCAGCAGAACGCTCTGAACGGGGTGTCCAGGTGGATCCTCGTCGAGATCCCCCGGGCGACGCTGGAGCAGCTCGTTCCGTCGGTCTCGTCGTTGATCGCCGTGCCCGGTCGCGCGACCGACGGGATCGGGGCGGTGCTGACGCGCTACCTCGACGAGCTGCTGCGCAACGCCCGCGACTACACCCTCGCCGAACGGACCGCGCTCAACGGCGTCACCGTCGACCTGGTCGCGGCCACCTGCGCGCGGCTGCGGGCCGGCCACGTTCCGCCGGAGACCCACCGGCAGGTGCTGTTCGTGCACATCCGGGACTTCATCGACCGGCGGCTCGGCGACCCGGCGCTGACTCCCCAGGCCATAGCCGCCGCCCATCACATCTCCGTGCGGCAACTGCACAAGCTATTCCAGCTCCAGGGCGGCCCCAGCGTCGCGGCCTGGATCCGCATTCGCCGGCTCGAACGCTGCCGGCGCGATTTCGCCGACCCGCGGCTGGGGCACCTGGCCGTCTGCGTCATCGCCCGTCGTTGGGGCTTCACCGACCCGGCGCACTTCGGCCGGATCTTCCGCGAAACGTACGGTGTCACCCCCACTGACTACCGGCATAGGCATTCTGACGTTCCGTAGTGCGCGGATATTCAATGGCCGTGCACGCATGACCGTGTGGTCCGCCGCCGTGCCCGGCGCATCATGAGCCGATGGCATGGTTCACGATCGACACCCGGAAACTGCCGGCACCGGATCGGCGGGCGTGCTGGGAACGGCTGATATCGGAGGCGGAGTTTCCCGTCGAGGTCCACGATGACGCGGGCGGCGACTTTTATGTGGTGGCCCGGCAGCTGGCGCTCGACACGGTGCAGATATCGGAGTTGATCGGTTACGGAATCCGTGTGGTCCGGACGGAGCAGCTGATCCAGCGGCGCGATCCGCAGGTGTACCAGCTCTACCTGACGCACACCGGATCGATCAGGCATACGCAGTGCGGGCGGAACGTGCGCGTGATGCCGGGAGAGTTCGTGCTGCGCACCAGTTCGCGGCCGTACGAAAGCCTGATCGCCTCCGGGTCGGCGGTTCGCGTGCAGTTCCACCGGTCGGCGTTGCCGCTGCCGCGGTGCGCCGTCGACAGGCTCCTCGCCGTGCCGATCGGCTCCGGCGAGGCCATGGGCGCGCTGCTCTCGCGCTACCTGACCCTCGTGACACGGCATGCCGGGGAGTGCGGGCCGCCCGAGCAGGTCATCATGAGCCGGACCCTGCTCAACATGATCGCCGCGTTGTGCTCCCGCGAGCTCGACCGGGTGTCGGACGGCTCGCCGCAGTCGCACCGGCTGGCGCTCCTCGTCCGGATCCACGGCTTCGTCGAGGAGCACCTGGACGACCCGCGGCTGGTCCCGCGGACCATCGCCGACGCCCACCAGATCTCGCTCCGCTACCTGCACAAGCTGTTCCAGGACCAGGGCGGGCCCACGGTGACCGCCTGGATCAGGCGGCGGCGGCTCGAACGTTGCCGGCAGGACCTGGTGGACCCCGCGCTGAGCGGACGGCCCATCAACGCCATCGCGAGCCGCTGGGGATTCACCGAGCGCGCCCACTTCAGCAAGCTGTTCCGCGCCACGTACGGAGTTCCTCCCGGCGAGTACCGCCATGCGGGCGATGCGCTGACGCACACACAGTCTGCACGGACGGACACTGACACCCTTCCCGGCCGCGCTGGATGATCAACTCCGCGAGAACGCGGAGAACATCACGCCAGGGGAGGTCGGGTGGCATTTCTCGATGTTTCCATCAGGGTCGCTCTCGCCTTCACCTTCCTCGTCGCGAGCGTGAGCAAGGTCTGCCGGACCGAATCCTGGCGTTCCTTTCTCCAGGCGATCGAAGCGTCCGGCCTGACGCCGCGGAGCATGGCTCCGGCCGTCGGCTTCACCGTCGTCCTCGCGGAGTTCGCGGTGGCCTCGCTCCTGCTCGTGCCGCACAGCGCCGCCGCCGGACTGACGCTGTGCATCCTGCTGCTCGTGGTGTTCTCAAGCGTGATCGCACGGTCTGTCAGGCGACGGGACCGTACGCCCTGCCGCTGCTTCGGCGGCTCCGAGGAGCCGGTGGGAATGGTGCATCTCTACCGGAACATCATCCTGCTCGTGGCGGCGGCCTCCGGTCTGGCCATCTCTCTTTCCCATGACAGCCCGCCGCAGGCCGAGACGCTCGTCATCGGCATTCCGGCAGGCGTCTTCTGCGCGTTCCTCGTCATGTTCCTCAGCGAACTGCACACGTTCTTCCGCCCGTCTTCCTCCACCCAAAGGACGCAGAGCCGTTGAGCATCGGGATAACAGCTTTTGTGGCAGGCGGCGAGCCCGCCGGTCGGCAGCGCCTTGCCGGCCGGGCATCCACGACAAGAGCACCACTCTGCGGCGCGTAATGGGGGAGATCGAGGGCGGCGGGGCGCATTACAGTGGCGGGGTGGCAGAGGAGCAGCTGAGCGCACGCGTCGACAGCTGGATCTGGTCGGTACGGCTGGCCAAGACCCGCTCGATGGCTTCCACGGCCTGCCGCGGCGGGCACGTCCGGGTGAACGGGGTGCGCGCCAAGCCCTCCCACGCGGTGCGTGTGGGCGATGAGGTGCGGGTCCGGCAGGAGGGCTGGGAACGCGTCGTGATCGTTTCCCGGATCATCACCAAGCGCGTCGGCGCTCCCGTGGCCGCCGAATGCTATGTGGACAAGAGCCCGCCGCCCCCGCCGCGCGAGGCGACCCTGCCGGTCGCCGTCCGCGAGCGCGGCGCCGGACGTCCCACCAAGCGCGAACGGCGCAGCATCGAGCGCCTCTTCGGCCGCCGCCCACCCAGCTGAACCGCCAGGGCGTGTGATCCGGCCGGTCCGTGGCCGTGCCCCGGCCGGTCCCTGCGGCTGTGATCTTGCCGACCCGTGGCCCTGACATGGACGTCCTACCTGCGGGTAAGCGGCCTGTACGGAGGGTGTTCCCGTACGGCTGGAAGGTGGACCAGGTGAAGCTTTCGCCCTTGGAGGACGCGGTCGACCCGGAGGCGCTCCGCCGGGTGCTGGACGGCCGCTGGGAGCCCGTACGCCAGGCCGCCCGCCGGCGGATGCGGGAGCTGGGGCCGCCGGCGGGCGAGCCGGGTGACGTCGAGGCGCAACGCGTCCGGGTCCTGGAGGAACTGCGGCGGCTGGCCGAGGAGGGGTACCCGCGGCAGGGCTTTCCCAAGGAGTACGGCGGGGAGGGCGACATCGGCGGCTCTGTGATCTCGTTCGAGATGCTGGGCCTTGGCGACCTGTCACTGCTGGTGAAGGCCGGGGTCCAGTGGGGTCTGTTCGGCGGGGCGATCCAGGCTTTGGGCACCGAACGTCACCATCGGCGCCACCTCAAGGCCGTCATGGACCTGGAGCTGCTCGGCTGCTTCGCGATGACCGAGAGCGGGCACGGCTCGGACGTCGCCCGGCTGCGGACCACCGCGACGTACGAGGCCGGGGAGTTCGTGATCCACACGCCGGTGGAGAACGCGCGCAAGGACTACATCGGCAACGCCGCCCGGGACGGCCGGATGGCCGTGGTGTTCGCCCAGCTGATCGTGAACGGCGAGTCGCACGGCGTCCATGCCCTGCTCGTGCCGATCCGGGACGAGCGGGGACGGCCGTGCCCGGGCGTGCGGATCGAGGACTGCGGGCACAAGGGCGGGCTGAACGGCGTCGACAACGGGCGGCTCTACTTCGACCACGTCCGCGTCCCCCGCGAGGCCCTGCTCAACCGGTTCGGCGACGTCGACGCCGAGGGGGCGTACTCCAGTCCGATCGACACCCCCGCCCGGCGCTTCTTCACCATGCTGGGCACGCTGATCCGCGGCCGGGTCAGCATCGCGGGCGGGGCGGGCTCCGCCTCCAAGACCGCGCTCGCCCTCGCGGTCCGGTACGGCGAGGCGCGGCGCCAGTTCGAACGCCCCGGCACCGGAGCCGAAGTCCCGATCCTCGACTACCTCGCCCATCAGCGGAAGCTGCTGCCCGCGCTGGCCACCACCTACGCGCTGCACTTCGCGCAGGAGGAGCTGGTCACCGCTCTGCATGACATCCACGGCGCGGTGCTGGACGACCGGGACGACGACGGGGCCGAGGGCCACGGGGCCGAGGGCCACGGGGTCGAGGACTGGCGGCAGCGCGAGTTGGAGTCGCGGGCCGCCGGGCTCAAGGCGATCGCGACCTGGCACGCCACCCACACCATCCAGACCTGCCGGGAGGCCTGCGGCGGCGCCGGTTACCTGACGGCCAACCGCCTGCCGCGGCTGAAGGCCGACACCGACGTCTTCACCACGTTCGAGGGCGACAACACGGTCCTGCTGCAACTGGTGGCCAAGGGGCTGCTCACCCGCTTCCAGCACGACGTGGACGACCTCGGCACGCTGGGCCTGGCCCGGTTCGTGGCCGAGCAGTTCGCGGGGGCGTTGATCGAACGCACCGCGGCCCGTTCGACGATCGCCCGGCTGCTCACCGCGCGCGGCGAGCCGAGCGAGGCCGATCTGCTCGACCGGGCCTGGCAGCTGCAGGCCTTCGAGGACAGGGAGAAACACGTCCTGGAGGGGCTGGCCCGGCGGCTGCGCCGCGCCGCCGGAGGCGACGCCGATCCGTTCGAGGTCTTCAACGACGCCCAGGACCATGTGCTGCGCGCCGCCCGCGTCCATGTCGACCGGATCGTCCTGGAGGCGTTCGTCGCCGCCCTCGACCGCTGCGACGAGGGCGCGGCCGGGCTGCTGGGCCGGGTGTGCGATTTGTACGTGCTGTCCACGATCGAGGCCGACCGCGCCTGGTTCCTCGAACACGGCCGGCTCAGCCCGGCCACCGCCAAGGCCCTGGTCGACACCGTCAATCAGCTGTGCAAGCTGCTGCGCCCGCACGCCCGCACCCTGGTGGACGGCTTCGCCATCCCCGAGCGGCTGCTCGACGTCCCGATCGTCCAGTACGATGACCCAACAGATTAATTAGTCTATTTTTTGACTAGGTGGTGGGTCATGTCCTACCTGCGGTACGTCGCGATCGGAGACAGCCAGTCCGAGGGCCTCATGGACGGTGACGAGCTGACGGGCTACCGGGGGTGGGCGGATCGTCTGGCCGAGCAGCTCGCGGCGGTCGAGCCCGCGGTGACCTACGCCAACCTGGCGGTCCGGGGCAAGCTCGCGGGCCAGGTCCGGGCCGAACAGCTGGCACCCGCGCTCGCGCTCCGGCCGGACCTCGTCTCGGTGATGGCGGGGATGAACGATCTGGTCCGGCCGGGCTTCGACGCGGCGGCGGTGACGGGCGAGCTGGAGGCGATGTTCGCGGCGCTGACGGGTGCGGGCGCCCAGGTGGTCACGTTCACCTTTCCCGACATCGCGAAGATCGCTCCGATCGTGGCGCGGCTGCGGCCCCGGGTGCTGGTGCTCAACGCGGGCATCAGGGCCGCGGCGCAGCGGCACGGGGTGATCGTCGTCGACACGTTCCCGCATGCCGTGACCTGCGACGCACGGATGTGGAGCTCCGACCGGATCCATGCCGCGCCGCTCGGGCACACCCTGATGGCCGCGGCCGCCGCCCACGCCCTCGGCCTGCCGGGCAGCGACGACTCCTGGACCAGGCCGCTCCCGCCCGCGCGGCCCGTCGGCACCCTGCGCCGCGTCGGCAGCGAGGCGGTCTGGGTCGGCGGCTTCCTCGGTCCGTGGGTGATGCGGCGGTTGCGCGGCCGGTCGTCCGGTGACGGCCGGGTGGCGAAGCGCCCGGATCTTCTCCCGGTGGCGAAGCACGAGGAATGACCGCGGCGCGGTCAGCCGGCACGGGCCTTGGCGATCGCCGCGGTGAAGTCGGTGAAACGTGCGCGTTCGGTCTCGGCGGGCGCCAGGACCAGGCGGGTGCCGACGTCTGAGACGGCGGCGCGCAGAGCCTTGGCGGCCTTTCTCGCGCGGCGGCGCCCCGCCAGCCAGGCCGCGGCCCGCGAGAGCAGCGCGATCACGATGCCCGCGAGGGCGCCGCCCAGCAGCAGCGCCGTGGGCCACGGCACCTCGCCGATCTCGGGAGTCGGCAGGTCGGGCAGCCGCAGGTAGCTCACCACGAACAGCGCCGCGAGCCAGAGCGCCCCGGCCACGAGCGCGGCGAAGACCAGCCATTGGAGGACGCCGACCACCGTCCACCAGCGGGGTCTCCTGGCCGCGCCCAGCGAGGTGGACGCCACGGCCTGGTCGAGGGCGTCGGCGAGCTGGTCGTTATGGGCTCGCGCGGCCTCCCGTACGGCTCGCGCCCACGGTTCGGGCACCCCCTCGGCGGCACCCGCGCCGACCTCGCGTACGGCGACGTCCATCTCGGACCGCTGAACGGGCGAGACGACCGGCAGGGACGTGCGTCCCTTCGTCCCGCCGCCGTCCAGCCGGAGGCGGCGCAACGGGTCCGGCCTGAACCGCCGCACCCACCGCGTGACCGGCCAGCCGGTCGCCACCACCGCGCGATGCCGGTGGGCCTTGGCGACCGCGTCCACCACCACCGGAACCCCGGCCGCCCGGGACAACGCCGCCGTGAGCGGTTCGCCGAGACGCTCCAGCGTTCTGCCAGGCCCCGCGTCGGCCTGCGTGCTCGCGGTCAGATCGGCGGCGGCGGCCAGCTCGTCGGCCGCGGTGCCGGCGTCGGCGGCCAGGCGGGCCGCCCAGGCCTGCCGCCGCGCCACCCGTTCGGCCAGCAGGTCGCGCAGCTCCGGCAGGCCCTCGCCGGTACGGGCCGAGACCGGCACGACCGGCACGCCGCTCAGGCCGTCCGCCTCCAGCAGGCCGCGCAGGTCGTCGAGGCAGCGCGCGACGGCCCGTTCCGGCAGCCGGTCGACCTGGTTGAGGACGACGACCATGACGTCCCGGTGCCGCGACAGCGGACGCAGATAGCGTTCGTGAACGGCCGCGTCCGCGTACTTCTGCGGATCGAGCACCCACACGAGCAGGTCGACCACGGCGACGAGCCGGTCCACCTCCAGGCGGTGCGCCGTCTCGATCGAGTCGTGGTCGGGCAGGTCGATGAGCACCAGCCCGGACAGCTCCGAGCCGTCGCCACTGTTCACGGTGTGGCGCCGTGGCACGTCCAGCCAGTCGAGCAGCGGCCCCGAGCCCTCCGGATCCCAGCGCGCGGCCTGCGCGTCCGACGTCGTCGGGCGGGTCACGCCCACGGCGGCGAGGTCCGTTCCGGAGATGGCGTTGAAGAGGGACGACTTCCCGCTGCCGGTGGCCCCGGCCAGCGCGGCGACGGTGTGCTCGACGGAGAGCTCGGCGCGTTTCCCAGCCTGCCGGACGACCGCCCGCGCCCGTTCGACGGCGGTCTCGGAGAGCCGTCCCTCCGCCAGCCCGGCCGCCGTGCCGAGCGCCGCCAGCCGTTCGTCGAGCGGAACGGAGCTCTTGCGCCTCAGCACCTTCATCGTGCCTCCCCGGTCGACGCCTCCGGCAGCTCCAGCCGGCGTTCGTGCACGGCGCGCGCGGCGGCCCGCAGGGCGTCCGGATCGGTGTCGGTCAGGCCGTCCAGCAGGACCGTGAAGCGCGACTCCTCCTCGTCGAACAGCTCCCGCACCCGGCGCCGCAGGTCGGCGCGGGCCCGTTCGGTGAGCCTGCGCACGGCCTGGTCGCCGAAGACCGCCTCCAGGACCTTCTGGCTGAGCACGGTGGTGCCGCCCGCGATGCCGATCTCGATGCCGGTCAGCCCGCCCGTCGAGGCGAACACGGCGAGCATGAGCATCAGGCCGAGCCCGTTCACGCCGAACGAGGCGGCCCGGGCGGTACCGCGCCGGTCGGCCCCCTCGGTCCGGACGAGCTCCAGGACGTACCCCTGCCACTCCCGTACGGCGATCTCCGCACGGCCGCGCAACTCCGGTGAGGCCCGCCCGAGCCGCCCCGCGGTCCGCACGCCCGACCGTTCGAGCAGATCCCGCCCGGCCGGAGTGGCCAGCCACGCCTCCACCGCCCGCTCGGCGGACCCGTCCGCGACGGCCCGGATCAGCGACTCGACGCCGCTCTCCAGCGCGGTGGCCAGTTCCCTGCCGGTCGCCGGGCGGCCTCTGACGGCCGCGACGACCCGGTCGCGCAGCCGTCCGATGCGCGACTCCAGCGCGCGCATCAGGTCGCCGGTGCCGATGAAGTCCTGCCAGCGCGCCAGCACCTCGCCGCGCAGCAGCGTGCCGTCGAGCATGCCCTCGTCGAACGCGGCCATCCCGGTGTCGTAGCTCTTGCGGGCGAGCACGCGCAGTTCCGTGGCGGCGTGCCGCTGCCGTTCGACGGCGTCGGCCAGCGCGGGCAGGCGCACGCCCAGGCTGTCGAGCGCGCCCGACAACGTCCGCCGCACGACCTCGGCCCGCGCCCGCGCGTCGGCCGACAGCTCCGCCAGCCAGTCCTTGACCGGCTGAACGGCCGACGGCGGCAGCCGGGTGCTCTCGGACGGCAGATCCAGTTCGGGCACCACGAACAACGGCGTCCCGCCGAGCCCGTTCTCCTCCAGCAGCCGCGCCAGATCGCCGCGCACCGGTCCGAGGGCGTCCCGCGGAACGCGCTGCAGGATCACTCCGAGCGCCGTGCTGCGTTCCCGGGCCGTACGCAGGAACGCCCAGGGCACCTCGTCGGCGTACCGTGCCGCCGTCGTCACGAACAGCCAGAGGTCGGCCGCCGCCAGCAGCTGGGCGGCCAGCTCCCGGTTGGCCGTCACGACCGAGTCGATGTCGGGCGCGTCGAGCAGCGCCAGCCCCGCCGGGACGTTCTCGGTCGTGACGACCTTCAGCGTGCCCGGTTCGCCGCGCCACCGCCCGGTCACGCGCGGCAGGCCCGGGAGCACGTGCGTCGCCAGGAACCAGCTCTCGTCGCCGGGATTGGCGACCAGCGTCGGCGCCAGCGTGGTCGGCCGCAGCACACCCGCCTCGGTCACGTCCTGCTCCGCCAGGGAATTGACGAGTGTGGACTTGCCCGCGCCGGTCGAGCCGCCCACCACCGCCAGCAGCGGCGCGTCGATGGCCGCCAGCCGCGGCAGCAGGTAGTCGTCCAGCTGGCCGGTGAGCTCCTTCAGCGCGCGGCGGTCGGCCGCGACATCACCGATCGCCAGCGGGAACAGGTCATGGTCGAGCAGCCGCCGCAACTCCCCCAGCGCCGCCGACAGCTCATCGGACACATCTGCGATCTTCCCCGCGCTCGCGCCCCGCAACGCCCGCTGACGCCACCTGCCGCCCATCAGGACTTCCCTTTAGGTCGCCTTGACCCCCTCCTTGCCCACCGTGGCGCGCAATATGACGAACTTCGGGTTGGCCGCCACGGTCGTGCAGTTGCCGAAGATCCGGCGAAGCTTCACGTGGTAGCCGAGGTGCCGGTTGCCGACGACCCAGAGTTCGCCGCCCGGGCGCAGGACCCTGCGGGCACCGGTGAACATGCGCCAAGCGGTCGCGTCGGTGGTCGCCTGGTGCGAGTGGAACGGCGGATTGTTGAGGACGAGATCGGCCGAGTCGGCGGGAACGGCGGAAACCCCGTCGCTCGCGAGGAACTCCGCCTTGCCCGCCCCGTTGGCGTTGTACGTGGCCTCGGCGGACGCGACGGCCTGGAACGACTCGTCCACGAAGAGCACCTCCGCGCGGGGGTGCGCGAGCGCGGCGGCCATGCCCACGACGCCGTTCCCGCAGCCCAGGTCGACGATGCGCGCGAAGCCGCCGCGTTCGGGCAGGTGCTGGAGGAAGAAGCGGGTACCGATGTCGAGCCGGTCGGCGCAGAAGATCCCGGCGTGGTTGACCACCGTGCGGCCCGACGCGGCGCCGATGCCGGAAGGCAGGGCGTAGGTGTGCGGCCAGGGGCTGGGGCTCCTCGGGAGGCCCGGGTCGGGCGTGCTGAAGATGAGCCGTGCCTTCTTGACCGCCAGCGAGGTGCGGGTCGGGCCGATGAGCTTCTCGAAGAGCCGCAGGGTCGAGGTGTGGATCTCCTTGACCATGCCCGTGCCGACGACCACCGTCCGGTCGTGGACGCCGGGCGCCAGGCGGTGCAGCTGGTCCTCCAGCAGCGCCAGGCTCTTGGGCACCCGGACCAGCAGCACGTCGACGCGTTCGGGCGGCGTGTCCCGGGTGGTCAGGAGCCGCACCGCGTCCGCGCCGTTGCGCTCCAGGTTGGCCCTGGTGGCCGACTGCGCGAGGAAGGAGTCGGTGATCTGGGTGGGACGGAACGCGGCCAGCGCGGTGGCCAGCGCGCCCCAGCGGTCACCGACCACGACGACCGCGCCCGAGAGGTCGACCCGTTCGTCGTCCAGGTGCCGGAGCAGGTACTCGTCGGAGGCGTCCCAGGCCCGCAGGCCGTCCCGCGGATTGTCCGGGAAGCGCGCGAGCGCGAGCTCGCCCCAGGTCGTCGCCAGCTGATCCATAGCCTGACCAGGCTAACGGCCCCCTCGTCCGGCGCGTTGCGGGGCCGCTCGGCCCTTCACCCGCCCGCCCCGCGTGTCTACGGTGTGATCAAGACGGTCGTCACCGATCCGGAAGGCCCCCATGACCGAGCACAGCGCTTCCCCCTCGAACGCCATGGGCGCGATGGACATCACCAGGCCGCACCAGGCCCGGCTCTGGAACCACTGGCTGGGCGGCAAGGACAACTACCCGGTCGACCGCGAGGTCGGGGACAAGATCATGGAGGTGTTCCCCGAGATCGCCGACATCGCCCGGCACTCCCGGGCGTTCCTCGTCCGCGTGGTGCACTATCTGACCGCGCAGGGCGTCCGCCAGTTCCTGGACATCGGCACCGGCCTCCCCGCCGTCGACAACACCCACGAGGTGGCGCAGCGCGACGCCCCGGAGTCCCGCGTCGTCTACGTCGACAACGACCCGCTGGTGGTGGCGCACGCCCGCGCCCTGCTGACCAGCTCCAACGCCGAGGGTTCCTGCGCCTACGTCGAGGCCGACATCCGCGACCCACAGGCGATCATCGAACGGGCCGCCGCGGAACTCGACTTCGGCCGTCCCATCGCCCTCATGCTGCTCGGCATCGTCGGCAACGTGCCCGACGAGGACGACCCGCCCGCCGTGGTCCGCACGCTGGTCGACGCGCTGCCCTCGGGCAGCTACGTGGTCATCAACGACGGCACCAACGTGCTCGGCGTGAACGAGTGGACGCCCGCCGAGGCCACGGCCCGCGGCGAGGCCCTGCGCCTGTGCGCCGACGCCGGAACGGTGCCCTACCACGCCCGCACCCCCGAATACATCGAGGCTCTGTTCAAGGGCCTGGAGCTCGCCCCGCCCGGAGTCGTCTCCACCTCGCTGTGGCGTCCCGACTTCCCGGAAGTGGGCGAGCCCGAACCGATCGACTCGTTCGGCGGCGTGGCCCGCAAGCCCTGAGCGCGCGATCGACGCCGCGGTTCGAACGTGCCCCGCCCGGCCGCCGTGATCCGAGCGATCACGGCGGCCCGTCACTGGCCGGGCCAGACCCGGTCCAGGAACCCGGCGATGAGCGGGGCGATGTCGGCGAGGTTCTCCTCCAGGGCGAAGTGCCCGGTCTCGAAGACGTGGAGTTCCGCGTCGGGCACGTCCCGCAGGTAGGCGTGCGCGCCCGGTTCGGGGAAGAACGGGTCGTTGCCGCCCCAGGTGATGAGCGTCGCCGGGCTGTGCTCGCGCAGCCACTCGTGCCACCGCTCGTACAGGGCGACGTTGGAGTGGTAGTCGAAGGCCAGGGCGACCTGGGCCTCCTTTCGTCCGGGCAGGTCGAGGAAGTGCTGGTCAAGGGTCCAGCCGTCGGGCGCGACCATGCCCGGGTCACTCGTTCCGGTCTCGTACTGCCCGCGCGTCCCCTCCAACGTCAGCAGGGCACGGATCGTCTCCTCGGCCCCTTCGTCTTCCGGCCGCAGGGCGATGAAGTCGCGCGCGCCGTCCGACAGGCCCTCCTCGTACGCGTTGCCGTTCTGCACGACGAGGCCCGCGATCCATTCGGGATGCCGGGTGGCGAGCCGGAAACCGACCGGGGCGCCGAAGTCGAAGACGTACATCACGAAACGCGTCACCCCGATCGCCTCGACGAATCCCTCGATGACATCGGCGAGGCGGTCGAAGCCGTAGCCGAAGTCCGCGGGGGCATCGGTGTGCCCGAACCCGGGATAGTCGGGGGCGATCAGGCGGTACCGCGCGCCGAGCACGTCGATCAGGCGGCGGAACTGGTGCGAGGCGGACGGGAAGCCGTGGAGCAGCAACATCACGGGCGCGTCGTCACGGGCCGGCCGCGACTCCCGGTAGAAGACGTTCACCCCGTCGACCTCGACGTGGCGGTGGACTGTGCGGGCGACCATCGGGAACGTCATGTCACATGCCTCTCTCCAGTGAAGATGCATTAGATCTACGGGATCGACTTCTAATGTGTCAACCCCGACATATAGCATTAGGTCATGGGCGACCCCACACCGCTGACCGGCGAGCCGCTGGCACTGGACCTGGTCAACACCCGTCCTGCCACAGGTGACCTGCTCGACACTCCGGCCCGGCTGAAGGCCTGGTTGGCGCTCCAGGCGGACCGGCTCCCGGCCGAGGAGGCGGAGGCGGAGGTCACCGAGGCCGACGTCGCCGCCGTTCAGGCCGTACGCGAGCAGGTCGCGGCGGCCGTGCACGCCGTCCTGCATGATCGACCCCCGCCCGCCAAGGCACTGCGAAGGCTGAACGACGCGCAACGCGCGGCCCCCGCCGTCCAGGAGCTGGCGTGGAACGGGACGAAGGTCGTCGCGGCACCGCGCCGCGAAGGCCCCCCGGGCACCCGGCTGGCGGCGGTCCTGGCCGAGGCGGCGGCCGGCCTGCTGACCGATCCCGCGATCGGCACGGTACGCCGGTGCGAGGCCGAGGACTGCGTGATGGTCTTCCTCCCCGCCCATCCGCGCCGCCGCTGGTGCTCTCCCACCCGGTGCGGCAACCGCGCGCGCGTGGCCCGCTACTACCAGCGACGCAAGACGACGGACCGTGACGAAGAGGTATAGACCATGTTGGAACTGGGGCGGGGTATCGGAGAAGATCTCTCCCTATCGCGGTGTTAGACAGCCGCTTGGGATTTCTTCGGCCGCGCAGGCCGCCGCAGGAGGACAGCACCGAAGATGAGCAACTCTCTGGCCAACCCCCGCCGTACCAAGCTCGACGCCTGGCCGTCCCGCCAGGTGGACCAGGAACCGGCGCAGGACGACCAGTCCACCGGAGCCGTCACGGCCAAGCCGGAAGGCGATTCCGAGTAAACAGGTGTTCCTGAAGCCCGTCCGGCACGTCCGGGCGGGCTTCAGTCGTCTCCGGCCAAGCCTCCGGCTAGTCGGGCAGCTTGAGGTCTTCGCGGGCCCGGTCGAGGTCGTCCTTCCAGATCCACAGGCGCCGGGACGGCGGCACCTCGTGGTAGCCGAACTCCCCCACCACGCGAAGGTCGCGCAGGTCCACGCAGATCCGCTGAAAGGCGTTCTCGACGGCCGCCTTGGCGCTCTTGAGCTTCTGCTCGCCGAGTTTGACGCAGGCGCGGTACTCGTACGCCGGCAGCAGGTTCTCGCCGAACTCCGCCCACGCGCCGCGCCGCTCGCTCCACGCCGTTTCCGCGTCCTGAAGGAGCAGCCGCAGGTCGGCGTCCTTCGGGATGGACGGGTAGATGAGGAACATCGCCCCCCAGCCCGCGGCCACCATGTCCAGGTTGAACGTGCGCCGGTCCGGATCGCCACGCGGCGGCACGGGGTCTCCGTCTCCGCCGAACCACGGCGCGAGGTAGGCCAGCAGCCGCCCGTACCGGTCGATGAGCTCCCCGGTGGGGATCACCGCGCTCCGGCGGCGGGTACCGCCCGGCTTGGTGAGCCTGCGTTCGAGCAGTTCCTCGAAGAACGTGCTGGCCCGGTCGCCCGCGGCGATGTGCCGTTCGGCCGCGTCGGGGGTGAGCCGCGACACCAGATGGTCTCGCAGCCCGGCCGGTATCAGCTCCTTGAACGTTCCGTCGGTGAGCCGCGTGCGCGTCCGGTCGAGCTTGAGCTGGGCGGTCGTCGGCAGGCCCGCGTATCCCGCCTTCTCCGGGGTGTCGACCGACACCATGCGGATCGGCTGCTCCACCACCGGGGTGTCGCCGTCGGACGAGCGGATCAGCCGCCGCGGAACGGCCGGCCGGACGACCCTGGGAAAGTCGAAGCCGGGCATGTCCACCCCCTGGGGACGATGGCGCGTGGCCTTAGTTTTGCACTACATGCACCTCTCGCCCCGATATTGACCAGATGAGGGCATTTGGGACGGCACAGTAAGTCCACGCCCCCGCCGCTCCCGAACCCCGACCCCGACCCCGAAAAGGCGGACGACTGATGCTGCGCGACATGCAAGAGCTGACCCAGCGCCTCTGGCCCTCCCGCTGGCACATCGGCGACCTGGCCTGGATCTGGTTTCAGCACACCGGAAGGGAGGCGACGTGCCGTACCGCACTGTGGGAACGAGAAGGACGGACGGCCGCCTGGGCCTGGGCGAACCTCCCCGAGGGCTCGCTCGACCTCCAGCTCGACCCTGCCCATCCCGAGCTCGCAGGCGAGATCCTGGCGTGGTTCGCCGAGACCGGCGGACGGACGGTCACGGTGCTGGACGACGAGACGGCCATGATCGAGGCCCTGCTCCGCCACGGCTACCAGGAGCAGACCGGGAGACCGTTCTTCATCCACCTGTCCCGCTCACTCGCCGACCCGCTGCCCGAGCCCGCGGTACCCGACGGCTACCTGCTCCGTTCCGTACGGTCGGAGGACGACGCCGAGGCCCGCGCCGCCGCCCACCGCGCCGCGTTCACCCTTCCCGGCGGCCCGCCCTCCAAGGTCACCACCGAGAGCTACCGCGACATCATGCGCGCCTGGCCCTACCGGTCCGAGCTCGACTGGTTCGTGACGGCTCCCGGTGGCACGCCCGCCGCGTTCTGCCTGGTCTGGCTGGACGAACGCAACAAGGTCGCCATCCTCGAACCAGTGGGCACCGACCCGGGTCACCGTCGGCTGGGGCTCGCCGGCGCCGCCATCCTCGCGGCCCTGCGCACCGCCCGCGAGCTTGGCGCCGAAAGCGCACGCGTCTGCGCCCGCGGCGACGACGCCTACCCGTCGGCCCGCGCCACGTACATGTCGGTGGGGTTCCGCCCCTACGCACGCAACCGCACCTTCGTCCGCCCCGAAACCACGTGACACATATGGCCCCCGCAGTCTCCGTGCGCGGCGGCGGCAGCGTCCGTTTAGTCCTGCTGGAGGGAACGACGGGCGGATAGCCCGAGCCTCTGGGTCATGAGGGTGGAGGTGGAAAGGTCGTCTTTTCTTTGTATGCTGTACGGAGTTAACTGCTCCAGGGAGGCTTCACGTGACCCAGTTCGACGCCGGAACCGAGTTCGACCGCCAGGTGCGGACCCTGATCGAAAAGGGCTTCGGGGAGCTGGCCGGGCTGAGCGCCGACGCGTACGCCGACCTGCTCGCCCCGCTGCGCGCGACCGTGACCGACCGGGCCGCCGGAATGGAGGCGCCCACGGAGGGCCGCGTACCGTTCGTCCTGGTGATCACCCGCGAACTCGCCCCGATCGAGCGGGCCGTTCCGCTGCTCACCCTCGGCGGCCGCAAGCGCAAGCCAGGGATCATCGACCGCCACTACGCCGAAGGCGACCTCGTCCGGTTCGTTCCGGCCAAGGAGGTCGAGCTGCCTGACGCCCGTGCGTACGTGCTCTTCGACGTCGACCGCGGCGAGGAGTTCTGCGGCGCGATCCCGAACGACGCGATGGCGACGATCGCCGGGCGCGGGCGGACCCCGCTGACGATGGAGGAGGGCATCGCGCTGGTCACGCAGTACCCGGCCGCGCTCGCCAAGAACAAGTGCTTCTCGCTCGGCGGCTCGCGCTGCGGCGACCGGCGCGTTCCCGCCATCTGGATCAGCGAGAACGCGCCCAAGCTGGGCTGGTGCTGGGCGGGCAACCCGCACACCTGGCTCGGCATGGCCTCAGCGGCGGACCGCGCCGGTTCGCTGGGCTAGCGACTTTCTACTCCGGACGGCCGGCGGGCGGCCAGGATGGCGGCGACGACGGGAAAGACCGCCACGACCGTGAGCGTTCGCGGGAGGCTCATCGACTCCGACAACGTCCCGGCGATCGCCGAACCGGCGCCGCCGCCCACGAAGAACGTGAGGTTGAGGAGCCCCATCCCGGCCCCGCGCAGCGGCGGGGGAAGGCGCGCCGACAGGTCGCCCGTGATGACGACCTGCGTGACGGCGAACGCGGCGAGGCACAGGGACGCCGCGACCACCGGCGGCCACGGACCGCCCTTGCCCGTCGCCGCCACGGCCAGCGCGACGGCGGCCGCGAACGCGGTGGCCGACAGCAGCCTGCGGGCGTTCCGCGCGCCGAGCAGGCCCGCGCGCCGCGACAGCACCGCGCCCACCACGGCGCCCGGCAGCAGCGCGACACCGATGGTCAGCACGCTCCACCCGAAGGTCCCCGCCAAGATCTGCGGTACGACGTACATCGTGGCGAAGAGCCCGCCGAAGACGCCGACGCCGATGGCCGCCGCGACGCCGTACGCCGCGTCGCCGGCCACCGAACGCGGCACGAACCCGTCCGGCCGCCGCACGACCCACCACACCAGCGCCATCACCGCGGCGGCGAGCAGTACGGCGAGCGCGCCGACGACCGGGGCCGCGAGGTCGAGCGTCCGTGCCTGGATCAGCACCAGCAACGTGCTCGCGGTCACCGTCAGCACCGCGGCGCCGGTGACGTCCACGGCCCGGCCCGACCCGGGCCGTACGGCCAGCCGCAGGCAGAAAGGCACGGCGAGCAGCGACAACACCGGCAGCACGACCGTGATCCGCCAGCTCAGCCACGTCGTCACCGCGCCGCCGACCAGCGTGGCTCCGGCGGCGAAAGCCGCCATCACCCCGCCGAACCCGGCGAGCACCCGTGGCCGCAGCGCGGGCTCGACCCCCGCGAGCAGGGCCATCCCCCCGGCCGCCGTCGCGCCCGACCCGGCCGCCAGGACCAGCCTGCCCGCGACGAGCACCTCAAGGCTCTGCGCGCCGGCGCACACGATCGCGCCGATGGCTAGCACGACGGACCCGACGAGCAGTGCCGCCCGCACACCCCAGGAGTCGGCGAGGCGACCGAAGACGGCCGTGCCGACGCCCAGCGCCAGCGCGTGCGCGGTGAGCACCCACGCGACCTCGGCCGGCCCGGCGTGGAGAGCGGCGGCGATCTCCGGCAGCGCCACGGCCGCCGCCGTGACGCCGAACACCGACGGGCCGAACAGCCCGCCCAGCCGCAACGCCGTCGAGACGGCCCCGACAGCTCCAACGCCCCCGGCGTTCCCGGAACGTTCGGCGACGGCGGTCACCGTGCCCTCCTCGAAGTCCACGCGGCCGCGTCCTGGAAGTACACGTCGTAACGCTCCTGCTCGGCCAGCAGTCCCTCGAACGTCTCCAGCCCGTACTGGATGCGGCCAAGGCGCCGGAAGTACTCGAACCGTTCGACACCCGGCGTGAGGATCACCACCAGTTCGGCACCCGTCCCCGGCACCGCGCCGAACGCGTGCGGCAACCTCGGCGGCACCACCACCAGACCGCCCCGGGCCACGGTCGTCATCCGCTCACCCAGGAGAAACTCCATCTCGCCTTCCAGCACATAGAAGATCTCCGTGGAAAGCGCGTGGTAGTGCGGCTTGGCGCCGTCCCTTCCCGGACCCAGCGTGAGCCGGTTCATGCTCACCGCACCGCCGGTGTGGCTCGCGTCGGCGAGCAATGTGAACGCACCGCCCTCAGGGAGGCCGACGACCTCCGCGGCCTCGTCCTCGATGACGAGGGCCCTGTTCTGGTACGACGTGGTATCTGACATGTGTTCGACCCCTTTTCGGCTTCACGGTCCATTCGAGCCCGGGAAGAAGCCGGGAACCAGAAGCGGTTATCACCTGCAGTCATCACGAATCGAGATGAATCGAGGAGCCGGTGGAGCTGCGCCAGCTGAAGTACTTCGTCGCGGTCGCCGAGGAGGGCGGCTTCGGCCGCGCCGCCGACCGCCTCAACATCGTGCAGTCGGCCGTCAGCCAGCAGATCCGCCGCCTCGAACGTGAGCTCGGCGTGCCGCTGTTCGACCGTTCGACCCGGCACGTGAACCTCTCGGGCCCGGGCGAACGCCTCCTCCCCGAGGCCCGCGCGGTGCTCGCCGCCGCGCACCGCACCCGCCAGGTCGCGGCCGACATCCGGGCCGGCGCCGACGGCGTCCTGCGCCTCGGTACCGTGCACGGCCCCGGCGACCGGATCTACCGGACCCTCAACCGGCTCGCCGCGCTCGCCCCGCGCCTCCAGGTCCGCCCGCGCCGCCTGCCCCTGGCCGACCGGCTGACCGCCGTCCGTTCCGGCGAGCTCGACGCCGCCCTGGTCCGCGCGCTCTCCGCCGCGCCCGGCCTCGAACTCCTGCCGGTCTGGACGGACCGGCTGTACGTGGCGCTGCCCGCCGGCCACCCCTTGGCGAGCCGTCCCGAGCTCTGCCTCGAAGACCTGGCGGACCTCCCGCTCCGGCTCGCGCCGCGCGAGGACAACCCGCCCTTCCACGACCTGATCACCGACGCCTGCCGCGCCGCCGGGGTCTCACCGCCCAACGGCCCGCCGTTCACCACGTTCCAGGAGACCCTGACGGACGTCGGTGTCGGCGAGCCGTCGTGGACCGTCTTCTACGAGGTGGCGGGCCTGCCCGACATCCCCCGGGTCGCCTACCGGCCCCTGGCCGGGCCATCCCTGGTCACCTCGCTCGCCGTACCGCCCGGGCCGCCGACCCCGGCACTGCGCCACCTCCTGGAGGCCCTGTCAGATCCGGCCTAGCCCTCACGCCGCCACGACTCGTCAGTCGTCAGAGTCTCCAAGGATTTCTTCGCGGGGGATGGCGTAGAGGGTCTGGAGGGCTCGAAGGAACGCCTGCCGGTCGGTTTCGGGCAGGCGTTGCAGGAGGCGGTTTTCGCGTTCCTGGATTCCGGCTCGGATCGCGTCGCGCACGCGCCGGCCCTCCGGCGTGAGCGAGAGCAGGTGGGCGCGCCGGTCGGCCGGGTCGGGCTCGCGGCGGATCAGACCGCGTTCCTGAAGGCGGTCCAGGACACCGATGATGCGGGTCTTGTCGGCTCCGATGGCCTGGGCGAGTGCGCTCTGGTTGCGAACGGGACGTTCGTCCAAGGAGTGCAGCACCGCGTACGCCCACATCGACACGCCATGGGCCGCGAGCACCGGCTCTTCGGCCGCCATCAGGGTGCGCCCGAGCGGAATCATCATCGCCGCCAGGTCGGGTCGTTCGTCGTTCACGGCATAAAGATACGCTCCGACAAACAATAAGCTTGTGCCTATCATGTGCAGGTGCGTACGATTGAGGCATGACAGACATCAGGGACCTCGATCGCCAGGCCGTGCGGACGAGCGTGGACATCGTCTCCGCGCTGACCGGCGCCGACCTCGACCGTCCGACACCGTGCGAGAGCTGGACGGTGAGCGAGCTGCTCGCGCACATGACCGTCCAGCACCACGGTTTCGCCGCCGCCGCGCACGGCGAAGGCGGCGACCTCGCCAAATGGGCCGTCCAGCCGCTCGCCGCCGACCCCGTGCAGGCCTATGCCGAAGCCGCCGAAACCGTCATCGCCGCCTTCGCCGAGCCGGGAGCGCTCGACCGCAGGTTCACGCTCGCCGAGTTCGAGGGGGCCTCCTTCCCCGCGCCGATGGCGATGAGCTTCCACTTCATCGACTACGTGGTCCACGGCTGGGACATGGCGCGGGCCCTCGACCTCCCGTTCGAACTCGCCGACGACCTCGCCGAGCCCGCTCTCAAGATCGCCCTTGCGGTCCCGGACGACGAGCGGCGCCGCCGGCCAGATGCGCCCTTCCGGCCCGCCCTCTCCACCGATCAGGAGAGTCCGCTCGACCGCATCCTCACGCACCTGGGCCGGTCACCCGCCTGGTAGGGAAATTCGCGTAACGCCTGACGCGGGAAGCGCCTCGGAAGAACGACACCGAGAGGAGAACGCCATGAAGCACCAGGGCCAGCGCCGCGTTCAGATCCGCCGGCGCCCCGTCACCCGCCGCCACCGCCACGACACGCTCGACACGCGAACACCCTCAGGCCGCAGACTGCCCTACTGACACCAAGCCGTGGTTAAGCCGGACGCGTCCCTCCTGGGATCGGCGTTCATCTCAGGAGGATCACGGCCACCGGTAGCCGGCGCCCTCGGAGGGCACGTGGTACGGCAGGTAGCACATGGTCGTCACATGCTCGTCCTTGCAGGTCAGGCAGAGGTACGTGCGATGCCCCCACAGCCCTCTGCCCCGCTCGGCGCACGGCGGGCAGACGCACGGGGACCAGCCGACGATGACGCGTCCCGGCTTGAGCGGATGCCCCTGCGGGCACAGGAACGGCACATGATCGCGATCGTGTCCCGCCCGTTCGGTCTGCACGAGGCCCCACTGTACTCGAACACATGATCGACAAAAAACCCCGGCCCGGCGCTACTCCGCGGTGTCCGGGCGGCCGACCAGGCGGTCGAGCACCTCCCGTGCGGTCGGGCGGAGCGCGGGGTCCTTGGCCAGGCACGCGGCGAACAGGCCGCGCAGCGGCTCCTCGATGCCGCCGAGCTCCGGCTCGTGATGGGCGATCCGGTTGAGCACGACCGGGATGGACTCGTTGCCGAACGGGGGAAGCCCCGTCGCGGCGAACACCATCGTGGCCCCCCACGCGAACACGTCCACCGGCGGGCCGAGCTCGCCGGGTTCGAGCTGTTCGGGGGCCATGTACGCGGGGGTGCCGACGACCTTGCTGGCCATGGTCCGCGATCCGGTCAGGGCACGCGAGATACCGAAATCGATCACCCTCGGCCCGTCCGTGCCCAGCAGCACGTTGTGCGGGGTGAGGTCACGGTGCACCACTCCGGCGTCGTGCAACGCGACCAGCGCCGTCGCGATGGCGATCGCGAGCCGGTCCAGGGCGCCGCCCGATCGCGGCCCGTCCTCGGCCACCACCTGGGAGAGCGGCGGCCCGTCGACGTACTCGCTCACGATGAAGTGCCGGTCGCCGAGCGTCCCCCAGTCCAGGACCTGGGCGGTGCAGAAGCGCGCGACGTGCCTGACCATTTCGAGCTCCCGGCCGAAGGTCTCCGGTGCGGTGCGGTCGCCCTCGGCCGGGGCGTGGAACAGCTTGACCGCGACGTGCTCGCCGGTGACCTCGGACCGGCCGAGGTAGACCACGCCCTGCCCGCCCTCGCCGAGCCTGCCGAGCAGCCGGTGCGCGCCGAGCCGTTCGGGGTCGGCGGGCTGGAGGGGACCGGCGGAAGGCATGGTCGTTCTCAGTGATCGCGCTTGGTCACCAGATGGGCGAGGGCGCGCAGCTCGGCGCCCGCCTGGAGAACGGGGGTGGCGGCGTCCAGTTCGGTGAGGGCCTCGGTGAGGGCCTGCTCGGCCCGGCGGATCGTCCAGGCCCGGCCGCCGGCGACCTCGATGAGGCCGGCGGCCAGGGCGGCCTCGTCGTGGGTCAGGGGACGGCTCCGATGGTAGAGCGAGGCCAGCTCGGTCCCGGCGGGAGTGCCGGAGGTCAGCGCGGCGACGACGGGCAGGGACTTCTTGCGGTTGAAGAGATCGGAATGCACGGGTTTGCCGGTGGTGGCGGGATCGCCCCAGATGCCGAGGAGGTCGTCGACGAGCTGGAACGCCAGCCCGAGGCGCTCGCCGAACCGCCGCAGCCGCTCGATCTGGTCGGACGTGCCCTCCCCGTAGGTGGCGCCGAGGGCACAGGACGCGCCCAGGAGGGCGGCGGTCTTGCGCTCGGCCATGTCGATGCACTCGGGGAGGCCGACGTCGGTGCGGCGTTCGAACTCCATGTCCAGGCTCTGCCCCTCCACGACCTGCACCACGGCCCGCGAGAGGCGGGCGACGGCGCGCATGCAGGCGGGATGGGCGTCGGCGGCGAGGAGCTCGAACGCGAACGCCAGCATGGCGTCACCGCCCAGGATCGCCGCGTTGGTGCCGAAGACGCGCCAGGCGGTCGCGCGGTGCCGGCGGGTGTGGTCACCGTCCATCACGTCGTCGTGCAGGAGCGAGAAGTTGTGCGCCAGCTCGACCGCGAGGGCGGCCGGCATGGCGGTGGCGGCGGCACCGCCGACCGCCTCGGCGGCGAGCAGGGCCAGCGCCGGCCGGATGGTCTTGCCACCGCCCGACCGGGTCGGCCTGCCCTCCGCGTCCTCCCAGCCGAAGTGGTAGGCGGCGATCCGCCGCATGCCGCCGGGCAGCTCGGCGATCGCCTCGCGGAGCGCGGGTTCGACCAGACAGCGGCTCCAGGCGAGCACCTCGGTCGCGCTCCTGGCGGACACGCTCTCCTCCCGTGCGGCGGTCATCGTCGTGCGACCTCCACGTTCTCCAGGACGCCGAGGGCGTCGGGGACCAGTACGGCCACGGAGTAGTAGGCGCTGACGAGGTAGGAGAGGATCGCCTTCTCGTCGATGCCGGTGAACCGGACCGACAGGCCCGGCCGGACCTCGCCCGGGATCCCGGTGCGGTGCAGGCCGATGACGCCGCTGGCGTCCTCGCCGGTGCGCATCGCCAGGATCGAGGTGGTGCCGGCGGAGCTGATCGGCACCTTGTCGCTCGGCAGGAACGGCACGCCGCGCCAGGCGTGCACGCGCCGCCCGTCCACCTCGGTCGTGGCCGGGTAGACGCCGCGCCGGCTGCACTCGCGGCCGAACGCGGCGATGGTGCGCGGATGGGCGAGGAACAGCTTCGTCCCCCGGCGCCGGCAGAGCAGGTCGTCCAGGTCGTCGGGCGTCGGCGGGCCGCCCCGGGTCTGGATGCGGTGCTTGAGGTCGGCGTTGTGGAGGAGCCCGAACTCGCGGTTGTTGAGCAGCTCGCTCTCCTGCCGCTCGCGCACCGCCTCGATGGTCAGCCGGAGCTGCTGCTCCAGCTGGTTCATCGGGCCGTTGTAGATGTCGGCGACCCGGGTGTGCACGCGCAGGAGGGTCTGCGTCACGCCGAGCTCGTACTCCCTGGGGGCCGGCTCGTAGTCGACGAAGGTGGCCGGGATCTCTGCCTCGCCCTCGTGCCCGGCCGCCAGGTCGATCGCCGCCTCACCGTGCCGGTTGCGCGGGCGGCCCGGGGCCGACCGGAACGCCTCCAGATGCGCGTTCAGGGTCTCGCTGCGCCCGACGAGCTCGGCGATCGCCTCGGCGGGCAACGCCAGCACCGTGCACGAGGTGAGCGCTCTGAGGCCGAAGTCCCAGTCGCGCGGCGGGTCGGCGCCCGGCGGATGCGCCAGCAGCTCCGCGCCGGCGAACTCGCCGTCGGCCAGCACCGCCAGCCGCGTCTCGCCGCCGTACTCACCCTTGCCCAGCTTGGCGACCTTGCCGTGCGCGATCAGGACGACCTCGTCGGCCGGCAGCCCGGCCTCGACGAGCAGGTCGCCGGGCCGGTACTCGCGCTGGACGAACCGGTCGGCCAGCGCCTCCAGCGTCTCGTCGTCGTCCAGGCCGCGCAGCGGCGGCAGCTCCCGCAGCTCCTGCGGGATCACCCGCACCTCGGCACCGGTCGAGATGAACGTCACGCGCCCGTCGCCGAGCCGGTAGGTCAGCCGCCGGTTGACCCGGTAGGCGCTCTTGGTCTGGACCCACGGGAGCATCCGCAGCAGCCAGCGCGGCGAGATCTCCCGCATCTGCGGGACGGACTTGGTCGTGGTCGCGAGATTGCGCGCCGCCTTCGTACTGAGGCTCAGCCGCCGCGCGCCGTCCGGCTGGTCGGCGCCGTCCGGCTGCCGGGCGCCCTCAGGCACGGCCGCCGCCCTGAGCGATCTCGACGCTGTCCAGGATGCCGAGCGCGTCCGGAACCAGGACGGCGGCGGAGTAGTAGGCGCTGACCAGGTACGAGATGAGCGCCTTCTCGTCGATGCTCATGAACCGCACCGACAGGCTCGGCTGGAACTCGTCCGGGATGCCCGTCTGGTGCAGGCCGATCACGCCCTGCGCGGACTCGCCGGTGCGCATCAGCATGATCGAGCTGGTCCGGGACTCGCTGATCGGGATCTTGTTGCACGGGTAGATGGGGATGCCGCGCCAGGCCGGCAGCCGGTGCCCCTGGGTCTCGACCGAGTCGGGGTAGACGCCGCGCCGGTTGCACTCGCGGCCGAACGCGGCGATCGTCTGCGGGTGGGCCAGGAAGAACGCCGGGTCCTTCCACACCATGGACACCAACTCGTCCATGTCGTCGGGGGTCGGCGGGCCGGTACGGGTATGGATGCGCTGGGAGAGGTCGGCGTTGTGCAGCAGCCCGAACTCGCGGTTGTTGACGAGCTCGTCCTCCTGGCGCTCGCGCAGCGCCTCGATGGTCAGCCGCAGCTGCTGCTCGACCTGGTCCATCGGCTCGTTGTAGAGGTCGGCGACGCGCGAGTGCACCCGCAGGACGGTCTGCGCCACGCTCAGCTCGTACTCGCGCGGCGCCGCCTCGTAGTCGACGTACGTGGCGGGCAGGTCGGGCTCGCCCTCATGCCCGGACGCGAGCTCGATGGCGGCCTCGCCGTGCTGGTTCTGCGACCGCTCCGGATGGCTGCGAAAATTCTCCAGATGGGCTTGCAATTCCGCGGACTGGTCGGCCAGCTCGCGAAACTGCGCCGCGGGCATGACGAGCAGAGTGCAGGCCGTCACCGCGCGCAGAGAACGGTCCCATTCGCGGCTGGTCTCGACCAATGCCTCCTGCCCGAAAAAGGAGCCGTTCGCGAGCACGCGCAGCACGGTCTCGTCGCCGTACTCGCCCCGCCCCACCTCGTTGAGCTTGCCGTGCGCGACGAGGTAGACGCGGTCGACGGGGCCGCCCTCCTCGACGATCACGTCGCCGGGGCGGTACTCGCGCTGCTCGAACCGCTCGGCCACCGCCGCCAGCACGTCCTCCTCCTCGAAGCCGCGCAGCGCCGGGAGCTCGCCCAGCTCACGCGGGATGACCTGGATGTCGGCGCCGGTGTTGACGAACGTGATGCGCCCATCCCCGACCGTGTAGGTGAGCCGCCGGTTGACGCGGTACGCGCCGCCCGACGCCTGGACCCAGGGCAGGAGCCTCAGCAGCCACCGGGAGGAGATGGCCTGCATCTGGGGAACGGACTTGGTCGTCGTCGCGAGATTGCGCGCCGCCTTCGTACCGAGGCTCAGCTCGTGCTCCGCCACGATCCACACCACCAATCGATTTATTCGTGTCGGCCGGGGTAGCCGAATCGAGGAAATGAGAAAGCGATAGGAGGGACCCGGAAAGGGCGCCGGATTTCCGGACCGCACTCCTTCCAGTGATTCGCTCGCGCTCAGAAGTGAGATTACATAGCGTAGTCATCTGATCGCAATATGAGACTTGCCTTACCTTCTCATTACCTTGTGCAACCTTCGCGCTACCCTCGGCGTACACGGCCGGGCGCGTCAGGGCTACATCGGCAGGCCGGTTCCCGGACGAACGGTGTACACCCGAGTCGCGGGGTGAGCGGTTGACGGTGCCATCTCGGGGCCCGATGTGGCCGCGACCGTCGGCCTAACGGGGTGTTTGTCATGCGAACACGCGCTACCTCGACGACCTCGCACGCGCGAACGGCGGCATCGGAGGATCAGGTGTTCTTGCCCGCGGAGTTGCCGGAGGTCCTGGCCTTGGAACCGGCCGCCTTGCCGGTGCCCGACTTGCCACCGGCCCGCTTGCCGCTGCCCGGCTTGTTGCCGCCGGGCTTGGCACCGCCCGGCTTGTGGCCGACGGTCTTGTTGGCGCCGGTGCCCGTGGTCTTGTTGCCGCCGGTGTCCAAGGACTTGGCGGGCCTGGTGGCGCCTTCGCCGTCACCCTCGCGCGGCGCCGGCGGCTGGCCGGTTTTGGCGGCCTGGTCGATCACCTCGTCGTCCAGCGGCTGGGTGCGGTTGACCGGGCCGCCGGTCTCGTCGGGGAGCTCCGGGAGCCGCACCGTGCCCTGCGGGTCTTCCTCGGGCGGCTCTTCGGGGATGGCGACGAGCGCCTGGGTCACCTGGGACTCGCGCGTGATCACGCCGCTGCTGAGCACGGTGTTGCGATGGCGGAGCGCCCCGTTCTCGCGCAGCAGGTCGTCCACATCGGAGCGCACGCGGGCGATCCGCTTGACCATCCGCGTGTAGACGGCGAAGCCGCCGAAAGCGAGGCCGAGGACGAAACCCGCCACGGGCAGCCCGACCGCGGGTGGCGCGAGCAGCGCCGCCGCCGATGCGGCGACCAAGGTGACGACCACCGCAAGTGCGCCGAAGTGCTTCTCCGCCCAGTCCAGAGCCGCGTTGACGCGCTTGGGAATCCGCACTCGTCCCTCTCCTAGATCACCATGGCCCGGCCCGGGCCGGTGGGGTCGGTATCGACCGTGGATCGACGTTTGTATCGACGTTGCGACCAACGACGCGGGCGACCCGGATGTTCCGGAATGCGCCGAGGTCTCGGTCACTCCGCGCGTCTGCCGCATCCCAGTGGTTGCCGCCATGAAGGATCTCAAACCATAACAGGCCGTGACAGTTGTCCTCGAAGGACGTCCTCCCCGTCACGCCGCGTACCCGCTACCGCACGGTATCGGGCCGCGGGGCAGGTGGAGATGCGAGCACGCCCCGGCGCCGAATATCGTCACTGATTATGAGCACTCACTTTGACACCGTGGTCCTGGGCTCCGGCCCTGGTGGATATGTCGCCGCGATCCGGGCGGCGCAGCTCGGGCTGAAGACGGCGATCATCGAGGAGAAGTACTGGGGCGGCGTGTGTCTCAACGTCGGCTGCATCCCCTCGAAGGCGCTGCTGCGCAACGCCGAGCTGGCGCACATCTTCACCACGGAGCAGGAGAAGTACGGGATCAAGGTCGAGGGGCAGGTCTCCTTCGACTACGGCAAGGCGTTCCAGCGCAGCCGTGAGGTGTCGGAGAAGCTCGTCAAGGGCGTGCAGTTCCTCATGAAGAAGAACAAGATCACGTCCTTCGACGGGCGCGGCACGTTCACCGACCCCAACACCCTGCAGGTGGCGAAGCGGGACGGGTCCACCGAGTCCGTCACGTTCGACTCGTGCATCATCGCCGCGGGCGCGCACACCAAGCTGCTGCCGGGCACCTCCCTTTCCGAGCGGGTCGTGACGTACGAGGAGCAGATCCTCAGCGCCGAGCTGCCGGAGAGCATCGTGATCGCGGGCGCCGGCGCGATCGGCGTCGAGTTCGCGTACGTGCTGCACAACTACGGCGTCAAGGTGACGATCGTCGAGTTCCTCGACCGGATGGTGCCGAACGAGGACGCCGACGTCTCCAAGGAGCTCGCCAAGCGCTACCGCAAGCTCGGCATCGACGTCCTGACCTCGACCCGGGTCGACTCCATCGACGACTCCGGCGACAAGGTCAAGGTGACCGTGACCGGCAAGGACGGCGCCCAGCAGGTGCTGGAGGCCGACAAGGTGCTGCAGGCGATCGGGTTCGCGCCGAACGTGGAGGGCTACGGCCTGGAGAAGACCGGCGTGCGGCTGACCGAGCGCGGCGCCGTCGACGTGGACGGCCGCGGCCGGACCTCGGTCCCGCACATCTTCGCCATCGGCGACGTGACCGCCAAGCTGATGCTGGCGCACGCGGCCGAGGCCATGGGCATCATCGCCGCCGAGACGATCGCCGAGGCGGAGACGATGGAGATCGACTTCGTCATGGTCCCGCGCGCGACGTACTGCCAGCCGCAGATCGCCAGCTTCGGGTGGACCGAGGCGCAGGCCCGGGAGCAGGGCTTCGACGTCAAGGTGGCCAAGTTCCCCTACAGCGCGAACGGCAAGGCGCTGGGCATGGGCGAGGGCGACGGGTTCGTGAAGGTCGTCAGCGACGCCAAGTACGGCGAGATCCTCGGCGCCCACATGATCGGTCCCGAGGTGACCGAGCTCCTGCCGGAGCTGACGCTGGCCCAGCAGTGGGACCTGACCGTGGAGGAGGTCGCGCGCAACGTGCACGCCCACCCCACGCTCGGCGAGGCCGTCAAGGAGGCCGTGCACGGCCTGGCCGGCCACATGATCAACCTCTGACTCCCCCGCGAGGCCCCCGTTCTGCGACGGAACGGGGGCTTTGTCGTTCCCGGCGGATGAACGCGCAACGATTCGCTGGGACGCGCCCGGGAGAAGCAACGAAACGCCAGGTCAGCGCAAGATCGGCGTCTTGGTTACGCGGTCGCCGGTTCCTAGGCTTTCGATCACCGATCACCGTTGGGAAAGCCTCTTCAGGAGAACGCATGACCGTGTCCCCGGCAATGGAGCCGACCGCCACCGCCGACCGGCAGATCCCGGCGCGGGAGGCCCTGCGGCGCCGCTACCTCATGTGCCGCCCGGAGCACTTCGCCGTCACGTACTCGATCAACCCGTGGATGGATCCCGCCGCGGGCGCCGACGCGGCCCGCGCGGTCGAGCAGTGGGAGACGCTGCGGTCGGCGTATCTCGCGCTCGGCCACGAGGTCGAGCTGATCGATCCGATCGCGGGACTGCCCGACATGGTGTTCGCGGCCAACGGCGCGCTGGTGGTCGGCGGCCGGGTGTACGGAGCGCGCTTCACCCACGCCGAACGGGCGGCGGAGGGACCGGCGTACTCGTTCTGGCTGCGCGCCAACGGATTCCCCGACGTGCTGGAGCCCGTCCACACCAACGAGGGCGAGGGCGACTTCCTCACGCTCGACCACATGATCCTGGCCGGCACCGGCTTCCGTACGGACCTGGCCGCCCACCAGGAGGCCCAGGAGTACCTCGGCCGCCCGGTGGTGACGCTGCGCCTGGTCGACCCGCGTTTCTACCACCTGGACACCGCGCTCTTCCCGCTCGACGGCGGCAACGTCGCGTACTACCCCGGCGCCTTCTCCTCCGGCAGCCGCGCGGTGCTGGAGCGGCTGTTCCCGGACGCGATCATCGCCGACGAGCGGGACGCCGCGGTGCTGGGCCTGAACGCGGTGAGCGACGGCCGCAACGTCGTCGTCAATTCCGAGGCGACCGGCTTGATCAAGCTTCTGGACGAGCACGGCTACCGGCCCGTCCCCGTGGATCTGTCGGAGCTGCGCAAGGCGGGCGGCGGCCCCAAGTGCTGCACCCTGGAACTGCGCACCGCCTGATCGACCCACGGCCCGCGGCATCGCGGCGGCTGCGACGCGACGCGTTCAGCGGCGCGTCGAGGACCAGCGCAAAGGTCTGCGGTCGGGTGTCATAGCCTGATCGTTATTGGAAGGTCCGATTCGGGGAGCCGCCCGTGATTACGCATATCGGCGTAGCCATGCTCTACGTCAGCGACCAGCAGGAGTCCGTGGACTTCTATGTCGAGAAGCTGGGCTTCACAAAGACCACCGACGCCGAAATGTTCGAGGGGACGCGCTGGATCGAGGTGACTCCCCCGAACGGCCAGACATCGATGGCCATCCATGACGCCGCGACTTTCGGGAAACGGCCTGGAGAAGGGGCCTACCTCACCTTCACGTGCGACGACCTTCAGGCGACGGTCGCCGAACTCCGGGGCAGGGGTGTCACGGTGACAGATCCGACTGAGGAACCGTGGGGCACCTACGCGCTGGTGGAGGGGCCAGACGGCCATCAGATCCAGATTCACCAGAAGTAGCCGACGGTCACGGGTATGTGGGCGGACGTACGGAAGAGGTTGAACGCGAGCCGGGCCGAACTCGGAACGGTCGCGGACCGGCTCTATCCGGACGCTCCGCGGGTCGGGTCGACGGCCCTGCTGACACGGCCGGAGTGGATCGCGGCGGCGCCCGTCCCGCTGGAGGCCGTACGGCTGGAGTGGGAGCCCGAACCGGCCCCTCCCGCGGTGGTCGATCCGCCGGAGGGGCTACCCGCCGGATTCGGCACGTACGCCGAAGCCATGGCGGCGCTGGCCCCTCCCGCCGTCTTCGAGAACCGGCGCGCCTACCGGCTGCTCGACGCGGACCTGCGCACGAACGTGCTGCGGCTGGGACCCGCCCGCTACTTCGACGCGGTGAACGTCGGGGAGGCGGCGGCGCACGAGCTAGCCGAAGCGGCCGACGGGCTGCCCCTGCGGACCCGGATCGGCGATCCGTGCGATCTCGCCCGCCGGCCGGCGCTGCCCGCGATCACGACGGTGACGATCCGCGCCGGTGATCCCGCCTCCTACGTGCTGCACTGGCGGGACCCGGCGAAGGTCGCGCACGCGGGCGGGCTCCACCAGGTCATGCCGGTCGGGGTGTTCCAGCCGTTGGCGGACGACGTGGGCGATCTCGATCTGTGGCGTTCCATGCAGCGGGAGTACAGCGAGGAGTTCCTCGGCGGCGACGAGGTGGTCGACTGGTCCGAGGAGGGGTTCCGGGCCTTCGCGGGGGCGCTGGACGGCGTCCGGGCGGAGGGCCGGCTGCGGGCGTCCTTCCTCGGGCTCGGGGTCGACCCGCTGACGTTCGCGCTGGACCTGCTCACCGCGGTGGTGGTCGACGCCGGGGCGTTCGACGGGCTCTTCGGCGCGATGGTCGAGGAGAACGCCGAGGGCACCGTGTCGATGGCGCCCTTCGACGGGACGGTGCCGCGGCCCATGCAGCCGGCCGGTGCCGCCGCGCTCGACCTGGCGTGGCGGCACCGGGACACGCTGCTCAGACTCCGGTGAGCTCCGGTTCGCCTACGTTCGCCATCCCGGCCAGGTACTTCAGCTCCGCCAGCGCGTCGTTGAGGTGGTCGATGACCTCGGAGGGATCCGGGACGAGGTCGCGGCAGGCCACGACGCCGACGCAGACGCGGCCGTCATAGGAGAAGACGGTGATGTTGAGCCCGCCGCTCAGATCCGAGATCGCCGAGATCGGGTAGTAGCCGAGCACCTTCGTCCCGCAGAGATAGAGCGGGAACTGCGGACCCGGCACGTTCGAGATGATCAGGTTGATCGGGCGCACGCTGACGCTGGGCACCGCCTGCAGCGCCGGCAGCGCGCTCAGCGCCAGGCGGGTGAGGGCGCCCGCGACCGGGGCCGGGATGATGCCGCTCAGCTCCTGCACCCAGCTTCCGGACGACGCGACGAAGCGGCGCTTGACCAGGTCCATGTCCCTGCGGACGGCGGCATAGCGCGCGGCCGGATCGGCCACGTGGACCGCCAGCGGCGCACCCATCAGCGAGACCTGGTTGCCCGGGTCGCCCGCGTCGTCGCCCTTGCGCAGCGACACCGGCACCCCGACCGCGAGCGGCCGGTCGGGCAGCTCGCCGCGCTTGTCGAGCCACTGCCGCAGGGCGGTGGCGCAGAGGGCCATGACCACGTCGTTGACGCTGCCGCCCAGCGCGGTGCGCACTTCCTTGATCTCCGCGAGCGACAGGTCGCCGTAGGCCACCGCGCGGTGGCGCCCGATCGGCAGGTTGAACGAGGTGGGCGGCGCGCTCGTTCGCAGCGCCTTCGGCACGTCCTCGCGCCGCAGCGCGCCCTGGACGACCTGCGTCATGAGGCCGACGCCGGGGATCGCCGAGACGCCCGGGATCTCGTCCAGGTACGGGGCGGTCCTGGCCACCGACAGGGCGCTGCGGACCGGGTACGTCGCGGTCTTGAGCAGACCCGTGCTCAGCATGCTCATGCGGCCGGGGGCGCGGGCGGGCTCGTGGTCGTCGGCGGGCAGGTCGCGCGGCTCGGGCGTGAGGTCGAGGAGGGCGGCGAGGGTCTCGGCGGCCATGACGCCGTCGATCGCCGCGTGGTGGGCCTTGACGTAGACCGCGGTGCGGCCGCCCGACAGGCCCTGGATGATGACGAGCTCCCAGAGCGGCCGGTGCCGGTCCAGCGGCCGCTCGTGCAGCATGCCGACCGCGTCCGCCAGCTGCCGGTCGTCGCCGGGGGCCGGCAGCGCGATCTCGAAGATGTGCCGGTGCGGGTCGAAGTCCGGATCGTCCTCCCAGTACGGGCGGTCGAGGCCGAAGGGAACCTCCACCAGCCGCTGCCGCAGCGGCCGTGCGGCCAGGTGCGAACGTTCCCTGATCAGCTCGACCATGGCCTCGACGGTCAGCCTCCCGCCGGGGCACGCGCTCGCGTCCACGATCCCCAGCCCGGCGATGTGCACATGCGTGGTGCTCGTCTCGGCGTAGAGGAAGTTGGCGTCCATCGCGGTCAGCTGTGTCATGCTCGTCCGTCCCCACTTCTGCTCTGCGTGCGCTGCGTCTCCCCCAAGGAGTTACGAAATACCGCGAGGTAGGTCAATGAGGGTTGTAAGGAAGTAACCACGACTTAACAGGGCGTTTCGCCCCCGTGATCAGCGCGGCCACCGATGGAACGATGGAAACTTTCCACGTCCGCCGTCCGCATGTGGTCAATAACCTTCCACCATGTGGGACGGCCGTCGTTCCGCGAACGGCATCAAGATCGCGGCACTAGGGTGGTCGTCCATGACGGGACGACCACTCTCGGAGATCGTCGAGGCCGGCTGGGCGACGGCGCTGGCGCCCGTGGCCGACCGGATCGCCGCCGCGGGCGACTTCCTGCGCGGCGAGATCGCGGCCGGCCGCAGCTACCTCCCGGCGGGCGACCGCATCCTGCGGGCCTTCACCCAGCCCTTCGACGAGGTGCGGGTGCTCATCGTCGGCCAGGACCCCTACCCCACCCCCGGCCACCCCGTCGGGCTCAGCTTCTCGGTGGCGCCCGACGTGCGGCCGCTGCCCGGCAGCCTGATCAACATCTTCCGCGAGTACCGCGCCGACCTCGGCCACCCCGAGCCGTCCAGCGGCGACCTGACCCCGTGGACCGAGCAGGGCGTCCTCCTGCTCAACAGATGCCTGACCGTCGCGCCGCGCAAGCCCGGCTCGCACCGCGGCAAGGGCTGGGAAGAGGTCACCGAGCAGGCCATCCGCGCCCTCGCCGCACGCGGCCGCCCGCTGGTGGCGATCCTGTGGGGCCGCGACGCCCGCAACCTCAAGCCACTGCTGGGCGCGGTCCCGTGCATCGAGTCCGCACACCCGAGCCCGATGTCGGCCGACCGCGGCTTCTTCGGCTCCCGCCCGTTCAGCCGCGCCAACCAGCTCCTGGAGCAACAAGGCGCCCCACCGGTCGACTGGAAACTGTACTGATTGCTTTTTCGGCCTCGACGGCCTCGCCTGGCGGCTCGGCCGCCGAACCGCGCTGTGTTTATGGCTTTCGCGGCCTCGACGGCCTCGCCTGGCGGCTCGGCCGCCGAACCGCAAAAGCGGCGAGCGCGACATCGCTTCGCGATCTCTCGTGAAGCTTCGCCTTCGGCTCGCTTCACGACCCGATAGCGCGCTCGCGGTGGCTGGGCTATCCACGGGGTTGCGGAGCGGGCTGAGGTCAGGCGCCCAGAAGTCGGCGGGACAAGGCGGCGAACTCGCCGCAGCCGTTGGCCTCCTCCCAGGCTCAGGTAGCGCGCGCTCGCGGCTCGGTCAAGGCTTGGGGAGGCGGCGTAGTAGGGCGGCGAATTCGCCTGAGCCGTTGGTTTGTTCCAAGGGCGGCAACGGGGTGAGCCTGCGTTCGCCGTGGCTCCAGTAGACGCCGTTCGCGCACGGGTCGTCGGCGTCGGCGTGCATCTCAGCGACCACGTCGGCGAAGATCGGCAAGACGTCGCGGACGGCGGTGGAGGTGATCGGGTACAGCAGGAGCGTGCTGTGGCAGGGCACTCCAACGAGGGCGCCGTTGTCGTTGTGGCGGGGCAGGAACTGCTCGACCTCGCTGAGCAGCGCCGACACGTACCGGCTGCCCGGCTTGGTCACGACGCGGACGTTCTCGCCCGGAAGCAGCGGCTGGTCGCGGACCTCGACGTCGGCCAGCTCGCGGTCGTGCGTGTTGGTCATCACGTAGCCCAGCTTGCGCAGGCCCAGCAGGCCGGCGCGGGCCTTGGTGAGCGGACCGCCGTAGCGCGGGTGCTCGATCATGACCATCGCGTCGAAGTGGTCGCCCGCCGGGACCACCACCAGGCCCTCGCGGTCGCGCGGCGCGAGCTTGGGCACGATGCGCAGGCGCAGCAACTCGCGCACGTCACCGAACAGCTCCATCTCGCCGACCGCCAGGAACGCCCGGGCGCCGACCTCGCGCAGCCAGTCGCCGATCACCCGGGGCCAGACCTCGCGCGGCTCACGGGCGCAGCGTTCCAGCACGGTCCAACTGGACGCGCGCGCCTCCGACCGGCCCACCGGCAGCACGACCTCGGAGGTGCCCGGGTCGAACCAGGCGCTCGGCGCCACCACCGGCAGAAGGTCCCGGATGAGCGCGTGCACGTCCACGGCCGCGTCCAACGGTTCCATGCTCATCCCCTCTCCCTCACCGGATCGTCTCCCCCGAACGGGGGAGCCCCCTAAGCCTCTCAGAGATCGGGCCCGATGTGGGATGCATCGCCCGTGCTCGCTGATCATCGCGGGCACCGGTACGGTGCATCCATGGCCGAAATCGTGTACCCACCGGTGATCAAGGCGGCGCTGGGCCTCTTCAAGGCGCTCAATCTGAAGTTCCGCCTCGAAGGGACCGAAAACATCCCCAGCACCGGCGGCGCGGTGCTGGTCAGCAATCACGTGAGCTACCTCGACTTCATCTTCGCCGGGCTGGCGACCCATCCCGCGGGCCGGCTCGTCCGGTTCATGGCGAAGAAGGAGATCTTCGACAACAGGATCGCTGGGCCGCTGATGCGCGGCATGCACCACATCCCGGTGGACCGGCAGGCGGGGGCGTCCTCCTACAAGGCGGCGCTGACCGCGCTGAAGGGCGGCGAGATCATCGGGGTCTTCGCCGAGGCCACGATCAGCCGGTCGTTCACGGTCAAGGAGATCAAGAGCGGCGCGGTCCGGATGGCGGTCGCCGCCGACGTACCGCTGGTGCCGATCACCATCTGGGGGCCGCAGCGGCTGTGGACCAAGGGCCGCAAGAAGCGGTTGTTCCAGCGCGGGGTGCCGGTCACGATCCTTGTCGGCGAGCCGATGTACCCCAAGCGCGGCGACGACTACGACAAGGCCACCGAGGAGCTGCAGGCGCGGATGGCCGAGCTTTTGGAGAGGGCGCAGCGCGAGTACCCCGAGATCCCCAAGGCCGACGAGACGTGGTGGCAGCCGGCCTATCTGGGCGGTTCGGCGCCCACGCCGGAAGAGGCCGCCGAGCTCGACGCCCAGGAGGCCGCCGAGCGACAGGCGGCCCGCGAGGCCCGCGCCGCACGCGAGGTCGAGGAGTCCGGTTCCTGAACGGTGGGTAATTCGTTGGACGCACGCCTCCCCCGCGCCTGATCATCGATGTATGACCACGTCGCGGGAGAGGCCACAGGAGATTCTGCATCTCGTCGAACCCCATGAGCGGCACGCCGATCCAGGGGCGGACCTCACGCTGCCCGTAGTGCTCAACCTGACCGACAGCAACTCCCCCGCCGACGTCATGGACGTCCTGTCGCTGCGCCCGTTCGCGTCCGGTGAGCAGCCCTGGTCGCGGTCCCTCCAGCTGGAGCACGTCAAGGCCGAGGCCCCGCTGCGTCCCGCCGCCGAGAGCAAAGTGATCCGCGTCGCCCACGAGAAGAGCAAGGAGTCCGTCCTGTACGAGGGCGACGGCTGGACGCTGCTCACCAACCGGTGGAAGCACGGCACCGCCTACCTCGCCGTCTCGGCCGTCTCCGCCGAACTGGCTGAGTCGATCATGGACGAGTGCACGCTGGACGCCACCGAGCCGCCCAAGACCGACGACACCAACGTGCAGATGGGCTTCTGGCACACCGGCCCGCGCGGCCCGGTCCGCACCGAGCGCGCGATCTCGGCGGACACCTGGACCGACATCCGCGCCAACTACACCTCCCCGGTGGCCGACGCGTTCGACCAGGTCATGGGCCTGCGCCGGGACGAGGTCACGGGCCGGCTCCTGCTCCTGCACGGTCCGCCCGGCACCGGCAAGACCACGGCGCTGCGGGCGCTGGCACGGTCGTGGGACGAGTGGTGCCAGGCCGACTGCGTGCTCGACCCCGAGGCGCTGTTCGGCACGCCGAGCTACCTCATGCAGGTCGCCGTCGGCTACGACGAGGACGACGAGAACCGGCGCTGGCGGCTGCTCATCCTGGAGGACTGCGACGAGCTGATCCGCGGCGAGGCCAAGGACGCGGCCGGCCAGGGGCTGTCCCGGCTGCTCAATCTGACCGACGGCATGCTGGGCCAGGGCCGGGACGTGCTGGTGGCGATCACCACCAACGAGGACCTGGCACGGCTGCACCCCGCGGTCGTCCGGCCCGGGCGCTGCCTCGCGCAGATCGAGGTGGGGCCGCTCACCCAGGCCGAGGCCGTCTCCTGGCTCGGCGAGGACGACCCCGACCGGGCGGCGCAGATCGGCTCCGGCGGCGCGACCCTGGCCGAGCTGGTCGCGCTGCGCAACGGCGAGAAGCGCCCCGTCACCGAGAGCGCTCCCGCCACCGCCACCGGCTTCTACCTCTGATCCGTGTTCATTGCTTCCGCGGCCTCGCTCCGCGATCTCCCGTGAAGCTTCGGCTTCGCCTTCGGCTCGCTTCCCGACCCGTTAGCGCGCTCGCGTGCGGGCTGAGGTCGCTGCGCGAGAGCGATCATCACAGCTTGGCGAGGGCCTGCGCGATGTCGGACCACAGGTCGTCGGCGTGTTCGATGCCGACGGCCATGCGTACTGTGCCTTCGCCGATCCCGGCGGCGGCCAGGGCGGCGGCGTCGAGCTGGCGGTGGGACGTGCTCGCCGGGTGCATCACCAGTGTCTTGACGTCGCCTAGCGATGGCGTGAGCGACACCAGCTGGACGGCCCCGATGAACGTACGGCCCGCCTCGCGTCCACCGGCGAGCTCGAACGACAGGACGCCGCCGCCGCGTCCGTCCAGCAGCCGCCGCGCCAGCTCGTACTGCGGGTGCTCGGGCAGGCCCGGGTAGTTGACGCGTGCCACGGCCGGGTGGGCCGCGAGACGGCGGGCCAGGTCGAGCGCCGTCTCGTTCTGCCGCGCGACGCGCAGCGCCACGGTGGCCAGGCCGCGGATCGCCAGCCAGGCGGCGAACGGGTCGGCGGTGGCGCCGAGCTCGACGGCGTGGTCCCAGACCCGGCGGTGCACGTCCGCGTCGGCGAAGACCGCGACGCCGCCGATGATGTCGGAGTGACCGCCGAGGAACTTGGTCGCGGAGTGGACGACGATGTCCGCGCCGTGCTCGATCGGGCGGCAGAGCAGCGGGGTGGCGAAGGTGTTGTCGACGACCGTGCGCACGTCCGGGGCGTCGCCCACCTCCGCGATCAGCGCGGGCAGGTCCACGACCTGGGTGGTCGGGTTGGCGATCGTCTCCAGGTAGAGCAGGCGCGTCTCGGGCCGCAGCGCCGCCCGTACCTCGGCCGGATCGTCGCCGGTCACGTAGGTGACCTCGACGCCCCAGCGCTCGGCGAGGTCCTTCAGGAGGGCGTACGTCCCGCCGTACAGGCACGACTGCGCGATCACGTGGTCGCCGGACCGCAGCAGCGACATCAGCACGGCGTTGATCGCGCCCATCCCGGACGCGGTGGCCAGCGCGGACGTGCCGCCCTCCAGATCGGCGACGGCGTTCTCGAACGCGCGGACCGTGGGATTGCCCAGGCGGCTGTAGAAGAAGGCGCCCTGCGGCCCGTCGAACGCGGCGGCCATGTCATCGGCGGAGTCGAAGGCGAACAGGTGCCCCTGGTAGATCGGCACACTCAGCGGACGGCTTCCGGCGGGCTGGACCACGGCCGGGTGGACGGCGCGGGTCTCGGGGTGTTCGGAGCTCATGGCTCCAGCCTCCGCCAGGTCAGGGAGCCCGCACAGGGCCAATTCGGGAATGTGGCCTTGGACCGGAGCCGCCTCCGCACCCCGCTGCAGAGGCGACCCACGGCCAAATACGAGCATCGCCCGAACGCGCCGCCGTCACATCCGGGAGACCACTGCACCGGACCACGCAGCCGGCCGGGCGCGCGATGCCGTTCACGACGCCTGCGGCGCCAGCATCCTGCGGTAGACGCATCGGAGGGTGTGGAGGTCCCGGACAGGCTCGGGGAAGACCACCCGCAGATCGAACGGCTCGCCGGCGGCCGATCCGTTGACATACGTACACCGGAGCCACATCCCGTAGGAGTCCAGCGCGAGGGGACGGATGACGGGCGCCTGCCCACCGGGGGCACCGAGGCGATCACCGAGGCGGTCACCGACCAGGGCCGCGAGCTCGGGGCGGTGCGCCACGTCGAGGTGTTCGAGGATGCCCGCCTCGATCGCGACGAACGGATCGGGCGCGGCCGCCTCGTACTCCTCGGGCTCCAGGGTGGCGGTCCCCCACGGGTCGTCGATCTCGACCTCGGCGATCTCCAGCGCCAGGACCGTCCATTCCGTGTCGTCGGCGAGATCAAGGAGCTCCGGGCGGGGATGCAGCCGGGACAGCCGCAGCGCCGCGTCCCGCCGTCCCTCCGCCGGGACCTCGGTGAGCCAGCCGTGCAGCCAGGCCCGGCCGCGCACGCGGTCGGCCAGCGCGACCGGGGCCACATCGGAGATGCGGAGGGTCGCGGGCAGATCCGGCTCGCCCTGCAACGCCGCGGCGACGGGCGAACTCGTGGGAATGAGCAGCAGCGGACGACCGTTCTCATCGGTGACGTGCGCGGTTACCGGCGCATACGGCACGCCGGGCACCGCCAGCACCCCGTCTGCCACCCCATAGGCCAGCGTTCGCGCCCGTTCCGCCGCGCCCGGCCGCCCCATAGAGCCAACCCTGCGACCCATCGCGACCCTCCTTTGCTGTCGTAGGTTAGGCTTACCTAACTAAGGCTTACCTAACCACTGAAGGAGGACGATGAACAACCCCCGTCCGAAGGTCCGGCTGTCACGGGCCCTCGGCATCCCGCTGACCCCCAAGAGCGTCAAGTACTTCGAGGCCCGCCCGTACCCGCCCGGCGTGCACGGCAGGGCCCGCAAGAACGAGTCGGACTACAAGGTCCGTCTGCGCGAGAAGCAGCGGCTGCGCGCGCAGTACAACATCCGCGAGGCGCAGCTGCGCAACGCGTTCGCCAAGGCCACCAAGGTCAAGGGCGCCAAGGCCGGCGAGGCGCTGATCGTCGATCTGGAGCGCCGGCTGGACGCGCTCGTGCTGCGCGCCGGCTTCGCCCGCACGATCTACCAGGCCCGCCAGTTCGTCGTGCACCGGCACGTCCTCGTGAACGGCCGCAGGGTCGACCGGCCCTCGTACCGCCTGCGCCCGGGCGACGTGATCACGATCGCCGAGCGCAGCCGCTCCATGGAGCCGTTCCAGGTCGCGGCGACCGGCGTGCACAGCGAGAACGTGCCGGGCTACCTCGACGTGCGCCACGAGGCGTTCGCCGCGCAGTTCACCCGACTGCCGGAGCGCTCGGAGATCCCGGTGATCTGTGACGAGCAGCTCGTCGTCGAGCATTACTCCCGCTGAGGCGGCCGGGCCGGGGGTGTGGCGGGCGGCCTCCATCGGTTAGCATCAACCTAGCGATTGCTTGGCTGTACCCCGATGGAGGCCCCAGGACATGATCGAATTCCACCGCGTCACCGCGAACATCGGCGCCGAGGTCACCGGCCTGGACCTGGCCAAGCCCCTCGACGAGGAGCAGGTCCAGACCATCCGGCAGGGCCTGCTCGACCACTGTGTGCTGTTCTTCCGGGACCAGCACATCAGCGACGCCCAGCACGAGGCGTTCGCGATGAACTTCGGGACCCTCGACATCCCGAAGATGAACCTCGACGGCGGCGCCATCCACGTGCTCGACCAGACCGCGCCGAAGGGCGAGGGCGGCGACCAGTGGCACTCCGACAACACGTTCATGAAGCGCCCGCCGACCGGCTCCCTGCTGCGCGCGGTGATCCTGCCCGAGGTCGGCGGCGACACCAACTGGGCCAACATGTACCTGGTGTACGACTCGCTCGCGCCCTGGCTCCAGCGCCTGTGCGACGAGCTGTACGCCGAGCACGACCTGACGATGTCCATCTCCAAGGCGATCGACAAGGGCCACCGCTTCGACCTGCGCGACATGCAGGACAAGAACCCGCCGCAGATCCACCCGGTCGTCCGCGTCCACCCGGAGACCGGCCGCAAGGCGCTGTACGTCAACCGGTCGTCGGTGACCCGCCTGATCGGGCTGTCGCGCCGCGAGAACGAGGCGATCCTGCCCCTGCTGTTCGACGCCGTCCGCGACCCCCAGTTCCAGGTCCGCCTCAACTGGCGCGTCGGCACGCTCGCCTTCTGGGACAACCGCCCCACCCAGCACTACGCGGTCGCCGACTACACCCAGCGCCGCAAGATGCACCGCGTCACCTTCATGGCCCCCGAATCCGTCGACAGCGGCGTCCCGACCGGCCCCGGCGGCGTGACCGGCGAAGACGCCCCAGCCGAAGCCGCCGCAGCGCGTTACTTGTAGGCTTTCGTGGCCTCGGGGGCTCGCCTGGCGGCTCGCCCCCGAACCACAAAAGCGTGCGAGCGCGACATCGCTTCGCGATCTCTCGTGAAGCTTCGCCTTCGGCTCGCTTCACGACCCGTTAGCGCGCTCGCGTGCGGGCCGGGGTCGTCGATTGACTCGCCCGCGCTCAGTGCAGGTCGCCCCCGCGTTCGAGATTAGTTCTTCGGCTTCTCGCTCTTGTCGTTCTTGGGCTGCTGCGTCTGCTGGCCGTTCGGGACGCCGGGCAGGCCTCCCGATCCGGAGCCGTCGTCTCCCGAGGCGTGCATCTGACTGACCTTCCACTCCCCGTTCTCCTTGACGAGGGACAGCCGGATGAGGCTCTGCGGGGCCGCGCTCTGGTTCTTGCCGTCGCTCACCGTGATGTCGACGGAGACGACGACGGTCGCGAACTTGCCGTCGACGCTCCCGACGTAGACCTGCTTGGTCTTGGAGGTGAGGGCGGCCTGGGGGCTGCTCTTGAACGCCTGCGGCAGGCTCTGGACCGTGGAGCTCTTGTACCTCTCCAGCAGGTCGCCCGCCATGAGCCCCTGGATCTTCTTCATCTGGCTCTCGTAGTTGGCCGCGTTGTAGGAGGTCGCGAGATCGCCGAAGGCCGAGGCCCGGGCGACGACGGCGGCGCGTTCGTCCTCCTCGCCCGCGGCGGCGCTCGCGCTCCGCCACTGCCAGATGGCCACGCTCGCGAGCAGGGCCACCAGGACGACGGCCACGATGGCCGCGTTGCGGGGCAGGCCGAGCAGGGTCGGCTGGGCGTCGTCCGCCGCCGCGGAGGTGCGCCGGGCGGGCTCGGGAGCGGGCTCGGCCTCCTCCTCGTCCTCCTCGTCGGCCTCGACGATCGCGGGCTTCGCCTTCTTGGCGACGGTCCTCTTCTTGGGAGCGGGCTCCTCGTCGTCCTCGTCTTCGAGGGACTCGAGCACCTCGTCCAGATCCTCGTCTTCGAGCACCTCGATGACCCGGACGCGGCGCTTGCGCTTGGCGGCGGGCTTGGGCGTCGTCTCCTCGACCTCGACCTCGTCGGCCACGGTCTCGTCCGTCTCGGCGCCGACGGTCTTCCCCGTGACGTCCTTGGAGGTCTTGGCTGTCACTTCGGTACTCCTCGGATGGGAATCAGTCGTCCTGGTCACCGCGGCGGCGCAGTCTGCCGATCCGGGACACGACGGGCACCGAGCCCATCACGACCTTGATCAGCACCAGCAGCGCCAGGAGCGGGGGCACGTACATTAGCCAAGCGGGCGGCCCGCCGGTGGAATCCGCCGAGTGGTCGGCGGCATTCTTTGCCTTCAGCTCCGCCGCCCGTTGGACTGACGGGTCATGGGTGGGGACGGTCTGGCCGGGGTTCTTGGACTTGTAGGGCTTCTGCTTGACCTTGATCGGGTCCCGCCCGTCGGGGCAGTTCGGGATCTTGCCCGCGGTCGGCTGCGGCAGCGGGTACCTGTACTCCAGCGTGGCCGGTGTCCTGAGGGTGATCAGGAAGACCACGTTGAGGACCGGCTGGCCCTGGTCGGTGCCGATGATGTTCTGGAGCACGTTCTTGAGCGCCGGTGCCTGGCGGAGGGTGTCGCGCAGGTCGCCGAGCGCATTGGGGTTGTGTTTGGTGATTCCGAGCGTACCCAGCGAGTCAATGGTGCATTCGAGGTCGCCGCCGGACTGGTCCAGCAGGGCGTTCACGGTGTTGAGCAGCTGCGGGCCGTCGTCGCGCAGTCGCGTCAGCTCACCGCGGACCTCCCTGAGCGCGGCGGTCAGGGCGGCGACGTTGTCGATGCCCGCGGCCAGCTCGCCGCGGTTCTGCGCGAGCACGCGCGTGATCTTGCCGAAGTCCTTGGTCAGGCCGTCCAGGAGCTCGCTGTTCTGGGCGAACGTGGCGGAGAGCTGGTCGCTGCCGGCGATGATCTGGCGGAGCGAGTTCTCCCGGCCGGACCAGCCCGCGGCCAGCTCGTGCGTGAGCGTCTGGGCGTCCTCGGGCTTGATCGCCTTCAGCGTGTCGATGACCGCGCCGAACAGGTCGCCGTACTTGGGCGGGACCTTGGTCTGCGACACCGGGATGACCGTGCCCGGCTTCATCTTCGGCCCGTTCGGGTTGACTCCGGGCGGCGGCGTCAGCTCGACGACGGGCTCGCCGACGGCCGACTTGCGCGCCGCCTGCGCCGTGACCCCCTGCGGGATCTCGACCCCCTGCTCGATGTCGAGCTTGACGACGACCTTGTCCTTCCGCAGCTTCACCGAGTCGATCTTGCCGATCCGGGTGCCGAGGTAGTCGACCTCGAAGTTGGGGTGCAGCCCCGGTGAGGACTGGAACTCGACGGTGATGTGGTACGGCCGGTCGATGAAGTCGAACCGGATGACGTTGTTGAACGCCCAGACCACCATCAGCACGGCGAGGAGGGCGAACACGCCGAGGTTGATCGTGAGGCGTCTGTTCATCGCGGCGTCCTCAGCATCTTGTCGAGGTCCGGCAGCGCTCCCCGCAGTTCCTTGGGCACCTGGTCGGCCCTGGTCTTCTGGTCGCCGCCGTTCCCGGGCAGGCCCGGGATGACCGGGCTGCCGTCCGGCCACACCAGGCGCAGCAGCGGATAGAGCAGGAGCTGGCCGTCGTAGCTGGCCCTGGGGAGCTTGTCGGTGAAGGTGACGAGGCCGTTGACCAGATCGGTCAGCCGCTTGCGGTTGTTGCCGAGCTGGGCCAGCACCGGGTCGAGGTCGCGCAGCAGGCCCTTGAACCGCTGCACGCGGCCTTCGAGGACCTTGTCGTTGAGCTCGCGGGCCATCCGGGTGAGCCGCGCCACGACGCTGAGGATCTTCTCCTTGTTGTCGCGCAGCAGCCGGGTGGTCTTCTCCAGCTCCACCGGCGCCCGTTCCAGATCGGCGCCGCCCTTGGCCAGCGAGTTGCCGAGCCTGGCGAACTGGTCGACCGCCGAGGCCAGCTGCTGGCGCTGGTCGGCGAAGACCTTCACCAGGTCACCGGACTTGGCGATCATGGTGTTGAGCTTGTGGCCGTTCCCGTCCAGCGCGGTCGCCCCGGCGTTGACCACGGCCGCCACGTCGTCGCTCGCCAGCGCCTTGAGCAGCGGGCCGGTCTGGCCGACGACCTCTTCGAACGCGGGCTGCACGCTGGTGCGGCCGATGTCGTTGCCGGCGGCCAGGAACGGGCCCTGGTCCAGCCGGCCGCCCGGCGGCAGCCGCAGGTCGACGTAGTTCTCGCCGAGCAATGAGGTGATCTTGATTTCCGCGCTGACGGTCCGCGGCACCCGGATGCCGTCCTTGATCGACAGTGTGACCCTGGTCCTGTAGGTCGTCTTGTCGAGCTCGACCTTGGTGACGCTGCCGACCTTGACGTCCGACATCTGCACGCTGTGCCCGGCGACCAGCCCCTGGACGTCGGTGAACGTGGCGTGCAGGGTGAGCCCGCCGCCGGGCGCGCCGGCCGTCTTGTACGAGCAGCCCGTCAGCACCAGCACGGCGGCGAGCACGACGAACGGCAGACCGCGGATGATCGGCCGCCTCATCAGTTGCCTCCGTTCCGCTGCTGCCCGTCGCCCTGCCGGTTCTGCCAGGGGCAGTTGGAGTTGGGCGGGGGCAGCGGGCAGTTCACGTCGTCGGTCTTGAGCAGGCCCTTGAGCCACGTGCGCAGGAACGCGTCGGTGGCGAAGCGGATCTGCAGCGACTTGTTGGCGGGGTTGTAGCCGCCGATGAGCGCCTCACCGATGCCGGGCAACGACTTCACCAGCAACGCGAGCTGCTTGGAGTTGCCCTTGAGCATCAGCGCCACCTTGGTGAGCACGGCCAGGTCATAGGGCAGCTGGCCCTTGTACTTCTGGATCAGCTTGTCGCCGTTCTTGGACAGCTCCAGAATCCCGGTGATGAGCTGCTGGATCTCACCGCGTTCGGCGCTCAGCACCCGCGTCGCCTCGCCGAAGTCGCGGATCAGCTGGCCGAGCACCTGCTCGCGGCCGCGGACCACGCCGGCGAGGCGGTCGAGGTTGCGGGCGACCTCGATCAGCTGCCGGTCCTGTCCCGCGACGTTCTCCACGAGCCGCGCGCTCTGCTCCAGCGTCGCGTTGAACTCCCTGCCGTTGCCCCGGAAGGAGTCGGCCGCCTCCCCGAGCGCGTTCTGCATCTTGGTCGGGTCGAGCGCGTTGGCCAGGTTGGTGAACGAGCTGAGCGCGTCGTCCACCTCGACCGGCACGCTGGTGCGGTTGATCGGGATCTCGTTGGAGGTCTCCTTGGGCTGTCCCGGCTTCCAGGCCGGGTGCAGCACCAGGTTGCGCTCGCCGACCAGGTTGAGCGGCACCACGGAGGCCTGGACGCCCTGCGGGAGCGGGACGTCGTCGCGGATGTGGAAGGTGACCTTGACCTTGTCGCCCTGGTTCTCCACCGAGTCGACCAGGCCGACGTCGGCGCCCATCACCTTGACCTTGGAGTCCTTGTAGAAGGAGCGGGCCTTGGGCAGGTAGACGGTCATCGTCCGGTCGCCGCCGGACGCGCCGGGGAGCGCCGAGCACCCGCCGAGCGTGGTGACGAGCGCGGCGCAGAGCCCCACGATCACCGGAACGCGGTATCTCATCAGTCGCCTCCGCCCTGGCCGCCCGAACCGCGCCGGGTGGAGATCGGCCCGGGCGGCTGGATCGGCCCGAGCCCGGTGAGCAGTCCCTCGACCCAGCGGCCGTTGCCCTTGAGGTTGGCGACCTGGATGAACGTCGGGCCCAGCAGCGAGAAGTCGGTGTTGAGCGCGTCCAGGTTGGGGGCCAGCCGGGTGGTCAGCAGATGCAGGTTGTCCAGCAGCCGGTCGAGGTCGGTCTGGTGCTTGGAGATCACGTTCGACAGGGTGCGGACCGTGCTGCTGCCCTGCCCGATCGTGGCCGCCAGTTCGTTGCGCCGCTCCACCAGCGTGCGCAGCAGGATCTGGCTGTCGGCGATGATCTGCCGGAGCTTCTCGTCCTTGGCCGCCAGCACGCCGGTGATGTTCTTGCTGTTCTCGATGAGCTTCTGGACCTCGGGCGTCGCCTCGTTCAGCGTGCGGCTGAGGGTCTGCACGTTGACCAGCATCTGCCGGAGCTTCGGCGCGCTCGGCGACTGGATCTTCGACATCTGGGTGAGCAGCGTGTCGATGCTCTTCTGGTCGAGCTTGCCGACGATGTTCTGCGCGCCCTCGATGGCGTCCGGCACGGTGAACGGGACGCTGGTGCGGTCGATCGGGATCCGCCGCCGCGACTCGGGCACCTCGGCCATGAAGGGCTTGGCCACGGGGCCGGCGAGCCGCAGGTAGCGGCCGCCCAGCAGGGTGGTCGTCTGGATCTCGGCCCGGGTGGCGGGGCCGAGGTCGATCCCGGCGTTCACGTGCCACTCGACGACCACGTTGCCCTTCGCGAAGTCCGGCTTCACCGAGGTGATCCGGCCGGCCTTGACGCCGGCGACCCGGACGTCCTGGCCCTTCTTGAGCCCCGCGGTGTCGGTGAACACCCCGCTCATCGTGTAACCGCGGTCGAACAGGTGCAGCTGCCCGACGGCGAACGCGAACACGCACGCCGCCGCCAGGACCGCGAGCGAGACGATCGCGACGAGCTTGTGGTTGACGTCGCGCAGGGACTTGAGCGCCATCTCAGCCGCCCCCCTTGCCCTGGAGCATCGCCTTGAGCTTGGCCAGGTCGGCCGGGGACGGACCCTGTGCCTGCGTGCCGGTGTCCGACTTGGGGAACCGCATCGGGAACGGGCACGGCCCCTGCACGATGTTGAGGCACAGCGCGTTCGTGCGCAGGTAGTGCCCGCCGTTGGCGGCGGCGAACAGCTGCCGCAGCGTCAGCGGAAGGTTCTGCACCATCTTTTCCAGGTTGTCGACGTTGATCCGGAAGGTCTCGGCGAACTTGCCGAGGTTGCCGATGATGCGGCCGAGCTGCGCGTCGTTGCCGCCGAGCACCTGGTTGAGGTTGGTCGTGACGCCGGCGACCTCGACGACCGCGTTCTCCAGCAGCTTGTGGTTGTTGGCGAAAACCTTGGTCAGCTCGGCGAGGTTGTCGACGCTCGCGGCGATCTGCCGGTCGCGCACGGCCACCGCGCCGCTGACCGTCTCGTAGTCCTCGATCATCGACCGGATGGTGTCCTTGCGGGCGGCGAACGTGCGCAGCAGGCCGTCCAGGTTCTGGATCATCAGGTTGATGTTCTGCTCGTTGCCGTCCAGGGCCTGCGAGAACGAGAAGAGGATCTTGTTGATCTGGACCGGGTCGAGGTTGCGGGTGATCGGGCCGAGGCTGTTGACGATGTCGCCGAGGTCCACCACCGACCGCGTCTTCGGCACGCGGGAGCCCGGCGCGAGCTTGGCCTGGCTGGCACCCGGTTCGAGATAGACGATCCGCTGCCCCATCGCGTTGCGCCAGCGGATCGCCGCGGTCGAGTCGTCCGGGACCCGGACGTCGTCGTCGATCTCCATTCCGACGACGGCCTTGCCCATCTCGACCTTGATGCTCTTGACCTGGCCGACGGGGGTGCCGGCGACCTTGACGATGTCGTTCTCCAGCAGCCCGGTGACGTCGTCGAAGGTCGCGGTCAGCTTGTAGCGCTCGTTGAAGCTCGTCCCCAGGATCTGCTGGCCGATGAAGAACGTCAGCAGCCCGGTCAGCACGACGAACACGCCGAACTTGGCCGTCACGCCCCACTGGGGTCCGCGCCCGGTCTTGCGGCCGAACAGGCTCATGGCCGGGCCCCCGTTCCTGGCTTGGCGGCGCCGTTGCCGGCGTTCGGGTTCGACTTCTGGTCGAACGCCGTCTTCGCCGGCCGCGGGCACACGTCCGCGAAGATGCCGCACAGGTCCAGCGGCAGCGTCGCCCTGGCCTGCGCCAGCAGCGAGCCCTCCGGCCCGGGCACCCGGATGATCTGCCCGAGCAGCCCGAAGAACTCGTTCAGGCTGTCGAGCAGGACCGGCACGTTGCGCCGTTCCCTGGCCATCACCCGCGCGGCGTCGCCCGCCCCGTCGATGAGGCTGCTCAGGTTGCCGCCGTGCTGGTCGGCGAACGTGCCGACCCGGGAGGCGAGCTCGCCCGCCTCGTCCAGGAGCCGCGCGACCTTGTCGGGGTTGCCGTTGATGGCGGGCGCGACCTGGTTGAAGTCACGGGTGAACGCCGTCCAGGTGCCGCCCTTGCCGCCGAGCGTGCCGCCCAGCAGCCCGAGATCGTTGATCAGGCCCTGGATCACCGCGCGGTTGGCGTGCGCCCCGTCGATCACCGTGCCGCCGTTGTCGATCGTGCGGCGCAGCGCCGGTCCCTGCCCGGCCAGCCCCGCGCCGAACGTGCGCACGATGGCGGCGACCTCGTCCGGGTTGATCGCCTTGGTGAGCCGGTACGTGGGCCAGGCGGTGTCGGAGAGCTCCTGGGGATCGGTGGTCTTCGCGATCGTGCCGCCGTCGCGCAGGTACGGGCCGGAGAGCTCGTGCGCCCCCTGCTCCAGCGCCAGGTCCTTGGGGCCGAACACCGAGACCGGCTCGATCCGGGCGCTGGTGGTGTCGGCCACCTTGACGCCCTTGTCGACCCGCAGCCGGACGCTGACCTTGCCCGCCGGGTCGAGCCGGACGCTCTGCACGGTGCCGACCGTGATGCCGCGGATCTTCACGTCCGACTTGCCGGCGTCCAGGCCCTGACCGGCCCGGCCGAACGTCGCGGTGTAGTACGTGGAGCCCTCGGTGGCGGGCCGCGACCCGACGACGACGAACACCGCGGCGGCGGCGATGACGCCCGCGCCCGCGAGGCCGAAGACCAGCCGGGAGGTACTGGAGAGTGCTTCCTCGCTCATCCGGTCAACCTCACTGTGCTGCCGTGCCCCCAGAAGATGTACGAGAGGACGAGGTTCATGAGGATCATGAGGATGGTCGACTCGCGGATCGCGCGCCCCGCCGCGACGCCGACGCCCACCGGGCCGCCCGCGGCGTAGTAGCCGCGGTAGCAGTGGACGAACATGATGATGAACGCGAACACCGCCACCTTGATGACGCTGTAGAACACGTCGATCGGCGGCAGGTAGAGGTGGAAGTAGTAGTCGTAGATGCCGGGCGAGAGGCCGAAGTACTGGATGGTGATGAACCGGGTGGCCCAGAACGCCATGAAGAGCGAGACCAGGTAGAGCGGCACGAGCGCGATGACCCCGGCCGCGACGCGGGTGCACACCAGGTAGGCCAGGGAGTTGATGCCCATGACCTCCAGCGCGTCGATCTCCTCGGAGATGCGCATCGCCCCGATCTCGGCGGTGAAGCCGGTGCCGACCTGGGCGACGAGCGCGACCCCGGCGATGATCGGGGTCACCTCGCGGACGTTGGAGTAGCTGGCCACCAGCCCGGTGAACGCCTCCGCGCCGATGCGTTCCAGGCCCGGATAACCCTGCAGGCCGACCATCGCGCCGGTGGCCAGCGACATCGTCGCGATGACGAAGATCATGCCGCCGCCGATCACCAGCGCGCCGACGCCGACGGTGATGTCGCTGACCTGTTTCATCAGCGTCTTGCCGTACTTGCGCCGCAGGATGATGTCGAAGAACAGGTGGTAGAGCACCCGGCCCAGGAAGATCGGGAGGTTGGCCGAGGCGATCAGGCCCGCCGACCGGTCCGAGACCGCCCGGCCGAGCTTGCGTACGGGGGAGATGGCGACCATCAAAACCTCGGGGGGAAGAGGACCTGGTAGATCATGGTGAGCACGTAGTTGGCGGCGAACACCACGATCGAGGTGACCACCACCGCCTGGTTGACCGCGCGCCCCACGCCGACCGGCCCGTAGTCGCAGTTCATGCCCATGTAGCAGGCCACCGCCGCGGCGATGAAGCCGAAGATCCAGGCCTTGAACAGGGTGATCAGCAGGTCCGGGAACTGCAGCAGGGTGGTGGCGCCGTCGAAGAAGGCGCCGGGGCTGACGCCCTGCTGGATGACGTTGAAGTAGTAGCCGCCCATGACCCCGGCCAGGATCACGACCGAGCAGAGCAACATCGAGACCGTGCTCGCCGCCCACAGCCGCGGGGTCACCAGGCGGTGGACGGGATTGATGCCCATGACCTCCATCGCGGAGAGCTCGTCGCGGATGTTGCGGGCTCCCATGTCGGAGGTGATGGCCGAGCCGCCGACGCCCGAGACCAGCAGCGCGGCGGCGAGCGGCGCGACCTGCTGGATCATCGCGGCGACCAGCAGCGCGCCGGTGCCGGACGCGGCGCCGAGCTGCCGGGCGATGTCGCCCACCTGCAGCGAGATGGTGGCGCCGAGCGGGACGGCGATCAGCATGACCGGAACGCTCGTCACGCGGGCGAGGAACCAGCACTGCTCGATGAACTCGCCCCACCACTGGCGGATGTCCCAGGTCCTGCGCATCCCCTCCAGGAAGGTGACGGCGAGCAGGCCGGTCTCGTCGAGCGTCCGCTCGACCCGCCGGCGTGCCAGGTCGGGGGCCTTGCTGAGGCCCTGCTGCAGAGCAGGCGGGGCCATCAGGCGGAACCCTCCCCGTCGGGGGCAGGTGGAAGGGTCACTCCAGCCTCCTTCTGTCTCGGACGTTGGCGCCCATCCGATGACCACAGGTCGCGCTTTGTCATCGCATGACAATGTCCTGTGCTCCCTGTGATCTGGAGCACTCTATTGGAAGAAGGTCTAAGAAGCGAGTACTTACATCCTGATTTGTCCGAAGCTACGATCAGCCGGTGCAAATTGAGACGCAAGGACGCGTAGATCCCCTGGTGGACGGCATCCATGACCGCTGGGAGGGCCAAGGACTGCCCGGAGAACCCTGGGCGTTCATGGCCATCTGCTCGATCAGCCGCCTGCACCAGTTCGTGAAGAAGGCCCTGGACATCGAGCTGAAGAAGGTCGACCTGAGCAGGACCGGCTACTTCCTGCTGACGACGCTGGCCCTCACCACCAACGGCTGTGCCCGCCTGAGCTCACTCGGCCGGATCCTGATGATGCACCCCACGTCGGTCAAGCTGACCGTCGACCAGCTGGAGGCCGCGGGTCTGGTCACCCGTACGCGCCATCCGCGCGACCGCCGGGCCACGCTGGTGCAGATCACCGAGGCCGGTTTCGAGCGCGCGGGCGAGGTCAACAAGGCGCTGGAGGCCCCCGGCGGGGCGCTCGCCGCGCTCGCGGGGATGCACGAAGACCTTTTCACCGCGCTGCAGCCGGCGCGCCTCGCCATCGGTGACCACGAGCTCTAGACGCGCGGCGGTCTCGATGAACCACATGTAACCGGATGTGCGTACAAGGTCAACGAAAGCGCGACAGGTCCGGCGATAAGGCACTCTATTCCCATGCCCCAGAGTCACGGCACACGCAGACGGCGCCGACCCCCAGGGCCCCGTCACCCGTCCACCGCCCGCGGGCGGAAGGCGGATCCACCGGCGTACGCCGAGCCCAAGGGCCCCGGAAGACTGCGTCGCGCGCTCACCAGCAACATCACGATCACCGTGGTGGCCATCGCCGCGCTCTTCGCGGTGGTGGCGATGGTCGACCTCGAACGGCTGAGCGGCCGCGCGAGCACCCCGAAGGGCGACGTCAGCGGCCTGACGGCCAACGACATGCTCGCGATGATGGACTCGTCCGATATGGACCCGATCGCCGCCGACGCGATCGCCCTGGCGAAGAAGCGCGCGTACGAGAAGCACCAGAAGGAACTGCGCGAGCTGAAGGAGAAGGCCAAGCGCGACGCCGCCGCCCGCCGCAAGCTGGAGGCCCAGCGGGAACGCGAACGGCTCGCCAAGTCCAACCCCAGCGCCGCCCAGAACCGCGCGTACGGCAAGAAGATGAGCGAGCTCAAGGGCTGGGGCCGCTGCTGGCCCTCGCTCAAGACGCTCTGGGAGCACGAGAGCAACTGGAACGAGCGCGCCGTCAACCCGTCCAGCGGCGCGTACGGCATCCCGCAGGCCCTGCCCGCCTCCAAGCTGGCCACCGCGGGCTCTGACTGGCGCACCAGTTCCCCCACGCAGATCGCCTGGGGCCTCGGCTACATCAAGGCCCGCTACAAGGACCCGTGCGGCGCCTGGGCCTTCTGGCAGTCCCACAACTGGTACTGACGCTCGGCCGGTCCTGAGACGATGGAGGGATGCGGACCAGCAAGGCGGGCCAGCCGAACGGTGCGGGTGAGGCGTCAGGCGGGCGGCAGTGGGCGCGGGCGGACGCCACCCGGCAGGCGCTGTTGACGGCGGCGCAGGAGGTCTTCGCCGACCGGGGCTACGCCGACGCGGGCATAGCCGAGATCGTCGAACGTTCCGGGATCAGCGTCGGCAGCCTCTACCACCACTACGGCGGCAAGGCCGGGCTCTACCTGGCGCTGTGGGAGGAACTCACCGGCCGGCAGGAGCGCAGCGCCGCGAGCGCGGTGGCCGCCGCCCGCAAGGGGGGCGAGAGCGACCCGATCACGCTGTTCATCGCCGGTGCCCGCGCCTACCTGGAGGTCTGCTGGGAGCAGCGGGAGGCGGCGCGGCTGTTCCACGGCGGCGAGGGGCCGTCCGGGTTCTCGCTGATGCGCCGGGGCCGCGCGCGCCAGTGGATCGGCCAGAACACCAAGCTCCTGCGGGGCCACGACACCGATCGCGCCACGCAGGTGCTGAGCCTCGTGCTCACGACCGTCATCGGCGAGGCCGGACGGGAGATCGCGCTGGCCGACGACGAGAGCGAGGCGACGGAAATCATTGACGAGGTCTGCCGTATCCTGATCCGCCTCGCGCGCTAGGCTCGGTACCACGTACTGACAGGCTCCCTGACACGGTACGGCCGAACGCACTACACACACGGAGATCCCCCGCTCCCATGCCGACGTCCACCTGGTTCCGTCTCAACGTCGCCAAGCGGGAACGCGTGCTCGAGGTCGCGATGCGCGAGTTCGGGGAGCACGGTTACTCGACCGGAAGCCTCAACACGATCGCCCGCGAGGCGGGCATCGCCAAGGGATCGCTGTTCCAGTACTTCTCCGACAAGCTGGAGTTCTTCGCGTTCGTCTGCGACGAGACCTCCCGGCGGATCCGGGAGGAGATGGAGCGGCGGATCGCCCGCCTGGACTTCGACCAGTCCTTCGAGGAGTGGCTGTTCGACGTGCTGTGCGAGTGGACCGAGTACATGGCCGACCACCCGCTCGAACGCGCCGTCACCGCCGCGACCAACTTCGAGCTCGACAACGCGGTGCGCTCGGTCGTGCGCGACACGGCCAACCAGCACTACCTCCAGGTCCTGCACCCGACGTTCCAGCTCTGGCAGGAACGTGGCGACATCCGCGAGGACGCCGACCTGGACGTGATGGCGACGCTGATGCTGATGGCGCTGCCCTATCTGGCGCTGGCGCCCTACTACGACGGGCTCGATCCGATCATGGATCTGCGCGGCCGGACGCCCGCCGAACAGCGTCCGGTGATACGCCAGCTCATCGCCGGGATCCGGCCGCTCTTCGCGCCGCTCAAGTAACCCGGCGGCCACGGCCCCTTGCGGGCGCCGCCTCTTCGCTGTACGCACTACAGAGGGGGCCGGCGATCTTTCCCGTCTGGAGGGGCCTTGAGGCTCATTCGCGTACTCGCACCCGTTCTCGCGTCCGTCGTGGCCCTCACCTCGTGCGGCGGCGACGGCGACGACTCCAAGGGCTCGGGGCCGCACGGCCTGGAGCGGCCCGACCTGACCGTGGGCGTGCTGCCCATCGCCGACTCGGCCGCCGTGATGCTGGCCAGGTCCAAGGGGTTCTTCCGGGCGGAGGGACTGAACGTCAAGGTCGAGATCATCCAGGGCGGGGCCACGGCCACGCCCAAGCTGCTCAGCGGCCTGCTGGACGCGACGCTGACCAACTACGTGTCGCTGTTCATCGCCCGCGAACGGGGGAACGACCTCCAGATCGTGGCGGACGCGGCCGCCTCCCGGCCCGGGCTGTTCACGATCATGGTCACCAAGGACTCCCCGGTGCGCGCGCCCGCCGACCTGAAGGGCAAGGTGGTCGCGGTCAACACCCTCAAGAACATCGGTGAGCTGGCCAGCCTCGCCACGCTGAAGAACGCCGGGGTCGAGGCCAAGGACGTCCGGTTCGTGGAGTATCCGCTGCCCAACATGGCCCCGGCCCTGGAGAAGCGCGCCGTCGAGGCGGCCTGGATGACCGAGCCGTTCATCACGGGCGGCAAGAACAAGCTCGGCCTGCGGAGCATCGCCGACACCATGACCGGTCCCATGGCGGACTTCCCGATCGCCGGCTGGGTCGTCACCCGGCGCTTCGCGGACAAGAACCCCAAGACCGTCGCCGCGTTCCGGCGGGCCGTCGTCAAGGCCCAGGCGCTGCTGGCCGCCGACCGCGCCGAGCTCGAAGCCGTCCTGCCGACCTACACCTCGATCGACGCGGCGACCGCCAAGGCCGTCACGGTGCCCACGTTCCCGACCAAGCTCGATCCGGCCCGGATCCAGCGCGTTCCCGACGTCATGCGGCAGTACGGCTATCTCACCGGGAAGGCCGACGCCGCGGCCGCCATCGTCGCTCCGTGACGCTGCGGCTCCGAGCCGTCGATCTTGGCGGCGGTACCCTGCCCCTGCCTCTTCCCCACACTTCAGGATCGATGATGACGATCAGAGAGACCTATCTCGGGGCGGCCGAGACCGCCGTCGGCCTCCTGTCCGACCCGGCGGTCGCCGCGGCGTGGCGGGAGCCGAGCGCCCTGGCGGACTTCACGGTGGGCGGGCTCGCCGCGCATCTGGCGTTCCAGATCTTCTGCCTGCCGACCGTTCTGGAGACGTCCGGCGACGAGGAGCCCATCGGGCTGCTGGACCACTACGCCCGCGCGGCCTGGGTCGACGCCGGACTGGACGACGAGCCGAACGTGGCGCTGCGCAGGCGGGGCGAGGAGCTCGCCGCCGAAGGCGCCGAACGCACGGCCGCGCACGCCGGGGAGCTGGTGGCGCGGTTCCGGGACGTGCTGGCGGACGAGCCGCCCGACCGCCTCGCGTACATGCCGTGGAACGGCTGGTCGCTGTCGCTCGACGACTTCCTCGTCACCCGCACCATGGAGCTCACCGTCCACTGCGACGACCTCGCCGTCAGCGTCGGCGTGCCGACGCCGCCCGCCTCCCCTGAGGCCACCGATGTCGTCGCGGTGCTCCTGGCGCGGCTGGCGGTGCGCAGGCACGGCCTCACGCCGGTGCTGCGCGCGCTCAGCCGGGCCGAACGGGCGCCCGACACGATCGCCGCGTTCTAACGGGTGTTCTGCGCCTCCGCGAGCCTGGCGGCGCGGCCTTCGAGGTAGCGCTTCTCCGGGACGCTCGTCGCGTGGCGGGAGGCGGTGCGGTAGGCGTCGAACGCGTCCTGAGGACGGTCGGCCATCTCCAGCAGGTGTGCCCGTACGGCGTGCAGCCGGTGGTGGCGGGCCATGCGGTCGTCGGCCTCCAGTTCGGCGACCGTGGCCAGCCCGGCGCCCGGGCCGTTCACCATGGCCTCGGCCACGGCCCGGCCGAGCGTCACCATGGGATTGGGGGCGATCCGTTCGAGCAGCCCGTACAACGCGAGGACCTGCGGCCAGTCGGTGTCCTCGACCCGCGCGGCCTCGTCGTGGACGGCGGCGATCGCGGCCTGGACCTGGTAGGGCCCGAGCTCGCGGGTGCGGGCGAGCGTCTCGGTGACGAGCGCGACGCCCTCGGCGATGAGCTCGCGGTCCCACCTGCCGCGGTCCTGCTCGGCGAGCGGGATCAGCGAGCCGACGGCGTCCGTGCGGGCGTCGCGCCGTGCCTCGGTGAGCAGCATGAGCGCCAGCAGGCCCGCCACCTCCCCGTCGTCCGGGAGCAGCCGGCGGACGAGCCTGGCCAGCCGCAGCGCGTCGGCGGTCAGGTCGTCGCGCTGCAGGTCGGGGCCGGCGGTGACGGTGTAGCCCTCGTTGAACATCAGGTAGAGCACGTGCAGCACGGCCTTCAGCCGTTCGGCGCGTTCACCGGCGGGCGGGAGCTCGAACGTCGCGCCGGCCCTGCGGATGCTCTGCTTGGCGCGGCTGATGCGCTGCGCCATGGTCGTCTCGGGCACGAAGAACGCGTGCGCGATCTCGGCGGTGGTCAGCCCGCCGACCGCGCGCAGCGTGAGCGCGATCTGCGAGGAGGTCGACAACGACGGGTGGCAGCACAGGAACAGCAGCTTGAGGCTGTCGTCATGCTCGCCGGTCAGGGCCTCGTCGGCGCCGGGCGCGACCAGCTCGGACGGCGGGACGGCCGTCAGGTCGGCGTCCTCGCGCCGCCGCTGCGCGGCGTCGCTGCGCACCCAGTCGATGAACCGCCGGGTCGCCGCGGTGACCAGCCAGCCGTACGGGTTGTCCGGGACGCCCTCCGCGGGCCACTGGGTGGCGGCCGCGAGCAGGGCCTCCTGGACGGCGTCCTCGGCGGTGTCGAACCGCCCGTACCGCCGCATCAGCGCCCCGAGGACCTGCGGCGCGAGGTCGCGCAGCAGGTCCTCGAAGTCCTCGCTCAAGGCCGGTTCCAGGAGGCCTCGTGCATGATCGGCCAGACCTCCACGGCGCGCAGCGAGGCGAACGGCGCGTCCGCGGCGATCTCCAGCGCCCGTTTCTCGTCCGGCACATCGATCATGCACCAGCTGGCCAGGTACTCCTTGGTCTCCAGGTAGGGGCCGTCGGTCACGGCCGCGACCCCGTCGCGCACCCGGACCGTCCTGGCCTGGCCGACGTCGCCGGTGCCGTACGCGCCCAGCAGCTCGCCGCTCTCCTTGTACCTCAGGTTGAACGCGTCCTGCTCGGCGACCACCTTCGACCACTCCTCGGGGCCGAACGACTCCCAGAGCTCCTGGTTGCCATAGATGATGATCATGTACTTCATCGTCGTTCTCCCTGTTGGCGGCGGTCTCCCAGACTAGTGGCCGGGATTTTCCGCCCGACGGCGTCGCGTCCGGCCCGTCCGCTCCGCTCCGGTCAGGGGATGAGGACGGTCTTGCCCCGCGCGCTCGCCGTCTCGGCCAGCGCATGGGCCTTGGCGGCCTCGGCCAGGGGGAACTCTCGTTCGACGTGCACGCGCAGCCTGCCGGCCTCCGCCAGCACGCCGAGACTGACCATGTCGGCTCCGGAGGGGACGACGGACACGGTTTCGAAGCGCCTCCCGTGCCGTTCGGCCTCCTCGGCGGTCAGGCCCGGGTCGTGGCCGATGGCGGTGACGAGCAGGCCGCCCGGCCGCAGCACGCGCAGTGAGCGGGGTGCGTACTCGCCGCCGACGAGGTCGAGGACCACGTCCACCGGGGCGACCGTGGCGGCGAAGTCGGCCACCGTGTAGTCGATCAGCTCGTCGGCGCCGAGGTCCGTCAGGAACGGGTGGTTGGCTTCGCGCGCGGTGGCGATGACATGGGCGCCGCGCACCTTGGCGATCTGCACGGCCAGGTGGCCGACCCCGCCCGCGGCGGCGTGGATCAGGATGCGCTGCCCAGGCTGGACGCTCGCGATGCCGACCAGCGACTGCCAGGCCGTGAGCGCCGCGAGCGGAAGGGCCCCGGCCTCGGCCATCGTCAGCGCGCGGGGCTTGGGCGCGAGCTCCTCGGCGGGCGCCGCGACATACTCCGCGTACGCACCCGCCTCCCGGGGAAAGCGCGCCAGGCCGAACACCTCGTCGCCCACCTCGAACCTGGTGACGCCCTCCCCCACCGCCTCGACCCGGCCGGCGACATCCCAGCCCAGCACGGCCGGAGGCTCGGGGAAGGGCGGGAAGTGCCCGGCACGGACGGCCGCGTCCACCCGGTTCACCCCCGCGGCGCCCACTCGGACCAGCACCTCGCCCCGGCCGGCCACCGGCCGTTCGATCTCCGTGCCGACGAGCACCTCCGGGCCGCCGAACGAGCGCTGCGTGATGACGAACATGGGAACCTCCAGTTAGTTGACGTGAGGAATATCGACTGAACAGATGAATAGCCGAGATATATTCCTCGTGTCAACTATCCGTGCGTCAAGTAGGCTTGTCCCGTGAGCGACTTCGACGACCCGCGCCTGACCGCGATGGGCCTGCTCTTCGAGGCGCACGGCGGTCTGGTGGCCAGGCTGGAGCCGGCCTGGCGGAAGGGCGGGCTGTCCGGGCTGGACCTGAACGCGCTGATGCGGCTGAGCCGGTCACCCGGGCAGCGGCTGCGCATGAGCGATCTCGCCGCCCAGACCTCGCTGTCCACCAGCGGCGTCACCCGTCTGGTCGACCGTCTCCAGCGGGCCGGCCTGGTGCGCCGCGAGTCGTTCCCCGGCGACCGGCGCGCCACGTACGCCACGCTGACGCCGGACGGTGCCGAACGGCTGAAGCAGGTGCTCCCCGACTACCTGGACACCATCGAGCGATGGTTCACCGGGCGGTTGACCCGGGAGCAGCTCGACGGCCTTCTCACCGGCCTGCGCGTCATCCGCGACGCCGTCCATCCGGACGCCGTCGCCCACGACTGACGGCCGAAGAGGGAACGCCGGTCAGTGCGCGCCGGTCAGTGCGCGCTGGTCAGTAGTAGCCCTCGACGGGGACGCGGGCCTCGTCGAGGAGGGCAGGGCCTTCCTGCGGGACGGGCGGGAAGCCGCCGCCGGGCTTGAGGGCGGCGAGCTGCTCGTTGGACAGGGCGAAGACGACCCGGCCGAGTCCGGAACGCTCGATCGCGCCGGTGCACATGTTGCACGGCTGGCAGCTGGTGTAGAGCGTGGTGTCCGCCGCCGTCGCGGCGTCGAGCTCGCGGGCCGCCCAGCCGGCCAGCTTCAGCTCGGGATGCAGGCTGATGTCGGCGTCGGTGATGGTCGTGTTGCGTTCCTCGCGCAGGATCGTGCCGTCCGCCGCCGCGAGGAGCGAGCCGAACGGGGGGTTGCCGGACTCGCGCGCCTGCGCGGCGAGCTCGATGGCGCGGCGGAGCAGCCTCTCGTCGATCACTTGGGGTCCGTTCGTACGTTGGCGGCCACGGTCGCGAGGGCCTGCCAGGCCGGTTCTGGGTGGAGCGTCTCGTCCGGGTCGCCGTTGAACGGGTCGAGCAGGACGGTCCCGGCGCCGAGGCGGCGCAGCTGTTCCAGGTCGTCCATCACCTGCTCGATCGTGCCCTCGCCGGCCTTCCGGTCGGGGCCGGTGACCGGTGACTCGGTGAGCCGGAGGCAGATGCGGGGCGCCAGCGGCGGGACCGGCCTCTGCTCGCTGTCCGCGATGGCCTCCAGGCGTTCCAGCGCGCCGTTCAGCCACGGCATGGCGAACCGCAGCGGGTGCCAGGCGTCGCCGAGCCGCACCGCGCGGCGCAGGGCGGCGTCGCTGTTGCCGCCGACCCAGATGGGAAGCGGCCCGCTCCGGTAGTCGTACTCGTCGTCCCAGGCTGCGCGCACGGCCCGGAGGTGCTCGTCGGTCAGCCGTCCGCGCTGCTCGAACGGCACTCCGAGCGCCTCGAACTCCTGGCGCGCCCAGCCGACGCCCACGCCGAGGATCAGCCGGCCGCCGCTGAGCTGGTTGAGGTTGGCGGCCATGCGGGCGATGAGCAGCGGATGGCGGTACGGGACGATCAGCACGGTGGTGCCGAGCCGGATCCGGCTGGTCACGCCGGCCAGGTAGGACAGGGTCGTGAAGGGCTCGTAGAACGGCGCCGGATACTGCTCGGCCACGTCGGGCGTCACCGCCACGTGGTCGGACACCATCAGCAGCCCGAACCCCATCCCCTCGATCGTCTGCGCCCAGGCGCGCAACATGGCGGGGTCGGTGCCCGGGCCGAAGTTCGGGACGTTCACTCCAAGTAGCACGCGTTCAGGCTATCCATGTGATCCACACGGCTTGAAGGGTTTTCGCCCGCTGATCGAGCTCGCCTACCGCGGCCCGCCGGAGCCCTGAGCCCGTCCGAAGCGGGCGACGACCGCCGGGTCGCAGAACGCGGTGATCTCGGTGATCCGGGTGTGCTCGTCCAGCGTGAGCACGTTGAGCGCGGCCAGGTCGAAGCCGCCGTTCCCGTCGCCCTGGTAACAGAGCAGGGCGAGCTGGCCGTTCGCGCGCGTGGGGGCCATCCGCCACGGGGTGGCGAACACGCGTTCCCTGAGGAACACGCCGACGTCGTCGCGGCCGTCGAACCAGGCGGGCAGCGGCGGCATCGTGAACCTGACGTCCCGCGCGAGCATGCCGAGGACCGTGTCCACGTCGGCGCGTTCCCAGGCGGCCACGATGGCGTCGACGAACGCGCGTTCCGCCTCGTCGCCGAGGGCCCGCAGGGTCGCCTGCTGCGTGCGGGCGGGCACACGTTCGTGGACGGTCCTGCGGGCCCGTTGCAGCGCGCTGTTGACCGAGGCGACGCTCGTGCCGAGGGACCCGGCGACCTCGGCGGCGGAGAACCCGAGCACCTCGCGCAGGATGAGCACGGCACGCTGGTTGGCGGGCAGATGCTGGAGCGCGGCGACGAACGCCAGTTCCACGCTCTCGCGCAGCTCGTAGCGCGCCTCGGGCGCTGCCGAGGAGAGCTCGTCGTCGGGATAGGCCTCCAGCCACACCGGGCCGGTGACCGGCTCGCCGAGGTCCCCGTCAGGCGGGATGGCGGGTCCGTAGTCGGCGGAGAGGACGCGCCGGGGCCGTTTGGCCTGGAAGCGCAGGCAGGCGTTCGTGGTGATCCGGTAGAGCCAGGTGCGCAGCGAGCTGCGTCCCTCGAAGTTCGCGAGCCCGCGCCAGGCGCCGAAGAGCGCGTCCTGCAGGGCGTCGTCCGCGTCGTGGATCGAGCCGAGCATCCGGTAGCAGTGCGCGTGCAGCTCGGACCGGTACGGCGCCACGAGCCGGCCGAACGCGTCCTCGTCGCCGCGGCGTCCCGCTTCCAGAAGCTCCGCCTCGTTCACAGGCCGCAGCCTAGGGGGCCGCACGGAGGCATGTGAACCGCCGTGCACGCGGGACGCGGGACGCCGTTCCGTCTCAGGGGCGCCGTTTTCGTCTCAGGGGCGGCGGCCGGGACCGTCGACGAAGCCGGACTCGGCCAGGCCGCCCCAGCCGAGGATCTGCCCCTTCTTCGACCGCAGATCCCTGTCGTCGCCCCGGGTGACGTGGGCCTTGATGGCCACGGCACGGAAACCCAGATACTGGTGCGTGGCCGGGTCGATCATGATCTCGTCCCGCAGATAACCCTCCGCGATGCGATAGAAGGTCACTCCCGGCCGGCCCAGGATGTCGGCGGCCTTCGCTTCGTACCGGACGCCGGGAAGCCGCTGGAGAACCGTGTGGAGGGCCTGCCGCAGCTTGTGCGGCAGCGCCGCGTCGCGCATGTAGATCTCGATGATGTCGAACGCCCGGCCCGCGCGCTCGGCGGCACCGATCCGGGTCGGGCCGTTCTCCTGGTCGACCTCCTGATCGACCGTCTTGTTGATCTGCGCCAGCAGCGCGGCGGGGTCGACCGGGAGCGAGAGCAGGTACGGGAGGTCGGCGCGTGGCGACATCCCGAGCTGGGAGCCGTCGGACACGGTCTTGAGGCGGCCCTTCTCCATCGTGGCCGTGTACCTGCCGTCCACGCTGCGCCACAGCTCGTTCGTGACGCGGCGGTCGGGCGGGCCGAACAGCGCGCCGCCGACGCCCTTGGACGAGGAGGCGAGCACGGTCTTGGTGTAGGACCACTGGCCGGCCCGCGGACGGTCATCCGTACCCGGTGCCAGGGCGCGCGCCGAGCCGGGCGCCGGCGCGGGCCGGTCGGCGCCGCCGAGGTTCTTGAGGAGCAGGGCGGGGCCCGCGACGAGGACGGCGGTGGCGGTCCCGACGGCCAGCAACCCTTGGACGGGGGTCAGCCGTGGAAGGCGGAAAGAGCGGCCGATCCGCTCTGTACGGGCGTCCAGCAGGCGGGCACGGGCCCGCTCCTTGGCGGCCGGCTCGTACGGCGGCACCTCGGGACGCGCGTGCCGGAAGACGGAGATCTCGTCGTCGCTCATGCCAGGGACTCCTCGTTCGTCGCCATCGGATCGTCGCCGCCCAGCGCGCGACGCAGCTTCTTGCGGATGCGGTGCAGCCGCGAGCGGACCGTGCCCATCGGCACGCCGAGCGCCTGGGCGGCCTCCTCGTAGGTCAGGTCGGCCCAGGCGATGAGCAGCAGCAGGTCACGCTCGGCCGTCGACAACCTGCCGAGTACGGCGGCGAGCCGTGGCTGGAGCCGCTCGGCCGTGACCCGGGCGGCGCTGCGTTCGTCGAACGACTCGGCCACCTCAGGTTCCCTGCTGCGTGCCAGCGCGCGGTTGCGGCGCACCTCCGCGCGGCGGTGCGTCCGGATGAGGTTGGTCGCGATGCCGTACAGCCAGGGGCGCGCGTCCGGCCGGGACACGTCGTAGCCGCCGCGCTTGCGGAACGCCGTCAGGAACGTGTCGGCCACGATGTCCTCGGCCGCCTCCGGACCCAGCCGCCGGGCGACGTACCGGTAGACCTCGTCGCTGTGCCGGTCGAAGACGGCCGCGAACGCCTCCGGCCGCGACAACGACTCCCGCACCAGCGCGGCGTCGCTCTCGTCCTCCGCGGCGGCGGCGGTATCGAGGGGCGCGGTCAACATGAACCACGTCCGTTCATAGGGGGTCCTCTCCGAGTGGGTTCACCCCTTCTCAGCCGGACGGGCCGTCACGGTTCCCACTTTCTCCACGACCGGTCACCCTTCCGTTCCGGCGGCGGCGAACCGGCCCGCGAGCTTGCGGAGGTGGGCCTTCAGCTCGGGCGGCGACTCCACCTCGAAACCGACGTCCAGCATGCCGATGACGAAGACGACGAGGTCGAACGAGTCGGTGGCCATCTCCACGCGGCACCGGTGCTCGTCGATGGGAGTCACGGTGCCGTCGATCCGGCCGGCGAAACGTTCGGCGGGCGCGTGCAGGATGACGCGGCAGTGATAGGGCCACATGTCGCGGCCCATCGTCCGCCGCATGTAGGCGGTGACGTCGCCGTCGGGCGGCTCGCGGTGCGCGAAGTGCGGCCCGTTCGGCGTGTGGAGGGTCATCCGGTCGGCCCGGAACGTACGCCACCCGGCCCGTTCGGTGTCCCAGCCGACCAGGTACCAGCGGCGGCCCCAGGTGACGAGCTTGTGCGGCTCCACATTCCGCCTGGTCGGCTTCCCGTCGTGGCGGACGTAGTCGAAGCGGAGCGTCTCGGCCGCCCGGATCGCGGTGGAGACCGCGGTGAGGATCGCCGCGTCCACGGTGGGCGCGTCACGGGGCGGGATGGCGACGGTCGCCCTGCTGAGGGCGTTCAACCGGTGGCGCAGGCGGGACGGCAGGACCTGCTCGACCTTGTTGAGGGCGCGCAGCGCGGGCTCCTCGATCCCGGCGACGCCGCCGGACGCGCCGCCCTGGAGCCCGACCGCGACCGCCACCGCCTCGTCGTCGTCCAGGAGCAGCGGCGGGAGCGCGGCGCCCGCGCCCAGGCGGTAGCCCCCGGCCGCTCCCATCGCGGCGTGTACGGGGTAGCCGAGCTCGCGCAGGCGATCGACGTCGCGCCGGACGGTACGGGTCGTGACGCCGAGACGGCCGGCGAGTTCCGTGCCCGACCAGTCGCGGTGCATCTGGAGCAAAGACAGCAGCCGGAGGAGCCTGGCTGAGGTTTCCAACATTTCTCCAGCCTGCCACGAATATAGGAACGAACTTGTCCTAGTGACCACGACTCCCCACCGGCATGCCCGCTCCGTTCCCGGGGGCTCGACCACCCCTCGGGGACAGCGGCCTAGGCTGGCGGCATGCTCACGGTCAGAGTCACCGAGACCATCTCGTGCACGCCGGACGAGCTGCTCGAGTTCGTCATGGACGTCGAGCGGTACGCACAGATCGACAAGAAGATCCGGCCCCTCCGGTGGGTCCGGCGAGACGAGGACTTCACCGAGTTCGGCTTCCGGCCCAGTGTCGCGGGCATCCCGGGGCCGCCGACCGTCTCGCAGATGCGGCGCACGGCCGGTGAACGCATCGACATCGAGCTGGCGCCGCCGCCAGCCAACCGGATGGCCCGCCTCACGGCCGACTTCGACGCGAGCTTCGTGTGCACTCCGGTCGAGGGCGGCACCGAGCTGGTCCGGACGCTCAACTACCGGTTCAAGCCCTGGGTGGCCTGGCTGGCCGAGCCCCTGCTCCGGCGCCGCCTGAACGCGGACGTCCGCGAAGAGGTGCGTCTCGCCAAGGAGCACCTGGAGAACGCCTAGGACGGGAAGTGCCTCACCCAGCGGCGTTGCCACGGGGTCTCGACCGCCCGCCTCTCGTAGTGCTCGCGGGTCCAGGCCACGGCGTCCACCGGATCCGTCCCGGCGAGGACGGCCAGACAGGCGATGACCGTTCCGGTCCGCCCCACGCCGCCGCCGCACGCGACCTCGGCGGCCTCGCCGCCCCGCGCCCGCTCGTACAGGCTCCGGATGTCCTTGGCGGCCTGCTCCCCGTCCCGCGGCAGCAGGAAGTCGGGCCAATCGATCCAGGTGTGCGGCCAGGTCAGGGAGTCGTCGTGGCGGCGTCGCAGGCGGCCCGACCCGAGATAGAGGCCGACGTCGGGGGCCGAGCCCTCGGGGAGCGGACGCCTTAGCCCCCGCCCTCGAATTCGCGTTCCGTCTGGAAGTTCGATCGAACCGTTCATCAGATCCGAGCCAGCGTCGCGGCGATCCAGGCCTCGGCCGTCTCCTTGTCGACGCCGAGCCCGGACAGCGGGCCGGTGCCGTTCTCGAACTCCAGCAGGGCGAGAAGCATGTGCTCGGTGCCGATGTAGTTGTGGCCGAGGCGCAGCGCCTCGCGGAGGGTGAGCTCCAGGACCTTGATGGCGTTCGGCCCGTACGGCAGTTCCTCGGGCACCTCGCCCACCCCCGCGGAGAGCGACAGCGTCGCCGCCGCCCGGACGTCCTCCAGCGGGATGTCCTGCGCCACGATCGCCTTGGCGGCCAGCGCGTCGGGCTGCCTCAGCAGCCCCAGGACGAGGTGCACCGGCCCGACCTCGAGGTTGCCCGCCGTACGTGCCTCCTCGTGGGCGGCCTTCACCACGTGCTGGGCACGCAGCGTGAACCGTTCCATCCCCTGGTTGAAGTCGACACCCTTCGGCACGAAGCGCTTCTGGGCCGCCTGTTTGGTGACGCCCATGCTCCTGCCGATGTCGGTCCACGAGGCGCCCGAACGCCTCGCCTGGTCCACGAAGTGGCCGATCAGGTGGTCGGCGACTTCGCCGAGGTGTTCCGCCATCAGCACGGCGGTGGAGAGCTGCCCGAGCTCGTCGGTGCGCCCCGCCTTGATCGTCTCGATCAGCTCGTCAAGCCTGATGGGATTCTCCATGCGTCAACCATAGGTTGACGTCTATTCCTCGTCAACCACTGGTTGACGAGCGGAAGACGTGTCCGCCGGTGGTCACGTTCGCGTAGCACTCGCTGGTGAACGACTTCTTGTACGAGACCAGACCCCCCGCCAAGTGCCACTGGCCGACGCGACGACCCGCCGTTCGACCGGCAGGCAGTAACCACGGGCGGGCGGAATCCGCTCGATGTAAGCGTGACCGACCGCCCACCCCAAGGTCGCCCTGACGGGACCTGAACCGGCCATGACCTCATCCGGCGTCCACGCCACCGGCCCGGCGCGAAGCACCCCGCTCTCCTTTGGCGCGAGGCGGTCAGCAAGCGCGGCTCCCCGACCCCGGCCACCTTGAGGACGGCACTACGAAAAGCCCCCGACCTGGATCAGGTCGAGGGCTCTTTGCCGTGCGAGGTGGGCGTCAGGTCAGGTCGTGCTCGCTCGCCTTGATACGGCGCGTGAGTGCTCGCCAGCCGGCGGAGTCGAGGACCAGCCTCGGGCCGTCCGGGTCCTTGGAGTCCCGCACTCCGATGCTGCTGGGAAACTGCGCGACCTCGACACACTCTTGGCCGCCGTCACCACCGCCACCGCTGTGGCGGCCTGTGGTGAGGTCCCGCAAGACGGCCGTACCGGTGCCGGTGAAAGGTGGATAGCTATAGGGCGCGTCCGAGGGTGATTCGCAGAGCGGTCACGGACTGGTGACCTTCTGGAGGGGATCTGGCACGTAGGCCCCCGATACACGCAACTGGTCCCCTGGCGACACGTCGTTCGGATTGCAGTCCCGGGTGTCCACGGCGATCAGATTGCTCCCGTTGCGACCGTCTTCCTCGATACGGATCTCGCCGGTGGAGTTGGTGTAAGAGATGTAGACCTCACCAGGCGCTCCGCCCGGTCTGGCCCAGGTCACCACGCAACCATCGCTGGACTCGCTCCGGACGCTTACACCGGTGACGACGCCCTTGGTCGTTCCCGTCGCCACGTCGTAGGACTGGGCGCTGAATTTCCAGGGCAAGCCGAGTGGGATGAGTGTCGATGCTCCTCCGGTGGCGGTAGGGCAACGGCCATCATCCGTCGTACTGTCACTGAAATTGATTTCATCAATCGAGACGAGATCCCCGCCCGAAAGACCGGAACCGCTTTTGGCAGTCGCCTTGACCACCGACGTGTCACAAGTAGCGAACGAACCAGTCTGGATGTCTTCGCCGATGATGGGTTCGGTAGCCGTGGCCGTCACTGCTCCACCTGGAAGGAAGGTCCAGGTCGCGTTGAACCCGGCAGCCGCCGTGGCAAAGACGACGACACTCACCAGGGCCACACCCTCTACTGTCTTCTTCGTTTTCCTGAGCATTTTTGGGCTCTCCTTCTGATAAGACCTCCGCCGAGTGCGGGGATGACCGACTTCCGTCATGCGGCGGTGTGCATGTCCCGCCCGAGGGGCACTCAGCGGACTCGTCACTGACCGAGGACGATCGGCCGGCTCGCTTGGTAGGCACCGCTGACCACGAAGGAGTCGCCGGCTTCGACGATGGGAGGACCCGCTGATTCGCCCAAGCCCCGTCAGGGACGGATGACGACCATCGGACTGGCCTGGTAATCGCCCTGAGCCTCGTACTGGTCGCCGACGTTGATGAGGCTCGGATCGCAGAGGCCGTTGGTCGCCTTGACTTCAAGGGTGCCGCCGCCGTTCAAGCTGAATGTCCCTCCCGGGTTGGCGTAGCTGGCGCTGACCGACCCGGACACGGTCGCGACGCATCCGTCGCTCGCCTCAACCCGGACACTCGTGTCGTTCGGTTGCCCGAAGACCGTGTCCGTCGTGGGGTCGTACGAGGTGCTGTAGAAGCCCCACGGCAGACCTGACGCCGTGACGTGGAAGAGGAGAAAGTCCCCGTCGCAGTCCTGGAAGGAAGCCGTGTTGAATGTGATCACGGGATCCGGGAACGGCCGGGCGTCGCCCGTCAAGATCGAGGTGGCACAACTCACCGTCGCCCCCGTGTTCAGGTTCGTGAACGACACCGGGCCGATGTTGATGAACGTCACCGCCGTGTCCGCGCTGGCCGACACGCCCGGAAGGCTGACCAGAAGCAGGACCGCCGGAGCGATCAGGGTGCGCTTGAGAAAGGTCCGCATGATGCTCAGCTCCTTGGGCCGACCGTCGAAGGCGGAATCACGATCTTCGGGGAGATGACGTGCGCGCCGTCGAGCTCGATCTGGTCACCGACCCTGATGAGTGTCGGATCGCAGTAGGGGTTCGCTGAGGTGACCACGAGGTCGCCGCCGCTGATCTGAAACTCGCTGGTCGTGTCGTTGTAGTTGCCCGTGATGGTTCCGGGAGTTCCGCCGGGACCAGTGAACGTGGCATCGCACCCGTCACTGCCGTGAAGAGAGCCGGTGACGTGACGAACCTGACCGGTGGCCACCGGCGGGCTGTAGAAGTGCACCTCGAACGGCCCCGGATTGCCCGGGCCGACGTCGAACGTGCCCACACACCTGCCGTCCGGCGTCGAGGAGTCGGAGAGCGTCCATTCAGTGATCCGGAAGAGCAGACCCGGCGGTGGCGGGTAGGACGGGGTCTCGCCCTCGAACTCGGAGGTGGCACAGGACACCGCTGCTCCGGTGGTGTCGTCCTGAAGGACCAAACTGCCGCGGCCTACGATGGGCGCGGCAACGTTGGCGGCGGACGCCGCTGTGGCCGTCAGACCGAACGCGGCGGCCGTGAACGCGACGACCGCCGGGACGATCCGGGTGCGCTCGAGGACGTTTCGCATGATGTTCGGACCCCTCTCAGAGCGATCGGGGGGTCACGTACTGGTGATCGCGAGCCTCGGGGTGGACCGCGTCGAGCTCGGTCTGGGCACCGATACCGGACGGTGGGTGGAAGGCCGTGCCTGCGGGGGTGGTGACGCGCAGGCACGGCCGGCCTGGGCGGCGACCGCCATGGATCGCAGGGCAGCCACAGAAACGGCGCGCTGTTTGAGGGCACGGTGGAGGGCTTCGAGACGATGTACTCGTTGAAGATCACCGTGGTCACCAGCGGTGGAGGGCACGCCGACCTGGTCGTTCACGATGTGGTGGGTGAGGCCCCCGAGCACTCACGTTCCAGAGGGCGGCCGGAGCTGCGGCTTGGCCAGGTGAGTTACGGCTTGCTGGCGTAGTTGACCCGGGCGATGTACTCGTCCAGGACGATCGAGTTGTGACCGGCCGCCGAAGGCAGGCCTGCCAGCGCGCTGACCGTATGGCTGACCGGGTCGTTCCCGTAGATGCAGTTCCGCGCTCCGGGGACAGCGAACGAGTTGTCGACGTGCTTGGCCTTGTAGATCGATACTGGGCCATCGCTGCCGATCAGCGTGGCGGGCGAACCGGTGATCGGCTGGTTGGGCGCCGGCGGGCTGGTCGTGCCGGTGGTCAGGTTCAGCAGAATCGGGTTCTCGTTCGTGCCGATCTCACAGAGCCCGAGCACGAACGGTTTGGTCAGCTTGATCTTCTGTCCCAGCTTGATCTTGAAGTCGGGGCTGGGCGGCTGGTCGAACACCCCGGCGTACGCGGGCCTGCCGTAGACGGCGCCGAACTCCGAATCGAAGATTCCCGGCCGGACCTTGAACTCCTGCCCCTTCAGTGTCCCGAAGACGGCGCGGGAGCGCTTGGTCGTCTTGTCGAAGAGGTTGCCGAAGGTCATCCGGATGGGCTCACCGGTGATCGACTCGTTGAGCTTTCCGGCCTGGATCTGGAGCCCGGTGACGACCGCGTTGACGCAGGTTGAGCGGATCGGGTCGTCGTTCGCCCCGAGCGCCGGGCAGTCGGCGAAGCTGAAGGTGGGGAGGGCCTCCGCGGCCACACTCGGCGCGGCCGGGGCCGCCTGGGCGGGCGTGGCGGCCAGCAGCGCCGCGGCCGCGGCGAGCCCGGTCACCGGAACGGCGATCCGGGTGATGCGCCCCGTCGAGCTGTGAATCCTCACGTCGTTTCCTTTCGATCTGCGAAGCCTGCAACCATCAACTGCATGGGACACTTCACTGAGGGATTCCTATCAGTCCCCCTTTCCGGCGACTACCGACCGCCAGGCGACGAAGCATTACTGAAACTTCGTCACCTTGATCGTCACACTCGGGTTGAAGTGGAAGTCGAAGCCTTCGACGCGGACTAGACCGCGCTTTGCGAATCCACTTGGCGCACAGGTACTCGCCATAGTGACCCTGGTGCTGTTGTTTCCGGTCACAGCAAGTCTCTGTGTTCCGTTATCGAACTTGCCGTTGAGGAACACCGGAAGGTCGCCGCTCGTCCCGCTGCCGTCCAGTCCACCGACGCGCACATAACAGCCCGGGTCCCCCGAGCTATCGGAGAACTTGATGACGAAGCCGCCGATCGCATGAGTTTCGCCCAGCGCCTGAGAGAATCCCGCGCGGAAGTAGCCGCGAACAGGTCCGGGGCGCGGGCTGGCGCCGTTTGGGCGCTCCAGCGTGACCTTCGTCGCCACCTGGTCAGGTTGACCGGGCACGTTTTGATGACGAAGGCATCCTTCGAAATTGCCACCCGTGATCTGCCCCAGCTGGCGCGGGTAGAGATTTATCCCCTTCTGGAATTCGATCTTCAGGGTCGCCGTCTCGCAGACCACCTTTGCCACACCCGTTCCCTGTAGGGTGACCTGCTTGGCGGTTGCGGTCACGGTACCCGCCCGGGAGACCGAGAAGGGATATTGAGTCCTGTCGATGTCACAAGGCAGATTATGCTCGGGAATCGGACTGCAGAGATCACCCTGGTCGATCACTACTGGATTACCCTGCCCGGAGACGGTCGCCGTGAGAAGCGGCCCTAGATCCTCCTGACCGTTGTGGCAGCCGGAGAACGCTGGAACGTCCACCGTCGCATATCCTCTCGAGCCGACGGTATTGGATTCCCTGCCGGTTTCGTCGTCACCATGGAAGAAGTAGACACGCGTGAATATCGGCCCGGCCTTACAACGCGCGCCCACCTTAAGCGGGACTCCGTTGACGGAAACGCGATCAACGGTGGCCTCCGTGAACGCCTTGGCGGTTGTCTCGTCCGGAAAGTCAGCAATCCAACCTCGGGTGGTGGAGGAGTAGCTGAAGTTCCCCAACCGATTTCCGAAGGAGCCGGGTGTCGCGACTTGTCGTGTCGTAGTGGTCGCGGTCGTCGGCATGAAGCCGAACCCCAAGAGCGTCGCAGATGACGGCGCCGTATGCGCCAGAAGGACACCAGGCCGCCATTGGTAGGCAGGGTTGCGAGGACTACGTTTTTGACGCATGTCGAGCATGGCCTGCGCTGCCCCGACGATCGGCGCGGCACCGCCCAGCTTCCTCACACTTGCGAGACCGCCCACCGGCGCACACCTGGGCCTGGGGTCAGGGAGCACCTCTGGCACGTCGAACCTTGGAGGTTCGAGAGCCAGTCTGTCATCTTCGTTGAACTTCGCCGACTCCAGCGGCGCGCATGGCGGCACATCCGGTTCCTGAACGGAACCCGGCTGCGGAACGGTCTTGGGCTGCGAGCTCGTCCCGCTCCCGCTGTCACTCACGATGGTGACCGTGGCCATCGCCGTGGGCGTCCGAACGGGAATGCAGGTCACCGTCGACACCGGATCGCTCGCGACGTTGCGGCTTATCAGCAGGTGCAGCACGCCGGCGGTCAAGGTGACCTCACCGGCCTCGGCCGCGGTCACTGACGGCACGTCGCCGGAGCCGGTCAGACCGGTCCCCCCGTCTTTCCCCGGCGTCACGGATTCGATCGCGAATTCCGGCCAGACAGCGTCGACCTTCTGCCTTTGCTGGCCGACCACGACGGCGAGCCGCACGCTGCCCGTCATCGCCGCGGAGGTGCCCGGCGGCGCGCTGGGGGGCGTCCCCAGCAGGTCGTTCGCCGAATCGGGGATCGACACCTTGAGCTTCACCCGGCCGAACCGGACCGGCTCACCGACCCGGCCCCGGTCCGGCGCGGCGCCTGTGACCGTCACCTCGACCTCGGCTGCGGCAGATGGGGTGGTGCACGCATACCGAAGCTTCGCGGAGATGCCGTCGGCCGCGGCGGGAGGGGGATCCACCAGCAACACGGTGGTGACCAACACCGCCGTCCAGCCTGCGGTCCGTGCCGCGAAACGAGTGAGGCGTCGCATGGAGCTCCTTTGTCGGGGGCCGGACCACGGCCGCGCCCTGGTGGACGCGGCCGCGGACGCGGGTTAATCCTGCGTGATCGTCAGCCCTGGAGTGATCGTGAAGGCGCCGTCGAGCTCAAGCGCGTCACCCGCCTTGGCGTCGTTGACGTTGCAGCCGACCGCCGACTGGATCACCAGGTTGGACCCGGCGCCCCCGGGGAGGACGCGCAGCTCGGAGCTGGAGTTGGTGTACGTGCCGTTGATGGTGCCCCCGCCGCCGCCGGGACCGGTGGCCACGATGTTGCAGCCGTCGCTGAACACCGCCGTCGCCTTGACGCCGGTCAGGGTTCCCTGGGCGACCCCGCCGCTCTCGGAGGAGACGTTGAAGCCCCACGGCGTGTTGTTCGCGGTCAGCGTGCCGACAGCGCCGGTGGAGGCCGGGCAGCGGCCGTCTTCCGTGGTGGAGTCAGAGAACGCGACCGTGTTCAGGGCACCGATACCGGTGCCGGACAGCCCGCTGCCGTTCTGGGCCGTGCCGGTGGCGGTCCCGGTGTCGCAGGTGGCGAAGGCACCGGTCCTCGGGACGGTGGCCACCAGGGGCTCCGAGGCGTTGCCGGTGATGCTGGTGCCACCGGTGACCGTGAAGGTGGCGGCGTGGGCCGGCGCGGCGGTCAGGCCGAGGGCCATCGTGGTCACCGCGGCGGCGGCGAGCGTGTTACGGGTCAGCTTTCGCATGTCAGTCCTACATCCCTTTCATGGGGTGGGCTTCTTGATTGTTCGTCGGGACATCTGACTTGTGCATGGGCGCAGCTGAAGCAGGGGCGACTCCTCGAATGGATGAGATGGATCGGCCGGGGACCTCCTTGGCGGGGCAGCCGTCAACGACTGGCCGCCCACCCCGGAACCACCCTGTCCCACAGGTCCGCACATAAGGAAGATATGGCGCACTTCTACCCAATTCAATAGGCGTCCGTGAAAAATCTGATACATATTTGCAATGTCGCCGAAAATGTTGTTGCCCTTAGTTTTTGATCTTGCCAAATACTCAACCGGTGAGTCGCAGCGGCCCTGAGCTGCCCGTTCAAGCCCTGTCAACGGCAGAAAACTGCCACCAGATTCGAACGGCGAGAAAGAGGGCTCCACGGCAGCCCCGCTCTCACAGCGTCCGCAACCAGACCTGCACGGACCGCAACCTGCACCGATCCAAGGGATGTTGCGACAATTAGTCGTCGACCTCCACAGACGCTCACCAGGTGAGCCGGGCGCGAAAGAATTGTCGAAATTCCGCATGACCGAGTCCAACGAGCACACCCCCTAAGGCCTCGTGACAGCCTGCAACGGATTGGCGACATATTCGCCGAGCGCGTTAACCATGAGGTTGCCGACGCCAATGTTCAATCTGCGGCCGCTTCCTGTGTTCGAGTCCACCACCGCGGTGCGGGTCAGCTTCCGCATGTCGGGCTCTCCCTTCGGGTTAGCCGGCCAAGGTGTCGATGTTGTCGATGCGCCATTTGCCGTTGGCGTAGATGGCGTTGACGGCGAAGACCGCGGCGGAGTAGCTGGTCTGGTTCTTGTCGGTGCGGGTGTTGCGCTGGTCGGCGAAGACCAGGAGGCGGGCGCGGCCCGAGCCGAGGGACTTGACGGCCGTCTCGGTGACGGTGGTCGTGAGGACCTGCTTCTGGGTCGGCGCCTGCCGGCGGACGAGGGTGAAGAGCTGGTTGTACTGCTGGACGGCTTTGCCGGTCAGCAACTCCTGGGCGGCCTTCTCGGTCTTGGCCACGTCGGCGTAGTTGTAGGAGAAGACCGTGTTCACGGCGTTGGTGACCTGGCCTCGGACTTCGCTGGTGCGGGCGTTGTCGCTGAGCGCCTTGTTCTGGGCGGACGCGCTGCCGTTGCGGTCGCTCGCGTGGTCGGCCGACCAGGCGGCGACGCCGCCGAACACGATGGTGAGGACGGCGAGGAGGGCCAGGAGACGGTTGCGGTTCGAGCCGGGGACGGCTCGGCGGAGGGTCGCGGTCGCCATTCGTCCTCCTCAGGAGCCCGTGCCGGTGGGTGCGACGCCCAGGCCGGAGAGCTTCCAGCCGTCAGCGGTCTTGGTGAGCCGGCCCGTCAGGCGGTTGGTCCTGCTGGAGGGCTTACCTTCCGCGGGGGTGACGGTGATGCGGACCGCGACGATGACCGCGGCCTTGCCCGCGCGGATGTCCAGCTCGATCAGGCCGGACTCCATGATCTTGGCCGTGGTGGCGGTCCTGCCCTTGGTGACCTCGCGTTCCAGTTCGGCGCGGCCCTTGGCGATGTTGTCGTACAGCTCCGCGGTGGTGGAGTCCTGCCAGAGGCGCAGGCCCGCGTCGATGTTTCGGTAGTCGAGGGTGTTGAGGTTGACGATTCCCTGCTCGGCGCTGGCCAGGACCCGGTCGCGTTCACGGGCGTACGCGAGCGAGTCGTCCTGGGACGCCGAGTAGGCCGACCAGCCGAACCACGCCGCGGCCAAGGCGGCGATCAGCGTCACGGCGGTCGCGACCAGCATGACCGGGTCACGGCGGCGCGCGGGCGGCTCGGGGGCCTCCTGAGATCCGGCCTTCGGCGCGCTGGGCTCGGCGTCCGATTCGAGCTCCGTGGCCGCGCGCTCGGGGGGTTCGGTGTCCGGTGCTTCGGACTCGGCGGCTTCTTCGGACTCGGCGGCTTCTTCGGACTCGGCGGCTTCCTCGGACTCGGCGGCTTCCTCGCGCTCGGTGGCTCGGCGTGCCCTGACCGCCTTGCCGGGGCCCGCGATGCGCGCCGCCCTGCCGGGACGTGCGGGCTTGGCATCGTCCTGCACCGCGTCCGGCGCCTCGTCCGGCTGCTGGTCTTCGGCCGCGGGTTCGGTCTTGGCCTTCATACACACCCCTTGGTTATCGTCAGGCCGCGGCCAGGTCGCTGATGCGCCAGCCGCCGCTGTTCCGGGCGGTGACGACGAGCTGGGCGGTGGCGGTGCTGCCCGACTTCCTGCCGGCGCGAGTGGTGTCCTGGTCGAGGAAGACCAGGACGACCGCGGTGTCGCCGGTGAGCTTGATGGCCCCGGCCTTGACGACCCGGGTGGTGAGTGCGAGTTTCTGGGCGGGCGCCAGCTGGATGACCTGGCCGAACAGCTGTCGATACTGGGTGTGCGCCTTGCCGGTGAGGAGCCGGTCGGCGGCTCGCTGGGTGGCCGCCGGGTCGGTGTAGGTGTAAGTGAGGATTCGGGTTATCGCGGAGGAGACCTCGGCGACGGCCTTGTCGGTGGCGGCCTTGTCGAGCAGCACGCGGTTGGCGGCCGGTGAGTTCTCGTTCCGTCTGTCGGCCCAGCTGGTCGCACCCTGGGCGAGCAGGCAGATCACCAGTACGAGGGCCACCGGGACCCCCAGCCCGCCCATTCGCAGTCTCTGGTGGAAGGGCCGGGTCTCTTTGTCGCGCGGCACGCGCTTCTTGGGCGGCACCTCGGTCACGGTCATGAACGCCCCCCGGCGGGGATCGCGATGAGGGACTTGATCTTCCAGCCGCCACCGGGAGTGCGGAGCATGCCGACCTGGTAGCGCTTGCGCTGCTCGCTGCCGTCCTGGCCGGATCCGGTGGTGACGCGGACGCGGACCGAGGCGAGGAGAGTGGCGTCTCCCCTGTCGGTGTCGAGGGCGGTGATGGCGAGTCCGTTGACGGTGGCGATGGCCGTGGTGCCCGCGCGTGCGAACGTGGCGCGGGCGGTGATCTGGTCGCGTTTGAGCTCGTCGTGGAGCTCGCCGGTCGACGCCTCCAGCCAGCGCGCCATGGAGATGTCGAGGAGTTTGGCGTCCATCGAGTTGAGGGTGGTGAGCTGCTTGACCGCCACCTGTGCGACCTCGTCGCGTTCCTTGGCCCGGTCGACGTCCGCGCCGCGGCCGGACTGGATCAGCGACCAGCACGCGAGGACAAGGAAGACCGAGGCCGCGGCGACCGCGACCCAGCCGGCGGGACGGGCAAGGTGTCTCATGAGACCGCCTCAAAGACGCGGCCCAGGCCGACGGCGTCCAGGATCTCGGGGACTCCCTTCATGTGGCCGGGCTTGACGGGAGCCGGGACGCCGTGGCGCGGGGCGTGGGCCGAGCCGCGGACGTTGATGCCGCTGCTCACGGGCTCGGTGCAGCGGGCGCTCATGTTGAGCGGTGCCCAGGTCAGGTCGGTGGCGTTGCGGTACTTCGTGCCCTCGTAGCCGCGGGTGCAGGGCTGCGGGTTGAAGAACGTGTTGAGCAGGCCGATCCGCAGCTTGCCGGCCGAGATGACCGACGGCCCGAGCGCGGCGGCGCGCGGCAGGTTGGCGAGGAGGTCTTCGAGGCTGTCGAGACGGCTGCCGGTCAGCCGGGAGGTGGTGAGGAGGTTGGCGATCAGGGTGCCGAAACCGGGATCGAGGTCGCGGACGAGCGTGGCGAACTCAGCGGCGGCGCCGGGCGTCGTCTCGATGAGGCCGCGCAGGTCGGCGTCGGAGTCGCGGAGCTGGCGCGCGAAGAGCCGCGAGTTGTAGGCGAAGGCGCGGAACGACGCGGCCTCCTCGTTCTGGACGCGCAGCACGTCCCCGCCCGTGTGGAGCAGTTCGCGGGTGGTCGTGAAGTTCTGGTCCGAGACCTCGATGAACTCGCTACCGGTGTCGAGGAGTCTTTGCAGGTGCGGCCCCTGCCCGGCGAACGCCAGGCCCAGTTCGTCGATGAGGGTTTGCAGGTCCTTGAGAGGCAGGGAGACAGTCAGGCTGTTGACGCTCTTGAGCGTCTCGGCGACCGGCATCGGGAGGGTGGTGACGCTGCGCGGGATCGTGCTGCCGTTGGCGAGGTACGGGCCGGAGGCGGCTGAGGGACGCAGGTCGACGTACTGCTCACCGACGGCGGAACGGTTGGCCACGACCGCCTTGAGGTCCCGCGGAATCTTCGGCGCCGAGTCGTTGATGCGCAGCTCGGCGATCACACCGTCGGCGGTGAGGTCGAGCTCGCCGACCTTCCCGACGGTGATGCCGCGGTACGAGACGGCCGAGCCCTTGAAGAGACCGCCGGTGCCCGCCAGTTCGAGCCTCACCGTGTAGTAGTCGCGCAGGCCGACATGGCGCCCGAGGTCGGCGTAGCCGGTGCCGAGGTAGCCGATGACGGTGACGGCGAGGATGACGAACGTGACGATCTTGGCTTTGGTGGCGGCGGTCAGCATGTCAGTTGCCCCCCTCGATCGGCGGGAGCGGCAGGGCCGGCTGTTCCTGCGACGGTGGAGGCGCCTGGGGTCCGACCTGTCGCTGGGGAGGGGTAGACGGGGTTGGAGTGGACGTCGGCCTTGGGTTGCCGACCAGCGGGCAGAACCGGGTACGCGGGTCTTCTGGCGTGTCGGCCAGGGCTCTGACCCTGGCCTCCTTCTTCGGGTCCTTCTCATCGACCGCCGGGATGACGCAGTCGTTGCCGGGTGCCGCGATCACGGTGAGGTAGCCGTTCAGGTAGTCGCCCTTGATGCCCTTCTCCACCTCGTCGGTGAACGGGTAGGTGAAGAGCACCTCCAGGGACTTCGGCAGGTCGCGGCCGGTGTCGGCGAGCTTGCGCAGGATGACCGAGAGGTCCTGGAGGTCGGCGACGGTGTCGTCCTTGCTGCGGTTGATGGTCTTGACCGCGACGTTCGAGAGCTCTTCGAGCTTCCGCAACATCTCGACGAGCTGGCCGCGCTGGTCCTCCAGCACCTTCAGGCCTGGGGACAGGTCGGTGAGGACGGTCTCCACCTGGCCCCGGCGGGCGGCGACCGTGGCGGAGAGACGGTTGAGGCCGTCCAGCGCGTCCACGATCGTCTGCCGGTTGGTGTTGAGCGTGGAGCTGAGCGTGTTGAGCCGCCGCAGCGCGGAACGCACCTGCGGCTCGCGGCCGCCCAGCGCCTTCTGGAGTTCCCGGTTGATCGTGCGGATCTGCTGTAGGCCTCCACCGGACAGCAGCATCGACAGCGCCCCGAACACCTCCTCGGTGTCGGCGTTGCGTGACGTCCGGGACAACGGGATGGTGGCGCCGTCGGTCAGCGGGCCGGCCGCGGGCGCGGAGGAGGGTGCCGCGAGCCGGATGTACTTCTCCCCCAGCAGGCTCGACTGCTCCAGGTTGGCGATGGCGTTGGACGGCAGCCGCACGTCGCCGTTCACGACGAGCGTGACCTCGGCGTACCAGGCGTTCCGTGGCAGCGAGACCTTCTTGACCCGGCCCACCGGCACGTCGTTCACCCGGACCGACGCCTGCGGGACGAGGTTGAGCGCGTCGGGGAACTGCGCCTTCACGGTGTACGGGTGGTCGCCGAGATCGGCGCCGCCCGGCAGCGGGATCTCCTCGACCGACAGCGAGCACCCGGCCGCCAGCACGGCGGCCATCGCCGCGGCCGCGATCTTGAGCGCTCTCATCAGCGGCCTCCCTGACCTGAGTAGACGGAGCCGGCGGGTGGGAACGGCAGCGCCGGGACGCCGCCCGTGCGCGAGGGCGGGACGGCGGTGAGCCCACCGGTCCTGAGCCGTTCACACTGGGCGCGCAGGGCCGCCGAGCCGGATCCGGTCGCGGCCGCGCAGGCCGGTCGCGCGCCCGGGCCAGGCGGATCGACGCCGGGCTGCGACGTCGAGCCGAACGCCGCGGTGATTTCCGCCAGGTTGCCGCGGCTCATCAGCGTGCGGGTCTTCGGGTCGTACGAGGCGAGCGCGTTCTGCAGGAGCAGGGGCGTGTTGTCGAGCGCCTCGGCGAGGGCGGCGCGCTGGTCGACGAGGATCTGGGTGATGTCGGCGAGCTTGTCGACGTTCTTGGCGAGCCGTTCGCGGTTGTCGCTGATGAACACCTTCACCTTGGCCAGCGCCGCGGAGAGGCTGCGCAGCGCGGCGGCGAGCTCGTCACGGTCGGCGGCGAGGAAGCCGCTGACCTCGGCGAACTGCCGCTCGATCTGCCGGATCCGGCTCTCGTTCGCCTTGAGCATCGTGCTGAAGCGGTTGAGGTTGGCGATCGTCGCGTAGAAGTCGCCGCTGGAGTCGGCCAGCGTCTGTGACGCCTGACCCAGGTCGGCGATCGTGGTGTTGAGCAGCTTGCCGTTGCCGCCCAGGTTGGCGGCCCCGGTGGAGATGACCTGTGAGAGCGCGCCCCGGGCGTTCGCTCCCTGCGGGCCCAGGTCGGTCGTGAACCGCCGCACGCTGTCGTACAGCTGGTCGAGCTCCATCGGCGTCGCCGTCCGGCTGACGTCGATGTCCGCACCGTCCGCCAGCTCGGCGCCGCCGGTGTACGCGGGGGTCAGCTGGACGTAGCGGTCGGACACCAGGTTGGGCGCGATGACGACGGCGCGGGCGCCCGCGGGGAGCCTGACCTTTTTGTCGACCGTCATGACGACCTTGACCGATCCGCCCTCGGGCTTGATCGACTCCAGGGCGCCGACCTTGACGCCGAGCACCCGTACGTCCGACCCGGGGTAGACGCCGATCGCCGTCGCGAAGTGGGCGGTGATCCGCCGCCCCTCGGCCGCCGTCAGCAGCGGCAGCAGGATGGCCGCGGCGACCAGCAGGAGTACCACGATCATGGCTTCGAGGGCGCGGGTGCGGTTGTCCCGCATGGGCGCGAGCAGCGTGGGGAGCTTCATCAGCGCCCTCCCGTCAGGCGGGGCGGGCGGCAGCCGGCCGTGGGTTGATCCGGGATCGGCCTGCCGCCCTCCAGGTACTCCTTCGGAACGGTGCCGCACAGGTAGCCGTCCACCCAGCGGCCGTTGCCGGTGGCGTTGGCCAGAAGCCGGGTGTACGGGGCGGAGACCTTGATCGCACGATCCAGGTTCTGCTGGTTGCGCTGCAGGGTGGTGGTCACCGCGTCGAGCGCCGCCAGCGTCGGGCCGAGCTGCTTGTCGTTGTCGTCGACCAGGCCCGACAGCTCCACGCCCAGCCGCTGCGTGCCGACCAGCAGCGCGTGGATGGCCTCCCGCCGCCGCCGCAGCTCGGCGAGCAGCAGGTTGCCGTCCTCGAAGAGCGACTCGAACTGGGCGTTCTGGTCGGCCAGGGTCCCGGACAACCGCTTGGTGCCGGCGAGGAGCTGCTGGAGCTCGGCGTCCTTGGTGGCGATGACGCGGGAGAGCGCGGACAGTCCGGTCAACGCCTGGCGGACGCTCGCGGGGGTGTTCTCGAACGTCTCGGAGATCGTCGTGAGGCTGGTGGCGAGCCGGGCCGTGTCGATGTCCCGCAGTGTCTTGCCGAGGTCCTCGAACGCGGTCGTCACGTCGTAGGGCGCCACGGTCCGGTCGAGCCCGAGCGCCTGCCGCGGGTCCTGCTTGTTCGCGCCGAGCGGGTCGAGCGCCAGGTACTTCGACCCCAGCAGCGTCTTGATCATGATCATCGCGGTGGAGCGGTCACCGACCCAGGCGTCCTTGACCCGGAACTCGACCCTGACCTTGGCGCCGTCCAGCTCCACCGCGGTGACCTTGCCGACCTTCACCCCGGCGACCCGGACCTCCTGGCCCGGCTTGAGCCCGGCGGCCTCGCTGAAGTAGGCCTTGTACGTGGTGCCGCCGCCGATGATCGGCAGTTCGTCGGCCCGGTAGGCCACCATCCCGAAGGCCAGCAGGAACACCAGCCCGAGCACCGCGATCGGGATCGGGTTGCGCTCGCGCAGCGGCTTCAGCCGGGGCCTGCCGCGCCGTTTCGCCGGCCCCGGCCCGGGGAGCACCCGCGTCGGCTGCGTCATCCGAGGCACCTCTTCCGGCCGTCATCGGTGATGGGCAGTCCGGTCGGCGGCGGGCGTCCGTCCACGTTCGACCCGGCGTAGTGCACGCCGATCAACTTGACCTCGCACTGGTAGAAGTTCGTCCACGACGCGTACGAGTAGAGGCGGCCGAGGTTCTCGAGCTTGTTCGGCAGCCGCCGCAGGAACCGGTCGACCAGCGGCTCGTCCCGGTCGAGGTTGCGGCTGAGCCGGCCGAGCTCACCGATGCTGCTCTTGAGCGGCGCGCGCCCGACGTGCAGCAGGTCGGCGGTGGCGGTGCTCAGGTCGCCGAGCGCCACGACCGCCTCGCCGATCGGCTTGCGGTCGGCGGCCAGGCCCGAGGTGAGCTTGCGCAACGTGGTGAGCAGCTCGACCAGTTGCCGGTCGCGGTCGTTGATGGTGCCGACGATCGTGTTCAGGTTGGAGATGACCTGCCCGATGACCCGGTCGCGTCCGGCGATGGTCGTGGTCAGCTCACCGACCGTGCGCAGCAGGCTCTCGACCGTGCCGCCCTCGCCCTGGAGCACCTTGACGATCGACTCGGACAGGGAGTTCACGTCGCCCGGCGACAGCGCCTGCATCAGGGGCTGGAAGCCTTGGAAGAGCTGGGTGAGGTTGAGCGGCCCGGTCGTGCGTTCCACGGGGATCGTCCCACCGCGCCGGAGCGTCTGGCCGGGCGCGCCGGTGCCCTGGGCCAGCGCGACGTAGCGGCCGCCGACCAGGTTGAGATACTTCACGGACGCGGTGGTCGAGGCGGGCAGATCGCGGTCGCGGTCGACGGTGAACTTCACGAGCGCGAGCCGCCTGTCGGTGACCGAGATCTTCTCGACCGTGCCGACCCGCACGCCCGCGATGCGCACGCCGTGGCCCGGGTGCAGGCCCGCGACGTCGGTGAACTTGGCGTAGTAGGCGACCCGGTCGCCTGAGTTGGTGTCGGTGATGCTGGCCGCGAGCAGCCCGGTGGCCATCACCGTCACCACGATGAAGATCAGGGAGCTGATCAGCGGGCCGGTGAGCCCCTTGAGTCCCTGGCCGGTGAGCCTCACTTGACCGTCACCTCCGCGCCCCGGTAGAGCGGGCCGACCAGCACGCTGGACCAGTCGGGCAGCCCTTCGGGGACCTCGTCCATGCCCGGGGCCACGAGCTGCCTGACCAGTTCGTTCTCCGCGGTCGAGTTGGCCGGGCCGAGTCCGCCCGCGGTCACCGCGCCGGGCACCTTCGTGCCGAGGGGCACCGCCTTGGGCGGGGCTCCGCCGCCCGGTGAGAGGGGAACGCTGTAACAGCGCGGCCCGCCACCGCCGCCGTACCGCGGCGTGTCCTTGCCCGGGATGTAGCGGCCCTTGTGCTGGACGGCCACGACCTGTCCGTGCACGCCGTGCTTGTCGGTGCCCTTGCCGAGCACCTCGTTCATCTTCGGGATGAAGTCGGCCATGGTCCGGAACGTGCAGGGCGCCGCCGGCGAGTACCGCCGGAACAGGCGCAGCGAGCCGCGGCTCTCGGCGGCCAGGGCGATCAGGTTCTCGGAGTTGACGCTGATGAAGTTCGTCAGGTCGCCCGTAGCGGTCGAGACCGTCTCGTAGAGGTCGGCGAGATTGCGACGCTGCTCGGCGATCGTCCGGCTGGTGATGGTGAAGTCGGTGAACGCCTGGAGCAGGTCGGGCGACGCCGCGTTGAGGTTGTCGGCGAACCTCGCCAGTTCGGCCAGGTTGCGGTTGAGGGCGGGCAGCTCGGGGTTGAGCTTCTTCAGGAACGCGTCGAGCTGCACGAAGTTGCGGCCGAGCTGGTCGCCGCGCCCCTCCAGCGCCTGCGCCATCGCGGTGAGCGTCGCCGAGAGCTTCGAGGGCTGGACGGCGTTGAGGAGCTTCATCGTGTTGTTGAGCACCTCGGAGAGCTCCACCGCGTTCTTGCTGCGGTCCTCGCTGATGACCGCGTTGTCGGCGATCGGTGTGCCCGCCGAGCCGGTCGGCGGTACGAGGGCCACGTAGCGGGCGCCGAAGACCGTCGTCGGCAGCAGTTGCGCCCGCACGTCGGCCGGGACGTACCGGGCCTTGGCCGGATCGAGCGCCAGCTCCAGCCTGGCGCCGCTGCCGTCCGCCTTGATGGAACGGACCTCGCCCACCACCACACCGCGGACCTTCACGTCCGCCTGGACGTGCATCTCGTGCCCGGCCGTGCCGGTCATCAGGGTGACGTCGGTGGACTCGGTGAACCGCTTCTGGTAGATCGCGACCGACAACGCGATCAGCAGCGCCGGCACCAGCAGGAAGGCCACGCCGAGCAGCCGCCGTCCGGTGGTCTGCAGCAGGGTCGATCGTTCGAACTGCGCGCTCATGTCACCCGGTCACCTTCACCGTCGTGGTGGCGCCCCAGATGGCGAGGCTGACGAAGAAGTCCGTCACGCTGATCAGGACGATCGCGGTGCGGACCGCGCGGCCGACCGCCACGCCGACCCCGGCCGGGCCGCCGACCGCGCGGTAGCCGTAGTAGCAGTGGGCCAGGATCACCATGACGCTGAAGATCAGCACTTTGACGAACGACAGCACCACGTCCTCCGGCGACAGGAAGATGGCGAAGTAGTGGTCGTAGGTACCTGCCGACTGCCCGTTCACCCAGAGGGTGACCTGTCTGGACGCCAGATAGGAGCTCAGCAGCCCGATGCCGTAGAGCGGAATGATCGCGACGGTGCCCGCCACGATCCGGGTGGTCACCAGGTACGGCAGGGACGGGATGCCCATGCCCTCCAGGGCGTCGATCTCCTCGTTGATGCGCATCGCGCCGAGCTGGGCGGTGAAGCCTGCGCCGACGGTGGCCGACAGCGCCAGGCCGGAGACCAGCGGCGCGATCTCGCGGGTGTTGAAGTACGCGGAGACGAACCCGGTGAACGCCGCGGATCCGATCTGGTCGAGTGCCGCGTAGCCCTGGAGACCGACGACCACGCCCGTGGACACGGTCAGGCCGAACATCACGCCGACCGTGCCGCCGATGACCGCGAGCGCGCCCGAGCCGAAGGCGACCTCGCTCAGCAGCCGGCCGATCTCCTTGAAGTAGCGGCGGATCGCCCGCGGCAGCCAAAGCAGGGCCTTGATGTAGAAGCCGAGCTGGTCTCCGGCCTGGTCCAGCCATGACACCGACCGCCCGAGCCGGATCCTCCGAGCCCCTGTCGCCATCCGTCACGCTCCCTTCGGCGGGACGACCTGGAGGTAGATCGCCGTCAGGACGAGGTTGACGAAGAACAGCAGGAGGAAGGTGATGACGACGGACTGGTTGACCGAGTCGCCGACGCCCTTCGGTCCCGGATTGGGGTTCAGGCCGCGGTAGGAGGCGACCACCCCGGCGATGAAGCCGAAGATGAGCGCCTTGATCTCGCCCACGTACAGGTCGGGAAGCTGCGCGAGGGCCGAGAACGAGGCCAGGTAGGCGCCCGGCGTGCCGCCCTGCATCATCACGTTGAAGAAGTAGCCACCGGCCACGCCCACCACCGAGACCAGCCCGTTCAGCAGCACGGCGACGGCCATGCACGCCAGCACCCGGGGCACGACCAGCCGCTGGATCGGTGAGACGCCCATGACCTCCATGGCGTCCATCTCCTCGCGGATGGTCCGGGAGCCCAGGTCGGCACAGATCGCCGAGCCCGCCGCGCCCGAGATGAGGAGGGCCACGATCAGCGGGCTCGCCTGCTGGACGACCGCCAGCACGCTGGCGCCGCCGGTCAGCGACTGGGCGCCCAGCTGCTTGGCCAGCGAGCCGACCTGGAGCGAGATGACCGCGCCGAACGGGATGGAGACCAGGGCCGTCGGCAGGATCGCGACCGAGGCGATGAACCAGAACTGCTGGATGAGCTCGCGGACCTGGAAGGGCCGCCGGAACGTCATCGCGATGACGGTGCCGGCCAGCGCGAACAGCCGCCCGACCTGCCGGAGCGCGCCGGCGCCCGGGGCCGCCGTCTGTGGACTCGTCACAACTGTCCTCCCGCGCCCGCGTGGTGCCGGCGGTTGTCGAAGATGGCCTGCTGCGCCGCGTACGGAAGCCGGGGAAGCATGGAGTCCACTCGCGCGGCGTGCCGGATCGCGCCCTGCCGCACCGGCAGCCCGGACGACGGCTGCAGCTGCGGGACGATCTCGACCTTGCGGCGGGCCGGGTGCCCGGCGGCGGCCTCCGCGGCGAGCGTGGCGGCGTCCTTCTCCTCGCTCATGCCGATCGGGCCGTGGCGGGTGCCGTGCAGGAACTGGGCGATGACGGGTTCCTCGCTGGTGAGCAGGACCTCGCGCGGCCCGAATCCGACCAGATCGCGGCGGAACAACATCCCGATGTTGTCCGGGACGGTCGAGGCGATCTCGATGTTGTGGGTGACGATCAGCATCGTCGCGTCGATCCGCGCGTTGACGTCGATGAGCAGCTGCGACAGAAAGGCGGTACGGACGGGATCGAGGCCGGAGTCGGGCTCGTCGCACAGAATGATCTGCGGGTCCATGACCAGCGCCCTGGCCAGGCCCGCCCGTTTGCGCATGCCGCCGGAGATCTGGCCGGGAAGCTTCTTCTCCTCGCCGCCGAGGCCGACCATCTCCATCCGCTCCAGCACGATGCGGCGGATCTCCGGCTCCTTCTTGCGCGTGTGCTCGCGCAGCGGGAAGGCGATGTTGTCGAAGAGGTTCATCGACCCGAAGAGCGCGCCGTCCTGGAACATCAGCCCGAAGAGCTTCCGCTGGCGGTACACCTTGTGATCGGGGTCGTTGACCATGTCGACGCCGTCGATCATGACCCGGCCGCGCTCGGGCTTGAGCAGGCCGATCAGCGACTTGAGGAACACCGTCTTGCCGGTGCCCGACGGCCCGAGCATCACCGTGACCTCGCCCGCCGGCAGGGTCAGCGAGACATCGCGCCAAATGGTCTGACGGCCGAACGACTTCGTCAATCCCTCGACGACGACTTCAATTCCCACGGACCACCACCTGACATAGAACACCCCTGCAAGGCCGCGCTCGGGAATGACGAGGACCGCGGGCCGTAAGCTCACCTGGCCGTTGGCGAGACGTTACGACTATCTCCGGTGACAACTCAAGAGTAAATCAAATGATTCTCGGCGGTCCGGGGCCGTCCGAGCCACGCCGTTGTCATTAGCTGAGCGTTTGATCAAATCAAAATCGTCGCGAGCTAGTACTGGCGAGTAATTGCCCGTCGGCGATCAACGGCAAGATCCGTTATCACCAACTAAGCACGGCCGTACATTAGCGTTATCGACCGAATAGTACTTGGCGGTAATGTGTCACCGAAGTCTTGTCAGAACTCCCAGGGCGACCTATGTTTCACGTGCTCCAGTGCACGGTTTCGGGTGTGAGCTCTCCCCCCGCATGGCGCGCTCCCAACCGTCGTAGCTGCCCGGTCGCCGTCGAGGGCCTGGCGACCGGACGTACGCGCGCAGCGGACAGCGGCCCCGACGCGGAGGTGTGTGTTTCCCATGACCCAGGCGCTCGAGCTCTCGGGATCCGCGGAGCCCGACCCCGTGCAGGTCCCCCCGCAGTTCGCCCGGCTCATGTGGGCCGAGATCCAGGACGTCATCAACGAGGTCGTCGTGGAGATCCGGCGGGCCATTCCGGAGTACGACCGGCCCGAGAACTCCGCGTACGACCAGATACTGCGCCTCGGCGCGGAAAAGATCCTCACCGCCTACATCGAGCGCATCGCCGACCCGGCGGCCCCGCTGACCGAACGGGACGAGACCTGCCGCGCCCTCGGGCACTTCGAAGCCGTCGAGGGCCGCAGCCTCGACCACATGCAGGCCGCGTACCGCATCGCCTTCCACATCGCGTGGCGGCGCACCGCCGCCGTGGCCGAACGCGAGCGCATCCCGTCGGTCATCGTCACGACCATGGTCGAGTCGATGCTCACCTATATGGACGAGGCCATCACCCAGACCCGGCACGGTTACCAGCAGGCGATGGAGCACGCCGACCTGCGCCGCCGGGAGCACCGGCGGCAGCTGCTGCATCTGATCCTGCAACAGCCGGCGGTCGTGCCCGAGGCCATCGAGGACCTGGCGCGCACCGCCTCGTGGCCCCTGCCCGACGAGGTCACGATGGTGGCGATCCATCCGGACGCGCCGTGCACGCTGTCGGCGCTGGACGCCGACGTGCTCATCGACCTCGACTCCCACGAGCCGTGCCTGCTCGTGCCCGGGCCGCTGGACCGCAACCGCAGGGGCATGCTGGAGGCGGCGTTGTCCGAGGCCAGCTCGGTGCTCGGGCTCACCATGCCGCTGGACAAGGCCACGCACTCCCTGCGCTGGTCACGACGGGTGCTGGAGCTCGCCGAAGAGGGCATCATCCGGGACGGCTCCCTCATCCCGTGCGAGCGGCACCTCATGACGATGTGGCTGCTGTCGGACGTCACGCTCGTCGAGGAACTCGCCAGCCGGCACCTCGCGCCGTTCGACGACATGTCCGACGGCCACCGCCGCAAGCTCACCGAGACGCTGGCCGAGTGGGTCACCACGCGCGGCAACGCGGTCGAGCTCGCCGAACGGATGAACGTCCACGCGCAGACCGTCCGCTACCGGCTGAGGCAGCTCGAAAGTTACCTCGGCGAGAGCCTCGCCGACCCCGACACCCGCTTCTCCCTCGACGTCACGCTGCGCGCCGCGAGCCTGCACCGGCGGCGTCACCTGGGCCGACGCGGCACCCCCGGCACCCGCTCCGAGTGAGGCGACGGGAATCCCGCGACAACGACCTCCGGGTGGTTGTTCGGACTTATCACCGCGCGAATACCAGAAGTGAGTACCAACTGGGACCGGATCGCCACTACGCACCGCCACGTCATGATCACGAGCCACGATTTTACGTTCGCTTTAACAAACCCCCGCGCTATCAGATTTAGTGTCAGTGTGCTCCACATCACAACCAGCGCTCGGGGGACGCGCAGGGGTCCCCCGCTCGGCGCGTCCTCCTCGGGTCAATGCCGTACCGACAACGCGGCCAGGCACGGCCGGGCGACCCCGCCCGGCCGGGCAGAGCCGTGCCGACGGTGTTCTACCTGGAGGTGCCACCGATGCCCCGAACGCTAGAACCGGGGGGGCTGGACCAGCTGCCGTCGCCGCTCCCGCGACGACTCGCCACGATCCTGCGGCCGGAGCTGCCGAGCCTGGCGCAGGAGATCATCCAAGAGATCCCCCGGGCGCTCCCCGAGTACGACCGCCCGATGCAGAGCCCGTACGGGCAGGCACTGCAGATCGGGGTCGAACGGGCTCTGATCCAGTTCGTCGCACGCGTCTCGGAGGCGGACCCGCCCACCGACCGCCATGACGACACCTATCGCAGGCTGGGCCGGTTCGAGGCGCACGAGGGACGTTCGCTCGACAGCCTGCAGGCCGCGTACCGGATCGGCGCCCAGGTGGCCTGGCGCCGCGTCATGCGGCTCGCCGCCCGGCACGACCTGTCCTCGACCGTCACCGCCCGCCTCGCCGACGCCCTGTTCGCCTACATGAACGAGCTGGCCTCGCTCTCCCTGGCCGGCTACATGGACGCGCGCCCCGCCGAGGTGGAGGACCAGCGACGACGCCTGCTCCAGCTCCTGCTGCGCCGCCCCACGCCGGTCTCCGAGCGCGCCATCACCGAGCTCGCCGAGCTCACCGACTGGAACGTGCCGGAGGAGCTGACGCTCGTGGCCCTGGAGCCCGGCGCGGAATGCGTGCGGGGCGCACTGGACTGCGACGTGCTCATCGATCTCAGCATGGACGAGCCGTGCCTTCTCGTGCCCGGCATGCCCGGCGAGAACGGGCCTCAGCCGCTCTCGGAGGAACGGCGCAAGATGCTCGCCGCGGCGTTCCCCGACAGCCGGGTCGCCGCCGGGCTGTCGGTGCCCCGGGGCTACGCGGCCGACTCGCTGCGCTGGGCCAGGCAGGCGCTCACGCTGGTCACGGCCGGAGTCCTGGACGACGGTACGGTGACCTCCTGCGAGGATCATCTGGTCACGCTGTGGCTGTTGTCGGACTGCGCGTTGATCGACCAGGTGGCGCGCCGCCATCTGGCCACGATGGACGATTTCGAGCACGGCCAGCGAGAACGGCTTCTGGCGACGCTGCACACCTGGCTCACGACCAGGGGCACCGCCGCGGAAATGGCCGATGAGCTGCACGTGCACCCGCAGACGGTGCGACATCGCATCAAGCGGCTGGAAAAGGAGCTGGGCGGCCGTCTCACCGACCCCGATGATCGCTTCGCCATCGAGATCGTATTGCGCGCGATGTGGCTTAGGGGCCGGCGCGACATCGCATCCACGGAGTACCGGGACGGAAGATGAGCCCACTCACCCGATGACAATTTGGGTGTCACTCTGGCACCTGTTTTCGCATTGAAAACGAACTCCACTTGAAAGGGTTGATTGCTCCGCCCATTTCATGTTCCTATCGAATACGGCACCTATATTGGATAGGCATGGCGTGACGGAGGTGGACGGAAGTGCCCCTGCGATCGGCACGCGGGACGGCCCTGGCGGGCCTCGGTGCGGCGGCCGTACTGGTCGCGGGTTCGGCGGTCCCGGTGGCCGCCGATCCCGTGCCCTCCCCCTCGGGGACGGAGGTGACGGATCCGCCGAGCAACCCGCCGAGCGACCCGCCCTCGGATCCACCGACCGATCCTCCGACGGACCCGCCCACCGACCCGCCCACCGACCCTCCGACGGACCCTCCGACCGATCCGCCCACGGACCCGCCGACTGATCCACCGACGAACCCACCGACCAAACCGCCCACGGACCCGCCGACCAAGCCTCCGACCAAGCCGCCCACAGACCCGCCGACGATTCCCCCGCCGGGCAGCGGAGGTCCGAAGGACCCGCCGGGCAAACCCGATCCGGCGGCACGCCCGCAACTGTCGGCCGGGCTGAAGGTGAGCCATCCGGTGGTGGCTCCCGGTGGCACGCTGACTGCGACGGTGCAGGTGTCGGCGACGAAGGCGACGGCGACCGGCACGACCGTGCGGTTCTCGGGCGGGGGCGCCTCGGTCAGCCCGGGTTCCCTGAGCCTCGGCACGGTGGGCGGAGGCGGCGCTTCGGGGCTGGCCACGGTGAAGATACCCGCGAACGCCCCGCACGGTGCCATGACGATCACGGCCACGGTGACCGCGAAGCCGGCGAGCAGTGGCCAGGCGACCGCCACGTTCGTGGTCACCGACCCGGGCAACATCACGGTGCCTCCACCCGGCGCCGGCCCCGGCTCGCCCGGATCAGGCGGGTCGTTCCTGCCCGGTGGCTTCAATCCCTCGAAGCTGGCTCCCGACCAGGTCGCGCTGCCGCCGATCGCGTCACCCCAGATCGCCGCGGACGCCCAGCCCCTCGCCTCCATGACCGCGCTGCGGGCAGGGTTCGATCCCCTTCTCACCCCGGCCGAAATGGCCGCGCTGCAGGCGGGCTGGCTCGCGGCTCTGGTGACCTCCGTGGCGTTGCTGCTGGCGAGGCTCCGGCTGACCCGCGGGCACAACGCTCCCGCCCGGCGGGCCCACCGCGTTCTCTTCCTGCCGTACGGGACGAGGCTTCCGGCCGGTGTGCGGTTGCCGGACGGGGTGAAGCCGCCCAAGGACAAGAAGCTCACCGCCGCGCGGCTGCGCACGTTGCCCCCGCAGCCCGCCCGTTCTGTGCGCTCTGTGCGGTTGATGTGGGTTCCGCTGCGAGCGCCGCGTACCGCCCGTCCCTGACCGATCCCCCGAGGTCAGGGGCGGGCGGCCCTACGGCGATCCCTTACTTGGTGATGACGTAGTCCTCGGGCTTGGCCTTGCGCGAGCCCGCCCAGAACTCGAAGGTGTGCCCCGGCCAGAGCGTGCGGTTGACGCCGCTCTCGTCGAGGTACCAGCTCTGGCAGCCGCCCTCGCTCCAGACCGCCTTGCGCAGCCGCTTGTGCATGCGGTCGTTGAACGAGCGCAGCGCGGCGGGCTTGGGCTCGATGGCGTCGCCGCCGGAGTCCTGGAGGAGCTTCAGGCAGCTGAGCACGTGCTGGATCTGCACCTCGATCATGAAGACGACCGAGTTGTGCCCGAGACCGGTGTTGGGGCCGAGCAGCGTGAAGAAGTTGGGGAAGCCCGGATAGCTCGTGCCGCGGTAGGCCTCGATGCCGTTCGCCCAGGCCTCCTGGATCTTCAGCCCGTTGCGGCCCACGATGGTCTGGTCGTTGAGCGCGTCGGTCACCTTGAAGCCGGTGCCGTAGATGATCGCGTCGACCTCGTACTCCCGGCCGTCCCGGGTGACGATCGAGTGCTCGCGCACCTCGGCGACGCCGCTGGTCTCGACCTCCACGTTGGGCCGGGCCAGCGCCGGATAGTAGTCGTTGGACAGCAGCACCCGCTTGCAGCCGATGGTGTAGTCCGGGGTGACCTTGGCGCGGAGCGCAGGGTCGGAGATCTGCCGCTTGATGTGCCAGCGGGCCAGCTTCTCCATCGGCACCGACAGCCGCGGGTCGATCGTGAACCCGACCGCACGGGCCTCCAGCGTCCAGTAGATGCCGTTGCGGAACGCGCGCGCCGCGCCCGGCACCTTCTCGAACGCCGTGCGGATCGGAGCGGGGATCTTCCGGTCCGGCTTGGGCTGGATCCACGGCGGGGTGCGCTGGAAGAGGACGAGCTCGTCCACCTCCTTGGCGATCCGCGGCACGAACTGGATCGCGGACGCGCCGGTGCCGATGACGGCGACGCGCTTGCCCCGCAGGTCGTAGGAGTGGTCCCAGTCGGCGGAGTGGAAGGCCTTGCCCTTGAACGTCTCCATTCCGGGCAGGTCGGGGTACGACGGGATGTGCAGGGCGCCGATCCCGGAGATGACGGCCTTGGGCGTGAAGACGGTGCCGTCGGCGAGCGTCACGTTCCAACGCCTGGAGTCGTCGTCGTACTCCAGCGCGTCGACGGCGCTGTTGAAGCGGATGTGCTCGCGGACGCGGTACTTGTCCGCGGTCTTCTCCATGTACGAGCGGATCTCCGGCTGCGGCGCGAACATCCGCGACCACCCGGGATTGAGCTCGAACGAGAACGAGTACATGTGGGACGGGACATCGCAGGCACAGCCCGGATAGGTGTTGTCGTGCCAGGTGCCGCCGAGGGCCTCGCTCTTCTCCAGCACCACGAAGTCGTGGAAGCCGTGCTTCTTCAGCTGGATCGCCATGCCAAGCCCGGCGAACCCGGAGCCGATGATGACGATCGCCGCCCGCTCGCTCATGTCGTTTCCTTCGTTCCGCCTTAACCTACTTTCGGTAAGTTACCCGGAGTAGAGTTACTGACGATAGGTCCAACAGATAGGATTTCGTTGTGAGCACCGCCACACCGCGCCGCCGCAGGATGTCGCGCGCCGAGCGGGAGCGGCAGATGCTCGACGTGGCCGAGCAGGTCTTCGCCGAGCACGGCTACCGGGCCACCTCCATGGACGAGATCGCCGACCGCTGCGGCGTCTCCAAGCCGATGCTGTACGAGTACTTCGGCTCCAAGGACGGGCTGTTCCACGCGGCCATGGCGCGGTCGAAGGCCGAGCTCTACGAGACCACGCAGAAGGCGATGGCGGGCGCGACGACGCCCCAGGACATCCTGCGGCGCGGGATGCTCGCCTACTTCGAGTTCGTCGACTCCCACAGCGGCTCGTTCACGATGTTGCTCGCCGCGCCGCTGACCGTGCCGCCGGAGAGCGCCGGCCTCGTCGAGGAGACCCGGCAGCAGCAGAGCGCCCTCATCACCGGCGTGCTGAAGTCGTTCGCCCCCGACGCGCCGGAGGTGATGCTGGAGAGCTTCACCGAGATCATCATCGGCGGCTGCGAGCGGCTGGCCCTGTGGCGCACCCGCCACCCCGACCGGATCAGCGTCGAGGACGCCGCGAGCCACATGAGCGAGTTCTGCTGGCAGGGACTCAGCCCGTACGCCCCGTGAGCCTCTCGCGCAGGGCGTCCAGGGCGTAGATGAGCATGTCGAGGCCGAACTCGAAGTCGGTCTCGGGGTCGTGCCGGGCCAGGTCCGGAGCGAACGCGATGACGTGCGGGAACTCCTCCGGATCGAGGCCGGCGAGAGCCTCGGCGACCCCGGGCCGGTAGTCGAGCGCCTTGGCCTGGCCGATCTCGCGCATCTGGGCGCCGAGCGCGTAGGCCATCAGCGCGCGCATGATCCGCACGGAGGTCTCGCCGTCGAAGCCCGCGGCGTCGGCGAGGGCGAGCGCCCGCTCGGCGGGGCGCAGGCCGACCGGGGTGTCGATCTTGTGGGTGAACACGATCGTCATGCAGCGCGGGTAGTCGTGCGCGACCTTGCGGAAGGCCCGCACGAGCGCGCGGGCCCGTTCGGTGAACGGCTCGTCCGGGTCGTCGGCCAGGTCGATGCCCGCCACCACGTACTCCGCGACGCCCTCGAAGAGGGCCGCCTTGTTGGGCACGTGGTTGTAGAGGGACATCACCGCGACGCCGAGCTCGGCCGCCACCCCGCGCATGGAGAGCGCGTCCGCGCCGTCGCGCTCGATCAGCCCGACCGCGGCGCGCACGATGCGGTCACGCGTCAGCACCGGCCGTGTCGTCACTGGCGTCACCTCCCCGGGCGTGACGGAGCTCACTCTGCCATCCATCCGTCCGTCCCTTTCCCACCGTTGACGCCTGTAAGTATCGCGTGACACGGTACGTACAACGTACGTAGGACGTACAACGTACGTCAGCGCCTCACGCGGAGGGTGTGCCCGTGTCGACCCATGACCTCTACACCGAGCCCGTCGACAAGTCCACCTGGCACGTCCCGATGGCCGGTGACACCAGGTTCACCTGGGAGTACGACGACGGCCGCGACCGGCTGCTCGCCCTCTACCAGAAGGGCAAGGACAAGCAGTGGGACTCGGAGAAGCGGATCGACTGGGACCTGGAGGTCGACCCGCACAACGCGCTCGGCGTGCCCGACCAGTCGCTCGCCATCTACGGCACCAAGTACTGGGACATGCTCAGCGCCCAGGAGATCGGTGAGCTGCGGCGCCACTCGGTCTCATGGCAGTTCTCCCAGTTCGTGCACGGCGAGCAGGGCGCGATGATCACCGCCGCGCGGATCGTGGAGTCGGTGCCCGACCTGGACTCCAAGTTCTACTCGGCCACCCAGGCGATGGACGAGGCGCGGCACGTCGAGATCTTCTCGCGCTTCCTCCAGGAGAAGATCGGGATGGTCTACCCGATCAACACCAAGCTGCAGGAACTGCTGAACGAGACGCTCGGCGACTCCCGCTGGGACATGCCCTACCTCGGCATGCAGGTGCTGATCGAGGGCCTCGCGCTGGCCGCGTTCGGCGTCATCCGCGACATCACCACCCAGCCGCTGCCCAAGCAGATCCTCGCGTACGTGATGCAGGACGAGGCGCGGCACGTGGCGTTCGGGCGCCTCGCGCTGCGCGACTACTACAGGCAGCTGTCGGCGGCCGAGCTCAAGGAGCGCGAGGACTTCGTCATCGAGGGCTGCCACCTCATGCGCGACCGCATCCGCGGCCGCGAGATCTGGACCAACTTCGGGATCGATCCGAAGGAGGTCGACCACCTGGTCGAGAACTCCCCGTACATGAAGATGTTCCAGAGCCTGCTGTTCAGCCGCATCGTGCCGTGCGTCAAGGACATCGGGCTGTGGAGCGAGCGCGTCCAGCGGGCCTATGACGACATGGGCGTGCTGGACATGTCCAAGGCCGACCTGGAGGCCCTGATGGGGCAGGACGAGGAGATCGCCGAGAAGCTCGACGCCGAGCGGTTCGCCGCCGAGGAGGCCGGGCGCAGGGCCGAGGTGGACGCCGTGATCGCGGCGGAGGCGTCGGTCTGAGTACCTTTTGCTGAGATCCGCATCCCCCCGGAGGTACTCATGCCCATCGCCCAGTTCGACGGAGCCCTCGCCGTCGTGACCGGGGCCGGCAGCGGCTTCGGCCGTGCCACCACGCTCGCCCTGGCCGAACGCGGCGCGACGGTCGTCGCGGCCGACATCGACCTGGAGTCGGCGGAACGCACGGTCGTCCTGGCCAAGGCACTCGGCGCGAGCGGCGCCGCCTACCAGGTCGACGTCGCGGACGCCGGCGCGATGGAGTCGTTCGCCGCGCAGGTACGGTCCGTCCACCGGGTGCCCGACATCGTGGTGAACAACGCCGGGATCGCCGTGGCGGGCCCGTTCCTGGACACCGGTTTGCAGGACTGGGAGCGGATCGTCGGTGTCAACCTCTGGGGCGTCATCCACGGCTCACGGCTGTTCGGACGGCAGATGGTGGAACGGGTCGGCAGCCTGCCCACCAAGCCCGACAGGCCCAACAAGGGCGGGCACATCGTCAACATCGCCTCGGCCGCCGGGTTCACCCCGTCCCGCGAGCTTCCCGCGTACTGCACGACCAAGGCCGCCGTGGTGATGCTGAGCGAGTGCCTGCGGGCCGAGCTCGCCGCGTCGCGCATCGGCGTCACCGCCGTGTGCCCCGGCTTCGCCAGCACCAACATCGCGCGCAACGCCACGTACGTCGGCGTGAGCGAGCGCGAGCAGGCGCGGCTGCGCGAACGCGGCCAGCGCGCTCTCCAGCTGCGCCGCTACCCGCCGGAGAAGGTGGCCGAGCGGATCGTGGAGGCGATCGTCAAGAACAAGCCGCTCGTGCCCGTCAACTTCGAGAGCCACCTGCTGCACGCGATCTCCCGAGTCTCCCCCGCCTCGCTGCGCCTGCTAGCCCGGATACCCGCACCGCTCCGTTAGGAGGCTTCCGTGCCTTCCTCCGCCGCCGTCACCGATCGTCCCCCTTCCTGGACCGCGCAGATCCGCTGCAAGGACGGGAACCACACGCTGGAGCTGACCGACCGCGAACTGGTCGCCGAACGCCTCCTCAGAACGTCCCGGAAGCACTCGTTCGACCCCGACGTGGACGTCGACTGGGACGCCCCGCAAGATCCCGATCGGTTCTACATGCCCCCACAGCTGGTGTCGCTCTACGAGACGCCGCTGTGGGAGGGACTGACGCACCGGCAGCGGGTGGAGCTGAGCAAGCAGGAAATGTGCAGCATCGCCTCGTTCGGGATCTGGTCTGAGCTGCTGCTGATGCAAGGCCTCATCCAGCACGCCTACCGCAACCGTTACGACAGCGGACACTTCGCGTACGCGCTGACCGAGGTCGCCGACGAATGCCGGCACTCCAAGATGTTCGGGCAGATGGTACGGACCTGCGGGCTCAAGACCCACCGGGTCCACCGCGTTCCCTTCAGCGTCGGCAAGGCGGTGACCGCCGTCTACGACCCGATGCCGATGTTCGCCGGAGTGCTGGCCGTCGAGGAGTTCACCGACGCCTTCCAGCGGCTGACGTTCCCGGACGAGGAGATCCAGCCACTGATCCGCCAGGTCACGCGTATCCACGTGATCGAGGAGGCCCGGCACATCAAGTACGCGCGCGAAGAGCTCAAACGGATCGTCGCCAAGGCTCCGGCGGTGCGGCGGCGGCTCGCCGCCTACGGCCTCGCACAGGGGCTCCGCCTCATGAGCGGGCAGGTGATCCACCCGTCGTGTTACCGGGCGGTCGGGCTCGACCCGGCGCTGGCCCGCCGCGTCGCCCGCCACAGCCCGCACCGCCGCGCCACCATGGCATGGTCGTTCCGCAAGTGCACGGCGTTCTTCGAAGAGGTCGGCTACCTCGACGGCGCCGCCCGCGACGTCTGGGTCAAGGCCGGTCTGCTGGAGGGTTGAGCGAGCCGAACAGCTCCGAGGCGGGGCGCTCCACCCGCGGCACGTCCAGCGGATGGTCGAGCAGGGCCAGGCAGGCGCCGTAGCCCGGGCCCGGATCGAGCGTGTACATGGCCATCCGGCCGGGAAGGTCGGGCCGGCCGTCCCACGCCACCAGCCGGGGCGCTTCGGCGGGCGGCGACATGTGCAGGCGCGTGAGGGCCTCCCGCAGGCCGTCGCCGGTCGCCTTGAGGGCGGCCTCCTTGCGGGTCCAGTAGGCGAGGAGCGCGCCGTGGCTCATCCCCGCGGCCGCGGCGTCGGCCTTCTCGGCGGGGGCCAGCAGGTGCCCGGCGATGGTCTCCGTCGCGCGCCCGGCCTCCTCGACGTCCACGCCCAGCGGGCCGTACGGCGAGACGGCCACCGCCACCCGGTCGCCGGAATGCGAGACCGAGACGTGCGGGCCGCCCTCGATGACCGGGCGGCCGTGCGGCTTGCCGCAGTCGGAACACGCCCGGTCGATCGCGACGCGCTCCGGCGATAGGCCGCGGGCCCTGCCGACGGCGATCCTGGTGATGGCGACGCCGAGGGTGAACCGGTCCCGGTCGGCGTCGCGCAGATACCGTTCCCGGCGCCCGCGTTCGACCGCGTCGAGGAGGCCCGCGTGCTCCGGACGCACATCCCCAAGGGACGCCCACCAAACCGCAACCGGTTCCACGTTCTCTCCGTCCAAATCAATGACCTTCCCGGCGAACCCCACCCAACCACCCTTTGTCACATTAAGCGATCGCGTCGGCGGCCCGGTGGAGGCATTTCCTCTGGTCCGTCTAATACACCACTGCGGGCCGCGGAGTGGTGGTCCACTCCACGGCCCGTCCTCTGCGGATCTCCACCCGTCCCGGGGACCGCTACACCCAGGACACTCCTACCGGTTGCGCGTACACGCCGTCGACCTCCTCCTCCCCACGGGCCGACCGTACCGAGCACCACCCTCCCACGGGACGGGCCGGTACCGCCCTCCCCTATACCGAAACACCCTAGGAGCGAATGACAGCGCTTATCCCGCGTTCGGCCGAATACGGTCAGAAATGATTCAACTGATACCGGCCAGCACTTCTCGCGCGACGTCCGTGGCTTTGGCGAGACATGTTTGCTCACGCGAATCCGCTTCACTTTTACTCTCGGCATATTCGCTGTAACTGACGGCTATCACCGTATTGCGAAGGCGCACGGTGACCTGTCCGACGACCGTCGGCTGCCCCTTGTCCACCTTGAACCAGCGGAACGCCTCGTCACCGAGCCCGCGATGCGGTTTGAGGCTCACGGTCCGTTCGAGCGAGGGCTTCCGCGCCTGCGTCCACTGGGCGTCGTAGTAGCCCTTCGCGTCGTCGACCGGCGACTCCGACCTTTCGGGAGAATAGAGATGCGCTTCCACGCGCAGCCAGCGCGAGTCCGCCCCGGCCGAGACGTAGGTGCAGGTGGTGAGGGTGCTGTTGCGGCTCTGCTCCTGGCGGCGCGCCCCGGGAATGAGACGGCGGACCGTGCCCCGGTCGACCGTGGCGCAGGAGTCGGGCAGAGCGGTGATCGGCGGTGCGCCCGCGGCGGGCGGGCCCGGCGACGGCGCGGACGTCCCGGCGGGCGGTGACGGTGACGCCGACGGCGGCCGGGAGGTCTCCGTCGCCCCTCCGCCCGTGGGCGCGGGAGCCGGGGACTGCCGAGCCCGGTCGCGTTCGTCACCGCCCGGCACCAGGACGAAGACCACGGCCGCGGCGATCGCGGCCACCACCGCCGCGGTCACCACGGCGGCGATCCGCGGGCGGCGGACCCGTGCCGGCGGATCAGGTGCCGAATAGACGCGCTCGAAAGGCTCAGGCGGACGTGGACGCCCCACTCCCCGCTCCTCACTCCCCGACGGCCCTCTCCACGAAGGTAATCGGGTGACCCTGCCCGTGGCCAGCGGCCCCGGTGAAGGAGCGTGTCAGACCCTCCGGACACAATGGGACGCGTGCTGCTCGCGGAGATCGCCCGTACGTCCGACGCGGTGGCCGCCACGTCGGGGCGCAAGACCAAGGTCGGCCTGCTCGCCGGGTGCCTGCGTGCCGCCGGTCCGGACGAGGCCGCCGTCGTGGTCGCCTACCTGTCCGGTGACCTGCCCCAGCGCCAGATCGGCGTGGGCTACGCCTCGCTGCGCGACGTGCCCGGGCCCGCTGCCGTCCCGTCGTTGACCGTCGCCGAGGTCGACGCCGCGTTCACCGAGATCGGCGCCGTCGCCGGCAAGGGCTCGGTCGCCCGCCGCCGCGAGCTGCTGGCGGCCCTCCTCGCCCGCGCCACCCACCCCGAGCAGGACTTCCTGATCCGTCTCCTCGCCGGCGAGCTGCGCCAGGGTGCCCTCGACGGCGTGATGGCCGAGGCGATCGCGGCCGCGGCGGAGCTCCCGGCCACCGAGGTACGGCGCGCGGTGATGTTGCGGGGCGCCCTGGGTCCCGTCGCCACCGCCGCGCTGGCGGGCGGGGTCGACGCCCTCCGCACGCTCGGCCTGGAGGTGGGCCGCCCCATCAAGCCGATGCTCGCCGCGTCCGCGCCGGACATGACGGAGGCCTTCGACAAGCTCCAGGGCGGGCGCAAGGGCAAGGGCGAGGGCAAAAGCGAGGGTGCGGGCAAAGACGCGGTCGCTGTCGCGGTCGAGTGGAAGATGGACGGCATCCGCGCCCAGATCCACGTCGCCCCCTCAGGCGTCCGCGTGTTCACCCGCACGCTCGACGAGATCACCGACCGCCTCCCCGAGGTGGTCGAGGCCATGCGCGCGCTGCCGATCGAGACCGCCGTCCTCGACGGCGAGCTGATCGCGCTCCGGCCGGACGGCCGCCCCCACCCGTTCCAGATCACCTCGGCGCGCACCGCGACCCGCACGCACGGCGCCGGCTCGGTGCCGCTCTCGGTCCTCCTGTTCGACGTCCTCCACCTCGACGGCGACGACCTCCTCGACGCCCCGTCCGCCGACCGCCACGCGGCGCTGGCCCGCATCGCCCCCGAGGGCCTCCGCATGCCCCGGATCGTCACGGCGTCGCCCGGCGAGGCCGCCGAGTTCTTCGCCGAGTCCGTGGCGCTCGGCCACGAGGGCGTCGTGGTCAAGTCGCTCGACACCCCCTACACCGCCGGCCGCCGCGGCGCGGGCTGGATCAAGGTCAAGCCCCGGCACACCCTCGACCTGGTCGTGCTGGCCGTCGAGTGGGGCCACGGCCGCCGCCAGGGCCTGCTGTCCAACCTCCATCTGGGCGCCCGCGATCCCGAGACCGGCGGCTTCGTCATGCTCGGCAAGACGTTCAAGGGCCTCACCGACAAGCTGCTGGCCTGGCAGACCGAGAAGCTGCGGGAGCTGGCCGTCCGCGAGGACGCCTGGACCGTCCACGTCCGGCCCGAGCTCGTCGTCGAGATCGCCTTCGACGGCGTCCAGCGCAGCCCCCGCTACCCCGGCGGCATCGCCCTGCGCTTCGCCCGCGTGCTGCGCTACCGGCCCGACAAGTCCGCCGCCGAGGCCGACACCATCGACACGGTGCGGGCCATCGCGCCGGTCATCGACTGATCCGCGCGTCCGGCGGCCACAGCACCAGCCGGGCGACGCGGCCGGGGTCGGCGAGCACGTCGATCTCGACGATCCTCCCGTCCGCGACGGTGAAGGCCAGGACCGAGTACGGCCGGCCGCCCACGGTGGAGACGACGCCCGCGGCCCCGTTCACCAGGGCGGGCGTGGCGGCCCGGGCGACCCGTCCGAAGGTGAGGGCGCCCCGGGCCACGGCCGCCGCGCCGCGCACGACGGCCAGGGGTCTGCCCTTGCCCGTGTCCGAACGCAGCACGACGTCCGGATCGAGGACGGCGACCAGCGCGTCGAAGTCGCCGTCCCGGGCGGCGGCGAGGAACGCGTCGACGACCTCGCGCTGGCGGGCCAGGTCGGGATCGGGAGCCGGGGCCGTGCCCTGGACACGGCGGCGGGCGCGGCTGGCGAGCTGGCGCGCGGCGGCCGGGGTGCGCGTCTCCAGCACCACCAGCAGGGCGAGGCCCACCGAGTCGGCGAGCACCGCCTCCTGCTCGGGGTCGACGCCCTCCTCCGCGCTCACGATCGGGTCGGGCAGGCTCTCGGCCAGGAACTCCTCCCGCCGCGCGGTGCGCGAACGCAGCATGTCCAGGCACACGCGGGCGACGACGGTGGTCAGCCAGCCGCCCAGGTTGCCGATCCGGCGCGCGTCGGAGCGGCTGAGCCGCAGCCACGCCTCCTGCACCGCGTCGTCGGCCTCGGTGAGCGAACCGAGCATGCGGTAGGCCACGGCCCGCAGGCGCACCCGGTCGGCTTCGAAACGTTCGGCCAGGCAGTCGAGGTCGTTCATCGGGCGAGGTCGTTCATCGGTCACTCCCCGGTCAGGTCCCGTCATGGGTCTGACGGACCTGATCAGGTGTTTGTGACCGGACGCCGCGCACCTCCGGCACGGCCTTGCGGCGGTGCCGCAGGTCGAGGTCGTGGCGTCCCGCGATGAACTCCTGGACCCAGATCTTCCCCTTGATGAGCGGACGCCGGAACCGTTCCTCGTGCCACTGGGCGCGGCGTGCCTTGCGCGAGCCCGGTACGTACCGCCAGCGGGCCCAGGGCGAGCCGGGGCGGGCGAGGCGGACCGCCCCGATGATGAGGATGAGCGGGACGAAGAGCCCGAGCAGTCCGGTCCAGATCTTGCCTTTGAGCAGCGTGACCACGGCGAGGGCGAGGTTGGCGATCAGCGACAGGAGGTAGATGGCGACGAGGACGGTGTGGTTCTCCTCGCCCCCGGGATCGGGCCTGATGCCCTCGAAGCCGAGCGGCCGGATGCCGAGCAGGAGCAGCCCGGTCACCGCGATCGCGACGAAGACGGCGTCGACCGACGCCCGGCCCTTCTCGGTCCAGTAGACGTCGCTGAGGTGCAGGATCAGCGCGAACTCGTCCAGCACCAGCGCGGAGCCCATGCCGAACACGATCGCGACGACGACGTGGAAACCACTGTAGGTGTCGGGGACGGCCAGGCTGGCGACCCCGCCGACGAGCATCAGCACCACGCCGAAGACCACATGGTGGATATGGAGATCACCGGCCTTGACGTTCTTGAACCACCAGCGCACGTCGGACCGGATCAGCCGCACGTTCACCCTGGTCAGAACGAACATCACGATGAACGCGGCGAAGAACGAGAAGAGCGGCAACCTGCCCGTCTCCACGATCCGGTGCGTGAACAACTCGACCATGAGACCCCCGTCCTCCCATCATGCCCTGTGACATGCGGGGATATCGTGAAAAGGGTGCTGATCAGGCGTAACCGGGGAACGACCAGAAGGAGGCGGACATGACCCGCATCGTGGACCGCTGGGACCCGGCGGGTCGCGCGTGGATCTCCGAGGCCATCCGCAAGGTGGAGGCGGACGCCAACCGTAGCGCCGACACCCACCTGCACGTGTTCCCGCTGCCGCCCGAATGGGGCATCGACCTCTACCTCAAGGACGAGTCCGTGCACCCGACCGGCTCGCTGAAGCACCGGCTTGCGCGGTCATTGTTCCTGTACGGGCTGGCGAACGGCTGGATCCGCGCCGGAACGACGATCATCGAGGCGTCCAGCGGGTCCACCGCGGTCAGCGAGGCCTACTTCGCCCGGCTGGTCGGGCTGCCGTTCATCGCGGTGATGCCGGTGACGACCAGCCCGGAGAAGATCCAGCTGATCGAGTTCTACGGCGGCCGCTGCCATCTGGTCGACGATCCGTCATCGATCTACGACGAGTCGCGGCGGCTGGCGCGCGAGTGCGGCGGGCACTTCATGGACCAGTTCACCTACGCCGAGCGCGCGACCGACTGGCGCGGCAACAACAACATCGCCGAGTCGATCTTCGAGCAGCTCGCGCTGGAACGCTTCCCCGAGCCGTCCTGGATCGTGGTGGGCGCGGGCACCGGCGGCACCTCGGCCACGATCGGCCGGTACGCGCGGTACCGGCGGTTCCAGACCCGCGTCGCCGTGGTGGACCCGGAGGGCTCGGCGTTCTACGGCGGCTTCGCCGACAACGACCCGTCCCGTACGGCCGCGGGGTCGCGCATCGAGGGCATCGGGCGGCCGCGGGTCGAGCCGTCGTTCCTGCCGACCGTGATCGACCGGATGATCCAGGTGCCCGACGCGGCGTCCGTCGCGGCGATGCGCTGGACCAGCGAGGTCACCGGGCGCAGCGTGGGCGGCTCGACCGGCACCAACATGTGGGGTGTGGCAGGGATCATCGCCGAGATGCTGGCGCGCGGCGAACGCGGCAGCGTGGTCACGCTGATCTGCGACGGCGGCGAGCGCTATGCCCACACCTACGGCTCAGATGCCTGGCTGGCAGAGAAGGGCCTGGTCGCCCGGCCCTACCTGGAGAGCCTGCGGGCCTTCCACAAGACCGGCGAGATGCCCGTGGAGCTTTGAGACCCCGTGCTCTGAGACGCCGTGCTTTGAGGCAGGGTCTAGCCGGTGATCTTGATGGGGTTGACCAGATCGGCGTAGATCAGCAGCCCGCCCATGACGATCATGATGACGGCCATCACGTACGTCAGCGGCAGCGCCTTGGCGACGTCGACGTAGCCGGGGTCGGGACGGCCGGCGAGCCGGGCGAAGAGCTTCTTCACCGCCTCCAGCAGCGCCCCGGCCATGTGGCCGCCGTCCAGCGGCAGCAGCGGCACGAGGTTGAACAGACCCACCGCGAGGTTGATCGAGCCGAGCAGCCCGATGAAGATCGCGATCTTGCGCTTGGCCGGCCAGTCCGAGGCGGCGACCTCGCCGCCCATGCGGCTGACGCCGACCACGCCGACCGGTCCGTTGGGGTCGCGCTTCTGGTCGCCGAACGCGGCCTGCCAGACGCCCACCATCTTCTGCGGCATGCGCACCAGCGCGCCGGCCGTGTGCGCGGTCATCGACCCGAACTGCTCGGCCACCGCGACCGGCCCCTGCCGCTCGTAGGTGTACTCCTGGAACGGCGTGATGCCGAGGAACCCGACCGTGACGGTCTTGGACTCGTCCTTGAGGTCGGGCATGCGGTTCTCGATGATCGGGACCTGCAGGTTCACCTGCCGCCCGCCGCGGTCGACGACCAGCGGCACCGTCTTGCCCGCCGAGTCGCGGATCAGCGTCTGCAACTGGGTGTACGACTCGATCCGCTGACCGGCGAACGAGACGAAGTGATCACCGGGCTTGAGGCCGACCTTGGCGGCCGGGGTGGGCGTGGCGCCCGCCGGGCACTTCGCGGTCGCCTGGGCGGCCGGGACGACGCACGCGCTGACCGTGCTGACGACCGGCCGGGCGACCCGGTTCTCCTGGCCGATGCCCATGAGCAGGATCGCGAAGAAGAGCACCGCGAGCACCAGGTTCATCGCCGGGCCCGCGAACATGATCGTGAGCTTCTGCCACCACTTCTTGGCGTAGAAGACCCGGTTCTCGTCGCCGGGGCGGACCTCCTCCAGCGCGGCGCCGCGGGCGGACTCGATCAGCCCCTGCCACGGCCCGGTGCTGACCTGGCGTACCTGGCCGGGGGCGTCGCCCTTGCGCGGCGGCAGCATCCCGATCATGCGGATGTAGCCGCCCAGCGGGATCCACTTGATCCCGTATTCGGTCTCGCCCTTGGTCCTGGACCACATCGTCGGCCCGAAGCCGACCATGAACTGGGTCGTCCGCACGCCGAACTTCTTGGCGAACGAGAAGTGCCCGAGCTCGTGCAGCGCGATGGACCCCATGAGGCACAGGAAGAACCCGAGCACACCTGCCACCCAGAGCAGCCACTCCATGCGTGCGAGTCCTCCTCGTGAGTCCGGCCGACTCGTGATCTCCAGCGACCCGTTCAGCGTACGTCATGGCCGGAGCCCGCGACCGCGTACGAGTTCACTAGGCGAGGAAGCCGCGCAGCAGGGCGGCGGTGCCCTCCAGGTGCTCGGCGACGGCCCGGCGGGCGGCCTCGGGGTCGCGGGCCAGGATGGCGTCGACGATCGCGGCGTGCTGGACGGCGGCGTGCTCGATGTTGCGGCGCAGGACCGGGATGGCGTTGAGCAGGTCGGTCACCCGCATCCGCGCGTCGGTGCAGGCGGCCGAGAGCAGCTCCGAGCCGGTGAGCTCGGCGATCGTGAGGTGGAAGATCGTGTCCAGCCGCCGGTAGTCCGCCGCGTTCGCCGTGTCGACGGCCGCCAGGGCGGCGCGCAGGCGGGCCCGCTGGGCGGGCGCCAGGCCCGTGGCGGCCAGGTGCTGGGCGGCTCCGGTCTCGACCGCCATCCGGTAGGTGAGCGCGTCGGTGAGCTGCGCACCGCGCCCGGCCGCGACCCGGGCGAGATCACCGCGGCGGGGCCGGGGCGGCCGGTAGATCACGAACGTGCCGCCCGCGCGGCCGCGCCGGGACTCCACGTACCCCTCCTGCTGGAGGGCCCGGATCGCCTCCCGCAGCGTCACCCGGCTCACGCCCAGCCGCGGCGCGAGCTCGCGCTCGGGGGGCAGCCGCTCGCCGTGGCCGACCACGCCCAGCTTGATGACCTGGAGCAGCCGCTCGACGGTCTCCTCGAACGCGTTCCCGGCCCGGACGGGACGGAAGACCGCGCTGATCGCCGCGTCGGCGCCCGGCTCGTCCCCGGGCTCGGCCGTGGGCTCGGCGGCGGGCTCGGTGCCGGACGCGCGCGAGGACTCCTCGGTGTCGCTCAGCATCGCCGCCCTCCGCCGCCCCCGCACGTCGCAGGCCACGTTACAGGTCAGTTTCGCGTCGCCCCGGACCTTGACGCGGCCGTGCCCGTCACCACTAATGGTCTGACATTAGCCCGTTTAGGAGGCGCTCGTGAGCATCGACGAGCACAAGGCGTCCTCGCCCTCGCCCGGTCCCCTCTCCGAAGACGAAAAGCGGCTGCACGAGCTCGGATACGCCCAGGAGCTCAGCCGATCGATGTCCGGCTTCTCCAACTTCGCGGTCTCGTTCACCATCATCTCGGTGCTGAGCGGCTGCCTGACCTCCTACACGATCGGCCTGTCCGGCGGCGGCCCGGTGGTGATCACCTGGGGCTGGCTGTTCGTCGGGATCATGACGCTCCTGGTCGCGCTGGCCATGGCCGAGGTGTGCTCCAGCTACCCCACGGCGGGCGGGCTCTACTACTGGGCGGCCAAGCTGGCGCCGTCCAACAGCGCGGCGTGGTCGTGGTTCACCGGCTGGTTCAACTTCATCGGCCAGGTCGCGGTGACGGCGGCGATCGTCTACGGCTCGGCGGCGTTCCTCAACCCGCTGCTGGACCTGCAGTTCGGGTACTCGGTCTCGCTCGGCCACACGTTCGTCCTCTTCAGCGTGATCCTGGCGGCGCACGCGCTGCTCAACCAGTTCGGCGTGAAGCTGGTGGCGCTGCTCGGCAACGTCAGCGTGTGGTGGCACGTGCTCGGCGTCGCGGTCGTCGTCGGGGTGCTGGTGGTCAAGCCCGCGAGACACCAGTCGGCGGGGTTCGTGTTCACCGAGTTCGTCAACGGAACGGGCTGGCAGTACGGCTGGTACGCGGCGCTGATCGGCCTGCTGCTCGCCCAGTACACGATGACCGGGTACGACGCGTCCGCGCACATGACCGAGGAGACCCGGGACGCCGCGCGCAGCGGCCCCAGAGGCATCGTCAACTCGGTGCTGGTGTCGGTGATCGCCGGCTGGGTCCTGCTGCTCGGCGTGACGTTCGCGATCCAGGACTACGACCGGTCGGTGGCCGGCGGCCCGGCGGAGATCTTCGTCGCGGCGGCCGGGGAGACCACCGGCAAGCTGCTGATCCTCATCTCGTTCGTGGCCCAGTTCTTCTGCGGCATGGCCTCGGTCACCGCCAACTCCCGGATGATCTACGCGTTCTCGCGGGACGGCGCGCTGCCGTTCTCGGGGCTGTGGCACGCCATCAACAAGCGCACCCGTACCCCCACCAACGCGATCTGGCTGGCGGCGGGCGGCGCCTGGGTGCTGGCCCTGCCCGCGATCTGGAACAAGACCGCCTATCTGGCCGTCACGTCCGTCGCGGTGGTCGGCCTGTACATCGCGTACGTCATCCCCACGTTCCTGCGGCTGCGGCAGGGCGACCGGTTCCAGCGCGGCCCCTGGCACCTCGGCAGGTGGGGGCGGCCGGTCGGGATCGTCGCGGTGGCCTGGGTGGTGTTCATCGCGGTGCTCTTCATGCTGCCGCCCGCCAATCCGGTCACCAGGGACACCTTCAACTACTCGCCGGTCGCCGTGCTCGTGGTGCTGGGCGGCGCGGGCCTGTGGTGGCTGGTTTCGGCACGCCGCTGGTTCACGGGCCCGAAGGTGCAGGGCAGCGCGGCCGAGTTGGCCGCGATCGAGGAAGACCTGAAATCCGTCGGCTAGTCCGGCCAACCGAAAGGCGATTCCGTGCCCCCACCGGTCACCCTGGAACAACTGCGGGTCGACGCCGAGGCCGGTCACCTCGACACCGTCATCATCGCGATCACCGACATGCAGGGCCGTCTGCAGGGCAAGCGGCTGTCGGCGCGCTACTTCCTGGAGGAGGTCGCCGGGCACGGCTCGGAGGGGTGCGACTACCTGCTCGCGGTGGACGTCGACATGAACACGGTGGACGGCTACGAGATGTCGTCCTGGGACCGGGGTTACGGCGACTTCGTCATGCGGCCAGACCTGAGCACCCTGCGCCGCCTCCCCTGGCAGGAGGGCGCGGCGCTGGTCTTCGCCGACCTGGTCTGGGCGGACGGCGCCCCGGTCGTCGCCTCGCCGCGGCAGATCCTGCGGCGCCAGCTCGACCGGCTGGAGGAACGCGGCTGGGGCGCGTACGCCGGGACGGAGCTGGAGTTCATCGTCTACCGGGACTCCTACGAGCAGGCCTGGGACAAGGCGTACCGGGACCTCACCCCGGCCAACCAGTACAACGTCGACTACTCGCTGCTCGGCGGCGCGCGGGTCGAGCCGCTGCTCCGCAGGATTCGCCACGGCATGACGGGCGCCGGGATGTACGTGGAGTCGGCCAAGGGCGAGTGCAACTTCGGGCAGCACGAGATCGCGTTCCGCTACACCGGCGCGCTGTCCACCTGCGACAACCACGTGCTCTACAAGACCGGCGCCAAGGAGATCGCCGCCCAGGAGGGCATGTCGATCACGTTCATGGCCAAGCCGGACGAGCGGGAGGGCAACTCCTGCCACATCCACCTCTCGCTGAGGGAGGCCGACGGCACGCCGGTGATGGCGGGCGACGGCCCGTACGGGCTCTCCAAGATCGGCGAACACTTCATCGCCGGGCAGCAGGCGGCCCTGCGCGACTTCACCCTGCTGTACGCGCCCAACATCAACTCCTACAAGCGCTACCAGCCGGGCTCGTTCGCGCCGACGGCGATCAAGTGGGGGGTGGACAACCGCACCTGCGCGCTCCGGCTCGTCGGCCACGGCCCGTCGCTGCGCGTCGAGAACCGTGTCCCAGGCGGCGACGTCAACCCCTACCTCGCGGTCGCCGGGCTGATCGCCGCCGGGCTGCACGGCATCGACAACGAGCTGCCGCTTGAGGAGCCGTACACCGGCAACGCCTACACAGCGCCTCAGAGTGAAAGTGAAGCGGAGACCGTCGCCGGCACGCTCCGCCATGCGGCCGACGACTGGAACCGCAGCCCCTTGGCCCGGGAGGCGTTCGGCAAGGAGGTCGTCGACCACTACGCCAACTACGCCCGGGTCGAGCTGGACGCCTACGACCGCGCGGTCACCGACTGGGAGCTGCGCCGCGGCTTCGAGCGCCTGTGACCGGGATTCGAACGCCCGTGACCGAAGGAGGCGTACCGGGGACCATGACGGACTTCGATGTGATCAACCCGGCGACCGAGAAGGTCGTCGAGACCGTCCGGCTGGCGTCGGCGGAGGAGACGGACGCGGCCGTGGCACGCGCCGCACGGGCGTTCCAGGTGTGGCGGTCGGTGGCACCGGGCGACCGGGCCCGGCTTCTGCGCGCGTTCGCCGCGGCGGTGGACGCTCATGCCGGCGAGCTCGCCGCGCTGGAGGTCGCCAACGCAGGCCACCCAGTCGGCCAGGCCCGCTGGGAGGCGGGCAACGTGCGCGACGTCCTCACGTACTACGCGGCGGCGCCGGAACGGCAGTTCGGACGGCAGATCCCGGTGCCGGGAGGGCTGGACGTGACGTTCGCCGAGCCGCTCGGCGTCGTCGGCGTGATCGTGCCGTGGAACTTCCCGATGCCGGTCCTCGCGTGGGGCGTGGCCCCCGCGCTCGCGGCGGGCAACGCCGTCATCGTCAAGCCCGCCGAGCTGACGCCGCTGACCGCGCTGCGGATCGGCGAGCTGGCCCTGGCGGCGGGCCTCCCCGAAGGCGTGCTCCAGATCCTGCCCGGCGCGGGCCCGGTGGCCGGAGCCCGGCTGGTCGGGCATCCGGACGTACGGAAGATCGTCTTCACCGGCTCGACCCGGGTGGGCACGCAGATCATGGCGGCCGCCGGACGGCAGGTGAAGCGGGTGACGCTGGAGCTCGGGGGCAAGAGCGCCAACATCGTCTTCGCCGACGCGGACCTGGAGAGGGCCGCGGCCACGGCGCCGTACGCCGTCTTCGACAACGCGGGCCAGGACTGCTGCGCCCGGTCCCGCATCCTCGTCGAGCGCACGGCCTACGACCGCTTCATGGAACTCCTCGAACCGGCCGTCCAGAACGTCGTCGTCGGCGATCCGGCCGATCCGCATACCGAGGTCGGGCCCCTCATCAGCGCCGCCCACCGGGACAAGGTCGCCGCGTACGTCCCCGAGGAGGCGGTGGCCTTCCGGGGAACGGCGCCGGACGGCCCCGGCTTCTGGTTCCCGCCGACCGTCCTCGCCACGTCCGCGTACGAGGACCTCCCGGCCTGGCACGAGGAGGTCTTCGGCCCGGTCGTGACCGTCGTCCCGTTCGACGACGAGGCCGACGCCGTACGGATCGCCAACGACACCCCGTACGGCCTGGCTGGCTCCATCTGGACCCGCGACCTCAGCCGGGGCATCCGCATGGCCCGCGGCGTCGAGGCGGGCAACCTCTCGGTCAACTCGCACTCGTCCGTCCGCTACTGGACCCCGTTCGGCGGATTCAAGCAGTCCGGCCTCGGCCGCGAACTCGGCCCGGACGCCCTGGACGCGTTCACCGAGACCAAGAACGTCTTCATCGCCACCGACTGAGGAGAGAGATGCAGCGTTTGCAGGACCGGGTGGCCGTCGTGACCGGCGGGGCGGGCGGCATCGGCCTCGCCACCGCGCGGCGGTTCGCCGCGGAGGGCGCCAAGGTCGTCGTCGCCGACATCGACGAGGCCGGGGGCAAGGCCGCCGCCGCCGAGGCCGGCGGGCGCTTCGTCAGGACGGACGTCACCTCCGAGGACGAGGTCGAGGCGCTCTACCGGGCGGCCCACGACGCCTACGGGCGCATCGACGTCGCGTTCAACAACGCCGGCGTCTCCCCGCCCGACGACGGCTCGATCCTGGAGACCGGCCTGGACGCCTGGCGGCGCGTCCAGGACGTCAACCTCACGAGCGTCTACCTGTGCTGCAAGCACGTGCTGCCCTACATGCGCGCCCAGGGCAGGGGTTCGATCATCAACACCGCCTCGTTCGTGGCGGTCATGGGCGCGGCCACCTCGCAGATCTCCTACACCGCCTCCAAGGGCGGCGTGCTGGCCATGTCCCGCGAGCTGGGCGTCCAGTTCGCCCGCGAGGGCATCCGCGTGAACGCGCTCTGCCCGGGCCCGGTCAACACCCCCCTTCTCCGGGAGCTGTTCGCCAAGGACCCCGAACGCGCCGCGCGCCGCCTGGTCCACGTGCCCGCCGGCCGGTTCGCCGAGGCCACCGAGATCGCCGCCGCGGTGGCCTTCCTCGCCTCCGACGACGCCTCGTTCGTCACCGCCGCCGAGTTCCTCGTGGACGGCGGCATCTCGGGCGCCTACGTGACCCCGCTCTGATCGGGCGGGTCCGGCCGGTGGTCGGGCGGTGTCGGCGCTGCTAGCCTGGGGCGAGCCGATGATCCCGTGCGGGAGAGTGCCCTGGCAGCCGGCCAGGGACGCCGAAGGAGCAAATCCTCCCCGGAACCTCTCAGGCCCACGGACCGCACGGACCAGGCGACCTCTGGAAAGCGGGGACCAAGCGTCCCCCGCCGAAGGTGAAAGCCCTCCGGGGTGAAGCTCTCAGGCGCCGATGACAGAGGGGGAGGCCCCGACGAGCCCGGTGCGCGGGTGGGACCATGGAGATCACGCGCGCCCGCCAACAAGGAGCCGACCCATGTCCGTCGATCCCAAGAAGACGCCGCTGTACGACGTCCATGAGGACCTCGGGGCCAACCTCGTCGACTTCGCCGGCCATCTGATGCCGCTGCGGTACGCGAGCGAGACCGCCGAGCACACCGCGGTGCGCACCGGTGCCGGGCTCTTCGACCTCTCCCACATGGGCGAGATCTTCCTCAACGGCCCCCAGGCCGGGGCCGCCCTCGACCACGCGCTCGTCGGCAACCTGTCGCCGATGGCGGTGGGCAAGGCCCGCTACACCATGATCTGCGCGCCGGACGGCGGCGTCCTCGACGACCTGATCGTCTACCGGCTGGCCGACGAGACCTGGATGGTCGTGGCCAACGCGGCCAACGTCGCGGTCGTGCGGGACGCCCTGGTCGAGCGGGTGGCGGGATTCGAGGCGCGGGTCGACGACCGGTCGGCCGAGTACGCGCTGATCGCCCTGCAAGGACCGCGGGCGCAGGAGATCCTCGCCGGGTTCACCGACGCGCCGCTGCCGGAGCTGCGCTACTACGCGATCTTCGCGGCCAAGGTGGCGGGGATCGACGCGCTGCTCGCGCGGACGGGCTACACCGGCGAGGACGGCTTCGAGCTGTTCGTCGACTCCGGCGACGCCGTGGCGATGTGGCGGGCGCTCGCCGAGGTCGACGGTGTCGTGCCGTGCGGGCTCTCCTCGCGCGACACGCTCCGGCTTGAGGCGGGCATGCCTCTGTACGGCAACGAGCTGACCGCCGAGACCTCGCCGTACGAGGCGGGCCTCGGCCGCGTCGTGAAGCTGGACAAGCCGGGCGACTTCGTCGGCAAGGCGGCCCTGGCGGCGCAGGCCCAGACCCCTCCTGGCCGTAGGCTCGTGGGACTGGTCGCGCGCGGCAGGCGGGCGCCCAGGAAGGGCTACGAGGTCGTCACGTCCGACGGCACGCCGTGCGGAGTGGTGACGAGCGGCGCCCCGTCGCCCACACTGGGCAAGCCGATCGCCATGGCGTACGTCGACAGCGGCGTCACGGAGACCGAACTCGCGGTGGACGTCCGCGGCCGGCGGGAGCCCGTCGACGTGGTCACCCTGCCGTTCTACAAGCGTTCCTGAGACGTGTAGACCTGAGTCCTCACTGAGACCTGAATCTGGGAGAGAGAAACATCGTGAGCGTTCCGGAGCAGCTCCGTTACAGCGAAGAGCACGAGTGGGTGTCCGGCCTCGAGAACGAGGGCGGCGTCGTCACGGTCGGCATCACCCAGCACGCGGCCGACGCTCTCGGCGAGATCGTCTACCTGGAGCTGAGCTCCGGCGAGGGCGACACCGTCGAGGCGGGCGAGACCTGCGGCGAGGTCGAGTCGACCAAGTCGGTCAGCGACCTGTACTCCCCCGTCAGCGGCGAGATCACCGCGATCAACTCCGCCGTGATCGACGAGCCCAAGGTCATCAACGACGACCCGTACGGCGAGGGCTGGATCTTCAAGGTCCGGGTCAGCGACGAGCCGGGCGACCTGCTCAACGCCGAGGCTTACACCAAGCTGATCGAGGAGAGCTGAGCATGACGATCCTGAACGATCCGCTGGCGGCGGTCGACCCCGAGGTCGCCGAGGCGGTCGCCCAGGAACTGAACCGGCAGCAGTCGACGCTCGAGATGATCGCCTCGGAGAACTTCGCCCCGGTCTCCGTCCTCGAAGCCCAAGGCTCCGTTCTCACCAACAAGTACGCCGAGGGTTACCCCGGCCGGCGCTACTACGGCGGCTGCGAGTACGTGGACGTCACCGAGCAGCTGGCCATCGACCGGGCCAAGGAGCTGTTCGGGGCCGAGCACGCCAACGTCCAGCCGCACAGCGGGGCGCAGGCCAACACCGCGGTCTATTTCGCGCTGCTCCAGCACGGCGACACGATCCTCGGCCTCGATCTCGCGCACGGCGGGCACCTCACGCACGGCATGCGGCTCAATTACTCGGGCAAGACGCTGAACGTGGTGCCCTATCACGTGCGCGCCGAGGACGGCCTGGTCGACATGGACGAGGTGGCCGCCCTCGCGGCCGAGCACCGGCCCAAGATGATCGTCGCGGGCTGGTCGGCCTACCCCCGGCAGCTCGACTTCGCCGCGTTCCGTGAGATCGCCGACTCGGTGGGCGCCCTCCTGATGGTCGACATGGCGCACTTCGCCGGCCTCGTCGCCGCCGGGCTGCACCCGTCGCCCGTCCCGCACGCCGACATCGTGACGACGACCACGCACAAGACGCTCGGCGGTCCGCGCGGCGGCCTGATCCTCGCCCGCGAGGAGTACGGCAAGAAGATCAACTCCGCGGTCTTCCCCGGCATGCAGGGCGGCCCGCTGGAGCACGTGATCGCCGCCAAGGCCGTGGCCCTCAAGGTCGCCGCGTCGCCGGAGTTCAAGGCGCGTCAGCAGCGCACCATCGACGGCGCGCGCGTCCTGGCCGAACGCCTCCTCGCCGAGGACTCGGCCAAGGCGGGCGTGAAGGTCCTCACCGGCGGCACCGACGTCCATCTCGTGCTGGTCGACCTGGTCGACTCGGAGCTGACCGGCCGCGACGCCGAGGACCGCCTCCACTCGATCGGCATCACCGTCAACCGCAACGCGGTGCCCAACGACCCGCGCCCGCCGATGGTGACCTCCGGTCTGCGGATCGGGACGCCCGCGCTGGCCACCCGGGGCTTCCAGGAGGACGACTTCCGCGAGGTGGCGGACGTCATCGCCCTGGCGCTCCAGCCGTCCTTCGACTCCGCGGCGCTCGCGGCCCGCGTCAAGGCGCTGGCCGACCAGCACCCCCTGTACCCCAACCTGTAGTGCCCGGACTCCCCGCCGGGGCCGACCCGGCGGGGAGCCGCTACAACGAGGTAGCACCCATGGCGATCAGCGTTTTCGATCTCTTCAAGATAGGGATCGGCCCGTCCTCCTCCCACACCGGCGGGCCGATGGCCGCCGCCCACCGTTTCGCCCGCGGCCTGGACCGCGACGGCGTTCTGGAGAAGACGGCGACCGTGCAGGTCGTCCTCTACGGTTCCCTGGGCCTGACCGGCAAGGGCCACGGCAGCGACAAGGCCGTCATCCTGGGCCTCGAAGGCGACAAGCCCGAACTGGTGGACGTCGACACGGTAGAAGACCGCCTGAAGAAGATCCGCGAATCCGGCGCCCTCACCCTCTTCGGCCACCACGAGATCCCGTTCGTGGTCAACGAGCACCTGATCTTCGAACGCAAGGAGTCGCTGCCCGGCCACCCGAACGGCATGCGCTTCACCGCCCACTCCGAGGACGGCACCGAGCTGCGCAGCAAGGTCTTCTACTCGGTCGGCGGCGGCTTCATCGTGGACGAGAACGCCACCGGCGCCGACCGCATCAAGGCCGACGACACGGTCCTGCCCCACCCGTTCGACACCGCCGCCGAGCTCCTCGACCGCTGCCACGAGACCGGCCTGTCCATCTCCGCCCTGATGCTGGAGAACGAGAAGGCCTTCGGCCGCACCGAGACCGAGATCAAACAGAAGCTCATCGAGCTCTGGCACGTGATGCAGGCCTGCGTGAGCCGGGGCTGCGCCAGCGAGGGCCTCCTGCCCGGCGGCCTCAAGGTCCGCCGCCGCGCCCCCCAGCTGCACCGCCAGCTGACCTCCGAGACGCCCTCGGACCCCCTGCACGCCATGGACTGGGTGACCCTCTTCGCCCTGGCCGTGAACGAGGAGAACGCCGCCGGCGGCCGCATCGTCACCGCGCCCACCAACGGCGCCGCCGGGATCATCCCGTCGGTCCTGCACTACTACGCCAAGTTCGTCCCCGGCGCGTCCGACGAGGGAGCCGTCCGCTTCCTCCTCACCGCCGGCGCCATCGGCGTCCTGTTCAAACAGAACGCCAGCATCTCCGGCGCCGAGGTCGGCTGCCAGGGCGAGGTGGGCAGTGCCTGCTCCATGGCCGCCGCGGGCCTCACCGAGGTGATGGGGGGCACCCCCGGGCAGGTGGAGAACGCCGCCGAGATCGGCATCGAGCACAACCTGGGCCTGACCTGCGACCCCATCGGCGGCCTGGTCCAGATCCCCTGCATCGAACGCAACGCGGTGGGCGCCACCAAGGCCATCAGCGCCACCCGCATAGCCCTCCGCGGCGACGGCAGCCACTTCGTGTCCCTGGACAAGGCCATCAAGACCATGCGCGACACCGGCCGCGACATGCTCGACAAGTACAAGGAGACCTCACGAGGCGGCCTGGCCGTCAACGTCATCGAGTGCTGACAGGCGTCGGGCGCCGCTCAGCGGAGGGCGAGCGTTGTGAGCTGGGCGGCGACGGCATCGCCTGAGCGCAGCAGCGGTGGTGTCAGCAGGCGGGCGTCTCCGCGGCGGTAGAGGCCGGCGGGGCGCCCGATGTCCGGCGTGCGGTGCGCGCCCGTGGCCACCAGGAAGCCCCGCGCTTTGGTGACCTTACGGCGGAAGTTGCTGGCGTCCAGCTTGAGGCCCCAGACGACCTCGTACACCTGCCGCAGTTCGGCGATGGTGAACGGCTCTCGGCAGAACGTCGCGGCGACCGTGGTGTATTCGAGCTGGGAACGGGCTCGTTCCAGGCCTTCGCGCAGGATCGCGCCGTGGTCGAAGGCCAGGTCGATCCGGCCGTCGAGGACGGCGTCCACCGGCTCCCAGCCGGCGGCGCGGGCGTCCGTCCCCGCACGGGCCACGGGCATGTCGGGGCCGAGAGCGAGATAGGCCACGGTGATGACGCGTCCGCGAGGGTCGCGTTCGGGGTCGCCATAGGTGCGGAACTGTTCCAGGTGCATCTGGCCGGCGTCCACGCCGGTCTCCTCGACGAGCTCGCGCCGGGCCGCCGCGTCCAGGTGCTCGCCGGCCCGGACGTAGCCGCCCGGCAGCGCGTGCCGTCCCTCGAAAGGCTCCTTGCCGCGTTCGATGAGCAGGACGTGCAGGCGTTCGTCGCGGACGGTGAAGATGACCAGGTCAACGGTCACGGCGACGCGCTCGCGATCGTGAGAGTGGCGCATACCGGCCAGCCTACCTGTTAAAGGTCCTATTGACCTTAACTCGTTCGCCCACTTAAGGTCATATCGACTTTAATCGGCTTCGTTGCGGGGGCGACGACATGCTCACTGCGCCCATCTCCAGGAACGACCCCGCTCAGTGCCCGCCGGACGGCACGCCGCGGGTGCCCGCGGTCTCCCTGACCAAGGCGCCCGACGATCTCGCCAACCGCGATACGCGGGCGACCAGGCATCTGTGTGCGGCCACCTATCTCGACCGGGCATTTCGCACCATCGTCCTGCGACAGATCTACGGCGACCCGTACCGCCGGGTCGCACCGTCCTACGGGTTCGACCTGGTGCCGGTCGTCGCGCACGCCTGGCGTTCGTGGGCCCTGGCGAGCCTCCAGCAGGTCGCCGTCCTGCTCGTCGTCCTCGTCGGATGCGCCATCCGGCCGGCCACCGTGGTCACGATGCTGTGCTGGCTCGGGATCTTCTTCGCTCTGCGCACCTTCGTGCGTGCCGTCCCCGATGTCTTCCGGCTGAAGCTGCGGCAGTGGGCCGACCGGCTGCTCCAGCGCATCTGGAGGGACAGGCGGCGGATCGAGGAGGACGAGCATCTGCGGCGGCAGTTCTGGGTGGTGCGGATCGGGTTCTGGACCTCGCTCGTCCTGCTGGTCGCTTCGCAGGTGGCGGCCGGTTGGGCGGGTACCTCACCGTCCACCGGCAGCCAGGCCGCCGCCGCGCTGCTGATCCCGATCGCCCTGGCCGTCATGGCGACGGCGGCGGTGCGCCAGGTGTCGCTGAACGGCCTTCATCACGCGTCCGAGCTCAGGCGAGCCGACCTCACGCGCCGGGAAGCCGTCATCGATCGCCAGCAGTCCTATCCCGTCGTCGTCTACCACCGGCCCGCCCCCGAGAAGGCCGACGAGAAGTGGGCCGAGTTCGATCCGTTCGAACGGGAACCCACGATCTTCGTGGGCAGCGGCCAGCTCGTGCACCGATGGCTGCCGCCGCTGGTGATCCAGCTGATGCGTCCCGGCGAGGAGGGCATGAGTGAACGCGAGTACGAGCGGCCTCCGTTCCGGACACACCAGCTCGTGGATCACCTGCGCAACGCCATGCGCCGCGTCTCCACGCCCGAGGACCCGCGCCGTCTGAAGCTCCTGGTCCAGGACCGCGTCTTCATCAACGAAAGGGACGTGTCAGCCGAACCCGACCTGCTGAGCGAACGGCCCGGACGGGCACGGCTGCGGCAGATCATCGATGACCCGCACCACGTCGCCCACCATTTTCTCCAGCTGCAGGTCACCACCGACGGCGAACTGGTGACCACGGTCTTCCTGCGAGCCGGTGTGCGCGGCCGTTCGCTCAGCCTCGACTTCGCGGCCTGTGCGCTGACCCGCACACCACCCGGCTACCACGACATCGATCTCTACGGCGAGAGCGGTGCCGGAGCCGTCGTCCGGGCGGTGCTGCGGGCCCTGTGGCGGCTCCCCGAGGAGACCGCGCAGGTCGTCTGGCTGTGCCAGGCGCCCTTCATCCTGAAAGGCGTCGCGCTCGCGGGCAAGGACCGCACTCTGGTCCCGCGCCGCCGGATCCTGGTCGGGAGCCGGGTCAGCGTACGGGAGCACGCCTCCCTGTCCTGGAAGGACTCGCGGTTCGACGAGACCAGGGTGCACGACGACATCAAGCTCGTCGAGCAGCGCCTCCTCAAGGCCACCGAGGACTTTCTCGACCAGCACAAGATCGACACCTCCACGTTCAAGAAGAAGGCCAGCAACATCATCAACAACAGCGGCGTGCTCAACATGGGCGGACGACTGGAGATGAGCCAGACGTCGGTCGGCGCCGGCGCCCAGACGCAGATTCAGGTACAGGCCCAGGCGAAGGCGGGCGGCACCGACAAGGGAGACGGCTGACCATGGAACGAGGACCGGTGCACAACGAGGGCGTCGCCACGTTCGGCGGCACGACCACGGTGCGGGAGTCGGCCGTGGGCTCGGGGGCGACCGTGACGGTCACGACGGCGCCCGGTGCCGGCGCCCGCCACGACGAACCCCGGCGCAAGGCCGATATCGGGATCATCACCGTCCTGGCCGTGGAGGCCAACGCCGTCCGCCTCGCTCTCGGCCTGCGCCGCGAGAACGCCGGTGGGCTCGCCTTCGATCTGGGTGAGGTGGATCTTCGAAGCGGGCGGCCCGCACGGATCGCGGCGACCAGGGCACTGGCCCAGGGACAGCGCTCCACCGTCATCGCCTTCGACAACCTTCGCCGTCACCATGATCCCGACGTGGTCGTCCTTGTCGGCATCGGCGGAGCGATCCAGCCGAAGACCGGCATCGGAGACGTCGTCGTCGCGACCCGGGTGGTCTACTACGACCTCCGTAAGGAACTGCCGCAGCAAACCCGGCACCGAGGCGAGGAGAAGGAGGCACCGGCCGCCGTCGGCCACGCCGTCAACAGCTTCTTCACCGACCACGGCGAGCCGGCCGAGCTCACCATCACCGATCCGGCGGGCGTCCGGCGCGACACCAGGGTCTTCAGCGGGCTCATCGGCTCCGGAGACGCGGTGATCGCCGACGCCGACTCCGAGATCGTGGCTTATCTCTCCCGGTTCAATGACAAGATCCTCGCCGTCGACATGGAGGCGGGCGGGCTCAGCCAGGCCTGCCACGAGCACTCCGCCGCCGCCGGCCGTTCCCAGAACTGGGTGGTCGTCCGCGGCATCTCCGACAACGCCGACCCCGGCAAGAACGACGACCACCAAGCCGTCGCCGCGTGGCACGCGGCGACGGTCGTCCACCGCGCACTGCCCTATCTGATCGGCCTCGGCGGCACCGCGACCTCGCGCACCTGACGATCGCCGACCCGGCCTCAGGACAGCGGAAGCCGGGACGCGGCGCAGTGGGCGTGAGGGCTAGACCGTGAGGGCCCGGAGCTCGCGGGCGGCGGGGAGGTTTCGATCCGTGTCGGGCAGGCACCTCAAGATCTGGCCAGACAGGTGGCGCCGGGTGGCGGGATCGATGTAGTGCGCCCGGCCAAGGGTCGTGAGGGCACTGTCGAGCCCTGCGCCGACCTCCCGCCGCGTGACCAGGCCCATGCTCCTGATCAAGTGAAGACTGCCGCCACTGGATCTGCCGGATGCCCCACCACGGCTGTGCGACAGGAGGTCGAGTCCACGATCGAGCGAACGGTCAGCCTCCTCATCTCCCAGGAGGGCATAGACGTAGGCCTCGTGCCACCGCAGGAAGGCTTCCCCGACGTGGCCTGACGGGTCAGCTGTCACATCCTCCGGCACCCGCTCCAGGACGTAGGCGAGATCGCGCAGTGCGGCGCGGGCGTTGTTCCTGTCTCCCTGCTCTGCCGCGAGATCCGCGCGGACCGTGTGCGCGCGGGCGAGTCCGTGGGATGGACGCCCCTGGGCCGCTGTGATCGCTTCGTTGACCAAGGCCGCGACGATCGGGAGTGGCGCCCCAGCCCACAGAGCCCCGTCGGCTTCCTTGGCGCGCACCCACACCGCCAGGTCGCGATCACCGGAGGCGTCGGCGGCTCGGGCGGCGGCGCCCCAGGCGGTACGTGCGGCCCGCCGCTCGCCCATGGCGTTGAACTCCATCGCCAGCAGACCCGAGAGCCCGGCGCTGACGCGCAACAGGCCTGCCGCCATCAGCGGGGGTTGTGCCCGGCTCAGCAGGCGGCCGATGGCGATGATGTCGGCGGTCAGGTCGTCGACCATACTCCCGGCCGGTCGACTGATATAGCTCTGTCCGTACTCCCAGACGGCCTGGTCCCACCGGCCGAGGTCCACCCGGCCATCGCCGAGGGCAGCGTGCTCGATATCGGCAAGGACCTCGTCCAGGGCGACGGTCGAGATGGCCGTTCCGGCACTGAGTGCGGCAAGGAGTTGAAGGGCGGCGCGGCGTTTCACATCGTCGTCCACTTCTCTGGACTGCTCCGACTCATCCACGCTACCCCGGCGCAGCTCGGGGAACAGCTCCGCCTCGTCCATCTCGAAGGCGGTGGCGTACGCGGAGGCCCACTGCTCGGGGTAGTGCTTGCCCTTCTCCCATTCGAGCATCTGGCGGTCCAGGGAGTCGACGCGCTTGCGCTCGGGCGGGGCGCCGATGGCCTTGAGCAGCTCACGCGCCATCCGGCGCTTGCCCCAGCCTCGTTTCTCGCGCTCCTCGCGCAGGCGCTGCCCCGTCCGGACTCTGTCCTCGGCGGTCGTCATTTCGGCACCTCGTCCCGCAGAGATTCGGATAACGCGAGCATTGCGCACTCTTCTGGATTATCCGGCTGCGCCGGACGGCAGATGACTGAGTGGACTGACTGTAACCAGGTCGCTACACCGCCGTAGTGGTCACCGCGGCCCGGACCGCCTGATTCGCGCTCCCGAGGGTTTACGGTGGGCGCCATGCGGTGCCAATTTCAGGCGGTCCTGCTCGTCACGTGCCTTGGCGTCCTGGGCTGTTCGGGCGAGAGCGGGACTGTGGCCACGCCACAGTCCGCGCCCGCCGCCTCGGTCCCCGCCACGACGGCACCTGCGACCTCGGCGCCTGCCACTCCTGGAACGGCCTCGCCGACGAGCACCGTGCTTACCGAACGGGACAGCGGGCGGGAGGCGACCGTACGGGGGGCCGGGCTAAGCATCCGGCTGGGCCACGGGTGGGTCTGGCAGGAGCCGAGGGTGCTAGGCGGCTCCGTACGGCTCAACCAGGTCAACTACATCGTCGATCCCGGCTACACCGAGTGGATCGTGGCTCCCGTACGGGCAGGCACGGCGACGGTCCACATCCAAGGACTGCCGAAGACCACGGGCGCCGCCAAGGATGTGACCTTCAGCTTCCATGTGAACTGAGCCAGATCGCGGTGTCCGGGGGCAGTTCACCGTTCCGCAGCGGGCCACTGGCCAGGAGCGTCTCGCCCGCGGGGACCGGATACGGGTGCTCGCCCAGGTTGACCACGCAGGTGAACGTGTCGCCTCGGTCGAACGCCAGGACGCCGTCTGGGGTGGCCCGCCAGGTGAACGACGCCGGGAGTTCGCGGCGAAGGCGCAGGGCCTGGCGGTAGAGGGTGAGCATCGAGCCGGGATCGTCGGACTGGGCCTCCGCGGTGAGCGTTCGCCAGTGGGCCGGTTGGGGCAGCCAAGAGTCGGCGCCGAAGCCGAACGGCGGCTCGTCGCCCGACCACGGAAGCGGCACGCGGCAGCCGTCGCGGCCCCGGTCGGTGTGGCCGGAACGGCGCCAGATCGGGTCCTGGAGCTTGTCGAGCGGTAGGTCTTCGACCTCTTCGAGACCGAGTTCCTCGCCCTGGTAGACGTAAACACTGCCGGGCAGCGCCATGGCCAGGAGCGCGGCGGCCCGGGCGCGGCGGGTGCCGAGGGCCAGGTCGGTCGGGGCACCGTGGTTGCGTTCGGCGAGGGAGAACCCGGTGTCGGCGCGGCCGAAGCGGGTCGGCGGGCGCGTCACGTCGTGGTTGGAGAGCACCCAGGTCGGCGGGGCGTTGAGCGGCGTGTGCGTGGCGAGGGTCTCCTCGATCGTCCGGCGGAGCGCCGGCGCCTCCCACGGACTGCTCAGGAAGTCGAAGTTGAACGCGGTGTGCAGCTCGCCCGGCGCCAGGTAGGCGGCGAACCGGTCCTGGTCGGGCAGCCAGATCTCACCGATCAGCGCCCGGCCGCCGTACTCGTCGGCGACCCGGCGCCACTCGCGGTAGATCTCGTGGACGCCGTCGCGGTCGGTGTAGGGGTCCAGGCCGTCGGGCGCCGCGTCCGGGTCCTTGACGAGCACGGCCGCCGAGTCGATCCGGATGCCGTCCGCGCCGCGGTCGAACCAGAAGCGCAGGATGTCGAGGAACTCCTCGCGGACCAGCGGGTCGCTCCAGTTGAAGTCGGGCTGCTCGGGCGCGAAGAGGTGCAGGTACCACTCGCCGTCGGGCACCTGCGTCCAGGCCGGGCCTCCGAAGATCGACTGCCAGTCGTTCGGCGGGCCGCCGTCCCGCCCGGGCCGGAACCAGAAACGGTCACGGAACGGCGAGCCCGGGCCCTCGCGGAGCGCCCGCCGGAACCACGCGTGCTGGTCCGAGCAGTGGTTGGGCACGACGTCGATGATGATGCGCAGGCCGAGCCCGTGCGCCTCCGCGATGAGCTTCTCCGCCTCGGCCAGCGTGCCGAAGACGGGGTCGATGTCGCGGTAGTCGGCGACGTCGTAGCCGCCGTCGGCCATGGGAGACGGGTACCAGGGGTTGATCCAGAGCGCGTCGACGCCCAGCTCCACCAGGTAGGGCAGCCGGGCGCGCAACCCGCCGAGATCGCCGATGCCGTCACCGGTGCCGTCCGCGAAGCTGCGCGGGTAGACCTGGTAGATCGCGGCGTCGCGCCACCACTCGGGGAAAGTCTCGGGCATGTCGAACTGACTCCTTCACGATGGGCCGCGGTCAGCCCTTGAGGCCGCCGGCGGTGAGGCCGGCCATGATGTGCCGCTGGAAGAGGAAGAACAGGACGATCGCCGGGATGCTGGAGATGACCAGCGCGGCGAGCAGGATGTTGTCGGGCGTCTGCTTCGAGAGCGAGGAGATCGCCACGGCCACGGTCATCTTGTCGGTGTCGGGCAGGACGAGCAGGGGCCAGATGAAGTCCTTCCACACTCCCACCACGGCGAAGATCGACACCACCGCGAGGATCGGCCGCGAGACGGGCATGATGACCGACCAGAGCACGCGCACCGAGGAGGCGCCGTCCAGCTGCGCCGCCTCCAGCAGCTCGGTCGGGATCGAGTCGAAGAACCGTTTGAGCAGGAAGACGCTGAACGCGTTCGCCGCCGCCGGAAACCAGATCGCCATCGGGGTGTTCAGCCAGTTGACGTGGAGGATCGGCACGTCCCGCACGGTCAGGTACATCGGCACCAGCAGGACCGTCGGCGGCACCATCAACGTCGCCAGCATCATGCCGAGCACCGCCCGGCCCAGCAGCGGCCGCAGTTTCGACAGGGCGTACGCCGCCGGCACGCACACCGCCATCTGCAACGCCCACGCGCCCGCCGCGTACCACAGCGTGTTGAGCAGGAAACGGCCGAGGTCGAGCCGGTCCCAGGCGTCCTTGTACACGCCGGGGTCGGGGTCTCGCGGGAAGAGGGTCGGCGGCGTCCTCGCCAGTTCGCCGGACGACTTCATCGCGCCGGTCACCATCCAGTAGAGCGGGAAGACGAACACCGCCGTGAACAGCACCAGCACGAAGATGAGAACGGTCCAATAGATGAGGCGGCCGCGCGGCGTGTTGAGCTGCCGGGGCGAGATGAGCGTGCGCGGCCCCGCCTGGCGCGCTTTCAGCGGCTTCATCGGTTTCATCGGCTTCATCGACGTGCTCCTCCCGCTCATGCTCGCTCGTCCCGGGTGACGCGGAGGTACGCGGCGGAGAAGACCATGAGGACGACCATCAGCATCAGCCCGAGGGCACTGCCACCGCCGTAGCTGTTGAAGTTGAAGGCGTACTGGTACATCAGGTAGACCACCGAGACCGTGGCGTCCTCGGGGCCGCCGCCGGTGAGCAGGTACGGCTCGACGAACACCTGCATGGTGGCCACGACCTGCAAGAGCAGCATCACCAGCAGGATCAGCCGCGTCTGCGGGATCGTGACGTGCCAGATCCGCCGCAGCAGCCCGGCCCCGTCCAGCTCGGCCGCCTCGTACAGCTCGCCGCGGACGCTCTGCAGCGCGGCCAGGTAGATCAGCGTGCCGCTGCCCATGTTCATCCAGGTGGCGACGATGACCAGCGACACCAGCGCCGTGCTCGTCGAGTCGAGCCAGCTGAGCCCCGGCAGGTGCACCAGGCGCAGGAGCTGGTTGAACAGCCCCGGACCCGGGTCGTAGAACCACTTGAACAGCAGGACCGCCACCGCGGGCGGCAGCATGACCGGCAGGTAGACCACGAAGCGCAGGTAGGCGCGGGCGTGCCGGAGCTCGTTCAGGACGAGCGCGGTCACGAACGGGATCACGTAGCCGCACGCCAGCGCCAGGACGGTGAAGACGATCGTGTTGGTCCACGCGGCGCCGAAGGCGGGGTCGGACGTCACTCGTTCGAAGTTGTCGAGGCCCACCCACGTCGATTCGCCGACGAAGTTCGTCTCCTGGAAGCCGAGCATCGCCTGCCGGACGATCGGATACCAGGAGAAGAGCGCGAAGCAGATCAGCGCGCCGCACAGGAAGCCGTACGCGGACAGGTTGCGCCGCACGGCGCGCCCCGGGCGGGGCGATCGCCGGCGTCGTACGCGCGGCGGCGCCGCCGGCCGCCGCGCGGTGCCCTTCACAGTGGTCGTCATGAGCGGCGCCGGTCAGCCGGCCCGGAGCAGGATGTTGTTGACCTTCTTCTCCGCGTCGGCGAGGAGCTGGTCGAGGTTCGCGTCACGCCGGGTGAGGACGGCCGACATCACCGTGTCGAGCGTGGCGTAGATCTCCTGCGCGTTCGGCGGCTCCAGCTTGCCGGGAATGGTCGCGACGCTGCTCTGGTACGGCTTGTAGTTGCCGACGGGGACGTTCGCGGACTTGGCCCGCAGTGCCTGGTCGGTGGCGGCGGTCTGGCCGACGTAGAAGTTGGGCTGCGGCAGCCCGACCGCGCGCTTGTTGGCGGCGGCCCGCGGGTAGTTGAACTGGCCCTGCCCCGGGGTGAGCACGTAGTACTCCAGCCAGAGCAGCCCTGCCTTGATCTTGGCCGGCGACGCCTTGGCGTTGAACATGTAGCCGTCGCCGCCGAGCAGGGTGCCCTTCGCCTCGGGCAGCGGAGCGAGCCCGTAATCGGCGTACTCGCCTTGGAACTGGTCGACCAGCGCCGTCACCTCGTCGGGCGCCGACACGTACATGCCGACCTTCCCGGCGGCCATCATGCGCTGGACGTCCGATCCCTGGAGCAGCTGCTTGCTTCCCATCGAGTCGTCGGTCCAGCGCATCTGCTGGAGGTTGTGCAGGACGGCCCGGCCCTGCGGGCCGTTGAACGCGGCCTTCTTGCCGTCGGGCGTCACCACCGCGCCGCCCTGGCCGTAGATCTCGGTGGTGAAGTGCCAGCCGCCCTGGTTGCCCGCGCTGAGCTCGGCGTAGCCGACGGTGCCGTCGCCCAGCCCGGAGATCTTCTTGGCGTACTCGCGGAGCTGGGCCCAGGTCGCCGGCGGCGCGTCGGGGTCGAGCCCGGCCTTCTTGAACAGCGCCCGGTTGTAGATCAGGCCCATCGCGTAGTTCTGCCGGGGCAGGCCGTAGAGCTTGTCGCCGTCGCTGTAGAGCTGCTTGACCGAGGGCATCAGGTCGGGGAACTGCTTGACCGAGGAGGCGTACTTGCTGATGTCGGCGGCCTGACCGGCTTTGATGACCTTCTGGACGTCGGTGAAGTAGGTGTAGAAGACGTCCTCCAGCTGGCCGCCGGCGAGCTTGGCCGTGAAGGTCGTGGGGTCGGCGCAGGGGAAGGCGTCCTTGCCGACCACGGTGATGTCGGGGTGCAGCTTCTGGAACGCGGCGACGTCCTCGTTCCACTCCCTGCGCTGCGCCGGCTGGCTCTTGGCGGGCATGCAGCCGACCGTGATCGTGACCTTGCCGCCCGCGGCCTCCGAGGAGTCGTCGTCACCGCCCCCGCAGGCGGCGGTGACGACGGCCAGAGTGAGGCCGGTGAGCACGATCGTGAACTTTCGGGATCTCATCGTCGGATTCCCTTCTCGCGGGCACCGTGGGGTGCCTCGGACCGAAAGCCGGGGTGCACGATCCGGTGCGAGAACGATATAGAGACCCGCATCACACTGCAAGACTCTGAATAGAATCCTGCAAAAAACCGACAGCTAACGTCCTGACGGTGCCGGCCCGGTCGAGCCGCGCACCACGAGCTCCGGCTCGAAGAGCAGCTCCTCGTCCACCGCGCTGGCCCCCTCGATCTGCCGGACGAGCAGCGTCACCGCCGCCCGCCCCATCGCCTCGATCGCCTGCCGGACCGTGGTGAGCGGCGGATCGACGCAGCTCATCAGCGCCGAGTCGTCGAACCCGACCACCGAGACGTCGTCCGGCACCCGCATGCCCCGGCGCCGCACGGCCTTGATGGCTCCGAGGGCCAGGGGATCGCTGCCGCAGACGACCCCGGTGATCCCGTCCTGGAGCAGCCGGGTGGTCGCGGCCTGGCCGCCCTCCAGGGAGAACAGCGTGTGCTCCACCCGGCTCAGGCCGAGGCCCGCCGCGACCCGTTCGAACGCCGCCACCTTGCGCCGCGACGGCATGTGGTCCTCGGGCCCGACGACCAGCCCGATCCGGTCGTGGCCGAGCGAGCGCAGATGGCCGTACGCCTGCTCCACGGCGACCGCGTCGTCGGTCGAGACCCGCGGAAAGCCGAGATCGTCGATCGCGGCGTTCACCAGCACCACCGGCATGCCGCGCTCGCGCAGGACCAGATAGTGGTCGTGCGGCGCGTTGGCCTCGGCGAACTGGCCACCGTCGAACACCACTCCGGACGCCTGCTGGTCGAGCAGGAGCTGCACGTAATCGGCCTCCGACAGCCCCGCGACGGCACGGGTGCACAGCACGGGCGTGAAGCCGAGCTGGGCGAGCGTGCCGCCGACGACCTCGGCCAGCGCGGGGAAGATGGGGTTCTGCAGCTCGGGGAGGACGAGGCCCACCAGCCGGGCACGGTCGCCGCGCAGCTGCGTGGGCCGCTCATATCCCAGCACGTCGAGCGCGGTCAGGACGTTGGCGCGGGTCGTCTCGGAGACCCCCGGCTTGCCGTTGAGCACCCGGCTGACCGTGGCCTCGCTGACGCCGGCCTTGCGCGCGACGTCCGCAAGTCTTCGTGACATGGTGAAAGCATAGAACGAATCACGCAAGCCACTTGCATCACTTGCAGAAACTCAGTCGATTTGCCCGCAATCAGTCGGCCAGCGCGCCGCGTCCGGTCGGGGTGCCGCCGTCGCGGGCGGGCTTGCCGCAGTGGGCGCAGACGACGACCGGGTCGAGCACCTCGCCGCACGTGTGGATCCAGCGGACGGGCGGGTCCTCGGTGTTGATGTGGCGGTCCCCCCATTTCATGAGCATGGACAGCACGTCGCTCAGCTCACGGCCCGACGAGGTGAGGTGGTACTCGTACCGGGCCGGATGTTCGTTGTAGAGCTCGCGGCGGATGATGCCCGCCGCCTCCAGCTTGCGCAGCCGCGCGGTGAGGATGTCGCGGGACGCCCCGGTGTTGCGCGCGATCCCCTCGAAGCGGCGGACGCCGTAGAGCAGTTCGCGGATCACCAGGAGCGTCCACCGCTCTCCCACGACCCGCAGCGCGTCGGCGACCGAACATTCGCGCGGGTGTACGTCCTTGGTCGGCACGTGGGCGGGCATGGCGTCCAGCCTAGGGCGAGGCCCGAGGTCGCCGCCCGTACCGGCAGGGCGGCTGACCTCGGGATCCAGCGCGGACGGGTCAGAGGAGCTCAAGGATGGTGGCATTGGCCAGGCCTCCGGCCTCGCACATGGTCTGGAGGCCGAAGCGGGCGCCGCGATCCTCCATGCTGTGCAGGAGCGTGGTCATGATGCGGGCACCGCTCGCGCCGAGGGGATGGCCGATCGCGATCGCGCCGCCCCGCACGTTCACCTTGTCGAGGTCGGCACCGAGCTCGTGCTGCCAGGCCAGGACGACCGGCGAGAACGCCTCGTTCACCTCGAAGAGGTCGATGTCGGACACGGCCAGGCCGGCGCGGGCGAGGGCCTTCTCGGTGGCGGGGACGATCGCGGTGAGCATGAGCAGCGGGTCGTCACCGGCGACGGCGAACGTGTGGAACCGGGCGCGCGGCCGCAGGCCGAGGCGGGTGGCGGCGTCGAAGCTCATGATGAGCAGCGCGGCGGCGCCGTCGTTGATCGGCGAGGCGTTGCCCGCGGTGATCTGCCAGCCGATCTCCGGGAAGCGTTCGGCGTAGGACGGGTGGTAGTAGGCGGGCTTGAGCCCAGCGAGCGCCTCCATGGAGGTGCCCGGGCGCACGGTCTCGTCGCGCCGGCCCGTCCAGGCGACCTCCCGGTCGAAGTCGCCGCGTTCCCAGGCCGCGGTGGCGCGCCGGTGCGACTCGTAGGCGAACGCGTCGAGATCGGTCCGCGACAGCTTCCAGCGCGCGGCGATGAGCTCGGCGCTGATGCCCTGCCCGACCAGGCCCTCCGGGTAGCGGGCGTGCACGCCGGGGCCGAACGGGTCGCTGCCCGGCAGCACGTTGGATCCCATGGGCACGCGCGACATCGACTCCACCCCGCACGCGATCACGACGTCGTACGCGCCGCTGATCACGCCCTGCGCGGCGAAGTGCGCGGCCTGCTGGGACGAGCCGCACTGCCGGTCGACGGTCGTGGCGGGCACGCTCTCGGGGAATCCGGCGGCGAGCACGGCCGACCGGGTCACGTTCATCGCCTGGTCGCCCACCTGGGTCACCACGCCGCCGATCACGTCGTCCACCAGCGCGGGGTCGATCCCGCTGCGTTCGACCAGGGCCTGGAGCGTCCTGGCCAGCAGGTCCACCGGATGCTCCGCGTGCAGCGCTCCGCCCGGCTTGCCCTTGCCGACCGGGGTGCGCACGGCCTCGACGATCACTGCGTCCCGCATGGTGTCCTCCTCAGTTGGAAAACCAAACTCTCTGATCCGACTATCCGGCGGTAAGTTGGAAAACACAACCCACGCCGTCCATGACGGTCGTCACACCGCGTGCGGGCGCGGCACGACAGGACAGGACAGGACACTGGACGCACAACGGCTCGGAGGCCGTGGCGTCTATCGCCACGGCCTCCGAGTGGGACGAGCCGCTAGTGGAAGGGGCCCGAGAAGTGGTTCGTCATATCCCCCCGTACGTCGAAGGGCTCCGACCCGGAGCCGGTGGATTCCTGAGCGTCTATCAAGCGTTTGCCCTCCCGTCCCCTCGACGTCTGAAGCGGTCACTCCGGACAGTAGCCCAGTGACCAGGGGATTTGTGGATTCGGAAGCCCAATATCCACCAAAGCCCTCACCAAGCTCACGGGGTGACGGCCAGCCCTGCCAGCACCCGCGTTCCCAGCTCGGCGTCGCCCTCGACCCCGACCTCGACGTCCGCCGCCGCGCACCGGCCGGCCGCCAGCCGCACGAAGGTCTCCCAGTCCATGCTCAGCGTCGTGGTCGGCGGCCCCTCCGGACCGTCGGCCAGCCGACCGCGTCCGTCCACCCCTACCTGCACGTACTCCGCGCCGCTCCGGACGATCCTGAACTCGACCGACTGTCCGGGCGCCGCGCCGGCCCGCTTGGCGACGACCATGGGCAACCCCTGCCGCAGGATCATGCGGGCGCACTCCGCGCCGGGAGCGTGCAGATTGCCGGGGCGGCCGACAGCGCGGCGGACGTCCTGCTCGTGAGTCCAGCAGTCGAACGCGCGGAACACCATGAACATCGCGTACGGGACCATCCGGCCCGTCGGCGCCATGGTCTGCTCGTCCGGGTCCGTCGTGGCGAGCGCCGCCAGCCTGCGTTCGAGCACGTCGCGCAGCTCGGCGAGCACCTCCGCACCCGGCACCGCCCGGCGCGCGTCCACGCCGAGTTCCAGCATGCGCCCCATGTCACCGCGCACGTGCGGGAGTTCGTCCGGCAGGATGTGGCCGGGTGCCGGGTCCTCGCCCAGCAGCAGGATCTCCACGCTGACGATGTGCGAGACGACGTCCTTGACGCTCCAGCCCGGACACTCGGTCGCCAGTGCCCAGTCGGCCTCGGTGAAGGTCTCCGCGAGAGCGATCGTGGACCGCACCGTCTGCTCGAACGCATCGACATGCTTCTTCATAGCGAGCTGTGCCCTCATTTCGGGCTTCGCCGTCATATCGTTGCTCACGGCAGCACCCTAGGTGCTCAGCCTGGTGACCGGTAGAAGCGGACTTCCGGCCGCCCGACCTGGCCGTAGTGCGGACGGCGTTCCGCCAGGCCGTTCTCCGCGAGGTACTCCAGGTAGCGGCGGGCCGTCACGCGGGACACCCCGGTGAGCGACGCCGCCGACGCCGCCGACAACCCCTCGGCGGCGCCCGTCAGCGCCTCGGTGATGGTCTGCAGCGTCTCGCCGCTCATGCCCTTGGGCAGGGAACGCAGCTCCGGGGTGCGCAGCGCGGCGAGCATGCGGTCCACGTCGGCCTGGCCGGTCACCTCGCCGGGCAGCCCCGCCCGGCGCCTGAACCGCGCGTAGCTCTCCAGCTTGTCCCGCAGCGAGGCGAACGTGAACGGCTTGAGCAGGTACTGGACCACCCCGATCGAGACGGCCGACCTGATCACGGCCAGATCCCGCGCGGACGTCACCGCGATCACGTCCACCGGCACCCCGGCCGTCCGCAGCGCCCGGCACACCGTGAGCCCGTGCGTGTCCGGCAGGTAGAAGTCGAGCAGGACGAGGTCGACCGCATCGCGTCGCTGCTCGCAGAACCGCAGCGCGTCGGCGCCCGAGTGCACCACGCCCGCGACCGCGAATCCCGCGACCCGTTCCACATAACGCCGGTGCGCCTCGGCGGCCACCGCGTCGTCCTCCACCACCAGCACACGGATCACGACGCGCCCTCCGGGGCCCGCGCCGGCACGGGGGCCAGCGGAAGGCGAACAGTGATCACCGCGCCGATGTCCCGTTCCACCGTGATGGCGCCGCCGTGGCGCCGCACCGCCCTGCCGACCAGCGCGAGCCCGAGGCCGCGCCCCACCGGCCCGTCCGGCGGCTTGGTCGTCCAGCCGCGCCGGAACGCCGCCGGGACCAGGCCGGGATCGATTCCGGGTCCCGTGTCGGCGACCCGCAGCACGAGCTCGGTGCCCGTCGCCTGGACGCTCACCTCGACCCGCGGCGGGCCCTCCCCCGCCACCGCCGCGTCGAGCGCGTTGTCGATCAGGTTGCCCAGCACGGTGACCAGATCCCGCGGATCGATCGCGCCGTGCGTGCCGTCCATCGCCGTGTCCTCGGTGACGCGCAGCTCGACGCCCCGTTCGGCCGCCTCCGCGGACTTGCCCAGCAGGAGGGCGGCCAGCACCGGTTCGCTCACCGCGCCCACCACCCGGTCGGTCAGCGCCTGCGCGGTCGCCAGCTCCGCGGTCGCGAAGTCGACGGCCTGCTCGGGACGTCCCAGCTCGACCAGCGACACCACCGTGTGCAGCCGGTTGGCGGCTTCGTGCGCCTGCGCGCGCAGCGACTCGGCGAATCCCCGCACGGTGTCGAGCTCGCCCATCAGCGCCTGCAGGTCGGTGTGGTCGCGCAGGGTCGCCACGGTGCCCATCGGCCGGCCGCGCGAACGCACCGGCACGGTGTTGACGACCAGGACGCGGGTGTCGGCCACGTGGATCTCGTCCGACCTCGGTTCAGCCGACACCAGCGACTCCGCGAGCCCGGGCGGGAGCCCGAGGGCATCGGCGGGCGTCCCGACGGCGCCGGTGCCCAGGTCGAGCAGCTCGCGCGCGGCGTCGTTGCACAACACCACCCGGCCCGCGCGGTCGAGGATCACCAGGCCCTCGCGCACCGCGTGCAGGATCGCCTCGTAGTAGTCGAACATGCGGCGCAGCTCGTCCGGCGCGACGCCGCGCGTCTGCCGCCGCAGGCGCGCGCTCACCAACCAGCTGCCGGCGATCCCGGCGGCCAGCACGGCGGCGGCGATCGCGGCCAGCCACAGCAGGCGGACGCGCAGCTCGGCGGTGATCGCGCGGACCGTGATGCCGACCGCGACCAGCCCGGCCACGCGTCCGTCGGCGACGATGGGAACGACGGTGCGGACAGAGGGACCGAGCGTGCCGGTGTAGGTCTCGGTGAACGGGCGGCCGGCGAGCGCGGGCGCGGTGTTGCCGAGGAACCGCTGCCCGATGCGGGCCGGATCGGGATGGGTGTGGCGGATGCCCGCCGGGCTCATGATCGTGATGAAGTCGACGCCGGTGCCCGCGCGCACCCGTTCGGCGAACGGCTGCAGCTCGCGGCTCGGTGCCGGGGAGGCCAGCGCGGCGCGCACGCCCGGCGCCCCGGCGACCGTGGCGGCGACGGCGGTGACGGTCTCGCGGGCCCGGTCACCGGCGGCGTCGCGCGCGTCCAGGTAGGCGGGCACGGTGCCCGCGGCCACCAGCAGAGCGACGATCGCCGCCTGGAGCACCAGCAGCCGCCGGGCGAGGCTCCAGCGCCGCACCGGCGCCCATCTCCACCGCCGCACCGGCGCCCTACTCCACCGCATCCGCGCTCACCTTCGGCGTCGCCGGCACATCTCGGTCGTGAACGAAATGTACACAAGGGTGACCCCGGTCACATGAACGCCGATATTCGCGGAACAGGGAACCACGACGGACCCCGTGAACCGCGAAGGAGGCGACCCCCGTGCCAGCCAGCCCGCAGGCCGACGGTCCCGGCCGTTCAGGTGCCCATCCCGGCGGCGCGCCCGCACCGCGCCGCGACCGTATGCACTACCTCTACGTCTCGGTGATCGTCGCGGTGGTGCTGGGCGTCATCGTCGGGTTCGCCGCGCCGGACGTCGCCAAGGAGCTCAAGCCGCTCGGCACCGGCTTCGTCAACCTGATCAAGATGATGATCTCGCCGATCATCTTCTGCACGATCGTGCTCGGCATCGGCTCGGTGGCCAAGGCCGCCAAGGTGGGCAAGGTCGGCGTGATCGCGCTGACCTACTTCCTGGTGATGTCCACGTTCGCCCTCCTCATCGGGCTCGTCGTCGGCAACCTGCTGCGTCCGGGCGAGGGGATGCACCTCGACCCGTCGGCCGCGGCCAAGGCGCATGAGCAGGCCGAAGGCGGCGAAAGCCTGTCGGAGTTCCTGCTCGGGATCATCCCCACCTCGTTGCTGTCCTCGCTCACCGAGGGCGAGGTCCTGCAGACGCTGCTCGTGGCGCTGCTCGCCGGGTTCGCGCTGCAGCGGCTCGGTCCCGCCGGGGAGCCGATCAGGCGCGGCGTCGAGATGGTCCAGCGCTGGGTGTTCCGCATCCTGTCAATGATCATGTGGGCCGCGCCGGTCGGGGCGTTCGGCGCGATCGCCGCGGTCGTCGGCGAGACCGGCTGGGACGCGCTGCGCAGCCTCGCGGTGATCATGCTGGGCTTCTACGTGACGTGCGTGCTGTTCGTCTTCGGCGTGCTCGGCGCGGTGCTCTGGATCGGCGCCCGGATCAACATCCTGAGCCTGCTGCGCTACCTCGCCCGCGAGTTCCTGCTGATCCTGTCGACCTCGTCCTCCGAGACGGCGCTGCCCCGTCTGATCGCGAAGATGGAGCATCTGGGCGTGAGCCGGCCGGTGGTCGGCATCACGGTCCCGACCGGCTACTCGTTCAATCTCGACGGCACCGCCATCTACCTGACCATGGCCACGCTGTTCATCGCCGCCGCGCAGGACAGCCCGCTGTCGATCGGCTCCCAGCTCACCCTGCTGCTCTTCATGATCATCGCGTCCAAGGGCGCGGCGGGGGTGAGCGGCGCCGGGCTGGCCACGCTCGCGGGCGGCCTCCAGTCGCACAAGCCCGAACTCGTCGACGGCGTCGGCTTCATCGTCGGCATCGACCGCTTCATGTCCGAGGCGCGGGCGCTGACCAACTTCGCCGGGAACGCGGTCGCCACGGTCCTGGTCGGCACCTGGACCAAGGAGTTCGACGCCGGCCGCGCCCGCGCGGTACTCGCCGGCGAGGACCCGTTCGACGAGGCCGCCCTCGTGGACGCGCCGGCCCACGGCGAGACCGGGCCACCGGCGGCCGGCGCCAAGCCGCCCGCCGACACCGTCATCGACGGCCAGAATCCTCTATCCAGCGCCCGTTCCTAGGCGCGCCCCCCGAACAGCCGCGTACCCGGCGACCCCCGTGCGCCGGGTACGCGGCACCGCACCCGATGCGTTCCGTCGGCGGCCGGTCAGCCGTTGACCTTGCTGATGCCCGCGTTGGGCGCGTACTGGTTGCTGCCGTCGCGGATGGGCTCGGGCTTGCACTTGGCGCCGCCCTCGAACGACTGACCCGAGACGGTCGGCTTGCCCTTGAAGTTCTTCGTCACCATCTTGCCGGTCGCCTTCGAGCGCCGCGGGTGCCCGTTGCCGTAGGTGTTGCCGGAGAACGTGCTGCCCGTGCTGCAGGTGTGGTCGCGCGGGAAGCGCCAGAAGCTGAAGACGCCGTAGTAGCCGGTGCTCTTGAAGATGTTGCCGGTCACCTTGATGCCGCCGGCGCCGTCGCTCGCCCGCACCGGGTCACCGGTGATCTTGTAGAACGTGTTGCCGGAGACCGTGCTGCCCCGGCCGCCGCCCTCGGAGAAGTAGACGGCGTGGACCTGGCCGGGGTTGGTGCCGGCCGCCTCGTCCTCACGGTTGCGCAGGTCCCAGAAGTCGTTGTCCGCGACATCGATGTTGTTGGTGTTCTGCAGGTGGAGCGCCGCATAGCCCCTCTCGCCGCGCTTGATCGTGCCCATCCGCTCGAAGATCATGTTGCGGACCGAACCGCCGTTGAAGCCCTCGCCGCCCGTGCTGCCGTTGAAGTGGATCCCGCCGGTGACGTAGTTGCGGACGGTCATGCCGCGGAAGTGCAGCTTCGCCGGGCCCGGCGACACGGAGGTCCAGTAGCCGTCCTGCCAGCCACCGTCGAAGACCGGGCGCCCGGTGCCCGGCTGCGGCTTGATGGTGAACTCCCCGCCCGCCGGCATGTAGCTCCAGGAGAACGACCGGCCCTTGTAGGTGCCGCCCTTCACCAGCACGGTGCCCTTGGTCGCGCCCTTCTCGCGCAGGGCGGCCTCCGCCTCGTCCAGCGACGTCACGTTCAGCTTCGAGGAGCCGCCGCCCGATGAGCCGCCGCCGTTCCCGGCCGAGCCGCCGCCGTTCCCGGCCGCACCTCCGGAGGAGCCCTCGCCGGGCGGGCTCACGTGGACCACGACCTCGCCACCGGAAACCGGGACCAGGCTCGACGACCCGGGTGTCCAGGCGGCCACGCCGAGGCCGCCCGCGCCCACGATCGCGGCGGTGGACAGACCGATCAACATCACCGGCTTGCGCATGTCTCGCTCCTTGCTGGGTCGCGTACGACTGGTCAGCAGGAACGGTACGAAGGCGGGACGGCCCGCCCCCAGGGCCCTAGGGCCCCGCCGAGGGCGGGCGCCGACCCCAAATCAGCGGAAGACGACCGTCTTCGCCCCGTTGAGCAGGACCCGGTGCTCGGCGTGCCAGCGCACGGCGCGCGCCAGCGCGAGGCACTCCATGTCGCGGCCGACGGCCATGAGGTCCTCGGGGCTCTGGGTGTGGTCGACGCGGGCGATCTCCTGTTCGATGATCGGCCCCTCGTCCAGGTCGGCGGTGACGTAGTGCGCGGTCGCGCCGATCACCTTCACGCCGCGGGCGTGCGCCTGGTGGTAGGGCTTGGCGCCCTTGAAGCTCGGCAGGAACGAGTGGTGAATGTTGATCACCCTGCCGGGCAGCTTGGCGCAGAACCCGTCGGAGAGGATCTGCATGTAGCGGGCCAGCACCACCAGGTCGGCGCGGTAGTGCTCGACCAGCGTGAGGACCTCGGCCTCCTGCGCCGCCTTGCCACCGGGTCCGATCGGCAGGTGGTGGTAGTCGATGCCGTACGACTGGGTCAGCGGGCGCAGGTCGGGGTGGTTGGAGACGACCGCGACGATGTCGATGTCGAGCAGACCCGAGCGCTGCCGGTAGAGCAGGTCGTTCAGGCAGTGGCCGCCTTTCGAGACCATGATCAGCACGCGCTCGCGCGTGGCGGTGGCGTCCAGCCGCCACTCAAGTCCGAGGTCGGCGCCGAGGGCGGCGAACGCGCCGCGCAGGTCGTCCTCGCCCGTGCCGGACAGGGCGGCGAACTGCACGCGCATGAAGAACGTGCCGGTGTCCCGGTCGCTGAACTGCTGGCTCTCCAGGATGTTGCACCCGCGCCCGGCGAGGAGCCCGGACACCGCGGCCACGATGCCGGGGCGGTCCGGGCACGAGAGCGTCAGCACGTATTCGGTCACGATGTCACTTTCACTGCCGTCGGGTCGCACGGCGCCAGGCCCGTCCGAATGATGGACGTACGAGCTTACGCTGGGTGTCCTCGTGCCGCTGCCCGCCGCCACCGATGATGGAGGTCCTGTGACCGATCAAGACGACGACGTGCAGACCCGGCCGGCCGTACGGATCATCTGCGTGGACGGCGGCGGGCGCGTCCTGCTGATGCGCTGGCGCGACACCGTGAACGGGCGGGTCTTCTGGGAGCCGCCGGGCGGCGGGATCGAGGGGTCGGAGACGCCGCTCGGAGCCGCCCGGCGCGAGCTGTACGAGGAGACCGGCCTCTCCCCGGACGCCGTCGAGGACGTCTCGATCCCGGTCACGCGCGACTCCTACTGGCTGGGCCGGCACTTCAGGAAGGTCGAGCCGTTCTTCCTCGCCCGCTTCGACGGCAGGCCGGAGGTGCGGCCGGCCGGCTTCACCCCCGAGGAGGACGAGACGTTCGTCGCCTTCGGCTGGCACACCCTCGACGAGCTCGCCCGGCTCGACGAGCTGGAGCCTCCCGATCTCCTCGACGCGATCTCCAAGCTCCTCGCCCGCCACGCCCGGCCCTGACGTCCCGGCCCTGACGTCCCGGCCGAACGCGCCTAGCCGGTCAGGACGCCGTGCGCCAGGCGGGACAGGGCCGCGGTGATCTGGCCGGGCGTGCGGCCACGGTCGCGCTGGTGCAGGTACGACTCTGACGCGAGGGGCGCCAGCAGGACGTCCACGAGCGCGTCCGGCTCGGCGACGCCCGCCTCCACCAGGAGCGCGCGAACGTGCGCGCTCCAGAAGCCGTACGCCCCGGTCGAGTAGCGCAGCCGGCCGCTCTCGGCCCCGAGCACCAGTGGAGCGTGGGTCTCCAGCAGCTCGACCATCGCGGCGTAGAACGCGGCGAGCCGTTCGGCCGGTGGGGCACCCGGGCCAAGGGGCGGCTCACCCCTCAGGAGCCGCTCTTGGAGCTTGCGTTCGTGCTCGTCGAGGAGCGCGCGCGCTATGGAGGCGGTGTCGGGGTAGCGGCGGTACAGAGTGCCTCGCCCGACCCCCGCCGCCTTGGCGACGTCGTCCATCGTGACCTCGCGCGGATCGCGGGCGGCGAACAGCCCGGCGGCGGCGGCCAGCACCTTCGCGCGGTTGCGCGCCGCGTCGGCGCGCTCGCGGGGCGGGGCCGCCGGCTCGGCCAGCAGATCCCTTCGGCTCTCCATGCGGTGACCCTAGCGGACCCCGGAATAAGTGGACAACATGTCCGCTTATGGTTAGTGTCCAACCGGACATGTCGTCCGCTTAGTGAGGAGAGATCCATGACCACGTTGCTGCACCTGGAAGCCAGCGCCCGCCGCCGTTCGATCAGCCGCCAGGTGGGCGAGGCGTTCGCCGCGTCCTGGCGGGCCGCCCATGCCGATGGCACCTACCTGCACCGCGACCTCGCGCTCGATCCCGTGCCGTTCATCGGCGAGGCGTGGACCGAGCTGTGCGACCACGTGCTGGCCAACGGCATCACCGAGATCGGCCGTTACAAGGAGGCCGTCCGGACGCCCGGGCAGGCCGCCGCCTGGGCCGTCGTCGAGCCGCTGCTGAACGAACTGGTCGCGGCGGACGTCGTCCTGATCTCGACGCCGATGTACAACTACTCGATCCCCGCGTCCCTCAAGGCGTGGCTCGACCAGGTGACGTTCCCCAAGATGTCCCTGACCGGCCGCCGCTTCGTCGTGGCCACCGCGCGCGGCGGCGCCTACTCCCCCGGCGCGCCGAAGGCCAGGTTCGACTACCAGGAACGTTTCCTGCGCGACTTCTTCGCCGGTCACTTCGCCGTCGAGGACACCACGTTCGTCAACGCCGAGCTGGCCAACTCACGCCTCGACCCCGCCCTGGCCCACCTGCGGCCCGCGCACGACGAATCCCTCGCCGCCGCCCTTCGGACCGCCCACGACCTGGGAAAGGAGTACTGACATGCCCTGGGCCTTCCTCGCCCTGGCCGGACTGGTCGAGATCGCCTGGTCGCAGAGCATCAAGCCCACGCAGAACTTCACCCGGCCCCTCCCGACCCTCCTGTGCTTCGTGCTCGCCGCGATCGCCGTCTACTTCCTGTCCCGTTCGATGCAGACGCTCCCGGTCGGCACCGCGTACGCCATCTTCACCGGCATCGGGGCCGCCGGCGCGATCGGGCTCGGCATCGTCGTCCACAAGGACCCGGTCACCGCCGGCCGGACGATCGCCCTCGCCCTCATCCTGGGCGGGGTGGTCCTGGCACGCCTCACCAACCCGGAATGACGCGCGACCTGCGGCGTTGAAATGATTATGAACTCGACGCGGTTCTCGATCCTCGACCGGTCACGTACGCGGGCGGGCGAGAGCCACCCGGAGGCGCTGCGCGCCACGGTGGCCTTCGCCCGGCAGGCCGAGGAACTCGGCTACCACCGCTTCTGGGTCTCCGAGCACCACAGCGTGCCCGGAGTCGCCGGGTCGGCGCCCACCGTCCTGGCCGCCGCCGTCGCCGCCGCGACCTCCCGCATCCGCGTCGGAACGGGCGGCGTCATGCTGCCCAACCACCGCCCGATGGTCGTCGCGGAACAGTTCGGCGTCCTGGAGGCGCTCCACCCAGGCCGGATCGACATGGGCCTCGGACGGTCCGTCGGCTTCACCGGCGGTGTACGGCGCGCCCTCGGGCACGGCAAGGACGACGCCGACGACTTCGCGAACCAGTTGACCGAACTGCTCGGCTACTTCTCCGGCGATCAGGACGCCTACCCGGGCGTGCACGCCTGGCCCGCCGACGGCCTGCGCGTGCCCGCTTACATCCTGGCCACCGGATCGGGCGCCGACCTGGCCGCCGAGTTCGGGCTGCCGCTCGTGATCGCCGCCGCCCGCGGCGAGGACCGGATGGTCGAGGCGATCCGCAGGTACCGCGCGAACTTCCGGGGCCGCACCCCGTACGTGATCGTGTCGGGCACCGTGGCGATCGCCGGCACCACCGAGGAGGCCCGCCGCCTGCTCGTCCCGGAGGCCTGGTCGAACGCCTACTCCCGTACGCGCGGCGAGTTCCCGCCGCTCTCCCCGCCGGAGGAGATCCTCGCCCGCGAGATGACCGACCGGGAACGGCGCGTCTTCGAGGACTCCATGCGCGGGCACGTCCACGGCACCGAGGAGGAGGTCGCCGAGCAGCTCGAAGGCCTCATCGAACGCACCGGAGCCGACGAGATCCTCGTGCACACCAGCACCTACGACCGCGAGGCCCGCCTCGACTCGCACCGCCGCCTGGCCCGCCTCGCGGGCCTGCGCGTCCCCCTCCGCTCCGCGAGCTGAGCACCACACCCGGCGCCGGCACCGGGCGCGGGACCTCAGGCCCTGACCGACTGGCCGATGCCGAGCAGATTGCCCTCGCTGTCACGGAACCAGACGGCGCGCTCGCCGACGCCGCCGTGCGAGGGATAGTCGCCCTCCACCTCGGTGATGCCGCCGACGGGACGGAAGCCGGGCGCGTCGAACTTCTCGAACACCACGCCGCGGCCCCGGAGCTCGGCGACCACCCGGTCGAGGTCGTCGACACGCCACGCCATCTGCGTGTGCTCGCCGGAAGGCTTCCCGGCGGACGCGAACAGCGCGAAGCTCCCGCTCTGGCAGTGGTACAGAAGACCGCCCGGACGTTCTTCGGCGGGCTCCAGGCCCAGCTTCTCGGCATAGAAGCGCCGCGCCCGTTCGAGGTCTTGGGTGGGCAGCCGCGACGCGACCGCCGCGGCCCCCAGCAGCCCGCTGTGCCCTCGCCCCAAGCGCTCACGCCGCTTGACCCAGTAGTCGGGGGTCAGCTCGATGAGCTGGACGAGATTGCCGTCCGGGTCGGTCAGGGTCGCGAACCACGCTCCGGCCTGATCGCGGTATTCCAGCTCGGCGACCCACGTGACGCCGGCCGCGTCGAGCCGCTGGACGAGCCCGCGCGCGTCCTTGACATGCAGATTGATGATCACCCGGCCCGGTTCGGCCGTCCGCGCGGCGACGTCGTCCCGGCCGTCGATGAGCACGGCCACGTCACCGAACTGCACGAACCCGTCCCCGTTCGCCTCGACGCCGAAGGCCCGCTCGTACCACGCGCGCAGCCGGTCCGGATCAGTGCTGGCGAGCAGGATGCTGCCGATGGCCGGAGCTTCTGAAGTCATGTCCACGTCCTCCACGTTCACGTCAGATCTCCCCTCCCGGCTCACCGATGGTGAAGCCGAAGGCGGCGGCGACGGTCGCCGCCTGCCGGGAGTCGATGAGGGCGGCACGGAACCGGGCGGTGTCGAGGTTCAGCACGTTCAGGTCGCTGCCGCGCAGATCGCATTCGGCGAGCTCGGCCTGGTGGAACCAGGAGGCCGACAGATCACAGTCACGGAACACGGCCTTCTCCAGCCGGGCACCGGTGAGGTCGACCTCGCGCATCCGCACCCGGGAGAACGCCGCGCCTCGCAGATCGGCCCCCGGCAGGCCGGTGAAGGACCAGTCGCCGCCGGCGACCTTCAACGCCCCGAACGTGCAGCCGTCGAACATGCTTCCCGTGAGCTTGCATCCGGTGAAGGTGGCGTCGAAGAACGAGCACCGGGTGAACGTGCAGTTCACGAACGCGGTGTCGGTGCTGACCGAGCAGTTGAAGCGCACGCCCCGAAAGGCGCACTCCTCGAAGACCGCTCCCTTGGCGACGGTCTCGGTCAGGTCGACATCGACGAACAGCACCCGCGTGAACGTGTCCCCTTCGAGATCACGGAACTCCCAGTCGCCGGACCGGACCGTCGTCTCGGTCGGCGCGGGCTGGACGCCGTACCTGCGTTCGGCCATGACGTCCTCCATGGTGCTCCTGTGGCGGCTCCCGCCCTCGCCTCCACAGGAAACACCATGCCTAGGACAGTGAGGGCTCAGCCGAGCTTGCGGAAGAACTCGCGGAGGTCGCCGACGAGCAGGTCGGGGGCGTCGTGCGCGGCCCAGTGGCTGCCGCGCTCGTACTCGTTCCAGTGCACGATGTTGGAGTGGTCGCGCTCGGCGAACTTGCGCGGCGCCTTGAAGTCGTAGGCGAACGCCGCGAGGCCCATCGGCACGGTCGTCGGCTCGGACGGCTGCTCCGAGTGGTGGTTCTCGTAGTAGAACCGCGCCGACGAGGCCGAGGTGTTGGTGAACCAGTAGATCGACGCGTTGGTCAGGATGTCGTCGGGCGCCACCGCGTCGCCGAGCAACTGCCCCATCCAGGCGAGCTGCCCCGCGGGCGAGTCGGAAAGGGCGTGCGCGAGGGTCTGCGGCTGGGCCTGCTGCGACCTGTCGTGGATCGCGTGCTCGACGAACGCCTGCCCGAACTGCAGCGCCTGGAAGTCCTCGGGCGCGAGGCCGTCGAACTCGCCCTCGTCGCCGCGGGGGAACGAGAAGATCTGGTTGACGTGCACGCCGGCGACGTGCTCCTTGTCGGCCTCGCCCAGCAGCGGGCCGATGATGGCCCCCGCGTCGTTGCCGTGCACGCCGTACCGCTCGTAGCCGAGGCGGCTCATCAGCTCGGCCCAGGCCTTGGCGGTGCGGGCCGCGTTCCAGCCGCGGGTCGTGGTCGGCCCCGAGAAGCCGAAACCGGGGATCGACGGGATCACGACGTGGAACGCGTCGGCCGGGTCTCCGCCGTGGGCGCGCGGGTCGGTCAGCTCACCGACCAGGCCCAGGTATTCCACGAAGGTGTTGGGCCAGCCGTGCGTGAGGATCAGCGGGGTGGCGCCGGGCTCGGGCGAGCGCACATGCACGAAGTGGATGTTCTGCCCGTCGATCTCGGTGGTGAACTGCGGGTACTCGTTCAGCCTGGCCTCGTGCGCACGCCAGTCGAACTCGTCGCGCCAGCGCTCGACCAGCGGCCGGACGTAGGACAGCGGGACGCCGTACTCCCAGCCGGGAGGCGCCGGGACGCCCTCGACCTTGCCCGCGACCTCCTCGCCGGGCAGCTCGTCGGCCCATCGCGTCCGGGCGAGCCGGCTCTTCAGGTCGTCCACCTCGGCCTGCGGGATCTCGATGCGGAACGGCTTGATCTCGGTCATCCTCAACTCCCTGAACGGAACCAACGGCTTCGATTATAGCAGAACGAAACGTTCCGTTCCAAATATTGTGATCATGGCTGGCGGCGCCCCCGTCCGGTGCCGCCAGGGTCGTCCAGTCTGCGAGCCCTCCCTGCCCCGATCAACGGCGGATCGTTTATTGTGCCGATCACCTGGGCTTATGGATCGGAGGGGGCACATGGAGCTACGCGACATCGAGATCTTCCTGACCCTGGCCGAGGAACTGCACTTCGGCCGGACCGCCGAACGGCTGCGCGTCTCGCAGGCCAGGGTCAGCCAGTCCATCAAGCTCCAGGAACGGCGGTTCGGCGCGGCGTTGTTCGACCGGACCAGCCGGACCGTGCGGCTCACTCCCCTGGGCGCACAGCTGCGCGGCGAGCAGCCGGCGGACGGCGCCGGGAGTGCGGCCCAGCTCGGCGCGCATGACGCGGCTGAAGTGCGCCTGGTCGCTGAAGCCCAGGGACAGCGCCAGCGCGGCCAGGCCGGTCTCGCCGTCCTCGATGGCGGTCAGCGCACGGCTGACGCGCACCCGGTTGCGGTAGCGGCTCACCGTCATGCCGACGTGGTGGCGGAACGTCCGGCTCAGATGCGACGGCGAGGTCTCCAGCAGCCGCGCCAGCGCGACCAGATCCGTCGCCTCCGGCTCCGACGCGACGATCGCCTCCCGTGCCCGCTCGGCCAGAACGGCGCGCCCGGGCGTGCCCCCGCGCGCCGTACCCCGGCGTCCACGAAGCGCGAGCGTCAGCAGGTCGAGCACCGCCTCGGCCTCACCGAACGCGGGATCGTCGCGGTAGCGCGGCAACAGCCGATGAGCGAGCTCCAGCCGGGCGTCCACGGGCACCGCCGGTGACACGGCCGGCGAGCCGCCGCGCGTCGCGCCGCGCGTCGCGCCGCGTGCCGGGCCGCGTGGCTCGCCGCGTGCCGGGCCGCGCGTCGCGCGGACGGTGGTCACCGCGGGCCTCGGCCACAGGTCGTCGATGAGCGCGTCACCGGTGAACGTGATCACGGTGCAGACGTCGCCGCCCGCCGGATGGGCGAAGCGCTGCTCCGTTCCCGGGCCGTGCAGGTAACCGACGGTGGGATCGGCCATCAGCTCGCGGCCGCCCGAGGAGAGCCGGAACCGCCCCCGCCTCACCAGGATGATCTGCGGGGCCGCCGACCACTCCGGCGCGGACCACCCGGCATGGTCGTCCGCACACTCGACCGTCTGGACCCTGTAGTACGGGCTCTCGGCCACCACCCGCCCATTAAGCACGACTGCGACCCTACGCGCCGCCTCTGACATCCCAGCAGGCGCATATTTGTTCAAGACCCCGGCCACGCGCCCCGGTGATGCTCTGGCGCATGACCGCACATGTTCCCCCGGTCACCGCGGCGGTGCGCCGAGGACCGATGCTGGCCGTGCTGCTCACCGGACAGGTGATGGCGTCCATGGACGGCTCGATCGTCTCGGTGGCGGCGCAGACGATCCGCGACGACCTGAACGCGGGCGGCGCGGCGATCCAGCTGATCGTGTCCGGCTATCTCCTGACGACCGGGGTGCTCCTGGTGACCTGCGCCCGGCTGGGCGACATCCTCGGCCACCGCCGCGCGTTCCTGCTGGGCCTCGCGTGGTTCACCGCGGCCTCCCTGCTGTGCGGCCTGGCTCCCGGCGCCCTCGTCCTGGTGCTCGCCCGCATCGCCCAGGCCGTCGGCGCCGCGCTGCTGATGCCGCAGGTCTTCTCGCTCATCCAGGTGCACTGGGAAGGGGCTGCCCGCAGGAGGGCCATCGGCGTCTACAGCATGGTCCTGGCCCTCGGCGTCGCGCTCGGCCAGATCGTCGGCGGCCTCGTCGTCGGCGCCGACCTGTGGGGCCTGAGCTGGCGGCCCGCCTTCCTCGTCAACGTCCCGATCGGCGTGGCGCTGCTGGTGGTGGAGCCGCGCGTCCTGGCCGGGGCGCGTTCGGAGGGCGGGCCCCGGCTGGACGTCGCCGGAGTGGCCGCCCTGACCATCGCCATGACGGCGTTCACCGGCCCGTTGATCTTCGGTCCGGAGTACGGCTGGCCCCTCTGGTGCTGGGTCTCGCTCGTCTGCGGCGCCGCGCTGCTCGCCGCCTTCGTACGGTACGAGGCGAAGGCGCGGCAGCCGCTGCTCGATCCGAGGGCGGTGCGGCCCCCCGGCGTCAAGCCGGGCATGGCCGCGTGCTGGATCATCATGGGCTGCTACACGGTCTTCTTGCTGACGCTGACCCTGCATCTGCAGTCGGCGCTGCGGTTCTCGCCGTTCGAGGCCGGGCTCGCGTTCGTTCCGTACGCCGTGGGCTTCGGCTCGCTGAGCCTGAGCTGGAACCGGTACCACCCGCGCCTCCAGAGGCTGCTCCCCCTCCTCGGCCCGCTCGCGTTCGCGGCCGGAGCGGCCACGATCGTGGTGCTCGCACGCGACCGGTGGCCGGGCCTGGTCTCCGTGCCGATCCTCGCGTTCGCCGGGGCGGGCCACGCCGCCGGCTACAGCCCGCTGATCGCCCAGGTGTCGTCGCTCGTGGACACCAGGTTCGCCTCGGCCGTCTCGGCGCTCAACTCCACCGGCCCGCTCCTGGCGAGCGTGACGGCCGTGGCGGGGCTCGGCAGCGTGTACTTCGCCGCGCCGGCCTCCGCCGACGGCCTGGTCCGCGTCATGGCCGCGATCACCGTCCTGCTCGTCCTCGGCGCCGTCTGCGCCCAGCGGGCGCGGACGGCGAGCCCGCCGTCCGCCGGAACGTCCGCCGGGACGTCCGCCGGGGCATCCGCCGCTACCGGCGGGTAGTTTGCGCGGCACCTGAACGGTTAGATTCGCACCCATGCGGCGAATCCTGCTCCTCGCGCTGGCCGTGGCCCTCGTGCTCACCGGCTGCACGGAGAAGACCAAGGAGAGCGGCGGCGGCAAGGGCAAGGGCACCGCCGACGGCAAGCGGCCCGCCAAGGTGGCGGGCATCCCGACCGCCACCGGCACGCACAAGCAGAAGCTGGAAGTGGGAACCCCCGGCCACCGCGAATACCTGCTCCACGTTCCGCCCAAGCTCACCAAGGGCACCTGGCGGAACGGCAAGCCGGCCAAGAGGCTGCCCCTCGTCCTGGCGCTGCACGGCGGGCTCTCCGACATGAACGCCTTCCGGGCGCTCACCGGATTCGACGAGGTGTCCGACGACAAGGGTTTCCTGGTCGCCTATCCCAACGGCTTCATGACGACCTGGAACGCCGGGAGCTGCTGCGGCGCCGCCAAGCTCGGCGACATCAAGGACGTCGACTTCCTCGGCAAGCTGATCGACAAGCTGACCGGCGCGGGGCTGGCCGATCCCGGGCGGGTGTACGTGGCGGGGTTCTCCAACGGCGCGGGCATGGCGTACCGGATGGCCTGCGAGCGCCCCGAGAAGGTCGCCGGGATCGGCGTGGTCGAGGGGGCTCTGGTCACCCCGTGCGAGCCCGGCCGCCCGGTCTCTGCGATGATCTTCCACGGGACCGCGGACCGCAGCGTGCCGTTCAACGGGGGCGGGCGCCGGGACTTCAACGACAGCCGGGGATTCCCGCCCGTCTCGTACGCGGTGGACTTCTGGCGCAAGGCGGGGAGGCTCCCGGAGATGCGCCGGCCCGTGCGCGCGCAGGGCGGGGCGGAGTGCAGTTCCACCGGCAAGGGAACCCGCGGGGCCGAAGTGACGTTCTGCAAGATCGTAGGGGGCACGCACCGCTGGCCCTCCGGGGCGAGCCGTACGCTCTGGGACTTCTTCGCCGCCCATCCGCAGGGCTAGCCGGCCCCCTCCCCGGCAGACATGAAGAAGTTTCATATCTGGCGTTTTCTATGGCAACCTGGCTGGTATGAACCTCCGGGAACGCTACGACGCCGCCACCGCCGGCCTTGAGGCGCCCTTCGCGGTCGTCGACCTGCGGGCGTTCCGCGACAACGCCGCCGATCTCGTCCGCCGCGCCGCCGGCAAGCCCATCCGGGTGGCGAGCAAGTCCGTGCGGTGCCGCGCCCTCCTGGCGGAGGTCCTGGCGATGGACGGCTTCGCCGGGATCATGGCGTTCACCCTGCCCGAGGCCCTCTGGCTGGCCGAGCACGAGGTCAGCGACGACATCCTCGTCGCCTATCCCACCACCGACCGGACCGCCCTGCGCGCGCTGGCGGCGGACGGCCGCGCGGCCGCGACGATCACCGTCATGGTCGACTCGGCCGACCATCTCGACCTGATCGAGGAGTGCGCCGAGGGCCGCCCGGTGCGGGTCTGCGTCGACATCGACGCCTCCTACCGGGCGCTCGGCGGCAAGGTCAGGGTCGGGGCTCGGCGATCACCACTGCACACTCCCGAGCAGGTCCGGGCGCTGGCCGAGTCGGTGCTCAAGCGGCCCGGACTCGACCTCGTCGGCCTCATGGCGTACGAGTCACAGATCGCGGGCGTGGGCGACGTGCCGCCCGGCAAGCCCGCGATGGGGCGGACGATCCGCGCCATGCAGAAGCGCTCGCGGCTGGAGCTGGCCCGCCGCCGCGCCGCCATCGTCACGGCCGTCCGCGAGCTCACCGATCTTGAATTCGTCAACGGCGGCGGCACCGGCAGCGTCGAGAAGACCACCGCCGAGCGCGCCGTCACCGAGGTCGCGGCGGGCTCCGGGCTCTACCAGCCGCACCTCTTCGACTACTACTCCAACTTCCGGGGCCGCCCGGCCGCGCTCTTCGCGCTGCCCGTGGTGCGGCGCCCCGGCCCGGGGGTCGTGACCTGCCTGGGCGGCGGCTACCTGGCGTCCGGACCGGGGGACGAGATCCGCCTGCCGCAGCCGTACCTGCCCACGGGGTTGTCGTTCGACTCCAACGAGGGCGCCGGCGAGGTGCAGACGCCGCTCCTCGGCGACGCCGCCGACCTCCTGCGGCTCGGCGACCGGGTCTGGTTCCGCCACACCAAGGCCGGTGAGCTGTGCGAACGCTTCGACGCCCTGCATCTGATCGAGGACGGCCGGGTCGTGCGCACCGTGCCCACCTACCGCGGCGAGGGCCGCACGTTCCTCTAGAGGCCGTGATCGCCTCCGTCCTCGGGGGGAGCGCTCCCGTGGCTGATCCTGACCTTGCCCTGACCTCGTCCGACAACGACCGGTTCGGAGCTGGACCGGTTAAGTTGGCCTTTATGACCGACGCACCGTTGATCAGCGTGCGCGGCGAGGCCGTGCTGGAGGTCGAGCCGGAGATCGCGCGCCTCCACGTGCACGTGCAGACCCAGGAGAGCGACCGGCGCCGGGCACTGGACCGCCTCGTCGAGCGCAACGAGCAGTGCCTCGACCTGGTCAGGTCGTACGGGGAAGCGATCGAGAAACTGGAGACGGGCGGGCTCTCGATCACACCGCTGCTGAAGTACCGGCGGCGCGAGGGCGACATCCGGGCCTACCGGGGCACCGTCTGGATCAAGATCACGGTCGCCGACTTCACCGTTCTGGGCGAGCTGGTGACCCGCCTGGGCGACCTGGAGCGCACCTACGTGAACGGCCCCCACTGGCAGCTCCGCCGCGACAGCCCGGTCTACAAGGACGCCGCGCGGCAGGCGGCGCACGAGGCCGTGTCCCGCGCCCGCAGCTACGCCGAGGCGCTCGGCTCCCGGCTCACCGGGCTGGTCGAGCTCGCCGACGAGGGCCTCACCACCGATCCCGGCCGGAACGGCCCCCACGAGTACGCGATGATGGCCGCCGCGCCGGGGATCGCCGAAGCGGCCGACGGCGGCGGGCCTGAGGCGATCGACCTGGAGCCCGAGACGCAGACCGTCCGCGCCGCCGTCGAGGCGCGCTTCCGCGCCACCGCGCCCGACCTGGAGTCCCCATGAAGGCCGGTACGACGGGAGCGCCGGGCGCGCCGCCGCGGCCGTCACTGGAGGATCCCTGCGCCGAACGCGGGCCCGGTGTCCCCGCCGGGCCGCGCGGGCCCGGCGCCGGAGGGCTGGACGTCTTCCTGACCGGCCAGGTCTTCATGGACATGATCTTCACCGGGCTGCCCGGCCTGCCGCCGCCCGGCACCGAGCTGGTCACCGACGGGCTCGGCTCGGCGCCCGGCGGCATCGCCAACATCGCGGTCGCGATGAGCCGCCTCGGCCTGCGCACCGGCCTCGCCGCCCCGTTCGGCGACGACATGTTCGGTGCGTACCTCTGGCGCACGCTCTCCGAGCAGGAGGACGTCGACCTCAGCTGGTCGCGCCGGGTCAACGGCTGGTCCACGCCGGTCACGGTCTCGCTGGCGTACGCCGCCGACCGCAGCATGGTGACCTACACCAAGCCGCTGCCGATGCCCGCCGACGACCTGGTCAGCGACCTCCCCACCGCCGCCACCTGCTTCATCGACATCGACCGGGAGGTCCCGGGCTGGGCCCTCGCCATGCGCGACAGGGGCGCCCTGGTCTTCGCCGACCTCGGCTGGGACCCGACCGAGACGTGGTCCACCGACGTGCTCGACCGCCTGCGGCACGTGGACGTCTTCCTGCCCAACGCGGTCGAGGCGATGGCCTACACGCGCACCCGCACCCCCGACGCCGCGCTTGAGGCGCTGGCCGAGCGGGTGCCCGTCGTCGTGGTCAAGCAGGGTTCGCGCGGCGCCATCGCCATCGACTCCACGACCGGCGAACGCGCCGCGGCGCCCGCCCTCCCCGTCGACGCCCTCGACCCCACCGGGGCGGGCGACGTGTTCGCCGCCGGGTTCGTCTTCGGCACGCTCGCCGACTGGCCCCTCGGCCAGCGGCTCTCGTTCGCCAACCTCTGCGCCGGGCTGTCCGTCCGGCACTACAGCGGCTCCCTCGGCGCGCCCTGCTGGGGCGAGATCGCCGCGTTCGGCGAGACCGGCGAGGTGCCGGCGGAGGTCCTGGAACGTTACGACTTCGTCGTCCCCTACATCCCCGAGGCCGAGCTGGAACGCGGGCCCGACTCGGTGACCCGCGCCGAGCCGACACTAAGGTGAACCCGAGGCGACGCTTGAGGTGAGCACCGAGGTGACCATGAAGATCGCGATCATCGGGGCCGGCAGCGGCTACATGCCCGGCGTCATCCGCGGCCTGCTGCACCGCGCGGACGACCTGGCCGGGGCCGAGCTCGCCTTCTACGACGTCGACGCCGCCAATCTCACCGTCATCGCCCGGCTCGCGACCAACATGTTCGCCGCGCGCGGCGCCGCGTTCACCGTCACCGCCCACACCGACCTCAAGCCCGCCCTCGACGGCGCGGCCTACATCTTCACCACGTTCCGGCCCGGTGGCATGGCGGCCCGCCACCTCGACGAGTCGATCCCGCTCAAGCACGGCGTCGTCGGCCAGGAAACGGCCGGTCCCGGCGGCTTCCTCATGGCGTGCCGCTCGATCCCCGTCCTTCTGGAGATCGCCGCGCACGCCGAGCCCGACGCGTGGATCGTCAACTACACCAACCCGACCAACATCGTCACCGACGCCGTGACCCGCAACACCGGCATCCGGATCATCGGTCTGTGCGACCAGTTCGTAGGTGACACCGAGATGTGGGCCCAGTTGCTAGGCCTTCCCTACGAACGCCTCGAAGTCGACTGGATCGGCCTCAACCACGCCACCTGGGCCGAACGCGTTCGCCTCGACGGCAAGGAGGTCGACCTCCCGGCACTCCTCGCCGACCTGGAGGTTCCCGGCGGCGGCGCCACACCATGGCGCGACCCCTCCCGCATGGCCGAGCTCGCCAAAGCCCTCGGTTTCCTGCCCAACTCCTACTCCAAGTACTACTTCTTCCACGACCAGGTAGTGGAAGAACTGCGCGCCAAGGGCACCACGCGCGCCGAAGACATCCAGGCGATGCTGCCGGGGTTCCGCGCCCAGGTCACCGAGGAGTCGTACAAGCCCGACCCCGATCCCAGCCGGGAACGCGGCGGCGGCGAGCACGGCGAGTTCGCCATCGACGTGATCTGCACGCTGCACCTGGGCGAGAGCCGCCGCGTCATCGTCAACACCACCAACAACAACGCGATCTCGTCCCTCCCCCCGGACGCCATCGTCGAAGTGCCCTCCCTCCTCACCGCCGCGGGTCCCGTCCCGCTCGTCCAGGGCCCGCTGCCCCGCGCCGTCCGGGGCCTCACCCAGGCGATCCACGAGTACGAGCGGCTGGCCTCCGACGCCGCCGTCACCGGATCGCGCCGGCTCGCCCTCCAGGCCCTGATGGCGCATCCGTTCGTGACCGGCAAGCACACGGCGGAGAAGATCCTCGACGAGGGCCTGGCCGCCCATCGCGCATACCTCCCGCAATTCGGCTGAACGCGGAGACAGGTGCGCCGCGTACCCAAGGATGTGCGAGGAATCTGCGGCTACGAGCTCGATCTCGGTGTCTACGCCCTGGGCCGGATGACCGGCCCGGAGGCCGCCGACCTGCGGGCGCACCTGCCGAGGTGCGCCTCCTGCCAGGCCGAGCTGACCGTGCTCCAGGGCGTCGTCCGCGTCCTCGCCCGGACACGCGGAAGCGCCGGCCGCGGATCGCGGTCCGGCGCCTCCGCACGGCGTCTCAGCGGCGCCTGCGCCGCCTCACGAGGACCAGAGCCGTCAAGGTGACCGCCACGCCGACACCGACGGCCACGGCCTTCGGATTGATCTGCCCGGGTTCGCCGTCCTTGGGCTCCTGGAGGTAGAAGAACGACCGCGCAGTCCTGGCGACCTGCTCGGCCTCCTCCTTCAGACGCCGCTTGCTCCGCTCCGCCACCTTCCGCGGACTGACCCGGTCCGCCAGCTCGTCGATCGTGCGTGCGAGCTCCAGGCGGGTGCGCTCGATCTCCCGCTCCAGCGCCTCCGGGTCGCGCCTGTCAGCCATGCCGTCTTCCCATCGTCCGAGCATCAGCAACGCATGATCCGCATATCTTGTCAGGTCTGCCGGGGAAACGCCGCCCCACCCCAGCCGGTACGGTGGACCTGACATCACAAGCGAAAGGCGGATCACCGTGTCCGAGCGGCTGCAGCCAGGCGACGTCGCCCCTGAGTTCGAGCTTTCCGACGCCGACGGCGACCCCTTCTCGCTCGCGTCCCTGCGCGGCCGCCGCGTGATCCTCTACTTCTACCCGGCCGCCATGACCCCGGGCTGCACCAAGGAGTCGGTCGACTTCCAGAGCAACCTCGCCGACCTCGACGCCGCCGGCGTCGCCGTCGTGGGCATCTCCCCCGACGAGCCCGCCAAGCTCGCCAAGTTCCGCGAGAAGGAAGGCCTGGCCTTCCCCCTGCTCTCCGACCCCGACACCAAGGTCCTGCAGGCCTACGGCGCCTACGGCGAGAAGAAGCTCTACGGCAAGCTGGTCGTCGGCGTCATCCGCTCCACCTTCATCCTCGACGCCGACGGCAAGATCGAGAAGGCGTACTACAACGTGAAGGCCACCGGCCACGTAGACCGCCTCCGCCGCGACCTCGGCCTGTGACGACGAGCCTCTAAGATCTGAGAACAAGGCTCCGGGCGCGACGCCCGGCAGCTGGCGGACGTGGCGAAATCAGGCATACGCGGCAGGTTTAGGTCCTGTTGGTGGAGACACCGTGGGGGTTCGAGTCCCCCCGTCCGCACCTGCGCCTCCCCTCACCGGCCTGTGCCGGCCGTGGGGACGGCTGGTCGTCATCATCTGAAAAACGTCCTCGGCGGCGGGCGGGGGCTCGGCTTACGCTGGGGTGGCCCGTTCGGTGAGCGGGCGGTAGCGCTCTGATCATGACGCAGGTGGGGCCTCTTGAGCGAAACCTTCTCCCATCGCGTGCTTCCCTACGATGGGATCGACGACTTCCTCGCCGGCGCCGTGCCGTTCCTCAACGAGGGGATCGACGCGGGTGACCGGGTGCTGGCGGTGACCGGCCTGAGCACCGAGGTGCGGCTGCGCGAGGCACTGGGATCCGGGGCCGACGGAGTGGAGTTCGTCGAGGCCAACGGATGGTACGCGCATCCGTCGCGGACACTGGCCGACTGCTTGGCCGACGCCGACCGGCTGCGCGAGCAGGGACGGCGGCTGCGGGTGCTGGGCGAGCCTGCCTGGACCGGGCGGCGCCCACTGGAGGTCTTGGAATGGCAGCGGATCGAGGCCATCGTCAACGTGGCGTTCGCGGAGACCGGCGCCGCGCTCCTGTGCCCGTACGCACGGACGCTGCCGCCCGGAGTCGTCGCGGCCGCGCGCCGGACGCACCCGGAGACCCTTCGCGGGAGCCGTGCCGTCGACAACCCGAGCTATGTCAACCCGTGGACCTACAGCGCCATGTGCGACGAGGAGGCGCTGCCAGATCCGCCCGCGTGGGCCGCAAGGCTCGACATCGAACAGCCCGACCTGTTCTGGCTGCGGGCGTGGGTGACCGAGTGCGCGCGGCGCACCCCGCTGGCCGAGGACGATCTGCAGCGGCTGCTGGTCGCGGTCACCGAGGTCGTGACCAACGCGTTGCGCCACGGCGCGCCACCGATCGTGCTCCGGCTGTGGACCGAGCCAGGAGAGCTCGTCTGCGAGGTCAGGGACGGCGGGCGCTGGACCGCGGGATCGGGCTTCGGACTGCTGCCGCCGCGGGCGGACGGGCCCGGCAGATTCGGGTTGTGGGCGGTGCGGCTGCTGTGTTCGATCGTGCAGATCCGCACGGGTGCCGGCGGCACCACGGTACGGCTCCGGCTGGCCCTGCCGAGCGTGCCCGCGATGGTGAGGGCGTAGCCATGGGGGTGGACGCAGCGTGAGGGACTCTGCGCAAAGGGCTTCCAAAAATCCTCCGGCGGCGTACGCTGGTCAGATCCACGCCAACCTTGATGGGCAGGCCATGGACAGCTGGTTCGCCGAACGGCCCGTGAACGCGATGCGACCTGGTGACCACGCATGGCTGGCCTTTTCCGGCGAAGAAGAACGCGCACACATCATCGGGGACTTCGTGTACGACGGGCTCGCCACGGAGGAGAAGGTCGTCTACGTGACGGACGCTCCCGCCGACCGGCTTCCCGGCGTGCGGCCGAGACGCGGCGTCGACCTGTGCGGCTTCACCGGTTCCCGACAGCTGCGGGTCATTCCCGGGCGCGTGCCTGCCTCAGCGGCCGAGGCCGGTTCGATCCCGACCGGATGCTGCGGACGCTGGAGCGCGAGGTCGACGAGGCGTTCGACCAGGGTTTCCGTGCCGTGCGTCTCACCACGGACTTCAGCTGGGTGCTGGGCGAGCCCGGCCGGTCCGACCTTTCCCAGATGCTGGGTTGCGAGCACCAGGTCGGCGAGGCGGTCTCGCCCAGCACCATGGCGATGGCGATCTGCCAGGTGGACAAGCACGCGTGTCCCCAGGACGAGCTCGTCGCCCTACGGAACACTCACGAGGTCCTCGTGGAAGTGAACCCCGAATTCGACGACGGCATCCTGCGGATCGTCCGTACCTTCGAGCCGCACGGGCTGCGGGTCGAAGGCGAGCTGGACGCCGCGCGGCACGCGGTCTTCGCGGAGAAGCTGTCACAGGTGACCTGTGAGCGGAGGCGGATTCACCTCGACTTCTCCCGCCTCGGCTTCATCGACCTCGGCGGCCTGAACCTGCTGGCCCACCACGCGACCGGGCTGCGCTCCGACGACGCGCTGGTGCTCGACCATCTGCCGCCCGACGTGGAGAACGTGATCGACATGGTGGGCTGGCATCGGCTGCCCGGTCTGGCCCGCGGGCGGGAACGGACCTCCTCCGGCACGGGAGGGCTGGGCTCATGAGACTGGAGCACAGGGCGTTCATCTACGGCGAGCTCCAGCAACTGCTGGACACGGCCGTGCCGTGGCTGCGTGAGGGACTGGAGCAGGACGACGAGGTCGTCGTGGTCATCCGGGAGTCGGGGATGAGCCCGTTGCGCGACGAGCTGGGCGCCGACGCCAAACAGATCCGGTTCGCCGCGTCGGAGGACTTCTACGAACATCCGGTGCGTACGCTGCGCGACTACCACGCGATCGTTCAGAACGCGCTGCCCCGTACCGTACGCGCGCTGGCCGAGCCGGTCTGGCGCGACCAGGATTCGCGCCAGACCCGGGAGTGGGCGCGGTACGAGTCGCTGATCAACGTGGCGTTCCGGGACTCCGGCGCGTCGGCGTTGTGCCCCTACGACGAGACCGCGCTGCCCCACGAGATCATTGAGCAGGCCCGCCGTACCCACCCGATGATCGCGCACGACAGCGGCACACGGGCCAACGGCGCCTACGTGCAGCCCGTCGAGTTCGGCCACGCCTGCGACAGCATGATCCGGTTCGAGCGGCCGCGCCACGCGGAGTACCGGACGATCGAGAGCGACGATCTGCACGACCTCCGCTTCTTCGTCGGGCAGCGCGCCCTCGGGCACGGGCTCGGCGCGACCGTCGCACGCACCCTGGTGACCGCCGTCAACGAGGTGGCGACCAACGCCGTCCGCCACGGCACCCCGCCGATGGGCCTGTGGCTGTGGAGCGACGACGACGAGTTCGTCTGCGAGATCGGCGACAACGGCTTCTGGCGTCCCGACCCGCTGGCCGGCTTCGTCCCGCCGGAGTCCGCGCTGCAGCGCGGGTTCGGTCTGTGGACCGTCCGGCTGCTCGTGGACCTCGTCGAACTGAAGGCCGGCTGGGACGGTACCTTCGTCCGCCTCCACGTGCGCCGCTGACATGTCCGTGCGGCAATCTCATAAGCCGGTAAAAGCTCGTAAGGGTACTGCTACTCACCGTGGCTAGCTGGACGTAGGCTGGGACTCACGAAGTGCCGTCCAAGCTCAGGCACGTTGGTGGGAGGCTTCGAGCTCGGCTCGTCCGTTGATGGGGCGGTTGGGTGGGGGCTGAGGGAAGGCGATATGGAGACCTTGGTATCCGTCCGCCGGCCGGTTCGTGAACTGCGACCCGGCGATCACGCCCTGCTCACCTTCGCCAACGACGAGGAGCAGCGGAGCGTCATCGGCGCCTTCGTCCGCGACGGGCTGGCCGCGGGCGACAAGGTCATCTATCTGGCCGAGACGGCGCAGGCCAGGGTTCCCGGCCGGGTGGCCACGCCACCGGGCCGGCTCAGCGTGGTGGCGCTGGACTCGTTCAACGGGCGGTCGTTCCAGCCGGGCGCCGTCATCGAGGCACTCGCGAAGGAGATCCGGCGTGCCGAGGACGAGGGTTACGGCGCCATCCGGGTGACCGCCGACATGACCTGGGCGGTACGCCGGCCCAACGGCCTGGAGCTGCTGCTCGGCAGCGAGCAGCGGATCGAGCACGCCATCGGCCCGAGCACCAGCGTCATCGCGATCTGTGGTTACGACCGCCGCCGGTGCAGCCCCGACGAGCTCGGCGCGCTGCACCGGGCACACGGCGTCGTGGCGGTGGCCGACCCCGTGTTCGAGGACGGGGTGCTGCGCATCGTCCGCACCTTCGAGCCGACCGGGCTCGCGCTGAGCGGCGAGCTCGACGCGTCCCGGCACACCGTTCTGGAGGACGTCCTCACCCGGCTGATCTCGTCGCTCAACGGCAGCGAGATCCATCTCGATCTGTCCGGCCTCGGCTTCATCGATCTGGGCTCGATCAACGTGCTGGCCGACGTGGCCGCGCGCCGCGCCTTCCACGGTCCGCTGGTGCTCGACCGGATGTCACCGCAGTTCCGCACCGTGATGGAGACGGTGGGCTGGCACATGCTGCCGGGCCTGCGCATCGGTGACGAGGGCTGACGCGCGGATCGCCCGGTGCGTCGCCGGCCTCAGCGCTGCGGCGAAGGTTTCGCCGTGGGCGCGGGGAGCCCTGGCAGAGGCGGCGAGCCTCCCGGTCTGGGAGTGTCGTTCCCGCCGGGTCCGGGGTCGGGCTTGTCGCCCGGCCGGAGGGTCGGACGCCCGTTGCCCGAGGTGGGCGGCGTCTCCGGCGGCCGCGCGGTCGGCGACACGGGGACGGGTTTGCCGGGCTTGAAGGGTGGTCTGCTGACGGGCGTCGGCGCGCCGGTGGTGGAGTCGGGTGGAGGCGCCACGGGCCGCACACGTTCGGGGGCGGGCCAGAGGACCATCGTCACCGCCACGATCACGGCCACGGTGACCGCCGCCGCGACGGCCGGAACCGTCCAGCGGCGCAGCCACGGCCCGCGTCCCCGCAGGTCGCCCGTACGACCGGCGGCCTGGGCACGTTCGACCACGTCGCGGGTGGCGTGGATGTCGTCGGCCGCGCGCCGGTAATGCCCGCGCAGCAGGGTCTCGAGCTCATCGTCCATCGGCCCGGCCCTCCTCCATGTGCGCCCGCAACGCGGCCATCGCCCGTGCGGTGTGACTCTTCACCGTTCCCCGGGAGATCCCGAGGGTCTGTGCGATCTCGTGCTCGCTCAGGTCGCACCAGTAACGGAGCACGACGACCGCCCGTTGTTTGGCCGGCAACGCCCTGAGCACCTCGTCGAGCTCTCCGGCGGGTACGCCGCCGGCCACGGGTGGCGGCGCGAGCCGTTCGACATCGGCGAGCGAGCCGACCGGCAGGTCACCGCGTCGCGCGCGCCGCTTCTTCTCGTCGATGGCGAGGTTGACCAGCACCCTGCGCGCATAGGCCTCGGGGTTGCCCTTGGCGAGGCGCGTCCACCGTTTCGCCACCCGTTCGTACGCCACTTGCAGCAGGTCTTCGGCCAGATGCCGGTCGTACACGAGAAAGACGGCGGTACGCAGCAGCCGACCCGCGGTGGCGGCCACGAACTCCTCGAACGTGGCCTCCACCCCGCGGATCTCCTGAGCGCTCAGCGTGGACAGACCGCACCTACTCCACGGACGTGGGCTTGGCGGGAACGGGCTTCGGCACCCCCGGCCTGCTCGGCGGACGCGGCGCAGGCAGGGCACGTCCAGGCGGACAGACCGCCGGAACCGGCTTGGCCGTCGGCGGCCGGTTCGGCCGCGGTTCAGCGGTCGGCGCTCCAGGGCGCGGCTTGGCTGTCGGCGGCTGGCTCGGCCGCGGCTTGGCGGTCGGCGCCCCAGGGCGCGGCTTGGCTGTCGGCGGCTTGGGTCTCGGCTTGGCTGTCGGCGGCTGGCTCGGCCGCGGCTTAGCGGTCGGCGGGCAGACCGCGGACGGGCGAGGTGCCGGTGGACGTGCCGGCTTGGCCGAGGCCACCGGCTTGGCCGTGGCGGCCACGGGCTTCGCCCCCGCCGATCCGGAGGCGGAGGTCGCCCAGATTCCCACGGCCAGGGCTCCGCCGCCGCCGATGCCGGCCAGCACGATCGCCATGCGGCGACGGCCGGTACGACCCTTTTCGATCATGTCGCTCCTCGGGGTGAAGGTCCTTACACCCCTTCAACCCCGGGCGACGGCGGCGCGGTTGTCATCCGGCCTGAATATTCGCGAGCGCGTCCGGAAGGAGGTCGGCGAGCGTGCGGAACGCCCGGCCCCGATGGCTGATCGCGTCCTTCTCCGCGGGCGTCAACTCCGCCGCGGTCCGCGAGCCGCCCTCGGGAACGAAGATCGGGTCATAGCCGAAGCCGCCGGACCCGCGGGGTTCCCTGACGATCCGGCCGTGCATCCGGCCTTCCACGCAGTGCTCGACACCGGTGGGCAGCACCAGCGCCGCCGCCGCGACGAAGTAGCCGCCGCGGTGCTCGTCGCCGACGTCGGCGAGCTGGTCCAGGACCAGGTCGAGGTTGGCCCGGTCCTTGTCGCCGGACGCCGCGCCGAACCGGCCCGACCAGCGCGCCGACAGCACGCCGGGCATGCCGTTGAGCGCGTCCACGCACAGGCCGGAGTCGTCGGCCACCGCGGGAAGACCGGTGTGCGCGCAGATGGCGCGTGCCTTGAGCAGCGCGTTGCCCTCGAAGGTGAGCTCGGTCTCGGGAACGTCGGGAGCGTCCGGATAGGCGTCGAGCCCCACGACCTCGATGCCCTGCCCTAGGGGGGACGACCCTCCTGACCCCCCGACAGCGCTCACGGCATCCCTTGCTTCGCTGCGGGTGACGTTCGCGAGAATGCGATACAGCTCAGCGATCTTGCCGGTGTTGCGGGTGGCGAGGACGACCCTGGTCATGCGCCGAGCGCTTCGCTCTGCAGGCGGGCCAGCTCGGCGCAGCCGCCCGCGGCGAGGTCGAGGAGCGCGTCCAGCTCCGCCCGGTCGAACGGCTGGCCCTCGGCGGTGCCCTGCACCTCGACGAACCGCCCGTCGCCGGTGCAGACGACGTTCATGTCGGTCTCGGCCGCCACGTCCTCCTCGTAGCAGAGGTCGAGCCGCGCCTCCCCGTCCACCATGCCGACGCTGATCGCGGCGATCGAGGTGACGAACGGGTCGCCCTTGACCAGGCCCTTCTCGCGCATCCAGGTCACCGCGTCGGCGAGCGCCACATAGGCCCCGGTGATCGCGGCCGTACGAGTGCCGCCATCGGCTTGCAGGACGTCGCAGTCGAGCTGGACGGTGTTCTCGCCGAGGGCCTTGAAGTCGATGGCCGCGCGCAGGGACCGGCCGATGAGCCGGGAGATCTCGTGGGTGCGCCCGCCCAGCCGCCCCCGCACCGACTCGCGGTCACCACGGGTGTGCGTGGCGCGGGGCAACATCGCGTACTCGGCGGTCACCCAGCCGAGCCCGCTGTCGCGCCGCCAGCGGGGCACCGAGTCCTGGACGGACGCGGCGCACAGCACCCGGGTGCCGCCGAACTCGATGAGCACCGATCCTTCGGCGTGGTCGAGCCAGCCGCGCTGGATGCGGACGGGACGGAGCTGGTCAGGTGCACGATCGTCAGGGCGAGCCATGCGTCTCACCCTATCGACCCGGCGGCCTTGATCAGGCGCGGCCGGGGCGGATCAGAGCTCGTAGACGGCGCCGACGTGGGCGAGTTCGATGGCCCCGCCGAACCCGCTGCCCTTGGCCTCGACGAGCGACTGGTCCGCATCGTTCCACGGCACGAGATGCGTGAGCACGAGCCTGTCCGCGCCGGCGCGGGCGGCGTGCTCGCCCGCCTCCCGGGCGGTCAGGTGCAGCTCTGGCGGCAGGTCGGGGGCGTCGAGGAAGGACGCCTCGCAGAGGAAGAGGTCGGCGTCGCGGGCGAGCTCGACGAGCGCGTCGGACTCCCCGGTGTCGCCGGAGTAGGCGAGCACCCTGCCGTCGTACTCGATGCGGAAGCCGTACGCCTCGATCGGGTGGGACATCAGCGCGGTCGTCACCCGGAACGGTCCGATCTCGTACGGACCGTTGCGGAGCGCGTGGAAGTCGAACGCTTCGGTCATGCCCGGATCGGCCGGCAGGTCGTAGGCCTCGGCCATCCGCCGCGGGGTGACCTCGGGCCCGTGCACCGGAATCCGCGGCGCCATCCCCTCGGGCCGGTAGCGCCGCGCCACCCAGTAGCCGCACATGTCGTGGCAGTGGTCGGGGTGCAGGTGCGACAGGCAGATCGCATCGATGTCGTACAGCGGGTGGAACCGCTGCAGCGAACCGAGCGCGCCGCTGCCCAGATCGAGCAGCATCGAGAAGCCGTCGGCCTGGATCAGATAACAGGACGCGGGGCTGTCCGGTCCGGGAAAGCTGCCGGAACAGCCGATCACAGTGACCCGCACGCTCACTCCTCCTCCAGTGTTCCCCGAGGATCAGGTGGTCAGAGCCTTGCTCGACCTGGTCTCCACCAGACCGATCTCCGGTCCCAGGAACCGGCGGCCGAGCGCGGCGAACACGGCGGGGTCACCGGTCGCGCGGAACCGATGGCCGGGCGGCGGAATCGCTTCCGCACGGGCGAGCCCCTGGTCGTTCAGCACTCGATAGACGTCCTTGGCGGTCTCATCGGCACTTGAGACCAGTGTGACTCCGTCGCCGACGACATACGAGATGACGCCGGTAAGCAATGGGTAGTGCGTGCAGCCGAGGATGAGGGTGTCGCAGCCGCGCTCGACGATGGGCTCCAGATAGGCGCGCGCCGCGTCGAGCACCTCGTCGCCCATCGTCACGCCCTGCTCGACGAACGCGACGAAGCGCGGGCAGGCGGCGCTGGTGAGCTCGATGTGCGGGGCCGCGGCGAAGGCGTCCTCGTAGGCGCGGCTGGTGACGGTCGCCTGGGTCGCGATGAGGCCGACCCGCCCGTTGCGGGTGGCGCGGGCGGCCCGCCGGGTCGCCGGGTTGATCACCTCGATGACGGGCACGTCGTAGCGCTCGCGAGCGTCGCGCAACATCGCCGAGCTGGCGCTGTTGCACGCGATCACGAGCATCTTCACCCCTTCGGCGACGAGTTCGTCCAGCATCTCCAGGGCGAAGGCGCGCACCTGCGCGATCGGGCGCGGGCCGTACGGCTGGCGCCCGGAGTCGCCGAGATAGACGATCGGCTCGTTCGGCAGCTGGTCCAGGATGGCGCGGGCCACGGTGAGGCCGCCGAAGCCGCTGTCGAAAATCCCGATCGGCGCGTCTGACATGGTCCTCAAGGCTAGGCGAACTCTCGGCCTGGCAACGCGTCATGCGTTGTACATCACATGGTCACATACCCGAAACGCAGCACGTCACCACGTCGTGTGTGACCAAGCGCACGTTCACCCGGGCAGGCCGCGGCCCACCCGGGCGAGCTGGCGGCTCTGGGCGACGAGCCGGCCGGCCGAGTCCCAGACCTCGACCTCCTCGTCGAACCAGCCGCCCGCGACCAGCCGCCCGCCGCCGTGCACGGCGAGCCGGCCGGGGCGCGGGACGGCCCTCATGTGCCAGGTCAGTTCGACCGTCGGGGCCCAGCCTTTGGCGCCGAGGTTCAGGACCACCGGCGGCAGGGCGTCCACGGCGAGGGCGAGCGCGCACCCGTCGTTGGGATGGTCCGGCAGCCGCAGCCACGCCCGTGCCTCCAGCCGCCCGCTCGGCTGCCCGTCGAGCCAGCCCATCGCGGCGGGATCGAAGAGCATCTCCACGTTGTCGGCGAAGCCACGGTCGTCCTTGCCGGAGGCGAACGTGGAGCACTCCTCCGGCGAGGGCATCGCCGGCGGCGCCTCCCCGGTCCAGTACGGCTCCGCGTCATCCCGCAGCGTTCCAGTGGTGATGAGTGCGTCCACGACGGGCTCGCCGGCCTGGACGAGCGACACGCGCGACATGGCGGCGGTACGGCCGGTCTTGCGCGTCTCCACCAGCACCTCGGCGGGACCCGGCTTGGCCACCCGCAGGAAGGTGGCCGCGGTCGAGACGGGGTGCTCGTGCGGCGAGGCGTCGACGGCCGCCCGGGCCAGAACGGCCATCAGGTAGCCGCCGTTGAGCGCCTCGGCGAATCCGAACCCCTGGTCGAGGTCGGCCTCGTACCGGCCCTCGGCCACCCGCCGGGCCGCGGTCGCGTCGCCGAACCTGCTCATCCGCACCCTCCGGGCCACCGACTTCTAGAATCCCGTTCGAGTACGCACCCTACCGCGTGCCGGCTCAGGCCCAGAGCTGCCCTTCGAGGCGTTGCTCGGCCTCGTCGAGGGTGCCGTCGTAGGCGCCGGTGGAGAGGTATTTCCAGCCGCCGTCGGCCACCACGAACGCGATGTCGGCGCGCTCACCCGCCTTGACGGCCTTGGCGGCCATGCCGATCGCGGCGTGCAGGGCCCCGCCGGTGGAGATGCCGGCGAAGATCCCCTCCTGCTCCAGCAGCTCGCGGGTGCGCCGGAGCGCGTCCGCCGAGCCGACCGAGAACCGGGTGGTCAGCACCGAGTCGTCGTAGAGCTCCGGGATGAAGCCCTCGTCGATGTTGCGCAGCCCGTACACCAGCTCGCCGTACCGCGGCTCGGCAGCGACGATCTTGACGTCGGGCTTGTGCTCGCGCAGGTAGCGGCCGACGCCCATGAGCGTCCCGGTCGTCCCGAGCCCGGCCACGAAGTGCGTCACGGTCGGCAGGTCGGCGAGGATCTCCGGCCCGGTCGTCTCGTAGTGGGCGAGGGCGTTCGCCTCGTTGCCGTACTGGTAGAGCATCACCCAGTCGGGGTTGTCGGCCGCCAGCTTCTTGGCCACCCGGACGGCCTCGTTGGAGCCGCCGGCGGCGGGCGAGGAGATGATCTCCGCGCCCCACATCCGCAGCAGCTGGCGGCGTTCCTCGGAGGTGTTCTCCGGCATCACGCAGATCATCTTGTAGCCGCGCAGCTTGGCGACCATGGCCAGCGAGATGCCGGTGTTGCCGGACGTGGGCTCCAGGATGGTGCACCCCGGGGTGAGCAGGCCCTCCTTCTCCGCCTTGTCGATCATGAAGAAGGCGGGCCGGTCCTTCACCGAGCCGGTGGGGTTGCGGTCCTCCAGCTTGGCCCAGAGCCGCACCTGCGGGCCGGGCGACAGCCGGGGCAGCCCCACCAGCGGGGTACGGCCGAGCGAGTCCAGCAGCGAGTCGAAACGCATGGGCACGGGTTCCGGGCTCAGCCGCCGGCGACGGCGGGGAGGATGGTGACGTTGTCACCGTCGGAGACCTCGGTCTCCAGGCCGCCGAGGAAACGTACGTCCTCGTCGTTCAGGTAGACGTTGACGAACTTGCGCAGGCCCTTGTCGTCCACGAGCCGCGCGCGCAGGCCGGGGTGGCGGACGTCCAGGTCGGCGAACAGCTCGTCCAGGGAGCCGCCCTTGCCTTCGACGGCCTTGGCGCCGTCGGTGAGGGTGCGCAGGATCGTGGGGATCCGGACTTCGATCGCCATCGCGATGGTCTCCTTCGGGTTCGTACGGGCTTGCCCGCCACGGCGTCACAACAGGGCGGGGCGTGGGGGAATTCCAGGCAGGTCGGCGCGTCAGCGACAGTCGTAGACGACCTCGGCGCGCGAATGCCCGAACAGGAAGCTCTGTACGGGAGACATCACGAGAACGGGGCCACGGCGCCTGGGCGCGCCCGTCCGCTGCTCGATCGTCCACATGACGGTCAGTTTACCGACCCCGGCAAGGCCGCCCGTGTGCCGCCTCAGGCGTAGACATCGACGATCTTGACCTCTTCCTCGGTCACCGTGCCGTCCACGATGCGGTACGAACGGAACTCGATCTCCTCGGGGTCGCGGGTGGAGACCAGCACGTAGTGCGCGCCCGGCTCGGACGCGTAGGAGATGTCGGTACGCGAGGGGTAGGCCTCGGTGGCGGTGTGCGAGTGGTAGATCACCACCGGCTCCTCGTCCCGGTCGTCCATCTCCCGCCAGACCTTGAGCTGCTCCAGCGAGTCGAACCGGTAGAACGTCGGGGACCGCTCGGCGTTCGTCATGGCCACGTACCGGGTGGGCCGGTCGGATCCGGCGGCGCCGGCGATCACGCCACAGGCCTCGTCGGGGTGGTCGGCGCGCGCATGCGCAACGATCTTGTCCACCAGAGCACGCTCGATCGTCAGCATGTCCGAAGGCTACCCGGAGGCTAGCCACGGACGCCGTCCGCCCCGGCGCCCAGCGCGCGTGGCAACTTGAGGTGCATGCGGACGAGGACGCCGTGCTCGCCGGAGCGGATCTCGACGATGTGGCAGAGCAGCCGCACGGCCCACATCGCGGCGCTGCCCGGCTGGTGGGGACGCGGGCGCAGGTAGCCGAGGAACCGGTCCTCCATCGGCCGGCCGGGGTCGGCGACGTCGCAGAGCAGCTCGCCGTCCTGCGCCCACAGCCAGATCACGCCATGCCCGCCGCCCCGGCGGATGATGTTGGTGGCGACCTCGTTGACCGCGAGGACGAACGGCAGCACCCGGTCACTGGGCAGCCCGTACCGGATGGCCTCCGCGGTGAGGAACGCGCGCAGGCCCGGCAGCTCCCCGCTGGCGAACGGGCGGCGTGCCGCGCCGGCGGGCGGCGGCTCCAGCGGCGGCGCGTTGCATCCGGCGTAGAACTCGGCCGGGTCGACGAAGTGCTCGCTCGCCCGCGCGCCGTGGCCGTCGACGAGCTCGGGATGGGTGTGGGCCGCGTCGACGATGACGTGCGCGTCGAGCGTGGAGGTGTCGTAGGCGCACACGATCGTGCTCGGCGTGCCCGCGAACGCCACGTTCAGGATCGCCTCGTGGCGCTTCCACTCCCGGACCTCCAGCGGCGTGAACCCCGTCCACACCGGCTCGGCCAGCAACCGCAGCCTGCCGCGCGGCCACCAGTCGCGGCGCGTGCGGTCGTAGTAGTCGGCGAGCGTCTGCATCGGGGCCCGGAACCAGTCGGCCTGGGCGATGAACTCGATCCGGTCGGCCGCCTCGGTGCCCAGCTGTCCGCGCAGGAGCGCGGTGTTGGCCGCCGAGGTGATCACCACCACGGCGTCGCCCGCCTTCACCCCCGCACGCAGGTAGGGAACGGCGACGTCGGTGAAGTCGCGCTCCGACCCGTACATCAGCGCGCGGTGGAGCAGAACGCCGCGTTCGTGGCCGGTCTCGACGCCGGGAGTGGTCCCCTGCAGGCCGTTCATCGCGTCACGCCCTCGACGAACACGCCCGGCATCGTCTCCCACTCGAAGATCCGCATCATCAGCCCGAGAAAGGGCGGCACACCGCGCAGCACCACCTGCCGGTCCATCCCCGTGCCGCTCTGGCTCGCGCCGACCAGGACCTGCAGCCCCTCCATGTCGCAGAACTCCAGCGCCGACAGGTCGAGGCACAGGTGCGATCCGCGCCCGCCGACCCGCCGCAGTGCCCGCCGCACCGCGGGCAGCGTCGACTCGTCGACCGCGCCCGCCAGACGCAGGCCCGGCGGTGTGAACGTGGGCGTGATCGTCAGCACGCCGTCGGCGTACACGTCGTCCACCCCGACGCGGCCGTCATGGCACGCCTCCAGCCGCCGCAGCTGCTCGTCGTCGAACCAGCGCCGGTCGTACTGGCAGATGGCCATCGCCCGCACGCCCGGCGCCCCGAACGTCCGCCGGCACCCGTCCTCGAACGTGCCGAACCGGCCGCTGCCGCGCAGGGCGAACGAGTTGTCGCCGGTGATGCGCGCCCCGGCGTAGCCCTGCGCGAGCGCCTGGTCGATCTCGGCGCCGAGCAGGGCCACCGACGCGCCGGGATCGAACCGGCCGGTCGCCAGGAACGCCTCGACGACCGGCCGTATCGTCAGCTGCCCGGTCTGGGCGGCGCCCGCCAGCACCGCCGCCTCGTCCGGGCCGGGCGCGGCGCGGACCAGGCGCGCGAGCGTCTCGTCCGGCCGCCGTTCGCCCGCCAGGTAGACGACCTTGTGCCGGGCGCGCAGGCCGTCGCGGATGTAGGCGAGCAGCACCGCATGGCGTTCGGCGTCGTTGTCGCAGGCCAGGCAGAGGTGATCGCCGAACTTCATGCCGCCCACGGCGGTGCGGGCCGGGCTTGAGGACATCAGGAGCCTGCTCTCTCCTGTGCGGCTGTGCGTGAGGCTATTGTGCGCTCTCCTCGACGGAGACGCCCGGCAGCGCGTCGAGCCCGAGCTCGTGCAGCTGCGCGGCGAGCCGGGGCGGCACGCCGCGCAGCAGCAGCTGCCGCCGCATGCCGGTCGGCGTCTCGCGCGCGCTGACCACGAGCCGGAGGCCGTCGGTGTCGCTGAACTCGACGGCCGACAGGTCCAGGCACAGGGTGCCGCCGTGCTCGGGCAGCCCGTCGAGCGCCCGGGCGAGCGTCGGGCGCGAGGAGCCGTCGATGGCACCGGCCAGGACGAGCCCGGGCGGCGCGAACAGGGGCGAGACGCGCAGCACCCCGTCGTCGTGCAGGTCGTCGGCGCGCACCCGGTCGACGTGGTAGGACTCCAGCTGCTCCAGGCGGGCCTCGTCGAACCAGCGCCGGTCGTACTGGCAGATCGCCATCGCGTTGACCCGCGACGTCCGGAACACTTCGTCGATCTTGCGTTCGAACTCGGCGAACCGCTCGGTGCCCGGCCAGCCGCGCAGCGAGAACGTCTCCTCACCGGTGACCCGGACGCCCTTGTAGCCCTGGACGAGGGCGAGCTCGATCTCGGTGGCGAACAGGCTGATGATCTCGTCCGGGTCGAACCTGCCGGTGGCCATGTAGGCCTCCTCGGCGGTGCGGACCACGAACCGGCCCTCGTCCAGCGCCCCGGCGAGGTCGAGGCCCGCCGCGCCGGGCACGGCGCCCATCCAGCCGAGCACCTTGTCCGGCGGGTCCTGATCGGACAGGTAGATGATCTTGTGGTCGGCGGCGAGCCCGTCCCGGACGTACGAGAGCAGGATCGCCAGACGCTCCTCGGCGTTGTCGTACGAGAGGCAGAGGTGGTCGCCGAACTCCATAGTCCCGACCGTCTTGCCCGCGGTTGAAGAAGGCATTCGCGTCTCCCGTGCAGGTCTCCGGCCCGCGACGGGCGGGCCCGTGCACCCCCGGAGAGCACCCCCCGACGAGCTCTCGCCGTCAACGTACCAACACTGAACGCGACGTATGCGGAACATTGCGTAAGGACCAACGAGAAGCCTTGGCCTAACACGGCCACCCCCTTCAACGACCTCAGTCCGCACGCGAGCGCGCGGCGCTGAGCGGGGAACGAGCCGAAGGCGAGGTTCCCCGCGAAGATCGCGAAGCGATGTCGCCCGCCCGCTACACCCCCCACCCAGCCGCCCTTTGCGGTTCGGGGGCGAGCCGCCAGGCGAGCCCTCGAGGCCGTGAAAGCCTTAAAACACAGCCCGCACGCGAGCGCGCTAACGGGTCGTGAAGCGAGCCGAAGGCGAAGCTTCACGAGAGATCGCGAAGCGATGTAGCGCTCGCCGCTTTTGCGGTTCGGGGTCCGAGCCGCCAGGCGAGGACCCCGAGGCCGCGAAAGCCATAAACACAGCCGAAAAAGCTCTAAAATACGACTCGGACGAGGCTCTCCTGGAGCATGGTCAGCCAGTCGTACGCGGCGAACATCGCCATCCGTGGGTCGCGCGGATCCATCTCCGCGGCCTCCTCGTACCACTCCTCGGAGATGTCCAGCCGGGTGCCGAGGGCCAGCCGCACGTCGTTGAGCGCGCGCAACCAGGCCTGCGCCTGGTCGTCGTCCAGGACGGTGTCCACGCCCGCGGCGGCGCCCAGCGACGCCAGCACGGTCCCGGCGGCCTCGCGCTTGCCGTCGCGCAGGCCCATCTCGGTGTAGCGGCGGAACTCCCCGGCCGCGTCACCGTCATCGTGGTAGGCGTCGGGGAACAGCCGGGCCAGCACCGGATCGTCCGGCTTCTTTGCGTCGCCCGAGATGCCCAGCGCGGCCAGTTCGTCGTCCACGTCCGGCGTGTCGCCGAGGAGCTCCAGCAGCTGCTCCATCAGCGCTCGCACGAGCGCGGCCTCCTCCGGCTCCAGCCGCAGGACGACACCCTTGCGGGTCCTCTTGACGGCGCTCACGTGATGGTCATCCGGTCGCTCACGTTCATCGGCTCGCTCATGTTCATCCGGTCGCTCACGTTCAGGCGGTCACCCACTCAGTCGTCCCGCTTCACGGTGGCCCAGAGGCCGTACGAGTGCAGGATCTCGACGTCGCGCTCCATTTCCTCACGGGTGCCGTTGGCCACGACGGCACGGCCCTTGTGGTGCACGTCCAGCATCAGCTTCTCGGCCTTGGACTTGGGATAGCCGAAAACGGTCTGGAACACGTACGTGACGTACGACATCAGGTTGATGGGGTCGTTCCAGACGATCGCCAGCCAGGGCCGGTCGGAGCTCAGGTCCTGTTCGACGTCCGGCCGGTCCAGCTCGACCGGTGCAGGCGCAGTCATCGCCGCGAATCCCCTCTTCCCCACAGCGTCTCCCCGCGGAGCCTCTCCGCGGGAACGGGTCGCCCACGACACCGATGTTATTCACCCCGTCCACCGGCCTGTGTGGCGGGCCGTACGTCCATGGTGCACACACCGGGCCTTAGGGTTCCACTTGTGGACCTTGGTTACAGCACCGCGCTGCTCACTGACCAGTACGAATTGACCATGCTCCAGGCGGCCCTCCAGAGCGGAACGGCGACCCGGCGCGCGGTCTTCGAGGTGTTCGCCCGGCACCTGCCGGCCGGACGGCGGTACGGCGTCGTGGCCGGTACGGGACGGCTTCTGGACGCGATCGAGGCGTTCGGCTTCGACGCGCCCGCGCTGGAGTTCCTGGCCTCCCGCGGGGTCGTCGACGAGCCGACCGCGGAATGGCTGGAGGGATACCGCTTCTCCGGGAACGTCTGGGGATACGCCGAGGGCGAGTGTTATTTCCCGAACTCGCCGATCCTGGTCGTGGAAGGCACTTTTGCGGAGGCCGTCCTCCTGGAGACGCTCGTCCTGTCGATCCTCAACCACGACTGCGCGATCGCCTCCGCCGCGTCCCGGATGGTCCAGGCCGCCGAGGACCGGCCGCTGATCGAGATGGGCTCGCGGCGCACGCACGAGAAGGCGGCCGTCGCCGCGGCGCGCGCCGCCTACGTCGCGGGCTTCGCCACGACCTCCAACCTGGAGGCGGGCCGTTCGTACGGCGTGCCCACAGCCGGCACCAGCGCGCATGCGTTCACGCTGCTCCACGACAGCGAGCGGCACGCCTTCGCGGCCCAGCTGGAGGCGCTCGGCGAGAGCACCACCCTGCTCGTCGACACCTACGACGTGGAACGGGCCGTCAAGACGGCGGTCGAGCTCGCCGGACCGGGCCTCGGCGCGGTCCGGATCGACAGCGGCGACCTCGGCGTGGTGGCCCGGCAGGTGCGGGCGCAGCTGGACGCCCTCGGCGCCCACGACACCCGCGTGGTGGTCACCGGCGACCTGGACGAGTACGGCATCGCCTCCCTCGCCGCCGCGCCGGTGGACGGCTACGGCGTCGGCACCTCGCTCGTCACCGGCTCGGGCGCGCCCACCGCCTCGCTCGTCTACAAGCTGGTGGCCCGCGCGGACGGCCCGGCCGACACCGACCCGATGCGCCCGGTGGCGAAACGTTCGACGGGCAAACCCAGCCGCGGCGGCCGCAAGGCGGCGGTGCGCCGCGTCGACGGGCACGGCACAGCGTGCGTCGAGACCGTCACCACGGGAGAGCCCACGCCGGGCCCCCGCGACCGCGTGCTGCAGGTGCCGCTCGTCCAGGACGGTGTGATCGTGGGACGCGAGCCGCTGGAAGCCGCCCGCGAACGCCACCGGCGTTCCGTGGGAGAGCTCCCGGCCACGGCACGCCAGCTGTCGCGGGGGGAGCCCGCGCTGCCGACCGAGTTCGTCGACGGCGGCCCACGGCGATGAGGCGCCGAGGCGGGCGGGTTAACGTCACTGTTGTCCGGGGACGTACGGGGCAAGCGGATCAAGGAGCGAGCGGTATGGGCAAGGCTCTGGTCATCGTCGACGTGCAGAACGACTTTTGCGAGGGCGGGTCGCTCGCGGTGAGCGGCGGCTCGGCGGTGGCGACCGCGATCTCCGACCACGTCGCGGCGAACGGGTCCGCCTATGCGCACATCGTGGCCACCCGGGACTTCCATCTCGATCCCGGCGCGCACTTCTCCGAGGCGCCGGACTTCGTCGACAGCTGGCCGCCGCACTGCGTGATCGGCACGCCGGGCGCGGACTTCCATCCCAACCTGAAGCTGGCGCCGATCGAGGCGGTGTTCAGCAAGGGCCACCAGACCGCCGCCTACAGCGGCTTCGAGGGGCAGGCCGACGACGGCACGCCGCTCGCCGACTGGCTGCGCGACAGGCAGGTGGACGCGGTCGACATCGTCGGCATCGCCACCGACCACTGCGTGCGGGCGACCGCGGAGGACGCGGTGCGCGCCGGGCTGCGCACCACGGTCCTGCTCGACCTCACGGCGGCGGTCGCCGGGGACACCGCCGAACGCGCGCTGGACCGCCTGCGCGCCGAAGGCGTCGAGCTGACCGGCACGCCGGTCGTCCAAAGCTGACGAACCACCGGCGGCGCAGCCGGCCGGAGCAGCCGGCCGGAGCAGCCGACCGGAGCAGCCGAGACCGAGGAGGAGCTACGTGGCGAACGCACGGCCGGAGGTCATCGTGGTCATGGGCGTCTCCGGCAGCGGGAAGACGACCGTCGGCGAGAGGGTGGCCGAGCTCCTCGGCTGGGAGTACGCCGACGCCGACGCGTTCCACCCGCCCGCCAACATCGAGAAGATGGCCGCCGGGCATCCGCTGAACGACGCCGACCGCCTGCCCTGGCTGCGGGCGATCGCCGGGTGGATCAGCGACCACCTCGACTCGGGGACCCCCGGCGTGGTGTCGTGTTCGGCGCTCAAGCGCCGGTACCGCGAGCTGCTGGCCGGCGGGCGGCCCGAGGTGCGCGTCGCCTATCTCGAAGGCGAGCGCGACCTGATCGCGAGCCGGATGCGGGAACGCCGGGGCCACTTCTTTCAGGCCGAGATGCTGGACAGCCAGTTTCGCGATCTTGAGCCGCCCGCGCCGGACGAGAACGCTCTGTACGTCCCCATCACCGGCACGCCCGACGAGACCGCGGAGCTCATCGTGAAGGGCTTCGACCTGAGCTGACGCCGCGTTCCAGCACGCCCCCCGGACTCGCCAGGAGCCGGGCGGCCCCAGCGCGTCAGCGGCGTCGGGCCGCCCATTCTCGGATCTTGTCGATGCGCTTGCGCACGTCGTCGGCGGAGGCCTGCGCGATCGGCGGGCCGCCGCAGCTCTGCCGCAGCTCGGTGTGGATGACGCCGTGCGGCTTGCCGGTGCGGTGGTTCCACGCGCCGACCAGGCCGTTGAGCTCCTTGCGCAGCGCGGCGATGTCCTCGGCGGCCGTGCGGTCGTCACGGTCGGCGCGGTCGGCCCTGGGGTCGCCGGTCTTGCGCTTGCGCTCGTTGGCGATCTGCTCGGCCTGCCGCTTGCGCAGCAGCGCGGTCACCTGCTCGGGCTCCAGCAGCCCCGGGATGCCGAGGAAATCCTCCTCCTCGGCCGAGCCCGGCTGGGCCTGCATGCCGAACTCGCCGCCGTCGTAGAGCACCCGGTCGAACGTGGCGGACGCCTCGACCGTCTCGAACGGCAGCTCCTCCCCCACGTCGGGAGAGTCCTGCTTGCGGTTGGCCTCGGCGAGCAGCTCGTCGTCGAGCCCGTCCTCACGGACCGGGCGGTCGAGGACATGGTCGCGTTCGGTCTCCATCTCGTTGGCGTGCCCCATGAGGGTCGGCACCGACGGCAGGAACACCGACGCGGTCTCGCCGCGCTTGCGCGCCCGCACGAAACGCCCGACCGCCTGCGCGAAGAACAGCGGCGTGCTCGTCGAGGTCGCGTAGACGCCCACCGCCAGCCGCGGGATGTCGACCCCCTCGGAGACCATGCGGACCGCGACCATCCAGCGGTCCTCGGACTCGGTGAACCGCTTGATCTTCTTGGACGCGGTCGGGTCGTCGGAGAGCACGACGGTGGCTCCCTGGCCGCAGACCTCGCGGAGCATTCTGGCGTAGGCGCGCGCCGACTCGTGGTCGGAGGCGATGACCAGGCCGCCCGCGTCCGGAATGGCGCGGCGCAGCTCGGTGAGGCGCTTGTCGGCGGCGGCCAGCACCTGCTTGATCCAGTTGCCCTTGGGGTCGAGCGCGGCCCGCCAGGCCTGCGCCGTCTGGTCCTGGGTGAGCGGCTCGCCGAGCGTGGCGGCCAGCTCGTCGCCGGCCCGGGTGCGCCAGCGCATCTCGCCGGAGTAGGCCAGGAAGATCACCGGCCGGACGACGCCGTCGGCCAGGGCCGGGCCGTAGCCGTAGGTGTAGTCGGCGCGGCTGCGGCGGATGCCGTCCGGACCCTCCTCGTACTGCACGAACGGGATCGGGTTGATGTCGGTGCGGAACGGCGTGCCCGACAGCGCCACCCGCCGCGTGGCCGGCTCGAACGCCTCGCGCACCGCGTCACCCCAGGACAGGCCGTCGCCCGCGTGGTGCACCTCGTCGAAGATGATCAGCGTCTTGCGGGCCTCGGTGCGGTTGCGGTGCAGTGCCGGGCGGGCGGCCACGGTCGCGTAGGTGACGGCGACGCCGTGGAAGTCCTTGCCGACCCGGCCCTGCGCGTTCTGGAACTCGGGGTCGATCTTGATGCCGACGCGGGCCGCCGACTCGGCCCACTGGCGTTTGAGGTGCTCGGTGGGGCACACCACGGTGATGGCCACGATGATCCGGCGCTCCAGGAGCTCACGGGCCAGCCGCAGGGCGAACGTGGTCTTACCGGCACCGGGCGTCGCGACCGCCAGGAAGTCGCGCGGCCCTGGGTCCTCGCCTCTCGGGCCGAAGTACGCCTCCAGCGCCTGCTGCTGCCAGGCGCGCAGGGACGACGCGGTCCCCCACGCGGCCCGTTCGGGGAAGGCGGGGGGCATGCTCGATGCGGCGAAAGTGCTCACGGTCATCGAAGGCTACCGAGCCCCAGCGACAGAACGCGCCGCCGGCGACGCACTGTGCCGACGTTCACTCTCGGGTCCCGTCGCCCGGAACGCGGCCCACGCTGCACGGATGCGGCGTCCCTGACCAGGAGTGAACTCGTGCATGCAGTCGTCCCATCCGTAGTTCATGAAGTTGTGCACCGGGTCGGTCCCCGGCTGCAGGCAGGTGTCCCTGAACGGCGGGCACCCCTCGGTCGGCGCCGCTTCGTAGGGCGTGTCGGCCACTCCGTCGCCGGGCTCGTCGCAGGCGTTCTCGAACGTGTGGAAGAGCCCGAGCCAGTGTCCTATCTCGTGCACCGCCGTGTAGCCGAGGTTGAAGTGCCGGAACGCCCCGCCAGGCATGCTGCGGTAGTCGACCACCACTCCGTCGATGTGCGGCTCCTTGCGGAACCACTGGGGGAACGTCGAGAACCCCAGCATGTCGGAGCCGACCGAGGCGGTGTAGAGGTTCAGGGTGCCGGCCCCGCCCCGCCGCAGCGCCTTCTTCATCGCGACCTCGTGCTGCTGGGGCGCCCGGAACCACTCGCTGTTGTCCCTCACGCCATACTTTTCCAGCCGGAACGTGACGCCGGTGTCGGCCCCGCCCTTCCCACCCCCGTACGCGGCGTTCAAGATGGCGATCAGCTGCCGGGCGGCCCCGCGGGCCAATCGGCCTCTGTCGCCGTCCGTGATGACATGGAGCCGGACCGGCACCTCGATCCTCGCGGCCCGCCTGCGCGTGGAGTCCAGAGCGCGTTCGTCCGCCCCGTACCGGCTCCGCAGGGTCCGGTGCAGGTCGGTCAGCATCGCCTCCACCTGGGCACGTCCCAGGTCCGCGCGATCCCGCTCCGGGCCGGCCCGGCCGCGTGCACCCGATCGCGTCACCCCGCCTGGCGCACAATCGGTGGCCGCGACACGTTCCCCCTGCCGATCGCGCGCCGACAGCGTGCCAACACCTACCGAACTCGAACCGGCACACACCGTCACCAACAGTGCGCACGCCAAAACCCCGACACCCCGCCCCATGACTCCCCGTACCCGAACGTAAGGCCGTCTCGCCGCCCCGCCCGGCCGCCGTTCCCACCGGCGGCCCGCGCTCGGCCCTCGCAGCCGCCGGAACGGCGGTTACAAGATCATGACAGTGTCGTGCCCCCGCGCGGCGGCGTTTACTCGTCCCCGCCGCCCTTGCCCGACTGCATGGACTCGTAGATCTCCTTGCACTCCGGGCAGACCGGGTACTTCTTGGGGTCGCGGTTGGGCACCCAGATCTTGCCGCACAGCGCCACCACGGGCGTCCCGCTGACGGCGCTCTCGGTGATCTTGGCCTTCTTCACGTAGTGCGCGAACCGCTCGTGATCGCCGTCGCCGTGCGAGAGATCCGGCTTGACATCACTCTGTGTGTCGCTGTCGGGAAGAATTCTCGTACTCACAGCATCACCTTAGTTGAGCGTCGGGTCGTCGGGGAAAGTGGAGACGAAGGCCAGGTCGCCGCCCTGACGGCGGAGCACCTCCTGCCAGAGCCGGTCCGGGTCGCCCGCGAAGACGTCGCCCGCCTCGGCCGGTACGAGGTACCAGGCGCCGTCCTCCACCTCTGACCGGAGCTGGCCAGCCGACCAGCCGGCGTATCCGGCGAAGACGCGCAGCTGCAAAAGCTCGGGCGCGAGCAGCCCGGGCGGGGCGTCCAGGTCCACCAGGCCGACCCGCGCCACCGACGGATCACCGTCCAGCGCCCGCCAGCCGAGCGGCTCGTCCTCGCCCGGCAGCCGGGCCAGCGCGAGCGCGTTGTCGAGTGCCACCGGACCGCCCTGGAAGACGACGGACGGGCCGGTCACAAGCTCGGCCCAGGGCGGCAGCACCCGGTCGACGGGCACCTCGGTGGGCCGGTTGAGGACGACTCCCAGCGTGCCGCCCTCAAGGTCGTGTTCGACCACGAGCACCACGCTCCGCTTGAAGTTGGGGTCGTCCAGCTGCGGCGTCGCGACCAACAGAAGACCCACCCTGATGCCGTCGTCCATGCGTTCCATGATGCGTTGCCCATACCTCCGGCGGCACATGCCCCCGCTCGTTAACCTGTTAGGCATTCCTATCTCTGGGGAAATCGACAGAATACGGTCCCACGTTAAAAGATGATCTAGGGAGTGCCGGGAGAATCCCGGTACAGACCGGCGAGCGGAAGGAACTGCGATGCAGTTGCCGAGGGTCGTCATCGCAGCCGTGTTCTTCGTCATCGGGGCGCTGATCGCGATCCCCGCCATCATCAGGACCACCGGGGACTCCAACGCCTCCACCACCCCGGCCGGGTCGACGACGAGCCCTTCGCCCACGGGCACCAGCCCCAGCCCGACGACCACGCGCACCACCACCGCGTCCCCGACGCGGACGACGTCGCCGACCCCCACGCGCACAAGCTCCACGCCGGCGCCGACACCGACCCGGACGACTCCCGCACAGCCGCTCACCGCGACCATCGGCACGCCGTCCTGTCCCGGCCGCAAGGTCACGATCACGGTGCGCAACACGGGCGCGCAGGCCGAGGATTACGCGATCGAACGCGACGACGGCTCGGCGTCCATCCCCGGCCGCATCGCCGCCGGCGCGACGCGCGAGAGCACCCTCACGCTGCGCGAAGACCGCTCCACCCGCGTCGAGGTCACGCACGCCAACGACTCGGTGCTGGTCAGGACCCGCAAGGCCAACTGCAAGGCCGCCCCGCCCCCCGAGAACCTGCCGGTCACCGGAGCCGACGACACCGTCCTGTGGGCCCGCGCCGTGACCGGCGGCGCCGCCATGGTCACCGGGATCATCATCTTCTGGTACGGCGGCATCTGGCCGCGCCGCCGCGCGGAGCTCTTCGACAAGAAGTGATCCGCGCGGCGACGACCGGCGGTCAGGCCTCGGTGCGCGGGCGGCCTCCGGCGGCCTCCCGGACGGCGCCCGCGACGCGGGTGCTCACGTCCGGGTGGAAGACGCTCGGCACGATGTAGTTGGGGCCGAGCTCGGCGTCGGTCACGACCTCGGCCAGCGCCTTGGCCGCGGCCAGCAGCATCTCCTGGGTGACCCCGTCGGCCTGCGCGTCCAGCAGGCCGCGGAAGACGCCGGGGAAGGCCAGCACGTTGTTGATCTGGTTGGGGTAGTCGCTGCGGCCGGTGGCCACCACGGCGGCGTGCTCGCGCGCCTCGTCCGGCGAGACCTCGGGCTCGGGGTTGGCGAGCGCGAAGACGATCGCGTCGCTCTTCATGGTGGCGATGTCGTCGCCGGTGAGGATGTTGGGCGCCGACACCCCGACGAACACGTCGGCGTCCTTGACCGCGCCCTTGAGGTCGCCCGCGTAGCCCTCGGCGTTGGTGTGCTCGGCGATCCAGCGCAGCGAGTCGTCCAGATCCTCGCGACCCAGGTGGACGGCGCCGTAGTAGTCGCACACGACCACGTCGCCGGCGCCCGCGTGCAGGAGCAGGCGCAGGATCGCGCTGCCCGCCGCGCCCGCACCCGACATGGCGATGCGGACCTGGCTCAGATCCTTGCCGACGACGCGGAGCGCGTTGGTGAGCGCGGCCAGGACGCAGATCGCGGTGCCGTGCTGGTCGTCGTGGAACACCGGGATGTCGAGCAGGTCGCGCAGCCGGGCCTCCACCTCGAAGCAGCGCGGCGCGGAGATGTCCTCCAGGTTGATGCCGCCGAACGCCGGCGCGAGGATCTGGACGGTACGGACGATCTCGTCGGTGTCCTGGGTGTCGAGGCAGATCGGCCAGGCGTCGATCCCGGCGAACCGCTTGAACAGCGCCGCCTTGCCCTCCATGACCGGCAGCGCCGCCTCGGGGCCGATGTTGCCGAGGCCGAGCACCGCCGAGCCGTCGGTGACGACGGCGACGCTGTTGCGCTTGATGGTCAGCCGCCGGACGTCCTCGGGATTGCGGGCGATCGCCAGTGAGACCCGGGCGACGCCGGGCGTGTAGGCCATGGACAGCTCGTCGCGGTTGCGCAGCGGCACCTTCGACATCATCTCGATCTTGCCGCCGAGGTGCATGAGGAAGGTCCGGTCGCTGACCTTGTGGATGCTGATGTCGTCGATCGTCTCGAGCACCCCGGCGATCGCCTCGGCGTGCTCGGTGTCGCGGGTCGCGATCGTGACGTCGATGCGCAGCTTCTCGTGCCCGGCCGTGTTGACGTCGAGCGCCGTGACGATGCCGCCGGCGTTCTCGACGACGTGGGTGATCTGGCTGACGGCCTTGCCGCCGGCCGGGACCTCCAGCCGGACGGTGATGGAGTACGACACGCTGGGCACGCTGGCCACGTCACTAGCTCCCTTGCTACGACCTGTATCGGGCCGCCGCCCGGCCTCTCCGCGCGGCTCAGACCGCCCCGGCCGCGGCGACGATCAGATCCACGACGGCGGGCTCGGGGAGCCTCGTACTGTCGATCACGAGGTGGTAGAGCCGCGGATCGGCGGAGTCGACCCCGTAGAAGTGCTTCACGTAGGCCGCCCGGGCGCGGTCATTGTCATCGAGCATACGCTCCAGATCGCGCTGGGACGTCCTCGTCCGTGCGGTTGGCCGCGCGTTTGGAGGTTCGACCGAAGAGCCGGCGGCCTCGGCGGAGCGCCGCAGTTCCTCGCGGGCGCGCGCGAGGCGGCGCTCCTTGGACGCGTCGAGCCGTACGTGCAGGGCGTCCACCCGCCTCTTCAGCACCACCGCCCCGGCCCGGCCGAGGAGCACGCCGCCGTCCGTCTCCGCCGCCCTGGTCATCACCTGCTCGGTCCGGGCCACGAACTCCTCTTCGGGCAAGATCGTGCGATCGGGCAGGTAGACGTCCATGCCGCCGAGCGTGACGTTCGGCAGCCGTGCCGCGCCGGCCAGGATGCGGCCGATTCCGCTCTCGGCCCGGCCGTCGTGGGCCAGGGCCTCCTCCAGGGAACAGCCGATCTCGGCCGCGACCGTAACGGGAATCGCCCGGTCGATGAAGGGCAGCCCCAGCCGTTCGGCGACGGCGGGCCCAATCGAGGCGCCGCCCGCGCCAAATGTGGCCGAGACCGTCACCACCCGTGCACTCACACGAGAGTCATGCCCTCTTTTATTGCTTTCACGGCCTCGGGTCCTCGCCTGGCGGCTCGGACCCGAACCGCCATCCCACAGCGCCCCGCCCGCCACCCATCAATCGACAAGCTCCGCTTGACGTCCATAGCGGCGAGCGCGACATCGCTTCGCGATCTTTCGTGGAGCATCGCCTCCGGCTCGCTCCACGACCCGTTAGCGCGCTCGCGTGCAACCTGGGCACGTACATAGCGTCAGAAGAGGGCCGATTGGAGGGCTCGGCGGGCACGGCCGACGCGGGGGTCGTCCGAGGGCAGGATCTCGAACAGCTTCAGCAGATGCTTGCGGGCGGTGTCGCGGTCGTCGCCGGCGGTGCGCTTGACCGTGCCGATCAGCCGGTCGAACGCGGCGTCGACCCGGCCCGTCACGACCTCGACGTCGGCGGCGCGGGTCTGCGCGAGCACGTCGCCCGGGTCGGCGTCCGCCTCGGCGATGGCCTTCTGCGCGTCGAGGTCGCCGATCCGCCGTCCGAGCTCGATACGGGCCAGGCCGGTCTTGGCGTACTCGTCGCGCGGGTCGGTGTCGAGGATGCGCTGGAACGCGGTGGCGGCGGCGTCGAGGTCGCCGCTGTCGAGCGCCTCCTCGGCGGCCGCGTACACCGGGTCGACGCCGGGCTGCTCGGCCTCGTCCGGCACCTCCTCGCCCTGGGGGGCCTCGGGCAGGATGCCCTCCTGCCGCAGCGCCTCGAAGAGCTGGTCGATGGCCTGCCTGACCTGCGGCTCGGGCGCGGCGCCGTTGAGGAACGGCATGAGCTGCCCGGCCACCACGACCGCGACGAACGGGATGCCCCGGATGCCCATCTGCTGCATGTAGGCACCGAGCTGCGGGTTGGCGTCGATGTCGACCTTGGCCAGCACCCACTTGCCCGCCGCCTCGGTGGCGAGCTTCTCCAGGATGGGACCGAGCTGCTTGCACGGCCCGCACCATTCGGCCCAGAAGTCGACCAGGACCGGAACGGCCCGTGACCGCTCCACCACCTCGGTGTTGAAGGTCTGGTCGGTGACGTCCAGGACGTACGGGCCGCCTGCCGCGCCCGCTCCCGCCCCCGGCGCGGCGCCGCCCGCCGCGCGGCGCTCCTGCTGCTTCTTCGCGGCGGCCTGGCGGGCACCCAGATCGACGGCACCGTACAAGGAAAAGTCCCGAGAAGACATGGGTCCATCCTGCCTCATGACGGGCCGCCCCCGTACTCCCGTCCGCTCCCAGCGGAGCGCGACGCGGCCGGCGGGCCGCCTCCCGCTTCCCGGCAGAGCCGAACATTCCCACTGAATCAACCCTTTACTGGACGGGCAAAGGATTCAGACCATCCGCCGTAAGAGGAGAAAGACTGCTGACAGCGATCACCAAGCCTGGTTATAGTCACGATGTCGATGCATGGTGCGACGGCAAAAGGGGGTGCCGTCCGAAAGCCGGGGAGGGCGATCGGACGGCCGGGGCGAACGCCGCGTGACGGGAAAGGTCACCGGAGTTCGCCGCCTGTCGCTTGAAGCATGACGAATCAATGGGGGGTTCAAAGTGATCGCGGAGCATTCCGCGATCGTGGCCCGTGGGATGGGTGTCCGCCGCAGGGGGCGGTGGTGCCTACGCCCGGTGACCTTCGGTGTCTCCGAAGGCGTGGCCGGCCTGGCCGGTCCACCTGGTGTCGGTAAATCCACCCTGCTGGCCACGCTCGCGACATTGCGCCGACCGCATGTCGGCACATTGAAGATTGCCGGATACGACACCGGGAATAACACCGAACTGCGTGCGGTACGGGCCCGGATCGGTTATCTGCCGGGCGATGTCTCCTGGGCCGACAATCTTACGGTCGGGGAGTTCGTCTCCTATGCGGCCTATTACAAACGCGTACGTCCCGATGCGACGCGTTCAGTACTGAAACGGCTCGATCTCCTCGAATCCGAATCGACCGAGCTGGGCCTCGTACCGCCGGACGTCCGCCTCCGCGCCGGTCTGGCGGCGACGTGCGTGCACGAGCCCGAACTCGTGGTCCTCGACGAACCGCTGAACGGGGTGGACGACGCCGAGGCGAGCGAACTGGTCCCCCTCATCGCCGCGCTGGCGCCGACCGTCCTGGTCTCGGCCCCGACGGCACACGCGCTCACCGGATGGTGCGACCGCGTACTGACCCTGGCCCGAGGCAGGCTGACCGAATTCGCCCCCCGGCCAGTGCCCGCATGGACAGCAGGAAGGGGCCCAGTGGCTGCCATGGGAACGGAGCCCTCCGGATTCGCAATGCCCGACCCGCACCGCGAGCGCGCGGCGCTGAGCGGAGAACGAGCCGAAGGCGAAGTTCCCCGCGAAGATCGCGAAGCGATGTCGCGCTCGCCGCTTTTGCGGTTCGGGGGCGAGCCGCCAGGCGAGCCCCCGAGGCCGCAAGAGCCAAAAATACAGCCGCGAAGGCAGACCAGACTCGCCGGTGTCTGAGCTCGGACGGGTACTCCGGGTGGAGGCCCGCCGGACGGCACTGCTCATCGCGGTGCCGTTGCTCACTGCCGTCGGCGTGGTGACGGCTTGGCTTTCGCTGGTGCCCGGGGTCGCCTACTGGGACAACACGGTGGTCGCGCTGGTCAACTCGGTGCGGGTGCTGGGTCCGCTGGCGGCCGGGCTGACGGCCTGGGCCGCGGTGCGGGAGCGCCGGCTCGACTACCTGCGCGATCTGACCTCCCGGGCCCCCGCCACCGGGGCGCTCGTGGACATGGCGCTGCTCTCGGCGGCCGCGCTGCTCGCGTACGGGACGGTCACGGCCGTGGTGGCCGTCGACACGCTGCTGCGCGAACAGGCGGGCGCCGCGCAGCCGATGGGAATCCTGGCGGGCGCGACGGCCCTGGTCATGCACGTCGTCATCGGCTACCTGGCGGGCCGGCTCGTACCGCGCCCGGCGACCGCCGTCGTGGTGCTCGCGGGGACGTGGCTGTGGGCGGCCGCGCGGGGAACGAGCACCTCCTGGTGGAGTCTGCTGCCGCCGGCCGCGCTCAACGAGGTGGAACTGTTCACGGGCCTGCGACCGTGGGTGCTGGCCGCCGAGGTGTCGTGGTCGGCCGGGCTGACCGTCACGCTGGTCCTCGCGTACGTGTGGTGGGTGAACCGGCGCCCCTGGACGATCGTGCCCCTGCTGGCCGCGGTCTCCCTGACCGCCCTCGCCACCCTCGGGCTGGAGTCGTCGGACGGCCGCGCCGTGAGCCCGGTGCCGACCGCCCCGTCCTGCCGCGAGTGGCCGCTCACGATCTGCGTGCATCCGGCGCTGCGCGGCGCGCTGCCCGCGCTGATGACCGCCACGACCCCGCTGGCGGCCCGGCTGAACGGTACGCCCGGCGCGTTCACGAGGATCGAGCAGCGTCCCGGCACGGCACCGGCCGGGGTGTCGAAGGGCGTGGCCGGCGTTCATCTCGACGATCTGTCACCGGGCTACGAGGCCCAGGTCGTCCGCCAGATCAGGGACGGGCTGGTGGACCGGCGGGCCTGCGCGGGCCAGCGGCGGCGGGCGGCGGCCGAGTACCGGGCCATGATCGACGCGTGGCTGCTGGGCACCGAGCAGCCGGACGTCTCCGACCCGTGGGCCGCCCGCGCGTTCGGCGGCTGGACCGAACAGCAGCGCCGCGCCTGGCTGCGGGCCAACTTCGCCGCGTACCACCGCTGCGCGCTGACCGCGCGCGCGTTCCGCTGAGGAACCCTCTGCATGACCACGACGGAACCCCCCAGATCCGCCGTGATCATGCAGAAGCCTTTATCGTGCGGCGGTCACCGGCTCCCGGAGCCAGTTCCGCTCCACGAAGTACGGGGCGAGCGGGAGGACGGACGCGATCAGCGCGAGCACCGTGCGCTTGACGTCCCAGCCGAGCGGTCCCCGGACCACGAAGACCAGGGCCACGAACGCCAGGAACAGCACCCCGTGGATCGGCCCCATGATCTGCACTCCCGCCTCGAACTCCGACGTGCGCTTGAGCACGGAGCAGAGCAGCAGGATCAGGAACGAGGTCGCCTCGGCGATCGAGACGTACCGGAAGATGCGCACGGTGTCCACGATCGACCAACGTACCGCTACCCGCGCGGTGTTTCCGCCAGCGGCATGACACCGATCACACCGGCCTTAGGGGCCTTAGGGCGGCCCGATACGACCGGCACCGCGAAGTGAGGTGAGGAGCGGGCGATGCCGGGAATGCCTCGTACATGGCCCGATCCGAACGCGAGGCTAAGGCCCGCGAGGACGACACCAAGCCCGAGCCGACCCCTGCCGCCCCGGTCCCCGCGCCCGCCCAAGGCGCCCGCCGCGGCGGTGGCCTGCGCGTCTCCCTCCTCCTGGTCGTGGCGACCATCGCGCTGGTGCTGCTCGCGCAGCAGACGCTGCGGATGTTGCCCGACTGGATCAACCCGTTCGACGAGAAGCCCAAGGACCGCAGCGGCCCGGTGCTGCTGCAGTCGATCCGCGATCTCTCGCGGTACGAGGCGGCCAGCGGCAACTTCCAGGTGATCGTGGACCTGGAGAAGGACGCCCAGTTCCTGCCGAGCGCGGTGCGCGGCTCCCGGACGTTGTTCGTCGGGCACGGTTCGGTCGACGCCTACGTCGACTTCGGCAAGCTCGCCGACGGTGCGATCAGCGTGAACGCCGACCGCACCGCCGCGACGGTACGGCTGCCCAAGGCGCAACTGGAGCCGACCAACCTCGACACCAAGAAGAGCTACGTGTTCTCCTCGCAGCGCGGCCTGATCAATCGTTTCGGGGACTTCTTCGGCAACAACCCCAACAACCAGCAGCAGCTCTACGTGCTGGCGGCGCAGAAGATCCAGACCGCCGCCAACGAGAGCGGCCTGCCCGCCCGCGCCGACCAGAACACCAGGCAGATGCTGGAGCAGCTCCTGAAATCCCTGGGCTTCACGACCGTCAAGATCGAGCCCGCCGCCCAATAACTCCCACGCCCCACGACTCTGCCGCCCCGCGACCCCGCCGCCCAACGGACCCCGGCCGTCACGCGATCTTGCCGCCCCATGACCCCGGCCGCGCACCGCGAGCGCGCTACCTGAGCTTGGAGCGAGCCGAAGGCGAAGCTCCAAGCGAAGATGGCGAAGCCATGTCGCGCTCGCCCTTCTGCGGTCTGAGTCGTGAGCCGCCAGGCGAACGACTCACACCACAGAAGAAATAAGCAGAGCATCACCCTGGCCGCCGCCGCCGCAGAGGCCCGCGGCGCCGAGGCCGCCGCCGCGCCGCTTCAGCTCGTACGCCAGGTGCAGGACGATCCGGGCGCCCGACATGCCGACCGGGTGGCCGAGCGCGATCGCGCCGCCGTTGACGTTGACCTTGTCGGGGCCGACGCCGAGGTCCTTCATCGACTGGAGCCCGACCGACGCGAACGCCTCGTTGATCTCGATGACGTCCAGGTCGTCCACGCTCAGGCCCGCCTTGCCGAGGGCGTGCTTGATCGCGTTGGACGGCTGCGACTGGAGCGAGTTGTCGGGGCCCGCGACGTTGCCGTGCGCGCCGATCTCGGCCAGCCAGGTGAGGCCGAGCTCCTCGGCCTTGCGCCTGGACATCACGACGACCGCGGCGGCGCCGTCGGAGATCTGCGAGGACGACCCGGCGGTGATCGTGCCCTCCTTGGAGAACGCGGGCCGCAGCCGGGCCAGCGACTCGGCGGTGGTGTCGCCGCGCACGCCCTCGTCGGTGTCGAAGACGATGGGGTCGCCCTTGCGCTGCGGGATCTCGACCGGCGCGATCTCCTCCGCGAACACCCCGTTCTTGATCGCCTCGGCGGCGCGCCGGTGCGAGCGGGCGGAGAAGCCGTCCTGGTCCTCGCGGGAGATGCCGAGCCGGGCGTTGTGGCCCTCGGTGGACTCGCCCATCGAGAGGCCGTCGAAGGCGTCGGTCAGCGCGTCGAGGGCCATGTGGTCGAGGACCTCGATCGAGCCGTACTTGTAGCCGCCGCGCGACTTGGGCAGCAGGTGCGGCGCCTGGGTCATCGACTCCATGCCGCCCGCCACCACGATGTCGAACTCGCCGGCGCGGATCAGCTGGTCGGCGAGCGCGATCGCGTCCAGGCCGGACAGGCAGACCTTGTTGATGGTGATCGACGGAACGCGCATCGGGATCCCGGCCTTGACCGCGGCCTGCCGGGACGGGATCTGCCCGGCTCCGGCCTGCAGCACCTGGCCCATGATCACGTACTCGACCTGCTCGCCCGTGATCCCCGCACGTGCCAGCGCGTGCTTGATCGCGTGGGCGCCGAGGTCGGCGGCCGGGAAGTCCTTGAGCGAGCCGAGCAGGCGCCCGATCGGCGTACGTGCTCCGGCGACGATCACGGACGGGTTGGTGCTCATAAGAGGGGGCCTCCACAAGGGTTCGGCGGCGACATTTGTCACGATACCCACGACGACCCGAACCTCTTCCGCCGGGAGAACCCATGCTGACGCGCATCGACCACATCGGCATCGCCTGCCACGACCTGGAGGCGACCGTGGAGTTCTACAGGGAGACCTACGGCTTCACCGACGTGCACTTCGAGGTGAACGAGGAGCAGGGCGTGCGCGAGGCCATGCTCAAGATCAACACCACCGGGGACGGCGCGGCGAGCTACCTCCAGCTGATCACGCCGATCCGGGACGACTCGACGGTGGCCAAGTGGCTGGCCAAGAACGGCGAGGGCGTGCACCACATCGCGTTCGGTACCGACGGCGACGTCCAGGAGGAGGCGGACGGCATCGCGGGCAAGGGTGTCCGCGTGCTCTACGACCAGCCCCGGCACGGCTCGCTGGGGTCGCGGATCACCTTCCTGCACCCGAAGGACTGCCACGGCGTGCTGACCGAGCTCGTCCAGAAGCCGTGAGTGCGTCGTGACGGCCCGCGAGATGATCCAGGTAGCCTCCCGCAGATTGTGACGTGTTTGAAATCACACGGCCGTTTCGCGGGTCCCGGGCCCGCCGCTCTGTAGCCGTTCCTGCGCGAATGGTGGTTTTGAGGGCGGTACACCTGCGCACCTGGGGTGCCACGAGGCAAACTCACAAAAACGACAAAACCACGCAGCGCGTCAAGATGAGCCCCCAACACGGCAGCCACGGGAGTACGCTTCATTCGCCGGAAGAGGTCTGGGGCCGCGCGCCCGTCAAAGCCAGGCGATCAACCGGTCCCCGGAACCGACCGCAGCCCCGTCACATCAGGATTGAGCCACATGCAGTCCGACATCGACGCCCAGCTCAGCAACTTCTTTGAAGACACGCCCCCGCGCGAGTTCGACGTGGTGCTTCGCGGCTACGACCGGCACCAGGTCGACGAGCACATCAAGCAGCTCGACAACGAGGTCCGGCAGTCCCGCGAGTCGACACAGGCGCTGCAGCGCGAGCTGTCGGACGCCCATCGCCAGCTCCAGGAACAAGAGCGCCCCACCTATTCCGGTTTGGGCGCCCGTATCGAGCAGCTGCTGCGGCTCGCCGAGGAGCAGGCCACCGAACTCGTCCAGGCCGCGCGCTCCGAGGCCAACGAGATCAAGGCGGCCGCCAAGGTCGACGCGGCCGAGCTGCGCGCCACCGCCGAGAACGAGGCCTCCGAGCTGCGCGCCACCGCCCAGCGCGAGGGCGAGGACCTGCGCAACGCCGCCGAACGCGAGGCCGAGGAGGTGCGCACCTCCGCCCGGCGTGAGTCGGACGAGCTGACCTCCACGACCGAGCGCGAGGTCGCCAAGCTGCGCGCCACCGCCGACCACGAGGTCGCCGAGAAGCGCGCCGCCGCCGAGCGCGAGATCGCCAAGCTGCGCACCACGACCGAGCGCGAGGTCGCCCAGCTCCGGGCGTCCACCAAGCGCGAGCGCGACGAGATCCTCACCACCGCCAAGCGGCAGGCCGACGAGATGCGCGCGCAGGCCCAGCGCATCCTGGAGGAGAGCGAGGCCCAGCGCGCCCAGGCCGAGGCCGAGTTCGAGATCCAGCTGGCCGCCCGCCGCGAGGAGGCCGACCGCCAGGACGCCGAACGGCACGCCGCCGCGCAGGCCGCCACGCAGAAGCTGGTGGCCGAGGCCGAGCAGCGCGCCGCGTCCGCCGAGCAGCGGGCCGCCAAGGCCACCCAGCAGGCCGAGCAGACCCGGCGCGAGGCCGACTCGCACGCCAAGCAGCTCATGGCCAACGCGCGCAAGAACAGCGACCAGGTCATCGCCGAGGCCAAGGCCCAGGCCGAGCAGCTGCTCGCCGAGACCAAGGCCGAGGCCGACCGCGTCCGCACCTCCGCGCAGCGCCAGGTGGACGAGCTCACCCGCCAGCGCGACAGCATCACCAGCCACCTCAACCAGCTGCGCCAGCTGATCGGCGGCATGCAGCCGCCGATGGGCGCCGTGGAGGAGCTGCCCACCGCCGAGAAGCCCGCGCTGGAGGCCAAGCCCGGCCCGCAGCAGCAGCAGCCCAAGCAGCCCGCCGCCGCCAAGGCCGCACCCGCGAAGGGCCAGAAGAAGAACGAGGACGACGAGGACTGGTGGCAGGAGTAGCGGCCACCTGACTCAATCCGTACGAGGCGGAAAAGCCTAGAGGTAGCAACTACCTCTAGGCTTTTCGTCATCTGAACGCGGACACCCCGTGACATGGCCGCCCGCTACGGACAGCGAACGGAAAGAAGGAGCGCGACGTGGCCGAGGAGACTCCCCGCAAGGACAGATCGCCGGCACCCGGCGACGAGCCGCCTGCCACGGTGCCTCCGCCCTCCCCACCCGCCGACGACACAGACGACGCCGAACCCACAGGCGCACCCAACACCACAAGCAGCGGCACTGACACAAGCAGCGCCACCAACGCGAGCGGCGCGGGCAGCGCGACTGGCGCAGGCAGCGGCACCACCACGAGCAGCGCCACTGGCGCGAGCGCCACCACGAGCGGAAGCGGCACCACCGGCGCGGATAGCACGACCGGCGCGGGCAGTGGCACTAGCGCGAGCGGCACCACAGGTGCGCACAGCACGACCGACCCAGGCAGCGGCGCAGACGCGCGCGGCACCACCGGCGCGGGCAGCGGCACTAGCGCGAGCGGCACCACAGGTGCGCACAGCACGACCGACCCAGGCAGCGGCGCAGACGCGCGCGGCACCACCGGCGCGGGCAGCGGCACTAGCGCGAGCGGCACCACAGGTGCGCACAGCACGACCGACCCAGGCAGCGACGCAGACGCGCGCGGCACCACCGGCGCGGGCAGCGGCACTAGCGCGAGCGGCACCACAGGTGCGGGCAGCGCGACTGGCGCGGGCAGCGGCACTGGCGTGAGCGGCACCACGGGTGTGGGCGGCACCACAGACTCAGACAGCGCGACCGAAGCAAGTGGCGGCACAGACGCGGGCGGTGGCGCAGATGTGAGTGGGGCCACAGGTGCGGGTAGTGCGGGTGGGGTTCGCGCGGGCGATGCCGATGCCACAGGCGAAGGCAGCGGCGCTGCGGGTGGTGGCGGCACCACGGCGGACGCGGGCGGTACCACTGGTGGGGAGCGTGTTCCTGCGGTGGTTGAGCGGACCGTTGTTGAGAAGACGACGGTGCAGGAGGATGTCGCGGCGACGCCGGATCCGGCGCACGATTTGGAGCAGCGCAAGATCGAGGCGGGGGTCGATCATCGGTTCCCGTTCGGGCGGCCCGGGGAGCCGCTGGGGAGGGCGCATCCGTTCGTGTTCGGGTTCGTCGCGGCGCTCGGGGTCATCACGGCTTGGCAGCTGTTCAACGCGGCGTTGAACGCCAAGTCGGTGCTGGTGATGATCACCGTGGCGATGTTCCTGGCGGTGGGGCTCAACCCGGCGGTGGAGCGGCTTCGCAGGGTCGGGCTGCCGCGGGGGCTCGCGGTCGGGATGGTGTTCCTGGGCGTGATCCTCTTTTTCGCGGGGTTCGTCGCCTCGCTCGTGCAGCCGGTGTCGGAGCAGACCACCGAGTTGCGCAAGAACATCCCCGGGTACGTGAAGCAGCTTCAGGAGAACGAGCGTCTCGCCGAGTGGGACAAGCGCTACGGTCTGCTGGACCGGGCTGAGAAGACGGTCAACAGCGAAGGGTTCCAGGACCAGCTCACGTCGTGGGCGACCGGCATCGGCAAGGTCGCGGTCAACGGCCTCTTCCAGACGCTGACCATTCTGATCCTGACGCTCTACTTCCTGAGTTCGCTGCCGCAGATCAAGACGTTCTTCTACCGGCTCGCGCCACGTTCACGAAGAGCGCGGGTGGCGCTGCTGGGCGACGAGATCCTGGACCGGATCGGCGGGTACGTCGCGGGGCAGTTCACGATCGCGTTCATCGCCGGCCTGACGACCTATATCTTCCTGTCGATCATCGGCATGAAGTACGCGCTCGCGCTGGCGCTGATCGTGGCGGTGACCGACCTCATCCCGCTGATCGGCGCCACCATCGGCGCGGTGGTCGTGACCCTGGTCGCCTTCCTCACCGGGTCGCTGACCGACGGGATCGTCTGCATCGTCTTCTACATCATCTACCAGCAGGTGGAGAACTATCTGGTCTATCCGCGCGTGATGAAGCGCACGGTGGACGTCCAGCCCGCGGTGACCATCGTGGCCGCTCTCATCGGCGGCGCGCTGCTGGGTGTGGTGGGTGCGCTGCTGGCGATCCCCACCGCCGCTTCCATCGCGCTGCTCATCCGGGAGGTGGTGGTGCCCCGCCAGGAGACGATGTGACTCCTGGCGGGGCTCCGCCTCACTTGCGCCAGATGGCGGCGTAGCGCGAGGACGCGCCCGTGCCGCCGCCCGCGATCTGGATCGGGTAGTAGCCCTTGGCCTTGGCCTGCTTGAGCCGGGCGGTGAGCCCGGCGGAGGTCATGCCGGTGAGCTCGACCCAGGGGCCGATCTTGTCGCTGCGCCAGATGGCGGTGTAGCCGCTGCCCACGGCGACGAAGGACGGACGCCAGCCCTTCTTGACCTGCGCCTTGAAGAGCTTGTCGTGCGCCGCGAAGCTCTTGTTCAGCGAGACGCTCCACTTCACCTTGCGCGGGTTGGCCACCCACACGGCGAGGAAGCGCGGCGCCTTCGCGGTGCCGTAGGCGTCGATCGAGATGGGGATGAAGCCCTTGCGCTGCGCGTAGGTGTTGTGCTTCGCCAGCTTGGCGGCGGTCAGGTCACCCCAGGCGAAGAAGTTGCCCTTCTTCTTCTCGAAGATCCCCGAGTAGAGACCCGAGGCGCCCGAGCCGGTCGCCGTGATGGTGATCGGCTGGTAGCCCTTCTTGCGCAGCCCGTTGAACGACTTCTGGAACGTGGCGCGCGTCTGGCCGACGATCTGGGTGAACGCCGGGCCCTTGCGCTTGACCCAGACGGCGGCGTACTTGGGGTTGGCCCGGTCCGAGACGTTCAGCGAGATCGGCCGGTAGCCGCTGCGCGCCAGCTTGGTGCCGGTCGCCACGTGGTAGGCCTTGGACTTGGCGTGGTACTCGACGTACGCCGGTGCCTTGGCCACGGCGGCCACCGGCTCGGCCGAGGCGGTGTTTCCGGTGACGACCAGCGGGACGGCGACGCCCGCGGCGGCCACCACCGCGATGACGCGGCCCGTTATGTGCTTGTTCATTGACCCTCCAGTTCGGGACATGCCTAAAAAGTCCTATCAGACCTGTCGTGAACGGGAGGGACGACCCCTCAGCCCGCCATGCGGGCGATCGCGGCGGTGAACTCGGCGACGGCCTGGTTGAACAGGTCGGGTTGCTCGACCGCGCACAGATGACCGGCCCGCGGGATGACCAGCAGTTCCGCGTTGGGAATCGTGTCGACCATGGCCCGCGCGTCGGCCTCGGTGGTGAGCGTGTCCTCGGCGCCCACGACGACGAGCGCGGGGACCTTGAGTGTGCGCAACGTCTCGAAACTCTCGCCGCGCGCCGCCATCGCGCGCAGCGCCCACGCGGCCGCGCGCGGCGGGGTGGCCTGCACGAGACCGCGCACCCGTCCGTACACCAGGGCCCGCTGCCGGAACGTCGTCGGACCCACCAGGTGCGGGAGCACCTCGTCCAGCAGCACCCGTACGGTGTCCTCGGTTTCCAGCCGTTCCACCTGCGCGAGCCGCGCGGCGCGGATCTCCGCGGAGTCCTCTCCGGCGCGGGTGTCGGCCAGCACCACGCCCATGACGAGGTCAGGGTGGCGGCGGCACAGCGCCATCGCGACGTACCCGCCCATCGACAGCCCGCCGACCACCGCCCGCGCCACGCCGATCCGCCGGAACAGGCGCGCCACGTCGTCGGCCATCTCGTCCACCGACGGCTCCTCGGTGCCCAGCACCGAGCCGCCGAAGCCGCGCAGATCCGGAGTGATCACACGGAAGCGCGTGGCCAGCCCCTCGCGCTGGTTGAGCCACATCGCCGAGGACAGCGGGAAGCCGTGGATCAGGACGAGCGGCGTGCCGACACCCACATCCCTGGCGTAGAGCTGCACGGTCATCGCGGCGCCCACCTCCCAGGGTCTTCAGCCCGTATGCCGCCGTGCACACGGCGGCTACGCAATCGTCACCCCGATGGGCCGAATCCCGGAGAGGAGTGGCCGTGTCCGGCCGATCCGGTTTAGTTGTCCGATTCATCCCATTCGGTGGGGAGCGGGAAGGCCCGCGGCGCGACCCGCCGCACGACCTCGTTGAGCACAGTGCGCACATAGGGCTCGCCGACCCACAGGTGTTTCGCGCCTTCCACGGCGACGACCTCCGCCTGCGGGACGCGCTTGAACCGTTCCCGGGCCTCGGCGGGCCGGAGGTAGTCGTCGAACTCGGGCACCAGCGCGACGACCGGCCGCCCGTCGGCGCCCCAGGCGTCCAGGTCCGCGTCCTGAGCCCGGTGGAGCGGCGGCGAGAGCAGGATCGCGCCCTCGACCAGCGGATCACGGCCCCACTTCAGGGCCAGCTCCGTCCCGAACGACCAGCCCAGCAACCACGGATGCGGCAGGTCGTGGAACTCCGCGTACTCGATCGCCGCCGCGACGTCGTGCCGCTCGGTCTCGCCCTCGCCGAACTCGCCCTGGCTCGTTCCCCGCGCCGAGGTGGTCCCCCGGGTGTTGAACCGCAGCACCGCCACGTCCGCCAGCGCGGGCAGCCGGAACGAGGCCTTGCGCAGAACGTGGCTGTCCATCATCCCCTCGGCGGTGGGCAGCGGGTGCAGGCAGACCAGGGTCGCCACCGGGGGCCGTTCCAGCGGCAGGGCCAGCTCGCCCACCAGCTCCAGCCCGTCGGCGGTGTGGAGGGTGATCTCCTCCCGCCGGGCGGGCAGCACCGTCGCAGCCCTGATCTCCGCCATGCGCCTGGTCTCCTCGCTGTCGCTCACGTGTGTCGGCCGCGGCCCGGATGTCAGTAGCGGGGCGCGTTGCGCGACCGCTGGAGGTTGGGGGTCCGGCGGTCGCGGGCGTTCCAGCAGGGACGGTGCCAGTGCCGCCGGTCGCCGGCGCCGCCGCGTTCGTCGGCGGGCCACACCACGAGGTGCCCCACCCCCGGCGGGATCTCCTGATCGCAGCCGGGGCAGCGGTACGCCTTGACCGCGTTGGCCCCGGCGATCGTACGGACGATCCACTCGCCGTCCGCCCCCTCCTCGGTGCTCTGGTCCCAGTACGAACCGCCGCCCGCCGCCGGTCCGGGATTGGGGGCGGAGCGGCGGTTCTTACGCGGACTCATGATGACCAGGATATTGGCGGATCAGCACGTCTCGTTCAGCGCAGGGTGCGGCCCGCGGTGACGTACTCCTCCAGCAACGGCGCAGGCGCCAGGGCGGGCTCGCGGCTCTCGGCGTAGAGGGCGCGCAGTACCGCGACGGCCCGGTCGAGGCCGAGCCGGTCCAGGTCGGCGATCGGACCGGTCGGGTAGCCGCATCCCAGCGTCATCGCGGCGTCGATGGAGTCGGCGTCGGCGTAGCCGGCCTCCAGCATGGCGGCGGCGTCGTTCAGGTAGGGGAAGCGCAGCGCGTCCACGATGAACCCGGCACGGTCGCGGCAGCGGACGGCCGTCAGGCCGAGCCTGCCGGCCAGCGCCGCCGCCTTGTCGACGACGCCGGGCGCGGTCACGACCGTTCCGGCGATCTCCACCAGTCCGCCGCCGGCCTCGGGAAAGTGCAGCCCGACCACGTCGCCGGGCCGGTCGGTCGCCATGGCCAGGTCGATGACCGGCACCGTCGACGCCGTGGTCGCCAGCACCGCGTCCGGTGCCGCGACGTCGTCGACCGCCGCGAACAGCGACCGCTTGACCGAGACGTCCTCGGCCACCGCCTCGATGACGAGTTCGCAGCCGGCCAGGTCCGCGAGCTCGGACCCGCCGCGCACCCGTGCCAGTGTCTCGGCGTCCAGGGCCTTCTCCAGCTCGGTGCGCGCCGCCTGGGCCTTGTCGTCGTCGCCCGCCACGTACCGGACCTCGCTGCCCGCGCGCGCGGCGGCGACGACGATCGCGACGGCCTGCGTGCCCGAGCCTGCGACGCCGACGACCGGCCGCGGCGCCTCGTCCGCCGTGGCCTGCGCGGCTCCTGCGTCGGCCTGGGCGGCCTGGGCGGCCGTCTTGTCGTAGGAGTAGAAGCCGCGGCCGGTCTTGCGTCCGAGCAGCCCGGCCGTGACCAGCTCCCGCAGCACCGGGGCGGGCGCGTGCCGCCGGTCGCGCGACTCCTGGTAGATCGCCTCCAGGACCTCCAGACAGGTGTCTAGCCCGATGAGGTCCATCAGGGTGAACGGGCCCATCGGCAGGCCGCCGCCGACCTTCATGGCAGCGTCGATGTCGTCGCGGGTCGCGTGCCCCGACTCCAGCATGGCCGCGGCCTGGTTGAGGTAGCCGAAGAGCAGCCGGTTGGCGACGAACCCCGCCCGGTCGCCGACGGTGACCGGGGTCTTGCCGAGGCCCCGGACGAGGTCGGCCACCCGCGCGACGGCGCCGTCCTCGGTGAGCACGGTGCCGATGACCTCGACCAGCTTCATGACCGGCGCCGGGTTGAAGAAGTGCACGCCGACGATCTTGGCGGGCCGGTTGGTGGTGACGGCGATGTCGGTGACCGAGAGCGACGAGGTGTTGGTGGCCAGCACGGCGTCCGGCCGGCAGACCCGGTCCAGCTGCTCGAACACGCGCCGCTTGAGCTCCAGCCGCTCCGGCACCGCCTCGATGACCAGGTCGCAGCCGGCAAGCTCGGCGAAGTCCGTGGACAACGCGATCCGGTCGAGGATCTCGCGCCGCGCCTCCTCGGTGAGCCTGCCGCGCTTGAGCGCGCGCCCCGTCGAGCCCTCCAGGTTGCCGCGGCCCCGGTCGAGGGCCTCCTGGTTGATCTCGATGCCGACGACGGCGAGCCCGCCGCGGGAGAGGACCTCCGCGATCCCCGCGCCCATCGTGCCCAGTCCGACGACTCCGACCCTGCTGAACGAACCACCACTCATGCCTGGCAGTCTCCCAGAGGCGCGCACGGCACCCCAAGCGCGGGTACCACGTGCATGTGCGCTTCGGAATCTTTCTCCTCGCGACCCGCTATCCCGGCCAGACCGACGCCGACGCCCTGGCCCGTACCGTCGAGGCCGCCCTCACCGCCGAACGGGCCGGCTTCGACGACGTGTGGATCGCCGAACACCACTTCATGTCGTACGGCGTCTGCCCGTCGGCGCCCACGCTCGCCGGCGTCCTGCTCGGCCGGACGAGCCGCATCCACGTCGGAACGGCCATCAGCATCCTCTCCAGCCAGCACCCGGTCATGCTCGCCGAACAGGCCGCCCTCCTGAGCCTGGTCTCCGGAGGGCGCTTCCATCTGGGGGTGGGCCGTGGCGGCCCCTGGCGTGAGCTGGAGGTCTTCGGTACCGGCCTGCCCCGCTACGAGAAGGGCTTCGCCGAGTCGCTGGACCTGCTGCTCGCCTGGCTCCGTTCCGACCGCCTCGGCTGGTCCGGCGAGCACTTCGAGTTCCGTGAGGTGCCGGTCGTTCCGCGTACGGCCACCCCTCCCCCGGTCGCGGTGGCCTGTGCGTCACCCGCCACCGAGGCGCTGGCGGCGGCGCGCGACCTTCCCATGCTGCTGGGGATGCATGTGGGGAACGCCGACAAGGCGGAGGCGGTCGCCCGTCACGGCAGGCCCGCCCCGCACATCTCCACCCATCTCGCGCAGGTCGCCGACTCGCGTGCCGAAGCCGTCGAGACCATCCTGCGGCGGATGCCGCCCTGGCTCGGCCCGGGCCTCGACTCGTACGTCGCGGTGGACGACCGCCCGCGTCCCAAGCGAGATCCCGTCGCCTACGTGCGTCACCTGTGCGAGCTCCAGCACCCGATCGGCTCGCCGGACGACTGCGCGGAGGCGCTGCTGGCCACGGCCGAGCACACCGGCATCCAGCACATGATCATGCACGTCGAGGCGGGCGGCTCCCGTACGGCCACCCTCGACAACATCGCCCGCCTGGGAAGCGAGGTCATCCCCAAGGTCAGGGCCGCGCAGCCTACCTCCGGGTACGGCTGACAGAGGTCGCGCCGGGCCGGAAGGAGCCACGCGCCCTCCGGCCCAGCATGACCGGTGGGTCGTTCAGCAGTCGCGCAGTTCCGGCGACTGGTTGAGGATCTGCTCGCGCGGGGTGACGAAGCGCCGGTAGGTCTCGGAGTCACCCGTCGGGAACACCGCGACGCGATGGCAGTTCTGGAACGCCAGCTTCACTCCGAAGTAACGCTCCAGCGTGCCGCGCATGGAGTCGCTCGCCAGCACTCTCAGCAGCTGGCCGCGTGCCTGCTCGTCCGGCGGCGGGGTGTGGTTGTCGGCGAGGTCGCCGCCGTCGACCTGCAGCCGGGCCACCAGCCCGCTGATCATCTCCCAGGCGTACGGGAGCGAGGTCCGGATGCAGTCGACGAAGGCCGCGTCGTCGATCTCTCCCCGCTGCGCCGTCTCCAGGAGCTCCGGGGTCACGTCAAGGGACATTCGTGTGTTCCTTTCACGAGCTGTGACGAACACCTATCTCTTGGGACGCTAAGTCCGGTTCTCGGAGAATTCCAGGCCTTGACAGCCGCGTTCTTGCCGGTCGCCCTCAGCGGCCCTCGGCGGCCAGGCGCACCCTGCGCGAACGGCGCGAGGCCACGCGCGGTGCCCGCTCCTCCCAGAACCTGCGGGCCCTGCGGACGATGGCGGCGTCACGGTCGGCCTTCGCCGCGGCCCGGAGGTCCCGGGCGCGCTCCTGCATCACCGAGTACATGATGTCGTTGTGGAACATGACCCCTCCTTGTGGTGCGGGCCGTTCTCCCTGGCCCGACATCCTCAAGGTTCGTCCTAAGGCCCCCGGCGCCACATCGGGACGACGCCTTACTTACGCCACCGCGCCGCCTTAGGCCGGCCAAGACGCCTTAGACCAGCTCAGACGCGTTCGCTCGGCCGAGACGTGCCGATCAGCGGACGCGTTCGATCAGCGGACCGGGCCGACGGCTGCGATGAACTCGGCGAGCAGGTACTGGAACGCCACCGTGGTGTCACCGACTCCCATGGGCACCCGACCACGGACCTCCAGGTCCAGGAACCCGTAGAGGCGGATGGAGCAGCTGAGGAACACCATCGAGGTCTCGGCCGACCGGACGGTGAGACGTCCTCCCGAGCCCGGGCGCTGCTGCCACAACTCTTCGAAAAGACCGAGGAACACCTTGGCGACCCCGGCCGAGAAGCCGCGCTCGATCATGGCACTCCGCACGAGCTCGTACTCGTGCTCGTGGGACAGCGCCCACGTGCGGAGTCCGTTGCCGGCGCTCCTCAATCTGTCACCCGGGTCGTCCACGGGGCGTGCGCCCAGCGCGGCCCGGAGATCGTCGGCGAGCGAGTCGTCGATCTCGTCGGCCAGCCGGCGCAGCAGGTCGTCGCGCCCGGCGAAGTAGCGGTACAGGGCCGGAGGCGTCATGCCGAGCTCGTCCGCGACCGCGCGCATCGTCACGCTCGCGGGCCCCGCCCGGTCGAGCACCCGGCGGGCGGCCCGAGAGATCTCGCGCCGGGTCGCGGCCCGCACCCGATCTCGCCGATCACCCTGAACCCGGCGTATCGCCTCTGTCACCGGGGCCGCCGCTCAGCGGGCGGCGCCGAGGGATGCGGAACGCGAGGGCGGGAGGTGTCCCCGGTACGCGGCCGGGCGCCAGACCCGCCGACCATGCGGTGCAGCACCGGCAGCACCGGCAGCGCCAGGAGCGCCAGGCCCGCGACCCCAAGGCCACCCGTGAAGATCCATTCGCGGGTGCCGGCGTACCGGTAGACCTGGCCGCTCCGGCCGACGTCCCTGGCCCGGGTCCGCCCGCCCTGGACGAGGTCACCCGCGCCGCCGTAGAGGGACACCTGGGTCTTCACACGGGTGCCGTCATCGGACAGGAACCCGCCCTCCCAGCCGCACGCGGTGTGCCCGGGGTGGTTGACGCAGTTGAGGCGCTCGGCGGTAAACGTCCCCGGGACCCCCGTCCCCGCCCGCGCCGACTTCATCACCGGCCGAAGATTGGGCACCGCCAGGTAGAGCAGGAACATGCCCAGCAAGGCGACGAGCAGGCTCCCGGCGCCGAAGCGCCGGGAGCCCGCTCGGCCAGGGCGTGCGGACCCGGTCGCCACGTCAGGCCACCTCGGCGGCGGCGCGGCGCGGTGCCCGGGCGTCGCCACAGGTACAGTCCATGGCCGCCCGTTCGGCCGCGTTGGGCCGCATGTGCAGGATCATCGCGACCACCATCGGGGCGAACACGACCGCGTTGTAGAACAGGTGCAGTTCCACGCGGGGGAACGCCAGTTGCAGGATGCTCGTCGGCGCGGGGCGGCCGGCCAGATTGCTTCCCGTGACGGCTTGCAGCAACAGCAGCAGGTGCTCCAGGTGGTGCCAGATCTGGATGATCAGTGACACGTTCCACCAGGTGCGGGCACGTCCGGTGAAACCCCGCCGCAGCAGCAGCAGGCCGCCGAGCATGACCAGCGCGTAGCCGTAGTGCAGCCACTCGGACTTGATCAGCCACGGGAAGGGGACGCCGAGCACACCGCGGGCCTTCGGAACGGGCCAGCCCAGTGCCCAGATCTGAATCGCCTGTGCCACATGCTCGGCCCAGTGGGCCACCACGATCACCATGAAGGCCGCCAGCGCGGCCTTGTGGAAACGTGTGTTCACCGCGGTGATCCCGCCCTGGAACGTGGCCATGGTTTACCTCGCTCTCCTCGGTCGTGCCATGTCGGGTCGTTCGTCGTTGGTCGTTGGTCATTGGTCGTGAGGGCGCGGCGGCTCAGGCCCAGGGCGCGACCGGGTACCAGATCATTTCCCGGCGCGCGAGGATCCGGACGTCCCAATAGAGCAGCGTGAAGACGCCGGCCACGAGGAAGGCGACCGCCACCAGCGTCGCCGCCCGGCCCGGCTTGGCGGCGATCCAGCGCTGCAGGCACGGGCCCGCGATCAGGGCCATGAGCAGGAAGAGGACCGCCATGATCACGATGTTGCCGAGGGACTGGAGGGCGAAGGCCAGCGCGCCGTAGAACGGATTGTGGCTTTCGGCGGCGTCCCGGAACATCTGGCGGAACAGGCCGAACGGACGTCCGATCAGGAAGCCGCCGATCAGCACGCCCATCAGGATCATCGGAGCGTTCGGGAACCGCGCGGTGATCCGGGCCATGGGGTCGGGGATCAGCCCCAGCGCGGCCAGGCCGAGCGCGATCATCACCAGGCCGATGAGGCCGAACACCACCATCGACTGGACCATCCGCGGCGAGAATCCCGTCCTGGCGGTGGCCGTGGAGAACTGCGGCATGTGCGTGCCGACCAGGCCCACGATGACGCCGTACGCCGCCGATACCGTGAGCATGCCGGCCGAGAGCCAGGCGAGCGGCTTGACCACCTGCAGCATGCGGCCCCGCGCCGTGGTCGGCCGGCCGACCAGGGGGGCGAGGGCACCGAACACCGCCACGTTGCACGCGGTGAACGTCCCGGCGACCCCGGTGGCGAACGCGAAGGCGAACCCGGCCATGATGCCCGCGATCGGCGTGCCCTTGGCGTGGTGCCCGAGCATGGAGTCGGCGACGTTGTCACCGATCGTCTGGTCGACGAACTCCGCCGACCAGACGACGGTCAGGAGGAAACCGGCGAGCGAGCTGAGGGCGAGGATCAGAAGGCGCCGCCGGGGGAAGTCACCGGTGACGAACGTGGTGGCCGCCGGGCGGACGCCCGCGACGGGTTTCGCGGTCTGGACCATGACGTGCTCCTGTCGGTGGGACGACCAGGGCTCTCAGGATCGGCTTTCGCGGCCCTTTGATATGGCCACCCATATCGGGCCTCAATCGCCGAGAACGATCGGCCCGTATTACCGCGAACGCCAACTTCACTGCCACGTCATCGTAACCAGAGCCACCGAGCCATGGCCTTATTCAAACGTGCGCTTCTGCCGCGCACCAATCAAGATCGGCATCGTGCCGATGAGCGTCCCTGTTTATTTCACGACCATTAACGGCTATTGCTTCGGGCCCGCTGCGGCCGAACCGGCGAAGACGTCGCGCAGAAATGGCAGCATCGTGGCGCCGAAGCGCCGTGGATCATCAATGAAGGGCCAATGCCCGGAGTCCGGAAAGACCTCGACGCGGGCCTGCGGGAAGGTCGCGCGCTGGCGCTGCGCGAGGCGGGCCGGCAGGTAGGGGTCATGGGCGCCCCAGATGACCAGAACCGGACAGTGGCAGGACTTGAGCGCCTGATGCCATTCTGCCGACGCACCGGCCGGGTCCGAGGTGGCGCGATAGAGCCGCAGCACCGCGCGTTTCGTCCCGGGATCAAAGTCGTCGTACATCCGGTCGGCGAATTCCCTCGGCAGCCGCCAGGGGTTTCCGTGGCGCAGAAGTGCTCGGAAAGCAACCCGAGTGGTCGTCGCCATGAACAGCTCACCCAGAAGCGGCGTGCGCCAAATGCGAGCCAGGTAATGCCACCGGTATCCCATGAGCACACCCGTGTTCACGAGGGTGAGACTGGCCAGCCGCCCGCTGTTGGCCGCCGCCCATGACAGACCCCATGGCCCGCCGAAATCATGCAGTACCAAATGAACTTTGGCGATGCCGAGTGCCGCGAGCACGCCTTCGAGGTGTGCGGCGTAACCCGAGACGGTGTAGTCGAAGTCCGCGACCTTGGCGGCACTGCCGAAGCCCGGCATGTCCATCGCCACGGCCGGGGCGAAGGCGCCGACGCGGCGGACGAGATCGGCCCAGTCCGCGCCCGAGCCCGGATTGCCGTGCACGAAGACGACGGCCTCGCTGAGATCAGCCGAATCCAGGCGCGCTGCCTCCAGATCCGCTGACTCCAGATCCGCTGCCTCCGCTGGCTCCAGAGCCGCGGTGGGCACCGTGATCATCGCCGGTGTGCCGACGCCGCCGACGTCGAGTCGCCGCCGGATCACTACCCCGCCCGCGCGCTGCGCATACCCCATGGGGCGAGCGTGCACCACAACACCCTGGCCCGTCCTCTTCCATTGTGCGGGCCCCGCTTCACGAGGCCGACGGCATCCACACCGTGCGCCACCCGTCCGGCAGCGGCACGGGTAGGCGCACCACCGCGCGGGGTGGCGCCTCGGGACGGAGCGCGTCGTGCACTCGCAACTCGTGCCGCCCGTGCGATGGGTTCCGGGCGACGAAGAGCAGCCAGCCGCCGCCTTCCGCGTCGCTGCGCGGGTCGGGCGCGAACACGGGATCGCCCATCCGCCAGCCCGCCCCGAGATCGCCCGTCCGCGACGTACCGTCCGCAAGATCGTGGTGGACGAGCTCCGCGTGACCGCGACGGCCGAACACGTGACGATGGCGGCGGCCACTGACCCGCTCGTCCACGATCGCGTGCTCCGGCACGCCCGGCAGGGCCACGCCGTGAACGGTGCCGCTCGTGAGGTCGAACGTCCAGCGGTACGGTCCGCGGGCCCGGATCGTGTCCAGAACGACCCGGTCCCCGTCGTCATAGGCGTTCACGACATGCGTGACATGACACGGCTCAACGGGGAACCAGCGCGGCTCGCCGCCACCTCTCGGCAGCAGCCCGACCCGGGCGCCGTGCTCGTCTCGCCAGACGTAGGGCAAGCGAGCGCCGACCAGGGCGGCCGCCCGCGAGAAGACCAGGGGCTGGTCGAGCACCACCAGGAAACGCGGGGTGACCGCGACCGCCTCGATGAGCGGCGCGCCGTCCAGCGCGAACGCCTCGGCGGCGACCAGCGTGCCGTCCGGGGCGGCGACCAGGTGCTCGGCGTATCCAAGTCCGGGGTACGTGGCGACGGTGTGCCAGTTCGCTGATCCGGCCTCACGGACGGGACGGGCGATCGCGGCGGCCCCTGGCTCGTCGGAAGTGGCGTCGTCGGCGTCGCCGAGCCAGACCGAGGGGGCGAGCGCCGGCAAGGGACGCAGCGGCTCGCTACGGCGAACCGGCGTCTCGGCGCGATACCACTGGGCGGCGCCTCCACTCAGCCTGATGCCGCGGACGTGGTGGGGGCCGCTGCCAAAACGTCCGATCGGATGGGGGCCCGCCTGGAGGAAGGAACCGTCGAGCCCGTCCGGTAGCAGTCCGTCGACCGCCAGCGCGTCCGCCGTGGCCGTACGGGCGATCGTCGTCGCGGCCAGTGCCGTTCTCGGGTCGAGTGCGCGGATCGCGGTGGCCATCCCCACCGCCCCCTCTCGAAGACGCGCGGCATGCTCAGGCATAACAGCGTTGTGCTTCAAAAAATATCGGTGTTATGCAACGCTGTCAATGGATGAGCCCGGGTCCATGAGGACCCGGGCTCCAGCGACGTCCCGGCGGCTTCCCCGGCGACATCCCCGCGACTTCAGGAGGGCAGGCGCACGATCCGGAGGAAGGACGGCAGGGTCCAGGGGCGTCGGCCGCCCCGCACGACCACCTTTCCGGTGAGCGCCGCCCGCAGCTTGCTGATCCGGCCGAACAACATCAGGTTGAGCGTCACCGGATCGAACCACAGGCGCACATCGGCAGGCCCTCCCGGCTTCTCCACCGTGACGAAGCCGTCGGTCAGCACCATCACCACCGGCGTGGTGTGGCGGGACCGGAACTCCACCGCGACGCGTCCCTCCGGAGCGGGCCCGTGCCCGTCGAGCAGGCGCCCGTAGCCGTAGTGCGTCACCCCGACGAGGAACAGGTCGAGGAACAACCCCGCCTCCTCGGGCGCCACCTTCCACGGCGACCTGACGGAGAGCGCGATGTCGCGCCCATGGATCTGCAGTTCGTTCAGCAGGTGCGCGAGCACCCCCGCGAGCGGCACCTCGGAGCCGCCCAGCCACGCCACGGCGCGCGCCGGATCCTCTCCATCGCTGGACCGGAGGATCTGGTCGATGTCCGCCCGGATCAGCCGCCCGAGCTCGCGCGGGTCGCGCTCGGTGAACTCGCTCAGCAACGCCTCGTTGAACCGGTGGACGGTGTCGACCGTGGTCGCCTCCACCAGGCCGGCGGCCGCCGACTCGGGGAACGGGGCCGTGACGCCCTCGGGGTCCAGCAGGTGGGTGTAGGAGCGGGCGAGGGTCAGGACATGAGCGGCGGTGTCGGCCACCGACCAGTGCACGGTCGCCCTGGCCCCCGAACGGGAGGCGGCGTCCAGCAGTTCGGCGAAGCGGTCACCGGTCTCGGCTAGCGCCTTCCTGGCCAGTGTCCACTTGTCCTCCGTGAGCGGTACGACCATGTTTCCTCCCGTGCGTAGGCTCCTCGACGGGCGTGGCCGGCGGGGTGAACGGCCCCCAGGAGAAGGCCGGCAACCACGCTCCGGGATCGCGGCTCCAGGACAGCGCCGCGATCTGTTCATGGGTGCGCCGTCCCGTGAGCGTCCGGTAGAGATCGTGCCGATCCGCGGCGGCCAGGGTCACCGCCGGACGCTCCCCCTGGTTCGTCCAGCGCGCACCCGGCGTCACGATCTCAAGAGGAGGCAGCCCCAGCGTGCTCACCTGGGCGAGTACCGCGTTCGCGACGAAGTCGAGCATGCCGGGATAGGCGGGATGCCCGGCCGGTGGCGGCGACCCGAGGGCGTGCCGCAGATCGAGCTCGTGGGTGAACGCGTCCATCACCAGCACGTCGCTGAGCCGATCGGTGCTCGCGGCGACGAGCTCGTCGAGCCGCTCGCCGCGTTCGGCCCAGGAGTCCAGGAGCCGGGGCAGCGCGGGCGCGCCCGGCGTGGGCACGCGGCCAGGCCGCACGAACTCGCCCGTGGTCAGCCGTCTGGTCGCCACCGTACAGACGTCAGCGAGGTGATCCACCAGATCGCGCACGGTCCACTCCGGGCACGCGGGCACGGGGAGGACGGCCGCGTCGGGGCGGTCGGCGACCAACCGGGCCACGTCGTGCCGGATCCGCCGGTAGAGGACATGGTTGGGCACCCGCTCCCAGTCCGCGGGACGGTCTGCCGCGCCGGATCCGTTCATCGCCATGGGCACGCTCCCTCGGCCGACCTCGGCCGGCCCTCTGCCGACTCGTCACAGTGGGGTATTGCCGTGCTTGCGCCGGGGTGCCGGCTTGCGTTTCTCGCGCAGCATCTCCAGGCCGCGGGCGACGACGGAACGGGTCCGTGCGGGGTCGATCACGTCGTCCACCAGACCGCGTTCCGCCGCGTAGTACGGATGCATGAGCTGCGCGGAGTACTCCTCGATGAGCTCGGTGCGCAGGGCCGCGGGGTCCGCGGCGGCGATCAGTTCCTTGCGGAACAGCACGTTCACCGCCCCCTCGGCGCCCATGACCGCGATCTCGTTCGTCGGCCACGCCAGCGACAGGTCACAGCCGATGGAGCGCGAGTCCATCACGATGTACGCGCCGCCGTAGGCCTTGCGGATGATGACCTGGATCCGCGGCACGGTGGCCTCGCAGTAGGCGTACAGGAGCTTCGCGCCGTGCCGGATGACGCCCGCGTGCTCCTGGTCGACCCCCGGCAGGAAGCCGGGCACGTCGACCAGCGTCACCAGCGGGATGCCGAACGCGTCGCAGAACCGCACGAACCGGGCCGCCTTCTGGGCCGCGTCCGCGTCGAGCACGCCGGCCAGCACCATCGGCTGGTTGGCGACGACTCCGGCGACCTCCCCGTCGATACGGCCGAACGCGCAGATCACGTTGGGCGCCCAGTTCTCGTGCAGCTCGATGAACTCCTCGTCGTCCACCAGCTCGGTGATCACCTGCCGCATGTCGTACGGCTTGTTCGGCTCGACGGGGACGATCTCGGCCAGCCGGGGCCGCTCGTCGGCGGTCGCCCCGGTCCGCGCCGCGGCGGGCGCCGGCTCCACGTTGTTGCTCGGCAGCAGCGAGAGGAGGTAGCGGACCTCTTCCAGGCAGGTCTCCTCGTCGTCGTACACGAACGTCGCGACCCCCGTGCGACCGCCGTGCACGTCCGCGCCGCCCAGTTCCGCGTGGGTGACCCGCTTGCCGCTCACCGCCTCGACCACGTCGGGACCGGTCAGATACATCTGCGCGGTGTCGCGCACCATGAACGTGAAGTCGGTCAGCGCCGGCGAGTAGGCCGCGCCGCCGGCGCACGGTCCGAGGATCACGCTGATCTGGGGGATCACCCCGGACGCCTCGACGTTCCGGCGGAAGATCCCGCCGTACCCGTCGAGGGCCATCACGCCCTCCTGGATCCGGGCCCCGCCGCTGTCGTTCAGCCCGATCAGCGGCGCCCCGTTCTCCAGCGCCAGGTCCATCACCTTGTGGATCTTGCTCGCGTGCGCCTGTCCGAGCGAGCCGCCGAAGACGGTGAAGTCCTGGGCGTACACGAACACCCGGCGGCCGTAGACCGTACCCGAACCCGCCACGACGCCGTCGGTGGCCGGGCGGTTGCCCCCCAGCTTCAGGCCGTGCGCCTGGTGCCGGCGGAACATCTCGATCTCGATGAACGAGCCGTCGTCCAGCAACATCTCCAGACGTTCCCGCGCGGTCCGCTTGCCGAGACCGTGCTGGCGTTCGATCGCCGGCTCGTGCCCGGCGACCGTCAGCGCCCGCAGTCGCTCGCGGTCCTCGCGCAACCGCCGCATCGACGGTGCCGCCGCGGCGGCCTGGTCCTCCGGCGCGGCCTCCCGTGCGATGGCCGTGGTCCCGGTGCCGCGTGCCCGCCCGTTCGGCCTGGGCACCGGCACCGGGACGAAATCGAGCTCCGGAGCGCTCACCGCCCCTCCTCTCCCACAGCTGCCACGGGTGCCGGGCGGCAGGCGGCAAGGCCCGCCTGCCGCGCCGACAGATGCCCGTGCTGATGAAGCCAGCGCACCGTGTCCGCGAAGGTCTCCGCCGCCGGACGCGAGCCCGCGCCGCGGTCGCCTCGGAGATCGGCGGCGCAGGTGTAGACGGCGCCGTACTCGGCCGGGATGTGCCACGGCCAGACGCGCTGCACGACGGAGACCAGTGCGCCGGCCGGCAACATGGCGCGTGCGGGGAGGAACACGGTGGGCAGCCTGCGCCCGGTCACCTCTCTCAAGGCCGCGACGTACTGCCGGGTCGACAGCCGGCCGCCCGGGGTGAAATGCCGGCCCGGGGTCTGCGGACCGCCGAGACGATCCGCGTGGTACTCCGCCGTGTCCCGGACGTCCCCCACCGGGAACCCGCCGGACGGCCACATGGGCATCAGGCCCCGCAGCGCGTTCCGCAGCCGGGTGGTCTGGTCGCCCAGCTTCGGGTCGTGCGGGCCGAGGAGCGCGGGCGGGTACGTGATCACCACGGGTGCGCCGTCCGCCTGATGGCGGCGTGCGATCCGTTCGGCGCCCGCCTTGGTCGCCATGTAACGTTCCCGCGGCCTGCCGACCGGAGAGCCCGGCCGGACCTCACGCCCGGCCCCGGGCGCCAGCACGCCGAACGTCGAGACGTGGACGATCACGCCGTCCACCCGCCGCCGCGCCGCCGCGAGCACGACCTCGGTGCCCCGCTCGTTGGTGCGCCGCATCTCGCCGTGCCGCCTGCTGTCGAACGAGTAGACCGAGGCCGCGTGCAGCACGGCGTCCGTGCCGCGAACGAGACGTTCCGCGGCCGCCTCGTCGGTGACGTCACCGGCCACGACGTCGACGGCGGCGAGGTCGACGCCGAGCGGAGCCAGTGCGCGCTCGGCCTTCGCCTCGTCCCGGACCAGCATCCGCACACGATGCCCGCGCCGCGCCAACGCGGCGACGGAATGAGCCCCGACGAACCCGGTCCCGCCGGTCACGCCCACCAACATCGGATCATCCCCCTCGTCGAGCGATGCGACCTTCGGCCGAGCCCAAGCCTGACCGACGGCAGATCGTCCGGGCATCTCCCAGCATGCGATGACCACCGGGCGCGAGGGCGCCGTGCCGGGCTCAGGAGGAGATGTTGACGTTGCTGTTGTGGTACGCGGTGATGAGCCATTCCGCGTCCTGCCGGCTGAGCACCCACGTCGCGCGGATGGCCTGCTCGTCGGACACCTTCGTCTCGCCCGGCATGAGGACGCCCCCCTGCGTGACCAGGACGCAGACGTCGTCGGAGACGAACTTGACGTCGAGGGGCTCGCCGAACACCCGGCTGTCCTTGTAGGGCCCCTGGTAGCCGGCCGCCATGAAGTCCCGGATCGCCGCGCGGCCCTTCAGGTACACGTCACCGGGAAGGACCAGGGTGGCGTCCTCGGCACAGACGGCGGCGAAGGCGTCAGCGTCGTTGTCGGCCCAGGCCGCGATGATGCGCCGAAGAGTCTGCGCGGCGCCGGCCTGATCCGCGGAGGTCAGTGCGGACATGAGATCCCCTGTCGTTGGACGATCCATTCGCGGACCGATCGCTCTGGCATCGTCGGGCGGGCCATCTCGCGCCGCAACTCTCAAATTGCTTTGCCGACACCGCCAATGGCCGGAGCCGGTCCGTGCGCCGCCGCCGGTTTCGCCTACAGAACGGCCTTTCCATGCGACCGTAGGCGGGGTGAGCGATAAGAGCAGCGACATCCACGACGCCGTCACCGACTACTGCGAGAACCGCCTGGGCAGCCCCAAGGAGTTCCCCTTCAAGACGACTTCCCGCGTCTACAAGGTCGCCGGAAAGATGTACGCCTGCATCGCGGAAGACCGCGATCCGCGGCTCCTGAGCATCAAGCTCCCACCCGAAGAGGGTCTCGCGCTGCGCGCCGAACACCCCGACCACATCATGCCCGGATATCACCTCAACAAGCAGCACTGGAATTCGATCGTTCTCGACGGGACGCTGGACGACGACTTCGTGCTCGCACTGGTACGCCAGTCCTACGACACGGTCGTCGCGGGACTGCCGAAGAAGCAGCGCCCGCCCGAGCCGCCGGGCTGAACGTCCGCGACCCACCCCGGCTGAACGTCCGCAACCCAGGAGATGCGCCTGCCGGCGGCCGATGCGACGGTGAGCACGTCCAACGGCCCGGCAACGCGACAGACAGGAGCGCGGCATGCAGTCCTTCCGTGTCACCATCCCCGAGGCCGCGTTGGACGACCTGCGCCGACGGCTCGCCGACGTCCGCTGGCCCGAGGCTCTGCCCGTCGCGGGCTGGGACCGCGGCGTCCCCATCGACTACCTCAAGGACCTGGCCGAATACTGGCGCGCCTCCTACGACTGGCGTGCGGCCGAGGCCAGGCTCAACGAGTTTCCCCAGTTCACCACCACCCTCGACGGCGCCAACGTGCACTTCCTGCACGTCCGGTCGCCCGAGCCCGACGCGCTGCCTCTGCTCATCACCCACGGCTGGCCGGGCGCGGTCACGGAGTTCCTCGGCGTCGCCGGTCCGCTGACCGACCCGCGGGCGTACGGGGGCGACCCGGCCGACGCGTTCGACCTGGTCATACCGTCGATGCCCGGCTTCGGCTTCTCCGGTCCGACCCGGGAGACGGGCTGGAACCTCCCCCGCCTGGCGATGGCCTGGGCCGAGCTCATGCGCCGGCTCGGCTACGAACGCTACGTGCCGCAGGCTGCCGACTTCGGCTCCGCGGTCTCCCTGGCCCTCGGCATGGTGGATCCCGAACACGTGGCGGGCGTCCATCTCAACACGCTGGTCACGATGCCGAGCGGCGAGCCAGGCGAGCTCGACGGGCTCAGTGGCGACGATCGGGCACGGCTCGCCCGCACGGAGCGGTTCGTCCGGGAGCTGTCGGGCTCCATGAAGCTCCAGTCGACGCGTCCGCACACGGTGGCGTACGCCCTGGCCGACTCCCCCGTCGCCCTGCTGGCCTGGATCGTCGAGAAGTTCAGGGACTGGACCGACTCGGCCACGGCGCCCGAGGACGCGGTGAGCCGCGACGAGATCCTCACCATCGTCTCGATCTACTGGCTCACCGGGACCGGCGGCTCGTCCGCCCAGCTGTACTACGACCTCGCCGACGTCCTTCCCATCGCGCAGGCCGAGTTCCGGTATGACCCGATCACCCCGCCGCTCGGGGTGGCCGTCTTCCCGCACGCGCCGTTCGTGCCGATCCGCCGGTTCGCCGACCGTGACTTCCCGACGATCGTGCACTGGTCGGAGTTCGACCGCGGCGGCAACTTCGCCGCGCTGGAGGAGCCCGACCTGTTCGTCGGCGACCTCCGGGCGTTCGGCCGGCTGCTCAAGGAGCGCTGACCCGTCGGTCAGGCCTGCGACTCCTCGAACTTGCGCAGCTCGTAGGTGTCGAAGACCAGCTCATCTGACTTGATCTTGCCGTCCTGGACGACGAAGTGGTCGGCCGCCCGCAGGGTGCCGAACGGACCGGTCTCCATGTCGTACATGACCAGCGCGCGCTCGTCGTCGCCGTACGCGGCGATCAGCTTGACGCTGATGACCGCCTGGGCGAACTGCCCCATCGCCTCCACCACGGCCTGCGCGCCGGTGAGGCGGACCTTCGGGCTTTCGAAGACGACGTCGTCGGCCACGTAGCCGGCCACGGCGTCCATGTCGCGGCTCGACCAGGCTTCCAGGAACGCGACGGCGACGTCGACGGGTGCGGTCTTGGCGCTCATGACCAGCCTCCAGCGGCAGGTTGGTGTCATTGCTCGGATGCAGCTGAAACTTGTTGAAAGCAACCATACTCTGCCAGGTCAAGCACAGGGGCGTAGAATCGAAACATGGCAAGGAAGCGGAGTTACGGGCAGTACTGCGGCTTGGCCCACGCGCTCGAGCTCGTCGGCGAGCGCTGGGCGCTCTTGGTGATCCGCGACCTCGTCCTGGGCCCCAAGCGGTTCACCGATCTCCGGATCGGGCTTCCGCGCATTCCGACGAACGTGCTGTCCTCACGCCTCAAGGAGCTCGAACAGGCGGGGGTCGTCCGCCGCCGCACGCTGCCGCGCCCCGCCGCCTCGGTGATCTATGAGCTCACCGACTACGGCGCGGAGCTGGAGGACATCGTCCTGCGCCTCGGCCGCTGGGGCGCCCAAACGCTCGGCGACCCCGCGCCGGAGGACATCGTGACCCCGGACGGGGAGGTCCTGGCACTGCGGGCCACCTTCCGCCCGGAGGCCGCCCGGGGCGTCCACGCCCGGTTCGAGCTGCACGTCGGCGACGTCACCGTGCACGCGATCGTCGACGACGGCGTGCTCACGGCCGGCGAGGGACCGCTGCCCGAGCCCGGCCTCGTCATCGTCATCGCCGAGATCAGCGCGCTCAAGCCGCTGCTGACACGCGAGGTCGGCGCCGCCGAGGCGGTCGCGAGCGGGTTCGCCGAGCTGACCGGCGACCCCGCCGAGTTCGAGAAGTTCGTCGAGCTCTTCAGTGTCGCCCCCACTCCCGCGGACGTCGGCCAGGTGGCCTGACGCGTCTCCGGCGTCACGCCTTTCCGCGCAGTCACACATCCGCCATCGGATCTGGCCATATTGGGCCGTCACCGGGCAATCAGGTGAAGGACATATCCGTGCCGGATATGGTTCATGCGGAATCTCTTATCGGGATATCGACGAGCCGAGCGGTTGGGGACCGCCGAAGAATTCTCACCGGCTCAGACAGATCGATGCCGCCTGCATTCAGGTGGTCAATTCCGACCCGGATCGCCGCCCCGCATTCCCGGCGTTCCGTGGCAGTGAGATCGCATCTCTCCACACGAGGGGCCACAGATGAACCTCACTCGAACAGTACAGGCGGCGGCGGGGGCCGATCCGAGGACCAGACGCCGTCGCACCCTGATCGCCGTCTTGGCGCTGATCGCGCTGGCGGTGGCCCTGCTGGTGGCGCTCCCCTCGAAGGCCAGGGGGATTCCCGCCGCACCCGGCATGGCCTTGACCCAGCTGCCGTTCTTCATGACGGCACCGGTGCAGGACGGGTTCGGCGACGGCGGGCCCGGCACGGCCACCGTCAACGCGGCGGTCAGCGCCAAATGCAACAAGGGCACCAAGATCTACAACCCGCAGTGGTTCCAGCTGCCCCCGCAGGGACTCGGCCCGATGATCGCCGCCTCGGTCGCGGAGTCCCACCCGGCGAAGGGGCCGGTGACGGTCTTCCCTTCCGGCTCCGCCTGGGTGTCGACCAATACCGGCGAGGTCGTCTCCTGCGGGGAGGCGCCGGTGACGCCGACTCAGGCGCTCTCCCTGGTCGCCTACTACGCCGACCCCGCCGCGATGGCGAAGTGCGTGCCGCCCGACAGCCCCTGCCACGACGCCACGCTCCGGATGTACACCACGCCTACGAGCGGCAAGGTTCCGCCCAACGACTCGTTCAGCCAGCCGACACCGATCTACGCGCCGTCGCACACCGAGGCCGTCGACACGACCTACGGCACGCCGGACGGCCCGCTCCTGGCCGACTACAAGGAATGCCGCCCCGAGGTGGTCACGCCACGGCAGCACAATTCGGTGTGGTGGCAGTTCAAGCCCTCCACCACGGGACCGGTCGCGCTCAGCGTGGAACCGCTGCACATCCCCCCGATCCAGCAGTTCTTCCCTCTCAACATCGCCTGGGTCGAGCTGACCGACACGGGCCCGGTCCTGGCGCCGCGGTCCGGGCCTGGCTGTGACGCCCCCGTCGTGCTCACCGCCGGCCGCACCTATCTGGTCGGCGTGAGCGTCGAGGACGACGCGTTCAGCCAGGCCCGGCGGATCACCGGCGGGCCGGTCTCCCTGCGCGTCGGGGCGGTGCCGACGCCGTCGGCTCCCTTCGTGGCGGGTGTGAGCACCGACGAGAAGGCGCGTACGGCCACCATCACCTGGGAACCGCCGGCGACCTCCGGTGCCTCCCCGGTCACCGCCTACAAGGTCGGGCTGGCCGACCTGCGCACGGGAGAGGCCAAGCTGGTGACCCTGCCGGCGACCGCCCGTTCGCACACCTTCACCGACCTTCCCGCCGCGACGGCGAAGGGTCTGGTCGTGAGCGCGGTGAACGTGGCCGGTTCGGGCCCGCAGGCCAGGCGCGCCGCCGCCCTGATCGGCAATGTGATCACCGAGGGTGTGGCGGAGCGGAGTCTTCCGGCCTGGTGACGTAACGGCTGACCGGGCGGGGCTTCGCATTTCAGAAGATGCGGGGGGATCGGCTCCTGGCGATCCTGATGAGGACCTCGATCAGGCCGCCGATCCGCCTCTCCAGGAGGTAGCCGCAGTGAACACCCTTACCGGACACCGCGCCGTGGTGCTGGGCGGGAGCATCGCGGGGGTCCTCGCCGCGCGGGTGCTCGCCGAGTTCTACGGCGAGGTGGTCGTGGTCGACCGCGACGCACTGCTCGGGATCCGGGTGCCGCGCCGCGGCGCCCCGCATACGGTGCACGCGCACGGACTGCACGCCCGCGGGCATCTGATCATGGAGGAGCTGTTCCCCGGTTTCACGGCGGAGCTCAGCGCGGCCGGCATCCCGACCGGCGACCTCGGTGAAATGCGTTGGTTCTTCGACGCCCGCCGGCTGCGGCCCGCCCGAACCGGCCTGACCTCGGTCACCGCTCCCCGGCCGGTGCTCGAGGAGCACGTGCGCGCCAAGGTGGCCGCACTCGGCAACGTGACCTTCCTGGAACGCCACGACATCGAGGGCCTCGTCGCCGACGCGCGGCGCGGCCGGATCGTCGGCGTGCGGGTCCGGCGGCAGGCCGAGGGCGCCGACGAGGAGACGCTGGAGGCCGACGTCGTCGTCGACGCGACCGGACGGGGCTCGCGCACCCCCAGCTGGCTGACACAGCTCGGGTACGAGCGCCCGGCGGAGGAACGCGTCAAGATCGGCCTGGCCTACACCACCCGGCACTACCGGACGACCCCGGAGATGTTCGACGGGGTGCAGTCGATCAATCCCGTGGCCTCGCCGGCCCATCCGCGCGGCGCCTTCTTCGGCCAGGTCGGGCGGGACATCTGCATCCTCTCGCTCACGGGGATCCAGGGTGACCGGCCGCCCACCGAGCCGGCGGCGTTCCTGGAGTTCGTCCGTTCACTGCCGGTGCCGGACGTGTACGAGGCCGTCCACGACGCCGAACCGCTCGACGACCCGGTCAGCTTCGGCTTCCCGGCGAGCGTGCGGCGCCGTTACGAGCGGCTGTCGCGCTTCCCTGACCGCCTTCTCGTCGTGGGCGACGCGGTGTGCAGCTTCAACCCGGTCTATGGCCAGGGAATGAGCGTGGCGGCCCAGGAGGCCCTGGCGCTCCGCCGCCACCTGCGAAGCGGCGGACCGCCGAGCCCCCGACCGTTCCTCAAGGAGCTCGCCGGCATCATCGACACGCCCTGGGAGATCTCCGCCGGCGGCGACCTCGATTTCCCCGCCGTCGAGGGACGGCGGACGGCGAAGGTCCGGGCCGGGAACGCCTACATGGCCCGCCTGCAGTACGCCGCGACGAAAGACGCGGCGGTCACCGACGCCTTCATGCGGGTGGCGGGGCTCGTGGACCCGCCGCAAGCGCTCATGCGGCCGCGCATGGTCCTGCGGGTACTGCGGCACGGCCTGCGCCGGCCTGAGCCCGGCCCGTCACGGTCCGCGGCTCCCCGTCCCCACGCCCGTCTTCTGAACGACCACGACCGAAAGGGCATCGCGTGAACGTTCTGTGGGTGTTCGCCCACCCCGAGAAAGAGTCGCTCGGCGGATCGCTGTTCGACGACGGTGTCCGCTTCCTCGGTGAGACAGGCCACGACTGCCAGGTCTCCGACCTGTACGCGATGAAGTGGAAGGCGACGGTCGACCGCGAGGACTTCACCGAGGAGCCGGACGGGCGGCTGATGGTCGCGCACGCCTCCGGCCGCGCCTACGAGTCCGGGACGCTCAGCGCCGACATCCGCGCCGAGCAGGAGAAGCTGGAATGGGCCGACACGGTGGTCTTCCAGTTCCCGCTCTGGTGGTACGGGATGCCCGCCATTCTCAAGGGCTGGTTCGACCGCGTCTTCGTCAAGGGTTTCGGCTATCTGGTGCCGGACCCCGAGGTGGAGGGCCGCTTCCTCCGCTACGGGGAGGGCAAGCTGCAGGGCAAGCGCGCTCTGGTCCTCATCACCAGTGGCAGTTCCGAAGAGTCGCTCGGACCGCGCGGCATCAACGGGGAGCTCGACCAGATCCTGTTCGCGCTGCTGCACGGGACGCTGTTCTACGCGGGGATGGAGGTCCTCCCTCCGCTGGTGGTCTACCGCGCCGACTGGTGCACGCCGCAGCAGTACGACGAGACCATGGCCCGGCTGCGTGACCAGCTCACCCGCATCGACGAGATGGACCCGCTTCCCTACCGGCTGGAGAGCGGCGGCGACTACGACCATCTGGACGGCGCGCTGCGGCCCGAAGTGGCCTCCGGCAGGTCGGGCCTGACCGTTCACTACCTCGACTGAGCCCACCGTTCCGGCGCGCTCCACCCGAAGGACGTGATGGACATGGTGAGGGCGACGCTCGGCGGACGCGCGGTCGTGCTCGGCGGCGGCATCGCCGGACTTCTCGCCGCCCGGGTACTGGCGGACGCCTACGAGGAGGTGCTGGTCCTCGACCGCGACACGCTGGCCGGGGTGACCACCCCCCGGCGTGGCGTCCCGCACGGACACCACGTGCACGGGGTGCTCGCCCGGGGGCATGAGGTCCTGTGCGAGCTCTATCCCGGCTTCGAGGCGGACCTGGTGAACGCCGGCGTCCCGATCGGGGACTTCGCGGCCGACCTCCGCTGGTACGTGAACGGCCGGCGGCTGCCCCGCGTGCACAGCGGGCTGGTCAGCCTGGGCTCCATCCGGCCGGTCCTGGAGGCCTACCTCCGGGACCGGACGGCGGCGCTGCCCAACGTGAAGCTCGTCGAGCGCTGCGACATCCTGGAGCCGGTGGCCACCCCCGCGGGCGACCGGATCGTCGGCGTCCGGGTGCGCCGCGACACCGCTGGCGGGGCGGCCGAGGTACTGCACACCGACCTCCTGGTCGACGCCACCGGCCGCGGTTCGCGCCTGCCGGCCTGGCTGGCCGGTCTCGGTCACCAGCGTCCCGAAGAGCAGCGGATCAAGGTCGGGCTGGCCTACACCACCCGCAACTACCGGCTCCGGTCGGACCCGTACCACGGCGACCTCACCATCAACCTGGTGCCCTCACCGCGGTTCCCGCGCGGGGCGTACTTCCAGAACCGGGGCGACGGCACGGCGATGCTGACCCTGACCGGCATGCTGGGAGACCACCCCCCGGCCGATCCCGATGGTTTCCTGGCGTTCGCGCGGAGCCTCGCGGTGCCCGACATCCACGCGGCCCTCCTGGACGCCGATCCGCTCGACGATCCGGTGACCTTCCGCTTCCCCGCGAGCCTGTGGCGCCGGTACGACCGGATGGACTTCCTCCCGGACCGCATGCTCGCCGTCGGCGACGCCGTCTGCTCGTTCAACCCCGTCTACGGACAGGGCATGACCGTGGCAGCGCTGGAGGCCCTCGCGCTCCGCGCGCACCTCCGGTCGGGCGCCCCGCCGACTCCGCGCCGTTTCTTCCGCGACATCACCGGCGTCATCGAGACGCAGTGGCGGCTCTCCGCGGCCGGAGACCTCAGCTTCCCCGGTGTCGAAGGACACCGGACCATGCAGATCAGACTGGGGAACGCCTACATGAGGCGTCTGCAGGAGGCGGCCCTCCGCGACGCGATGATCACCAAGGCCTTCTTCCGCGTCATCGGCCTGGTCGATCCGCCCCAGGCGATCATGCGCCCGGCCATCGTCCTGCGGGTCCTGCGAAGCCTGGCGCGCAGGCGCACGCCCGTCCCGGCGCCCACGCTCGACACCAGGGCGAGGCCCGGCCATCGCGTCTGATCCGGCTCGCGCCGTGCCGCTGCGCCCGGGCGCCCCGCTCCATAGACTACTTGCTCATTGCAACTGTATGATGCGCATTAACAACTACACAGGAGGGCGGGTGGGACCGCACGTCCTGCCCAATTCCGGATGGAGCTCAGCATGAGCAGGACCGTCGTCATCCGTTATACGACCAAGCCCGACCACGCCGACGAAAACCAGCGCCTCGTCACCGAGGTCTTCGACCAACTCGCCAGGGAGAATCCCGACGGGCTGCGCTATGCCAGCTTCCGCCTGGCGGACGGCGTGAGCTTCGTCCACATCGCCGAAATGGACGACGACGCGGACCCGCTGCCCGAACTCGCCGCCTTCCAGGATTTCCAGAAGGGGTTCAAAGACCGATTGGAAGGCAAGCCGGACCGCAGCGAGGCCACCATCATCGGTTCCTATCGCTTCGTTTAGACGGACCCCGCAGCGTGGCAGGGGCCTGCTCCGACAGCGTGCGGCCCCTGCCACACGAGCATTGGCTGACGTATGGGACGAACGAAACAGGAACGGGCAGACCAGACGCGGCGCGCCCTCCTCCACGCGGCCGCCGAAACGTTCGAGGCGCGTGGTTATCACGGCACGTCCCTTCAGGACATCGTGACGGGACGAGGTGTCAGCAAGGGCGCGCTCTACTTCCATTTCCCGTCCAAGAAAGACCTGGCGGTCGCGATTCTCGAAGAGCAGCACGCGCTCTGGCCGCGCCTGCTCACCGACCTGCGCGGTCGCGAGCGGAACGCGCTCCGTCTCCTGCTGGAGCTGCTGATGGAGGCGGCAGGGAACATCCGCGACGACGTCGTCGCGCGCGCCGGCACCCGGCTGGCCTGTGAGAAGGACCAGATAGGCACCGCCGTTCCGGCGTTGTTCACCGGCTGGGTGGAAATCGTGGAAGGGCTCCTGATCGAGGCCCACAACCAGGGCGACCTGAGGCCCGACGTCGCCCCCCGCATCGTTGCCGAGTTCCTGGTGGCCGGTTTCGCCGGACTGCAGCGTATGCGGACCATCAAGGGACTCGACGGCGATATCCACCCGCACTTGACGGCGATGCTCGAACATCTGCTGCCGGGGCTGGTCAAAGCGGAGAAGATGGCGGAAGTCCTGGCCGCTCTGAACGCCATCGGGCACCGGACACTCCGCAATTCTTCCGATGTGCTCCCGGTGAGTCTCCTGGAGCGCAAGCCACGAGATGCGGCGCGTCTCCTTTCGGCGGACCATTCAAAGGGACCAGCCGCCCTCGGCGGCGATGGAATTCCCGGTTCCGGCCGGCATGAAAGGAGCAGGGTGTGACAGATCTGCACGAGGTGTTCTCAGATCTCACCGCGGAAGGCGACGAGCTCGACAAGGTACTCGCCGGCCTGGACGCCGACCAGTGGAGAACCCCCACCCCGGCCCCCGGCTGGACCATCGCACACCAGATCGCCCACCTGTCGGCGACGTTCCGGATGGCCGGCCTGTCCGCCGGTGACCCGCGGGCGTTCGAGGCGCTGGTCGCGCGGCTCGGCCCCGACTTCAACGCCAACGTCGAGGCCGCGATGGCACCCTTCCTCGCCGAGGCTCCCGCGACGCTGTTCGCGCGCTGGCAGACGGAGAAGAAGACGGCGACCACCGCCCTCGCCGCGGTGCCCCCGGACCAGGTGGTGCCCTGGCTCGTCCGGCCACTGCCACCGGCCATCCTCGCCTGCGCGGGCCTCATGGAGCTGATCGGGCACGGGCAGGACGTGTACGACGCGCTCGGCGTCCAGCGCACCTGGACCGACCGGATCAAGCACCTGGTCGGTTTCGCGGTCCTCGTGAAGGAGTTCGCCTACACCGAGCGCGGGCTCACTCCGCCGCCCGACGAGTTCCGTTTCGAGCTCACGCTGCCGTCCGGAACCGCCTGGGAGTTCGGCCCGGAGGACGCCGCCCAGCGCGTCACCGGCCCGGCCGCCGACTTCTGCCTCCTGGTGCTCCGCCGCCGCCACCGCGACGACCTCGACATCGAGGCCACCGGCGAGGTGGCCGACGCGTGGCTGGACATCGCCCAGGCCTACCGCGGTCCGGCCGGCGAGGGACGTGCTCCGGGTCAGTTCGCCGCCCTGCGCGGCTGAGCCGCGTCCTCGCGGGCCCGGGCAGGTGACCGATCACCCGGGCCCGCGGGCCGCCGCTCCACGAAGACGGCCGCCACGGCGCCGGCCACGAGGACGACGGCCACCACGCTCAGCGTCGGCCGGGTCGCGGCGACGAAGCCCTGGCCGAACGCCTCCCGTACCAGCGCCGCGAAGCGCTCCGCCAGGCCCGGCGGCAGATCCTCGGACGCGCCCACGCCGCCGTGCTGCCCGCGGCCCAGGTGGAGGCCCGCCGCGGCCGCTTCGTCGAAGCCGCTCAGGTAGGACGCGCGTGCCGACGGCGGCAGCCGGCCGGCTCGTTCCGCCGCCTCGCGATGCAGCGCCTCCACCAGGCGATTCTGCAGGACCGCTCCGATCACCGCGGCGCCGAGCGCCGCGCCCAGCTGGCGTGCCGTGTTGAGCACGCCCGACGCCGCCCCGGCCAGCCGCGGCTCGACCGAACGCATGGCCTCGGTGGTGGCGGGCGCGATCGTCAGGCCCATGCCGAGGCCGACGAGGAGCATCGGCAGGATGAAGGTCGTCCCGGTCGACGAGGTGGTCGGGACGAACGCGAGGCCCAGCACGCCCGCCGCGTACAGGACCAGGCCGGCGGCCAGCGGATACCGGCCGCCGACGCGGTCGGCGAGCCTGCCCGCCACCGGCGCGACCGCGCTCAGCGACAGGGTGAGCGGCAACGCGGCGACACCCGACCTGAGCGGGCTCATACCGAGCAGTGTCTGGGTCTCGATCACGAAGACGAGCAGCAGGCCGTAGAGCGAGAACGACGTGACGAGGGTGATGCAGGTGGCGAGGCCGAAGTTGCGGTCGCGGAACAGCCGTCCCGGGACCAGCGGCTCGGGCTGCCGCCGCTCCCAGAGGACGAAGGCGGCCAGCACCGCCACCGCGGCGGCGAAGACGCGCGGGATGGTCACCGGACCCGCGACCGGTCCCCAGTCGTGCCGCTGTCCTTCGACGAGACCGTAGACGATCCCCACCAGCCCCGCGGTCGCCAGCGTCACGCCGACGACGTCGAAGCTGTGCGCACGGGCGGGGCGCAGGTCCGGGACGAACCGGAAGGCCAGCACGAGCCCGGCGAGGCCCACCGGAACGTTGAGATAGAAGATCGACTCCCAGCCGGTCGCGGTGATCAGGAAACCGCCCAGCGTCGGACCGCTGACCGCGGCGATGCCTGCGGTCGCCGTGAAGACGCCGAAGGCGGCCCCGCGCCGGTCGGCGGGGAAGAGCACGGTGATCAGGACGAGCGCCTGCGGCACCAGTGCCGCGGCGCCGAGTCCCTGGCCGACCCGCGCCGCGACCAGCTGCTCGGGCGTCTGCGCCACCGCGCACAGCAGCGACGCGACGGTGAAGATCACCAGTCCCCAAGCGAACACGGTGCGCGGGCCGGCGACGTCGCCGAGCCGGCCGCAGACGATCAGCAGCGAGGCGAAGGTGAGCAGGTAGGCGTTGAGCACCCACAACATCTCGTCGATCCCGGCATCGAGCGTCCGCATGATCTCCGGGGCGGCGGTGGTGACGATGGTGGTGTCGAGGAGGATCAGGAAGTTCGCGACGCACAGGACGAGGAGGGCTCGCCACGGGCTCGTGACCCCGCGCTTCCCACGGCTCATTCCACGCCCTCCGCGCCCTCCGCGATGCCGCCCGCCAGGTCCCGGGACAGCGCTCCGGCGCGGCGCGCGGCGGTGAAGGCGGCCCACGAGACGAACTCGACGAACCGCGCGTCCGCCGGGTCATCCCGCCGGAAGGCATCGATGACAGCCTGGTCGACGCGGTAGGAGGCCATCGCGGTGAGCATGGCCAGCCGGCCCGCCGGGCGGTCCGCGGCGGGCAGCCCGGCCACCGCGTCATCGAAGCGGCCGCGTCCGAGGCCGGGCGGCCGGCCGTCCCACGCTTCCAGTTCGGCGGCGAGCAGATCCCGGACCGATGCCGGGACCACCCGCTTCCCCGCCTCGTCGATGGCTGTCGCCGAACGAGCGAAGGCGTCGGCGACCATGCCGTTCGCCTTCGCCCAGCCGAAGTCCTCGGGGAGCGGGCCACCCGGCAGCAGCCCGAGCGACGCTCCCGGCTCATGGAAGTTCGACGCGCCCGGTGCCATGTACCGGCCGATCAGCCGTTTCAGGCCCCTGCGCACCCGGGCCGGCGTCCGGTCCGGGAAAGGTGTGTCGCCCAGGAAGACGTTGACCATCCGGTTGTAGTAGTGGAAGACGACCGCGACCCCGATGAGCTCCGGCCCGAGCGCGGGAAGGAAGGGGGGAGTGTCCCGGCCGGACGGCCCCTTCTCCCCGGAACGCCTGGCCCACTCGGCGATCGCGGCGATGCGCGGCTCCCGGATCTCGATGAGCCGGTCACGCGCGATCGCCTCGGCGTCGTGTCCGCGCACCAGCCCGTGCAGCGTCATGCTGTGCACTTCGACGCAGTACGGGCAGGAGTTGCCGAGCGAGACGGCCGCCGCGACCGCCTCCTTGGCGGCGCGATCGGCCCGTCCCGTGGCGACCAGGGTCTCCCGCAGCATCATCCAGGCCGCCGCCAGCATCGCGGGCGCCGGCGAATGCAGGATCACCGGCGGTGCGAGGATGCCGAAGTCACGCTCCAGCTGCGCGTAGATCTCGGCCACCCGGCCTCGCGCCGCCTCATGCCTGACCAGCGACACATGCCCGATCTGCTCCTGTGCGCCGCGCCGGGCGGCGCGGACGAAGAGGCTCGTCATCGTGGCGTCCCGCCCGGGTCGTCAGTCGCGCGCCAGCACGGGGACGAGCGGCGCGGTCCCGCGCCGGCCGCTGGTGGCCCCGTCCGGTGCCGGGGCGCCGTAGGCGACCTGGACACCCCGCCGCCGCACGGCCTGGACGATGCCGGGCATCGCCCGTTCGGCGAGCGCGGCGATGGTCATCGCCGGGTTGACCGTCAGGCCCGACGGCACCGCCGAGCCGTCGGTCACGAAGATGCCGGGGTGCCCGCGCAGCTCGTGCCCGTCGTCGAGCGCGGACGTGGCGGGGTCGTCGCCGATCCGGCAGGACGCCAGCGGATGCACGGTGTAGGCGCCCACCACATCGTTCGTCCAGGGCATCACCTTGCCGAGCCCGTCACGTTCGATGATGTCGCGGACCGCGGCGTCGGATTCCGCCCAGCCGCGCAGGGTGTTGGCGGTCGGGTTGTAGCGCAGGTTGCCGCGGCCGAGCATCTGCTGGGACAGCCGCATGGCGTTGCCCGTGGCCGGTGGCGGGCCGAACACGCCCTCGTTGTCGTCTTCCGACATGGTGAAGATGGTCAGCCACGACTGCCAGCGGCTGAGCATCTCCTTCTTGTCGACGCCGAACCAGCTCGGGCCGGTCGCCCCGGGCACCTGGGCGAGGATGGTCCCCAGACCGGGCGGGAAATAGAGCTGCTCAAGCGAGAACCGCGAGTGCTCGGGCAGGCTCCCGTCGAGCCGGTCCCAGTTCGCGACGACCGGTCCCCTGCCGATCTGGTTGGCCGCGTAGGCCAGGCCGTCGCCGCGGTCGAGGCCGAGCACCTCGCGGGCCCTGTCCTCGTCGATCACCGCGGTGTTGAGCCGCTCGCCGTTACCGGAGAAGTAGCGTCCGGCGGCATGCGGCATCCGCCCGAGCGCGGGCTCCGAACGCTGCAGGATCACGGGCGTCGCGCCCGCCCCGGCCGCCAGGACGACGACTTTGGCGTCGATCGCCCCCGTCCCCACGCGCACCCTGTAGTCCTCGTCGTCGATGACGTCGTAGTGCACCCGGTAGCCGCCGTCGTCGTTCCTCGACAGGTGCTGGACCTCGTGCATGGGGCGGATGGTGGCGCCGTGGGCCAGCGCCGCCGGCAGATAGTTGAACAGCAGGGATCGTTTGGCGTCGAAGCGGCAGCCGGCCATCATCCAGTTGCAGTTGGTGCACTTGTCGTTGTCGACCGCGACCGGCACCGGGTTGGCGGTGAGGCCCGAGTGGGCGCACGCCGCGGCCCACAACCCGCCGGCGTAGGTGACCTCGTCCCAGTCCTGCTTGGTGACCGGCAGAGCCTCGGCGACTCGGTCGTACCAGGGTTCGAGCGTGTCCCTGGAGACGGCCTTCGGCCACATGCGGCGCCCGATGCTGCCCTTGCGCTCGAACACGAACCGGGGCGCGCGCGGCATCGCCGCGAAGTAGACGACGCTGCCGCCGCCGACGCAGTTGCCGCCCAGGATGCTCATGCCGTCGCCCACCACGAAGTCGAAGATCCGGGTGTACGACGAGCCCAGCTTGAAGTCGTGGTCGAAGTCCTTGCCCTCCAGCCAGGGACCGCGTTCCAGCACCACGACGCGAGCGCCGCCCGCCGCCAGATGATAGGCCGCGATCGCCCCGCCGAAGCCGCTGCCCACCACCAGGACGTCGGTGCTTTCCGTGCTGTTCATTCGGGGCTCCCTGAAGGCGTCGTACGAGGGTGGATCTCGGCCAGCCGGCGACCGTAGGAGAACTGGGGGAAACGCCAAAGTCCGTCGCTGTCGGGCTGGGCGAGTCCCATGACCGCCAGGCCGGGGTGACCCGCGTCAAGCGCTTCGAGGGTGGGCAGGTGGGCCGCGGTGTCGAACGCCATGTTGCTGAACAACGCCAGGCTCACCCACACGTCCTTCTCCGGATGCCCCGGAGCGAGGAGTGCCTGGACCAGCGCGGTGCGTTCCGCGAAGGGCAGGGCGACGAACGGCGGCACCTCGGGATCGAGCGCCTCCCCGACGATCTCCGCATGCGTCCGCGCGTGGTCGTTGAGCATGCGCACGAGATCGTCAAGGCCGGAGACCAGGCCGGCGGCAGGCGTCTCCAGCAGTTCCAGCGCACCCGCGGCCACCGCGCCGGGACCCGCCGCCGCGCCGGCGACGGCCCTGTCGCCTGGACCGCGTTTCTCGCCCGGGATGATCGTGTCGGCGTACGCTTCGAGGGTCATCCGCCTGGTGCCGTCCTCGGTCTGGACATCCGGTGTCACCGGCCTCACCTCCAACGCCCTTCGTATGGCACAGAATCGCGAATTAGCAGCCATTGCATATCCGCCCTAACAAGGTCCATCGTCGGCCCGGCAGGTTCGCAACGCATCTTCGAGAGTGCCGTCCCAAATCATTTCAAGGGTCTCGGGGCGTCAATGCGTCAGCCGGTAATAGCCGGCGCCTGCTTCAAACAGGCCGGTATGAATGGACGCCAAAGCCACCGGGACCGGAAGGCCGGCCGCTGTTATATGATTAGCCCCCGGCGCACGAAGGACGGCGAGAACATGCAGGCCAGAGCCGATCGGACACGAGGCACCATGCTTCGTGCCGCCGCCGAGAAGTTCGAGGCCAACGGGTACTCGGGCACGCGACTCCAGGACATCGTCGCGGGCCGTAACCTCAGCAAGGGCGCGCTCTACTTTCACTTCCCGTCGAAGAAGCATCTGGCCGCCGCCATCATCAGCGAACAGGCCGACCTGTGGGCCCGCCTGCTGGCTGAGTTGCGCGAGCGGCATCCACGGGCAATTCATCTGCTGCCCGCACTGTTGTGCCGGGCCGCCGCGCAGCACAGCGAGGATGTCATGGCCAGGGCGAGCACCCGGCTGGCCATCGAACGCGACCGCATCGGCGAGGAGATACCGCCGCTGTTCGCCTCCTGGACAGACCTCCTCCAGCGGCTGCTGGCCGAGGCCAAGGAGCAGGGTGATCTACGGCCCGAGGTCGATCCCCGTTCGACCGCGGAGTTGATCGTCGCCACGTTCACCGGGCTGTGCCAGACACCGGCCGGCGGCGCGGCACGCGTTGATTTCAAACATCATCTGACGCAGATGTGGAAACTCCTGCTTCCCGGGCTGGCGACTCCGGAGTGTCTGGCCGATCTCGAAGCCGCTCCGCGGTCCGCGCTGTGACTGTCGCGATAACTACCATCCACGTGTCAGTCAAGTGGTGGTAAGCAGGGTGTGACTGCCTTTTCTGGCCACCCTCACCGGGCGGCCGGCCCATCGGCCCCCCAACCTGCGAATTCACTGATCCAGTCCATGAACTGGGACTTTCCACGAGATCTTGACCACATGACGTCAGAGCCGACGACACTCCAGAGTATTGCGTTAAGTCGGTCGGCCGGTATCTTTTCTGTTGATCGGAGTGAGTGCGCGCGCCGAGTCAGGGGCCGACTCGGCTTCCGCAGGACCATGGGGGAGTCACTCATGCCCATTTCACCACCACAGGAGGAACCCGCCCCAGATCATGAACGCGACCCGCGACGGCCGATCGACCGCCACGCGCGGACCGGCCCGTCCGAGGCCGTCCCGATCGGCGCCCTCCGTGAGGGGTACTCACCACGCCGTGTTCTCGACGAGGAGCATGTTCATCGGCTCGCACAGACGGAGAGCCCCTTGCCGCCGATCCTCGTGCACCGTCCGACCATGCGGATAGTCGACGGCGTGCACCGGTTGCGCGCGGCGGTTCTCAGCGGCCGCGAAGAGATCGAGGTGACGTATTTCGACGGCAGCGACGAGGACGCTTTCATTCGCGCCGTCGCGGAGAACATCTCGCACGGCCTGCCCCTGTCGCTGACCGATCGCAAGGCCGCGGCGATGCGCATCATCCGATCACATCCCGACCTGTCGGACCGGACGATCGCCGGCTACACCGGGCTGGCCGCAAAGACGATCGCCGGGCTCCGGTGTTCGAGCGCGGAATACGCGCAGTCGAACAGAAGAATGGGGGCCGACGGACGGCTGCGTCCGACGAGCTGGATCGAGGGCAGGCATCGCGCCGCGGAGGCGATCGTCCTCCACCCCGAGGCCTCGCTCCGAGAGATCGCCCGGATCGCGGCCGTGTCGGTCGGCACGGCGCATGACGTCCGCAAGAGGCTGAGCCGCGGCGAGGATCCGGCACCCGCCCGGCAGCATTCCGGGACCGGGCGGAACGCCGCCGCGACGGCGGCCGACGAACTTCCGGCCAAGGCCCCCGATCCCCCGCGACGACCCGATCCCCTGGCGGACACGGCACCCGGAAAGGACACCGCTGGAGAGGACATCGCGCCCGGACAGGACGTTCTCCGGGCATCTGAACCGCCAGATCCCACGGAGCTGCTGCGCAAGCTCACCAAGGATCCCGCGATCCGGCACACCGAGGTGGGCCGTGGCCTGCTGCGGGTCCTGCACGCGAGATCGGTGGCCGACACCGACTGGTCCGAGCTCGTCGAGGCCGTGCCGCCCCACTGCGCGGCGGCCATCGCGACGATCGCCCGCGTCTATGCCGAGGCATGGCAACGCTTCGCCTGTGCCGTCGACCGGCAGGGGAAATCCGCCGACGAATGATATGCGGGTGCCCGGCTCCCCGCCCCGGCCCCGCCGGGGAATGCCCCCCATTCGATAACGCCATTATCTAACACCTTACCTCGGCCTATCATGAATCATTTACTGAGGGTCGCACCGCCAATACACAAGGCAATAGTCGTGTTCAAATCGCGAAATCCATGATTAACAATTCGCTGATAAGCTGCCCGGCAGACGCGATGGGATATCGCGTTGCCACCCAGCCTCTTGATCAATGGCTGGGGCACGATCATCACCGGCACGTAACGGGGCGGACCACAGAAGAAGGGGAGGTCCATGGACGGCCACACGGAGCAGAGCATCCTGCGGGTTGTCGACAGCATTTATGAAAATATCGGCGAGCAGATCACCATCGACGATATGGCCCGGACCGCAATGTTCAGCAAGTTCCACTTCACTCGCCTATTTCAACGCGCGACGGGGGTGTCGCCGGGGCGCTTTCTTTCAGCGGTCCGGCTTCAGGAGGCCAAGAAACTTCTGTTGTCGACCTCGATGAGCGTCGCCGACATCAGCCACCAGGTCGGCTACAGCAGCGTCGGCACGTTCAGCTCCCGGTTCAAGCGCAGCGTCGGGCTCTCCCCGACCGTCTACCGGGAGCTCGGCGGCTTCACCCCGCGCATCCACGTCGACACCCAGCACCGCGGGGCGCGGACGGCCGTCGTGACGGGACACATCAAGGGAGAGCACTCGGACGATCTCTCGATCCGGCGTGTGGACGAGGAGCAGAACCCCGTCTTCCTCGGACTGTTCCCCGACACGATCCCGCAGGGGCGCCCGGCGCGGTGCACGGTGCTGGAACGGCCCGGACCGTTCCGGCTCGACAACGTTCCCGAGGGCACCTGGCATCTGCTCGTGCAGTCGGTGCCGGTCGGCGAGGTCGAGATGCTCGACGGGGAGACCCCGACGGTCGGCGCCCACGGCCCCATCAAGGTCCGGGCCGCGATGGCCATCGGCCCGCTGGAGATCCGGCTCCGGCCGATGCGGACGATCGAACCCCCGGTGCTGCTGGCGCTCCTGGACGCACGGCTCGTGGCCCTGCGCGCGACCGCCAGCTGACGAACCGGGCGCCCTTCCCTCGCCCCGTTCCTCCACCGGCACAGTTTCATCGATCGCCGCCGGCTCAATGTTCCATCGCACGCCACCGGCGGCACGAAAGAGAACGCCCCGGCCCCGATCGAAGGATCGGGGCCGGGGCGTTTCCGCCTGTGCGGAGTCTTCGCGGGGGTCTTCGTGCGGGCAAGGCGGCCGGCCTGCTCAGGTCGCCGGCCGGATCGTCATCGGCAGACCGCCGCGGATCCGCAACGACAACATCGGCTCCGGAACGACACGGTGTCCCGGGACCGTGGTCAGCCGTAGCTCGCGGACGACCATGGCGAGCACGAAGGTCGCCTCCATCATGCCGAGATGGTTTCCGACGCAGAAGCGAGGGCCGGCGCCGAACGGGATGTAGGCGAAGCGCGGCCGGGCCTGCGGGTTGTCCGGGTCGAAGCGGTCCGGGTCGAACTCCTCGGCCGAGTCGCCCCACAGTTCCCGGTGGCGGTGCATCGTGTACGGGGAGACCAGGACGTCGGACCCGGCCGGTACGTGGTATCCGCCGACCTCGTCGTCGGCCTGGGCGATCCGGGACAGCAACCACACCGGCGGATACAGCCGCATGGCCTCCTGCACGACCATCCCGGTGTAGACCAGGCCGTGCAGGTCCTCGAAGACCGGGACCCGGTCGCCGAGCACCTCGGTCACCTCCGCGCGCACCCGGCCGAGAACCTCCGGATGCCGGTCCAGCAGGTAGAAGGACCATCCGAGCGTGCTCGCGGTGGTCTCGTGCCCGGCGAGCAGCAGCGTCACCAGTTCGTCCCGCAGCCGCTGCCGGCCCACCTTGGGATCGGTCTCCCGGCGAACCGACAGGATCAGCCTGGACAGCGCGTCGTCGCCGGCGTCGAATCGCGCGCCTCGCTCCGAGACGAGCGCGCCGACGATGCGTTCCAGCTCCCGGCGGGCCCGGCGGAACCGCAGCTGCTTGGGAAGCGGCAGCCACATCGGGACCACGCCTTGGGAGACCATCTCGAACATCGCCTGATCCTGGACGGCCTCGAAGGCCCGGCCGATCGAGCCGTGGGCGCTGAGGTCGGCGTCGAGCAGCGTCCGGCCGAGCACGCCGAGGGTGAGCCCGGTCATCTCCTGGACGACGTCGACGGGGGGACCGCCGGCGCGTGCCCGGAGGCGGGCCACCAGCTTGCCCGCCTCCTCCACGACCGCGTCGGCCTGCCGGGAGATGCGCTTGTGCTGGAAGGCCGGCTGGACGACCTTGCGCTGCTTGCGCCACAGGTCGCCCTCGCTGGTCAGCAGCCCCTCGCCCAGGGCTCGGCGAGCCTGCTTGAGCCCGACGCCCTTGTGGTAGTTGTCACTGTTGTCCGTCAGCACGTGCTTGGCGTAGTCGGGATGGTTGAAGAAGTACATGGACTTGGGGCCGATGGCGAGCCGCACCGCGTCGCCGTACCGGGCCGCCGTGGTCATCATGCCGAGCCGGTCCATCGCCAGCATCTTGATCAGGCTGGGGGTCGCGGTCCACCGCGGCCCGGGCGGCACCCGGCCCGCGGCGGCGGCGCGCCGGGGGGTCCCGGCGCGCTCGGTGGTGCTCATACGTTCACCTCGTTCCGTTCCGGCTCCAGCCGGCGGAAGCGTCCCTGATAGAACAGCAGCGCCTCGTCATGCTCGGTGCTCGGCCGGTCCATCGACAGGACCCGGCCGAGGAAGATCGAATGGTCGCCGCCGCCGTAGGCGTTCCAGAGTTCGCATTCGAACCGTGCCAGCGCTCCGCTGATGAGCGGAACGCCGACGGCGGGCCCGGGTTCGCAGTCGACGCCGTCGAACTGCGCGGCGCCGAGCGGCCGCGACTTGTCGGCGAAGTGCCGTGCGATCCGCTCCTGACCTGAGCCCAGGACCGACACCCCGAAGAACCCGGCGTCGAGACGGCCGTGCATGACCGCCTCGTGTCCGACGCAGACCAGCACGAGCGGCGGATCCAGTGACACCGACGTGAACGAGTTGGCGGTCATCGCGTGCGGCACCGCCCCGCCGACCGTGATCACCGTGACACCGGTCGGGAACAGGCCGAACGTGCGCCGCAGCAGCTTGGGATCGGCCACCGCGGTGCCGAGGGCCGCTCCGTTCGCCGACGTGCCGTTCGCCGAAGCTCGGCTCGGCGACGCTCCGTTCGGCGACCCCCCGTGGGCGGAGTCGACGCTCATGCCAGACTCCCCGCCTCGACGCGGGCCGCGGGCAGATACGGCTGCAGCGCCCGGACCAGCGACTCGGGCACCCGGGTTGGCACAGTGCGAGTGTTCGGCCCCCGCATGCAGGCCACACGCTGCCGGCCACGAGCGACCAGCGTCTCAATACCGCCCGGGTCGAGCCGGACGTAGTCGAAGCCGAATTCCAGTTGGGTCTGCCCCAGCTCCAGCAGCCGCATCCTGATCGACAGCTCGTGGAAGGCCGTGATCTCCACGTAGAACTCGCAGTCGACCTTGAGCGTGAACAGCTTCAGGTCGTCCTGCAGCTCGGCCAGCACGTCCGGTGCCCGTTCCTTGAGGAACATCTCGCGGCAGCGTCCCTGCCACCGCAGGTAGTTGACGTAGTAGACGTTGCCGACGATGTTGGTCTCCTCGAAACCGACGGTGTGCAGGTGTTCGAAGTAGTCGTCCATGACTTACGCCCCTCCCTTCAGGAGGATCGCGAACACGACCTGGCCGGGGACGTCCCGGAGGGTCGTGACCAAGGTGGCCGCCCGGAGCGTTCCGGAGGCCAGAACGAGCCAGCCGTCACGTCGTGCGGGCAGCGACGTGAGGGTGGCGTCGGCGGGCAGGCCCGCCTTGCGGAGGCACTCGACGGCCGACCAGACCCTGGTCCCGGCGATGTCAGGGGACTCTCCCGCCTCCCGCGAGATCAACGCGGCGAGCGGGACGTGGATCCCCAGGAGGCCGTCCCATTCCGCCGGCGATCGTTCGGCCACCTGTTCCACGTCGCAGCCGAGCGTCCCCTCCCCCACGACGCAGAACGTCACGCCCGCGCCGTGCGAGGCCGAGATCGTCAGGCCGCCGTCGAGCTCCGGCCGCCCGTCGGGGCGGTACCGCACCTCGACCGGATGGCCGAGCGCCCGCCCCGCGGCCAGCGCGGTCTGGGCACGCCGCCCGCCGTCTCCGTCCGGCTCGACGGCCATGGCGATCCGCGTACCGACCAGGTCCTCGACTTCGCGTTCCAGGTAGGAACCGAGGAGCGGCGCGACCCACGGCCCGCCGCCGTCGCCCTTGCGGACGGCGTGCAGGCGCAGCCCGTCCCACCGCTCCACGACCTCTCCGGCGCCGTCGCGCACCGCGATGTCGTAGATGTAGATGTCGCCTTCGTGGTGCCGTTCGGTCGCGCAGTAGCGAAGTTCGCCCTTGGCGCCCACGTAGGCGGCGCTGGTGTGCACCCGCTCGATTCCGGACGGCAGCAGCGTCGCGTCCGGGACGCAGACCTGGTTGCCGTGCATCAGCGCGTCCCGCGTCCCGGGATCGCCCAGCAGGAGGTCGGCCGGCAGGAAACCGGCGAACCATCCCATCGCCGGAGCGACGGCGACGTCGGCGTCGACGTGCCGGGCCGCGGCCCGGTGGTATCGGCGGAGCCGTTGGAACCGCGCACCCTGGAAGAGGACACCGCCGTACAGGTCGGTGGCCGGATCCAGCGCCGCCACCGGCAGGCCGTCGGTGACCTGGCTCGGTGGGCCCGCCGCGACCTCGGCCGCGGAGAACACCAGCCGGGCCTTGAAGTGCTCGGCCGCGAAACCGGTCTCCGAGCTGCGGATGGTCACCTCGGCCACGCCGTCGTCGACGACGGTGGCCGCCACCTGAACGGTGGTGGTTCCCGTGGGTGGCACCACGATCGGACGCAGGAACTCGGCCCCCTCGATCACCGGTGGGCCGGACCAGCCCGTGGCCGCCGTCGCGACCTGGGTCATGGCCTCCATCCCGAGCACCGCCGGGAACAGCAGGTTGCCGTCGAGCAGGTGATCGGCGAGATAGGGGTCGGTGCCCGCGTTCAGCTCGACCTCGGCGACCAGTTCGACGCCGTGGTAGCGGACCAGCGGTTTCTCGACGAAGCGCAGGAGCGGCAGCGGCGGCCGGTCGTGCCGGACGGTGTCGATGCCCCCGGTCCGGCCGCTGATCACCACGATCGCGGGCACGTCCGGGTCGCCCACCAGCCGCCGCATGATCTCCACGCCCTGGTCGGTCGTGATCGCGGTGATGCCCTCCTGGGACAGCCCCTCGACCACCGCCAGGCGTTCGCCCATGCCCACCCCGGACCAGACCGACCACTCCATGCAGAGCGTCCGGCAGTGCGGATGCAGGGCGGCCACCTCGGCCGTGATGTCGGCCAGCCATTCGTTGGCGGTGGCGTAGTGCGCCTCGCCGCGCAGCCCGGCCCGGCCGATGATGCTGCCGAACGTCACCAGGAGCTTGAGCCCGGCGGGCTCGACCGCGTCGAGGACGGCGCGCAGACCGTCGATCTTCGGGGCGAAGGTGCGCTCGAACGCGGCGAAGTCCAGGCTCGCGATCCCGGCCGGCTCGTTGCGCCCGGCACCGTGCAGCACCGCGGTGACCGGGCCGAGCGCCGCCGACAGTTCCGCGACGGCTGCGCGCACCTGGCCGGCGTCGGTGACGTCGGCGCGGGCGTAGGACACGGTCGCGCCGCTGTCGGCCATGCGCCGGAGGTTGGCCGCCAGCTCCTCGTCCTCGGCCGGGTCAGAACGGCCGAGGAGGGCCAGCTTGGCGCCGGTGTCGGCCACCACGGCCAGCGCGCACTCCGCCGTGATCCCCTTGCCGCCTCCGGTGACGAGCAGGACGTCGGTCTCGTCGAGTGGCGGTACGGTGCGTTCCGCCCGCACGGGCATGGCCCGCAGGGTCGGCACGCGCCGCACGCCGGCCTCGTCGTAGTGCGCCTCGGCGAAGTCGGCCGTCGCCGCGACCTCGGCCACGACGGTGTCGACGTCCGCCGCGTCCGGCGGCAGGTGAACGATGGTCGTGCGCACCTGCGGCGCCTCCAGCCGGAGGGTCTTGGCCAGGCCCGCCGCGCCGCGACCGTGCTGGACCAGGACGAACCGGCCGCCCGGCTCCCGCATCGCCTGCTGTGCGCCCTCCAGCGCGAGCCGCACGTGCTCCCGCTCGCACTCGGGCGGCAGCCAGACCAGGATGCCCGCGCCGACGTTCGCGCGTTCCAGCGCACGCCGTAGCGGCTCGGCCCGCGGGTGGTCCCCGGGCGCCAGCACCTGCCAGCGCCCGTTGTCCTGCGGGGCCGTCCGCGCGGGCAGCGGAATCTCGTCCAGATCGAGCCGGAACGGCCGTGACCAGGGAACGGCACCGGCCACCGTCGCCGGACCCGTGTCCGTGCTCTGGGCGGTCTCCGCCAGGGTGTCGAGGGCCTCCCCGAGTTCCCGGAGCGTGGCGGTGGCGAAGTTGGCCGCCGCCTGGGTCACCGGCAGCCGCAACGTCGTCGCCGCCTGGTTCATGACCTGGCCCACCGTGATCGAGCTCAGGTGCAGGTCGTCGAGCAGGCGGCTGTCGTCGGAGATCATTTCCGCCGGCAGTTCGACGCGCTCGGCCACCAGCCGGCGCAGCAGCTCGACCCCCCGCTCGCCCGTGCCCTCGGCGCCCTCCGCCGCGCCGGGATCTGCCGGGCCGTCGGCGTTGTGGGCCGGACCGCCGTTCACGGTGTCGCCCGGGTCCGCCAGGGGGGTCCGTCGGCCACCGCTGATCCGCAGCGGCGGTGCCGCTTCGGCCGGACTGGCGAAGAACCTCAACTCGGCGCCGATCTCCAGTGGCCTGGTCAGCCTGTCGTGGAAGAGCGCCTCGTGCCGCAGCGGAGCGCCACGCGTGTAGGCCGCGGCCGCCACCCCGAGCAACCCGGCGAGCGACTCGTCGTCGGTGTCCAGAGCGACGGCGGGCACGTCCGTGATCGATTTCGCCAGATGGCTGAGCACCCGGCCCGGGCCGACCTCGACGAACAGGTCGACGTCCTTGGCGGCCAGCTCCACGGCCTGGGCGAACAGCACCGGCTCGGTGATCTGCGCGCGCAGCAGCGCCGGCAGGTCGGTGCCCGGCGCCAGGACCGCCCCGGTCACCGTGGACACGACCCGCCGCCCGACCGGGCCGAACCGCTCGCCCTTGAGGCGTTCACCGAACACCCCGGCCGCCGGCGCCACCAGCGGGGAGTGGAAGGCGTGCGACACCGAGAGCCGGGTGAAGACGTCCCCCGTCTGCCCGGCGGCGCGCGCGGCGGCCTCGATGGCCTCCGCGGAGCCCGCGATGACCGTCTGGTCGGGGCCGTTGTAACCGGCGATCACCACGGGCAGCCCGGCGATGAGTCCGTCGACCGCGGCGGGGGGCGCGTTGATCCCCGCCATGGTGCCCGAGGAGCTGTGCTCGGCCATGGTGGCGCCGCGGACGGCCGCCACCCGGAGCAGGGTCTCCTCGTCCAGCGCCCCGGCCCAGTGCAGCGCCGAGATCTCGCCGAGGCTGTGCCCGACCGCGATCTCGCCCTCCAGCCCGAGGACCGACAGCGCGCGCAGACCGGCCGCCGACCCGGTGACGATGCGCGGCTGGGCCACGTGCGTCGCCACCATGTCGCCGCCGCTGGGCAGCGCCGCCCGGAGGTAGACCTCCTCCACCAGGGGGAGGCGGCGGCGCAGCGCGCCGCCGCTGGTGCCATGGCCCGAGCCCTGTCCCGGGAACAGCAGGCCGATCCGCGCCTGCTTGCGCGCATGGCCCAGGAACGCCCGCCCGTCGGCACCCAGGTGTCCGGTCTCGCCCTCGTTCAGGGCGTCCAGAACCTGCCGCAGCCTGCGCTCGGCGTCCTCCGGTGAGGAGACCACCACAGCCGCGCGGTGGGGCAGGTCGCGCAGGCGGCGCTGGAGCGCGGCCGCCAGGTCCCCGAGCTCGGCGTACGCCAGCTTGGGCACGAATTCGACCAGTTCGGCCAGGCGGGTGCGCAGGGCCTCCGGCGAGTCACCGTCGACGAGCAGCAGCTCGACGTCCTGGACCGAGGCCGCCAGCGCCCGGGCCCGGGCGTCCATCCGCCGCCGCCGGGCGTCGCCCTCCACGACGATGTGGGTGTTGATGCCGCCGAAGCCCATGGCCGTGATCCCGGCGCGCATGGGCGCACCGGCGGGGAACGGTTCGGCCTTGCGCAACATCCGCAGCGCCGCGCCGTCCTCCCGCAGCACCGGATGCGGGTCGACGCAGCCCGTGGTGGGCGGGAGGACCTGCTCGTGCACGGCCATGACGGCCTTGATGAGACCGGCCACCCCGGCCGCGGCCTTGGTGTGCCCGATCATTCCCTTGACGGAGCTGACCGCGGCCGGCTCCGCCGCCGGATCGGCGGCGCGCCGGGACTCCGACAGCGCCCGCAGTTCGGTGGCGTCGCCGACCTCCGTGCCGGTGCCGTGGCCTTCGAACATCGGCACCGTCTCGATGCCGAAGCCGGCGCGCTCGTAGGCGCGCCGCAACGCCAGCCGGTACCCGCCGATCTCCGGACGGGTGATTCCGCCCCGGCCGTCGGAGGAGATGCCCCAGCCCGCGACGGTCGCGTAGATCCGGCGCTGCTCGGCGCGGGCATCCTCCTCGCGCATGAGCACGACCATGCCGGCGCCCTCCCCCGGCCAGAAACCGTTGGAGTCGCGGTCGTAGAGCCGCATCTCCCGCCGGGCCAGTGCGCCGGTCTTGGCGAAGCCGACGATCTCGAACGGGTCGATGGACAGGTCGACCCCGCCGGCGACGGCGATGTCGAGGTCGCGCGCCTCCAGCGACCTGCACGCGGTCGCCACCGAGAGCAGCGACGACGAGCACGCGCCGTCGACGGTGTAGCCACCGCCCTTGAGGTCGAAGTGGTTGCAGATGCGGCCGGCGATCGTGTTCGAGAGGCCGCCCGCGAGGGAGTCCTCGTCGATCGCCGGGAACGGCTCCTTGTAGGCGCTCTCCAGGTCGTCGAGGAACTCCCCGAGCCGTTCGTCGTCCCATCCGTCCTGCTCGGCCAGTGCGGCGGCCACGACCCGGCGGACGTAGGGCCAGCGCAGCCGGAGGAGGTTGGCGCGGGTGAACTCCCCGGTGAGGGTGTTGCCCACCACGACGCCGGTGCGTTCCCTGGGCAGTCCCTCGCCGTGGGCGAATCCCGCGTCGGCGAGCGCCTGGCCGGCGATGTCGAGCGCCAGCCAGTGGGTGAGGTCGGTGGAACGGTAGGTGCTGCCGGCGACGCGATGCGCGACCCGGTCGAACTCATATCCCTCGATGACCGCGGCGTGCCTGGCGTAGAAGCGGTCGGGAGCGGCCGGGTCCGGGTCCCAGTAGTCCTCCAGTCGCATCCGCTCGTCCGGCAGCCGGCGGAATGCGCGGCGGCCGGCCAGAGCGTTCTCCCAGAGTTCCCGTGGGGTGGTGGCGTCCGGATAGCGGCACGCCATCCCGACGATGGCGAGCTTCGTCATGCGGGTACGACCTTCTTCCCGTCGAGGGCACCGTTGCCCGCGGGTTCCTTGCCGGCGTCGCCGGTCTCGATGGCCGCCGCCTTGGCCGCGGCCTCCTGCGCCTCGCGCTGTTCGCGGACGCGGTTGGAGATGTGCAGCGCCCAGAGGTAGCCGCCGCGGATGAGGCAGACGGCGGCGGTGGCGAAGAACAGCCCGTAGGCGATGCCCGCGCCGGTGAGGAAGCCGTAGATCACCGCGATGCCGGCGCCGAAGGCGAACTGCGAGGCCGGTGCGGACGGGCTTGTCCCGGGGTCGGTGACCATGTAGTTGGTGTAGAGCACGAACGCGACGCCGGTCATCATGATCAGCGCGGCCGGGATCGAGGTGTCGAGCAGGATGCCGCGGACGATCGCCTGGATGACGTAGAAGCTGAGCCAGCCCATGATCAGCCACACGCGGCCGGTCAGCTTGGCGTTGAGCACCGTTCCGGCGGCCACGATGATCGCGGGGACCAGCCAGTCGACCGGGGCGTCGAACGACTCGGTGAAGTGGTACGGCGGGGCGATGCTGGCCCAGGGGAACAGCAGCAGGATCATCGCGATGCCGAGGTTGGACGGGTTCATGTAGTGCCGCATCCGCCCGCGCACCGGAGCGCGCAGCACCCACTTGGCGCCGACCGCGAGGGTGACGCCGAAGACCATCACCCAGATCTCGTCGTTGACGTAGATCAGCATGTTCATGGCCAGGGCGGTGATGTGCGACGGGTAGAGGAACTCCATGACGCCGCGCATGCCGTTCCCCCGGAATCGCGGCACCCGCTTCTCCGTGCGCGCCGCGATGATCTCCAGCAGCGTCTCCACCGAGTAGGCGGTGGCGAGGGCCAGGAAGGGCCAGGCCCAGGGCTGTTCGAAACCGAGGATCGTGTAGCCGAGGATGTTGAAGACCGTGATCGACATCGCGAAGTTGCGCAGCGCGATGACGACCTTGGGATCGTGCCGGCGCGGGCTGGGCTTGTCGGTGGTCGTCTGCGTCGTGGACATGCGTCACTTCTCCTTGGCCTGGGAGCCGAGCGACAGCGAGTGCCAGCCCGGGGTCAGCTGAAGGTCCTGCTCGCGCACCTGACCGGCCTGGTCACGCCAGCGCAGATGGACCTGGACGGGGCCGGTGAAACCGGATCCGAGCCCGAAGTGCACCTCGTTGCTGCGCTTGCCGGAGTGACCGCTGCCGCCGTCGACCCGTGCGAGTTGCTTGCGGCCGCCGGGCATGGTCACGGTGACCTGGGTGCCGACCGCGGGTGTGCCGGGCGCGGCCAGGGCGCCGGCCTGAGCGGTGGCCGCGGATCCCTCGCGGGTCAGCCGCAGCCCCAGGAAGCCGCCGGGGGTCGGGGCCTGGTTGTGGTAGTAGACGGGCTCGTCCCACTGGCGTGCGACCGCCATGTCGAGGCGCCCGTCGCCGTCGGAGTCGCCGATCGCGATTCCCCGGGTCGGCACCGGGATGCCCATGCCCAGCTGCTCGGCGACGTCCTCGTAGCGGCCCTTGTCCCCCTTGACGAAGAAGTGCAGCTTCTGGCTTCCGGCGATGTCGTCACCGGCCTTGACGTGCGGCCACCACCGCGGGTTCTCCACGACCATGTCGTTGGACGCGGCCAGCTCCTGAAGCTGGGGCCACCGGTTGACCTCGCCCTTCACGAATCCCGTGGTCTGCGCGATCGCCGGGTCGCCGGTGTTGGCGAAGTCGGCCATCTTCACGTCCCAGCACCATCCGGCCCAGGCCGTGCCCAGACCGGTGCTCTCGTCCTTCCAGGGAGCGCCGCCGGACCGCAGTTGCCTCTGCAGGTCCCGCTGGTCCTTGGCGGTCGCGATGAACTGGAAGTTGCTCTCCTGGATCCCGAACGTCGTGGTGATGTTGCTGACGAACATGTCGTAGAGGCCGTCGTGGTCGAAGTCGGTGAAGTCGATCCCCATCCCCTTGAAGGAGTCGGCTCCGATCCGCTTCGACTTGGGCAGGCCCGGCGTGCGCTTGCCGTGCACCGGCGAGAACGCGATCCGGCCGGGCGTCGAACGGTTGTAGAGCAGCGCGTCCTTGCCGTGGTCCTGCGCGATGTACAGCTCCGGCAGCTGGTCGCCGTCCAAATCGTTGGCACCGGAGGCCAGCACCCAGCCCTTGGAGACGTCCTTGGGGAGCACGTCGTCGATCTTCTGGAAGGAGACCGCGGCCGGCTCGCCCTTGGCGCCGCTCTTCCTGGTCCCGGTGAAGCGGAAGAAGTAGTCCTCGCCGCCGTTGTGGGCCTTGGACAGGGACCGGTTCATCTCGACGCCCCAGTTGGCCTTGTCGTCAAGCACCGGGCCGTGCGGGAAATAGTTGCCGAGGTAGATGTCGACGTGGCCGTCACCGTCGAAGTCGTCGACGGCCACGGCGTTGGAGTTCCACTGCGGGCCCGCGTAGGTCTTGCCGGCGCCGGGCGCGCCGGGGACCAGCTCGGTGGCGGTGTAGGAGGCCGCATTGAGCGTCTTGGCGTCCGGACGGGCCAGGTGCAGGATCGGCGTGCGGCCCCACAGGTAGACCAGCAGGTCCATCCGGCCGTCCTCGTTGAAGTCGCCGGGGGCGCAGCCCATCGGGGCCATGGTGTCGCTCATCGGCAGGGCCCCGGGGCTGAGCGCGAACGGCGCGTACCGTCGCGCCCCGGCGCCCGGTGTGGGGGTGACCACGACCTGGTCGATGCGGGGATCGGTCACGCAGAGGTCGTTGCTGAGCCCGTCGCCGTCGAGATCGTTCATCGCGATGCCCGCGCCGACCGACGAGATCCACGCGTCGATGTTCTTGTAGTCCTTGTTGACACGCCGGACCGTCTGCTGGCGGTATCCGCCGGGCAGCGAGATGTTCATGGGCGTGAAGCCGTACGGGCGTGCGAGGTCCTCTTTCTCGGCCGCCGGGGCACTGGGCAGCCGGACCGCGTAGAACAGGCTCAGGATGAGCCCGAGCGCGACGATCCCCGGCACGTTCCGGCGCAAGAAGGTGAGTATTGCCATCACTGGTCAGCTCCTCCCGAGCGACACGAACTCGTCGGCGATGCGCCTGCGCCACACCTCGTGGGCAGGGAGCTCACCTGTGTCCGGCCCGTCCGGCCGGGTCTGAACGCAGACATCCGCCGCCCGCTCGGGGGGCAGACCGCAGAACACCTCTGTGGCGATCCCGGTGTGCGGCGTCGCGAGGCCGGCCATCCGGCGCGCCTCCGCCGCGAACGCCGAACCCTGGGCGACCTGCGGACGGCAGTCTCCGGCGGCCTTCCAGAACCGGAGCAGCTCGTCCTCGCCGGCTCCACCGGCATAGGTCGCCGCCAGGCCGGCGCCGGCGTAGAGGTCGGGCCGCCGGGCCGCGGGGAACTTGCCGATCAGGTCGGTGACCACGTCGGCGTCGGTCCCGCCGACGAACCAGATGGCGCGGCCGATCCCCTGGTCCATCGCTTGGGGCGCGTACCACTGGTGCGGACCGCCGGGCCAGGGGAACGCCGGGTCACGGTATTGGCCGTGCACGTACTTCTCGGTCTTGAAGTAGGCCTGGTGGAAGCCGTATCCGTCGAGGACGAACCACTGGAGCAGAGGATCGTGGTCGAACTTGGGCCACAGGAACCGTGGCAGCTTGGCCATGGCCCAGCCGACCCCGATGTAGGCCATGTAGGCGTGGGGGCGTCCCGGCCCGGCCAGGAACGTGTCGAGCCGGCGCGCCCCGGTGAACGGCATGGCCCCGACGACCGTGTATGCCATCGCGGCGCCCTCGTAGGCGAAGCCGCGGAACCGCACCGGGACCTGGTCGAGACGCTCCGCCGCCGCCGCGGGCGTGGGCTCCTGCACCGCGTGGGCGTAGCCGACCAGAAACATCCGGCCGATGGTCTCCAGGAGTTCCTGGGCGGTCGAGTCCTTGACGTAGAAGCCTCGCGTCTCAAGGCTGGTGGCCGAGTCGTCCGGGGTGACAATGCGACGCTGCAGCGTTCTCAATGCGTTGACCAACGTGCTCTCCAATCAGTGAGCCATTGCCCTTTCGGCCTGGTTTCGCGCCTGGGAAGAAAGGCCCGATCTTCCACTTGTCCGCACGCCGGTACACGCACATGCGTTGCATTGCGACGATCGGCCGAGGGCATCAATTGGCCGATCAATTCACCGGAACCAACTCTAAGCCGACACCCGAGTGCGCCGTCTACTTCAGCATTGCTCAGCCAGCCGCCGCACACCGCGGCCGATCAAATGAAAATGCGGAGCCCGAGCAGAGCTCCGCATCTTTGCGCACGCTCGCGAACGCCCGCCGCCGACAATCGCGGTCGACCGCGTGAATCGCAGTACCGATCAGGCGTTGGAATGGTCCGTGGCGGCGACGAAATGGGCCTGGACATTACGGCGCCACAACTCGTAGGCGGGGACGGCGGCGTCCGTAGCGCCCGCCACCTCGGTGTCGTCGGCCAGCGCGACCGCGGCCGGAACCGACAGCCCCGTGAGCGCCTCGGCGGCGGCGACGGTGCGCGGCGGCATGTGACCCGCGTGCTCGCGTGCCTTGATCGCGAAGACCGCGCCCTGGACCAGTTCGGGCGCGAACTCCCCGGCCTCGCGGCGCAGCGCGGTGTAGTCCCCGGGGCCGCAGCCGCCGGCGAAGGTGGCGGCCAGCCCCACGCCGCTCCACAGGTCGGCGTGGCGGGGCGACGCGAAGCGCCGGACCGCGGCCGCGACCGCCGTGACCTGGGCACCGCAGATGAACCACAGCGCCCGCCCGATGCCCTGGTCCGCCGCGCGCGGGAAATAGTCCGCCGATCCCTGCCAGGCGTACGCCGGGAGCGTCTCCTGGCGGTCGACGTACCGGCGCGTGTCGAAATAGGCACGGTCGAACGCGTAGCCGTCGACCGCGAGCCACGACATCGTGGGGTGGTAGGGCACGCCGGACAGGTCGGGCAGGACCCGCTTCCACAACACGCGCGGCAGCCGTGCCATGGCGAATCCGATGCCGATGTAGGCCAGGAAGATATGGGGCCGCCCGGGTCCCTCAAGCAGCTCGCGCGTCCGCCGGGTGCCCCCGCCGGGCATCACGTCACGGATCGTAGCGGCCATGGTCGCGCCCTCATAGGCGAAGCCGCGCAGTTCCGGTTCGACGAAGGAGAGGCGGCGTTCGAGCTCCCACTGGTCGCGGGCCCCGATGCCCCATTCGAAGCCGCAGATCACGGCCTGCGGAATGGCCTCCAGATGCCGCGCCGCCACCGGGTCGGCCGCCGGGAACCGGCGCTTCTCGAAGGTCACCTCGGCCAAGGCCGGCGTCATCACCAGGCTGCGCAGGGAACCGAGGACGGTGGGCATCGCGTCTCCTGATCGATCGGGTCGGCCGACGGTGCCCATCGTCACACGCACGTGACCTGGCGACATCTTCTCAAATGCGACGTGCGGCGCGTTCAGCGCACAATGCCCCGTTCTTTCCAGGGCGCCGGCGCCGGTGCCTCAGCCCGTCGCCTCGGCGGGAGTCCGCACCGCGAAGACCTCGCCGGCGTAGCGGCGAGAGGACGCCGCGACGGAGGCCGTCGCGGCGTCCAGTGCGTCACCGGCGCCGACCATCAGGCCCACGAGCTGGGCGTCGAAGCACCGTTCGGCGTCATAGGGAGCGATCAGGTAGTCGCCCAGCTCAAGCGTGATGAGCCCGTGGATGGCGCTCCACATCTGGTGGGCGACGAGCTCGGGGTCGTCGGCACGGAACCTGCCGGCCTCGGCGCAGCGGCGGGCGCATTCGATGACGTTGCTCAGCGTGTAACGGCCGTACTGCCGGTCGTCCTCGGTCAGTGAGAACCCGCCCAGCGTCGAGCCACCGAACATGACGCCGTAGAGATGGGAGTTGGCCAGCGCGTTGTGCCGGTAGGCCCGCCCTAGGAGCGCCATGTCGGCCACCGGATCGTCGGTCTGCCGCACATGGGTGAGGTGGGTCTGCAGCCGCGCGAATCCCTCGTGCACCATCTCCCGCACCAACTCGGCCAGCGACCCGAAGTGGGTGTAGACGACCATGGTCGAGCTGTCCACCTCGGCCGCGATCCGTCGCGTGGTCAACGACTGCGGCCCCTCGTTGGTGAGAAGCCGGGCCGCGATATCGATGATCTTTATGCGAATGCGCGGATCCAGCGGACGTGGGCTCATACGAACATGTTACGGCGATCGGCCTGCGGGTGCCCCACCCTCATATCGGCCACGCCGAGGCAAAGCACTTTCCGATAAGACGGGCCCGGCAGGGTTGGGTCATGCTGAGGGTGCCACAATTACGGGAGGCGGTTTCATTGTGGCCGGAATTCCCTGACCATCGTGCCTCTTCGGAATGGCCACACCAGGCCGCCGAGCAGGGGCCGTGTTGTCTCGGCGCGACGAGACTGCGAGGCTTGACTCAGTCATCAGAGGGAGTCACCAGATGAGCGAGGAACCGGCCTCGGATCAGTTTCGCTCACCGCTCCAGGTGACCAGGGGGGCCGATTCGGTGGTCGTCACGCTCAACCCGCCGATCGTCAAGAACAACGTTCCCGATCTCTGCCGGCGGCTGCACGACACGCTGACCGCGGGAGAACGAGGCGTGGGCGGCGGCGACGGCAGCGGCGACGGCAGGATTCTCTGCGACGTGTCGGGGCTGGCCGCCGACTTCACGACCATCGAGCTGCTGACCAGGCTCGCGCTGACCGCCAAGCGCCTCGGCCACCACCTCACGCTGCACGAACCGAGCGCCAAGCTTCGCTTCCTCCTGCTCCTCACCGGTCTGACAGAGATCCTTCCGGAAGAGACCTGATCTCTCAGGACCGGCCTGAGGTCTCCGGTGTCAGAGCGAGCGCGCCATGAGGACGTCGTCCACGTACTGGCCGTCCAGGTGGAACTCCTCGCGGAGCACACCCTCGATCTTGAATCCGGCCCGTTCGTAGAGACGCTGGGCCGGGCTGTTCCAGCCGAGGACCCGCAGCGTGACGCGCCGGGCGCCCTGGCGCGCGGCCTCGGCGCAGGCCGCCTCGATCAGCGCGCGGCCGACCCCCGCGCCGCGTTCGGCGGTGTCGACGGCGAGGCCCTGGATCTGGCGCACATGGTCGCCGCAGGGCTCGGGAACGGGCTGGACGAGGCGGACGTAGCCGACCACCCGGCCGCCGCGTTCGGCCACCAGGTGCTGCCCCGGCGGATGCGCGACATCGAAGAACGGCCTGCCCGGCGGGGGCTCCGGCAGCACGTTGTGGAGGGGCGACCAGGTGCGGCGGTCAAGGTCGGCCAGCGCCGCGTCGTCCTCCCGGCGCGCGATGCGGATCTCGGTCACGCTGATCATTGTTGCGGAGTCCGGAGGGTGGGGGACGCGTTCCCGCCGGGCTCACTAAGGTGGTGCACCGTGCGCCTCGTTATCGCCCGCTGCAGTGTGGACTATGCCGGAAAGCTGACCGCCCATCTGCCGATGGCGCTCAGGCTGATCCTGATCAAGGCCGACGGAAGCGTGAGCATCCACGCCGACGACCGCGCCTTCAAGCCCCTCAACTGGATGAACCCGCCGTGCTCGCTGCGTGAGGAGCCCTACGACGACAACGGCGCGATCGCGCGCTGGACCGTCACGCACACCAAGTCGGGAGAACGGCTGATCCTCACCATCGAGGAGATCCAGCACGACTCCAGCCACGAGCTCGGCCTCGACCCGGGGCTGCAGAAGGACGGGGTGGAGGCACACCTCCAGGAGCTGCTGGCCGAGCACATCACCACGCTCGGCGACGGCTGGACGCTGATCCGGCGGGAGTACCCGACCGCGATCGGGCCTGTCGACATCCTGTGCCGCGACGCGGGCAGCGCCACGGTCGCGGTCGAGATCAAACGGCGCGGCGAGATCGACGGTGTCGAGCAGCTGACCCGCTATCTGGAGCTGCTCAACCGCGACCCGCATCTGGCACCGGTCCGGGGCATCTTCGCCGCACAGGAGATCAAGCCGCAGGCGCGGGTGCTGGCGACCGACCGGGGCATCGACTGCGTGACCCTCGACTACGACGCGCTGCGCGGAATCGAGCACGAGGGCACGCTCTTCTGATCCCATCGCCGGCCTCCCGTCCGGCAAAATGACGTTCATGACCCTTCACGCCGGTGGCACGTTCGATATCGACACCTGGGACGCGGAGAAGCCGTACGACGAGGAGAACGGCACCAAGCTGTCGCGCGTACAGGTCGGCAAGACCTACCACGGCGACATGGTGGGCACCAGCACGACCGAGCTCCTCACCGTGGAGACCCCCGCCGGTCCCGCCGCGTACGTGGGCCTGGAGACCGTGCGGGCGATCCTGCACGGCCGCGAGGGCACCTTCGTCCTCCAGCACAGCGCGGGCGGCGGCGCGGACGGCCAGTGGATGCGCTGGGAGATCGTGCCGACGTCCGGCACCGGCGAGCTCACCGGCATCCGCGGCGGCGGCACCATCGAGGTGGCTCCGGACGGCGGGCACTCCTGGGCGCTGGACTACTCGCTCGACTGACCGGAGGCGCCGGATAATCTTCAGGCATGCCTCCGGCGACCACCGACACCACGCGCGAGCGGATCATCGACGCGGCAGAGGAGTGCTTCGGGCGCTTCGGTGTGGCCAAGACCACGGTCGAGGACATCGCCGCCGCGGCCGGGCTGTCGCGGGCGACCGTCTACCGGAGCGTCACGGGCGGGCGCGACGAGCTCATCCTCGCCGTGGTGCTGCGGGATCTCGGCCGGTTCCTCGACGGGCTGAGCGAACGGCTGCGGCACGAGAAGGCGGTACCGGACGCGATCGTGGAGGGCACCATGGACGCCGTCGCGTTCGTCCGCGACCAGCCCACGGTGGCGCAGTTCCTGGTACCGGAGGCCGCGGGGCACATGCAGGCGGTGGTGGCCCGCGCGGCCGAGCACGTGCTCAACCTGTGCTGCGACTATGTACGGCCGTACTTCGACCTCGCCCAGCGGGAACGGCGGCTGCGGCCGGACATCGAGGTGGAGGGCACGGTGGAGTTCCTCTTCCGGATCATCACCTCGCTGATCGTCATGGACCGCGACCGCCCGGCCGACGACACCCGCCGCTTCCTGAGGACGTACGTGGTACCCGTCATCGTGGGACCTTGATACGGCCCATACAAAGCGCAGGCGAAGGTAGCCGGTGGGGCCCGTTGAAGGTGGTCGGTCAGGTCTGGGGACGCCAACCAGGTAGCGTCAAGATCGAGCACTTCGGCACGGCAAGGACGAGAGGACCAGCATGGGATCGGTACACCAGAAGCGGGGGCGTTCCGCGGTCGCCCCGAGCCCGGTGTTCCTCGCGATCGTGGCGGCGACGGTCCTGTTCGGGCTGATGACGTGGCGGTACGGCAACATCATGGACCGCCCGGCACGGCTGTCGGTGTTCGGTTTCGTCATCGCCGCCTGGGTGCTGACCCTGTGCGTGCACGAGTTCGGCCACGCCTACCTGGCCTACCGGTCGGGTGACCACAGCGTGGCAACGCGCGGCTATCTGACGCTCAACCCGACCAAGTACGCCGACGTCACGCTGAGCTTCCTGATCCCGGTGCTGTTCATCCTGCTCGGCGGCATCGGCCTGCCGGGCGGCGCGGTGTGGATCGACCGGCACGTGATCCCGGGCAAGATCAGGCACAGCCTGATCTCGGCCGCGGGCCCGCTGTCCAACGCACTGTTCGCGATCATGCTGGCGGTCGTCTTCAAGAACTTCGCCGACAAGGAACACGGGGTGTTCTGGTCGGCCGTGGCCTTCCTGGCGTTCCTCCAGGTCACCGCGGCCATCCTCAACCTGCTCCCGATCCCGGGCCTGGACGGGTTCGGGATCATCGAGCCCTACCTGCCGCGCCGCTGGGTCGACCAGGCCAACGCCTACGGCGGCTACGTCTTCCTCGGCCTGATCGCGCTGCTGTGGATCGGGCCGATCAACGAGGCGTTCTTCGACGTGATCTACCACGTCACGGACGCGCTCGGGCTCGGCGAGTTCCCGTTCCGGGTGTCGCTGGAGTTCGACCAGATCCCGATCCAGCTGGGGCACTACCTCTTCCAGTTCTGGCGGAGCTAGGCGGCCATGACGTCCCCTCCGCGCACCGCCGCCCTGCTCGCCATGATCCTCCCGCTCTACTACCTGGTCGCGCGGAAGCCCATCCAGGCCGAGGAGGAGGGAACGGCCCGCTCGAGCGGCTGGAGGCCGGCCAGGCCGAGGTGGCACGGCTGTCGCACGCCGCCGGGGTCGCCGCCGAACGCGACCGGCTCGCCGCCGAGATCCACGACACGCTCGCGCAGGGCTCCTCGCGATCCTGATGTTGCTGCAGACCGCGGGCGACGGCTCGGTCCGGCCGGCCCGGCACGGGAAACGGTCTTCAGGCCCGCGATCCGGACGGCGCGCGAGAACCTCGCCGAGGCGCGGGCGCTGATCGCGGCCCGGCCGCCCGTCGCGCTCGACAGTCCCGGTGGCGGAGGCGCTGCGCCGCCGCGCCGCCCGCCACAACGGCACGGTGACGGTCTCCGGCGGTACGGAGGGCGGCACGGTCGTCACCGTCGAGCTGCCCGCGTAGAGACTCAGGGCTCGGGCTCGGGGGCGGCCGCCAGGCGGCGGACGAGGCGGCGGAGCTGCTCGCAGTAGCGTTCCTTGAACTCGGGTGAGTCCGGGTCCAGGCCGAAGATCCTGCGGACGGTGGGCCCCATCACGGCCGGTGCGGCGACCGCCGCACGCAGGACCAGCATGACGGTGGCCGGATCCAGGTCCGGGGCCAGTTCCCCGGTCTCCTGCCGGCGTTCCAGGTCGGAGAGGTCCTCGGTGCACGGGTCGGGCAGGTCGGCGATGTCCCCGGTGAGGGTGCGCCAGGCTTGGAGGCGCGACGCACGCGGATCCTCCATGACCGGCCGCAGGTAGTGCGCCAGCAGCTCGTCCAGTGCCAGCTCGGTCGCCTTGAATTCGGCCTCCTTCTCCTGCCAAAGCCGGATCAGCTCGCCGTAGAGGCCCTCCTTGCCACCGAAGTAGTAGTTGATCAGCTGCTTGTTGACCCCGGCCCGGTCGGCGATGTCCTGCACCCGGGCTCCCGCGTAGCCCTTGGCGGAGAACTCGTCCAGAGCCGCGTCCAGCAGCAGTCTCCGGGAGCGCTCGGCGTCCAGCTTGCGCTCCCCCGGTTCGGGCGCACGCCGCGGGCACCTCGTCGTCTCCTTCATGGCGTCATCGTACCCGGCCGGGTAACAGTCTCATCCATCTGGTTGTTTGACAACTTCATCCGTTTGGTTGAAGCTGGCTGGGTCGATCTGAAGGAGACGCACATGATCCTGATCACCGGTGCCACCGGGAACGTCGGCCGGCACCTCGTCACCGAGCTGCTGACCGCGGGCCGGAAGGTTCGGGCACTCAGCCGCGACCCCGCAAGCGCCCGGCTGCCGAGCGGCGCCGAAGTGGTCCGCGCCGACGACGCCCCCATGGACGACGTCGAGGCGGTCTTCTTCAACCCGGCGACGTCCTCGAACGGCCCTGGCGAACTGCTCGCCAAGGCCAAGGCGCGAGGTGTCCGCCGCGTGGTGATGTTGTCGGCGATGGCGTGCCTGGACGAAGACCCGGCCAACCTGATCTCCCGGCACCACCTGGAGGCCGAACGTGAGATCGAGGCGTCCGGTCTTGAGTGGACGTTCCTGCGCCCGGGCGCGTTCGCCGCCAACACGCTCGACTGGGCAGGGCAGATCCGCGAAAGCGGCGTGGTGCGCGGCCCGTACGCCCGCGCGCACATGACGCCGATGCACGAACGCGACATCGCGGCGGCGGCCGCCCGGGCGTTCCTCAGCGACGACCTCGTCGGCACCAAGCCGGTGCTCAGCGGCCCCGAGTCGCTCACCCATGCCGACCAGGCCCGGATCATCGGCGAGGCCATCGGCAGGCCCGTCGGCTACGAGGAGGTCACCCCCGAGGCGGCCCGCGAGGCGATGGTCGGCAACGGCATGCCCGGGCCCTTCGCTGACACGGTGCTGCGGATGTACGCGAGCGCCGAGGACACGCCGGCGGAGGTGTATCCGGAGTTCGAGCGCATCACGGGCCGCCGGGCGCGCACGTTCGCCGAGTGGGCGGCCGAGCACGCCTCTGACTTCAGCTGATCCACGGCCGTGAGCGGCCCGCCGGCCACCGATCTGGCGGGCCTCGCGCCACCCGGGCCGCCCCCTCCCCGGCAGCGGGCATAAAGTGCTTTACTAGCCGGTATCCCTGCAAGCGGATACTTACCGAGCTCGCCGAGTCGGCCCCTTCCCGGGAGGTTCACCATGTCCGTCGCCACGGAGAGCAGCACGAGCTTCGAGTCGCTGAACCCGGCGACCGGCGAGGTCGTCGCGCCACATCCGGTCCATGACGAGAAGGCGGTCGCCGAGGCCGTCGAGCAGGCCCGCGACGCGGCCGAATGGTGGGGGGCCCTCGGCTGGAAGGAACGGCGGCTCCGGCTGCTCAACTTCAAGGGCTCCCTCACCCGCAACCTGACCCGGATGGCCGAGCTCATCCACCAGGAGACCGGCAAGCCGGTGCAGGACGCCCAGCTTGAGACCATCATGGCGATCACGCATCTGGACTGGGCGGCCCGCAACGCCCAGAAGGTGCTCGGCCCGCGGGGCGTCTTCCCGGGCGTGGCCGCGATCAACCAGAAGTGCGTGCTGGAGTACCAGCCGCTCGGCGTGGTCGGCGTCATCGGCCCGTGGAACTACCCGATCTTCACCCCGATGGGCTCCATCGCGTACGCGCTCGCGGCCGGCAACGCGGTGGTCTTCAAGCCGTCGGAGTTCACCCCCGGCGTCGGCGTCCTGCTGGCCGAGATCTTCGCGGCCGTGGTGCCCGAGCGCCCGGTGTTCCAGACCATCACCGGCCTCGGCCCGACCGGCAACGCGCTCGCCTCCCACCCGGGCGTCAACAAGATCGCCTTTACCGGCTCGGCCCGTACCGCCAAGCGCGTCATGGCGGCCTGCGCGCAGAACCTCACCCCCATGGTCGCCGAGTGCGGCGGCAAGGACGCCTGCATCGTGGACGCCGACGCCGACCTGGAGGCCGCCGCGGACGCCGCGCTCTGGGGCGCCATGTCCAACGCGGGCCAGACCTGCATCGGCGTCGAGCGCATCTACGTCGTCGACTCGGCCTACGACGCGTTCCTCGGCAAGCTCACCGAGAAGGCCAAGGACCTGCGGCCCGGCTTCGACCGTGAGGCCGCCTACGGCCCGATCACGATGCCCGGCCAGCTGGACATCATCGAACGGCACATCAAGGACGCCCTCGACAAGGGCGGCACGGCCGTCGTCGGCGGCGCCGCCTCGGTCCGCAAGCCCTACGTCGAGCCCGTCGTCCTCACCGACGTCCCGGACGACTCCGCGGCGGTCTGCGAGGAGACCTTCGGTCCCACGATCACCGTGCACCGGGTCAAGGACCTCGAAGAGGCGCTGGAGAAGGCCAACCGCAGCAGCTACGGCCTGGCCGGCACGATCTTCTCGGGCAACAAGGCGCGCGCGATGGACATCGCCCGCCGGATGCGTTCGGGGATGACGTCCATCAACGCCTTCGCCGCGTTCGCCCAGGTCGCCGCGCTGCCCTTCGGCGGCGTCGGCGAGTCGGGCTTCGGCCGCATCCACGGCGCCGACGGGCTCCGCGAGTTCACCAGGCCCAAGGCCATCACCCGCCAGCGCTTCGCCGCCCCGGGCAACCTCACCTCGTTCTCGCGCACCGAGAAGGAGATGGCGCGGATCCTCCAGCTGATCACCATGATGCACGGCAAGCGCTACAAGCGCTGACACCACGGGTTGCAACCTTTCTGCAACTCTGCGTGCAGCATGATGTCCCTCGTCGGATATTGAGGGGACACACGGGGCACCTCCATGGTCGCGCCGGTGCCGTTGAGCGCCGGCACCGGCGCGGCCACCCGCCCGGGCCCGTCCGGCTCGCCCGGGTTCAGGCGAGCGGGGAGCGGCCCCGGATGAGGTCGGCGGCACGTTCGGCGATGGCGATGGTGGGGGCGTTGGTGTTGCCACGCGGCACGGTCGGCATGACCGAGGCGTCGACGACGCGCAGGCCCTCGACACCGCGCACCCGGAGCTCGGGGTCGCACACGGCGTCATCGCCGCCGCCCATCGCGCAGGTGCTGGTCGGGTGGAAGAGGGTGGCGCACTCCCTGCGGACGAACTCCTGGAGCGAGGCGTCGTCACCGGCCTGCTCGCCCGGCGTCCACTCGCCTCCGACCACCCCGGCCAGCGGGCCGGTCGCGGCGATCTCGCGGGCCTGGCGAACGCCCGCGACCAGGATGTCCAGGTCCGCCTTGTCGGCGAGATAGGCCGGGTCGATCAGCGGCTTGGCGTACGGGCTGGCGGAACGGAGCGTCAGTGCGCCGCGGCTGGCGACGGCGATGGCGGTGACGAGGACCGAGAAGGCCCGCTCGGTGGACTCGACCAGGCCCTGCCGGACGAACGGCGTCGGCAGCACGTGGTACTGCAGGTCGGGGGCGGGCAGGCCCTCGACGGTGCGGACGAAGCCGCCCGACTCCGCGACGTTCGAGGTGTACGGGCCGCGGCCGAGGGCCTGGTAGAGCGCGAAGCTGCGGGCGTTGGCGAGCTCCCACAGCACCTTGTGCCGCGGCGTCGCGAACATGACGTTCACGAACGGGTGGTCCTGCAGTCCCTGGCCCACCGGCGCGTCGACCAGCACCTCGATGCCGTGCTCACGCAGCTGGTCGGCCGGGCCGACGCCCGACAGCATGAGCAGCTGCGGGCTGTTGATCGCGCCGCCGGAGAGCACGACCTCACCCTCGGCACGCGCCTCGACCGTCTCGCCGCGGACCTCGTACACGACGCCGGTGGCACGGCCGTTCTCGATCAGCACGCGGGTCGCGAGCGCGTCCGTCACCACCGTCAGGTTGGGCCGCGCCAACGCCGGGCGCAGGTAGCCGACCGCCGTCGACCAGCGCTTCCCGCGCTTGTGGGTGACCTGGTAGAAACCGACGCCGTCCTGGTCGGCGCCGTTGAAGTCGTTGTTGGCGGCCAGGCCGTACGCCTTGGCCGACCGCACCCACGCCTGGCTGAGCGGGTGCTTGTAGCGCAGGTCCTCGACCCGCAGCGGACCGCCGACGCCGTGGAATTCGGACTCGCCGCGCTGCTGGTCCTCCGCACGCCGGAAGTACGGCAGCAGCTGGTCGAAGCCCCAGCCCTCGCAGCCGTACGAGTCGCGCCAGGTGTCGTAGTCGTACCGGTGCCCGCGAATGTAGATCATCGCGTTGGTGGACGAGCTGCCGCCGAGCGTACGGCCGCGCGGCCAGTAGACCGTGCGGCCAGCCGCGTGCTCCTGCGGGACGGTGTCGTAGTTCCAGTCGTACGGGCCCTTGATCAACGAGGCGACCGCGGCCGGGATGTGGATCTCTGGGGCGTCGTCGGGCGGGCCGGCCTCCAGCAGCAGCACCCTGGTACCGGGGTCCTCGCTCAGCCGGGCGGCGAGCACACAGCCCGCGCTGCCGGCACCCACGATGATGTAGTCGTACACGGCCGCCTCCGCAGTGTCATGCCAGCCGAAAGTAGACAAACCCTACCGAACAATGTTCTGAACATGTCCGTCGTAGGGTGGCGTTCATGACGAAGAACAGGGAGACCCCAGTCGTGCTGTCCCGCATCTACACCCGTACCGGCGACGACGGCACGACCGCTCTCGGCGACGCGTCCCGTACGAGCAAGACCGACCCCCGCCTGGCGGCCTACGCCGACGTCGAGGAGGCGAACGCCGCCGTCGGCACCGCGCTCGCCCTCGGTTCCCTGCCGGAGCCGCTCGTCACGCTCCTCACCCGGATCCAGAACGACCTCTTCGACGTCGGTGCCGACCTGTGCGCCCCGTTCACCGCGGAGCCCGCCTACCCGCCGCTGCGCGTGGACGACTCGTACGTCGACCTCCTCGAAGCCGCCTGCGACGAGCACAACGCCGACCTGAAGCCGTTGCGCAGCTTCATCCTCCCCGGCGGCACCCCCGGTGCGGCCCTGCTGCACGTCGCGCGCACCGTGGCCCGGCGGGCCGAACGTTCCGCCTGGGCGGCGATCGAGGCCCACGGCGCGGCACCGGCCGAGGGCGGCGTCAACCCGCTCACCGCGCGTTACCTCAACCGGCTCTCTGACCTGCTCTTCATCCTGTGCCGCGTCGCCAACGCCGGGCACGGCGACGTCCTCTGGAAGCCCGGCGGCGAGCGCTGAGCCAGGGTGGGGCTAACCCCACCACGAAGATTCCCGGCTGCCTCCTGGCCGGGTCCCGCTCCACAGGCGAAGCTTTGGGAGGTACGGGGAGTCCGGAGAGCGGCGGGAGATGACGTGAAGACCCTGACGGGTACGGCGGTACTGGCCGGGGCGGTGGTGCTGAGCGGTTGCAGCATCGATCTGGACGGCACCAAGCATCACGAGGAGCGGTCCTACACGGTCACCGGCGCGGTCACCACGCTCAAGGTGGACAGCGACGACGGCGACGTGGAGGTCGTCGGGTCCGACTCGCCGGGCGTGAAGGTGGTGGAGCGGCTGACGTGGTCGAGCGAGCACCGCAAGCCCAAGCCCGAGCACGTCACCGAGGGCGGCACGCTCAGGCTGCGCTCCCGCTGCGAGGGCAATGTGATCGGCGTCAGCAGCTGCGGCATCTCGTACCGCATCCAGGTGCCGCGCGGCATGGCCCTCGACCTGCGCAACGACGACGGCGCCCTCAAGGTCGCCGGCCTGCGCGGAACGGTCCGCCTCTCCACCGACACCGGCTCGATCACCGCCGACAACGTCCAGACCACGTCCCTGGTCGCCAAGACGGGCGACGGCGGCATCAAGGTGTCAGGCCAGGCCGCCCACACCGAGCTCCGCACCGACACCGGATCGATCTCCGCCGCCGAGCTGCGCGCCGACCGGCTCGTGGCGAGCACGGGCGACGGCTCCATCCGGGTGCGGCTCACCACCCCGCCGACCGACGTCGACGCCCGTACCGACACCGGAAGCGTGGAGCTGTCGGTCCCGGCCACCGAGCCCTACAAGATCAGCCTGTCCAGCGACACCGGCGGCCGCCACATCGTCCCGCCGCTGGCCGACAACAGCCAGGCCAGCCGCACCATCAAGGTCACCACAGGCGACGGCACCATCCGCGTCCGCCCCGCCTGACCACCGGCTTGCCGGGGCAAGGCCAGCCGGACGTGGTCGCATCCGCCTTGGGTCGGCTGCCAACGGCACGCGGCGTGCCGTCCTCCCGGGAAGTCCGGAAGGGCGGCACGCCGCGGTGGTGTTTCCGGGTGGCCGGGCCGGGTCAGCGGACCTGGCGGCCGCCCTGCCAGTCGAACGACCGGGCCGCGGCGGCCCTCGCCGCGCGGGCCTGGCCGTTCACCGGCAGGGTGCTGAAGGCGAACTTCTGGGTCGCGAACGCGGCCGCGTCGGCGAACTGGTCGAAGCCCGTCCAGTCGATGTTCTTCATGTTGTCGCACTTGGCGTGGTAGCACGGGTCGAAGGCCTGGCCCGCGACGCCGCCGTACCACGTGACCTGCTGCGCGGTCTTGAGGACCTCGGCGCCGCTGAACAGGCCGCCGGCCGGGATGCCGACCTCGATGAACGGGCCGTAGTCGGAACGGCCGTCGAAGGCGGTCGGCTCGGACTTCAGGCCGCGCTTCTTGAAGTAGTCGACGAAGGTCTTCTCGATGGCGCCCGAACCGGCGGGCGGGTTGGTGCCGGAGCCCATCGAGTCGTCACCGTCGTAGACGAAGCGCGCGAAGTTGGGCGAGCCGAGCATGTCGAAGTTCAGGTTGAGCGCGATCTTCGACTTCTGCGCCTTGGTCAGGGTCTCGACGTAGTGGCGGGCGCCGACCAGGCCGGACTCCTCGGCGGCCCACCAGGCGAAGCGGACCTTGTTCCTCAGGTTCTTCTTGCCCAGCTTGTTGATGTTCTGGGCCATGGTCAGGATGGCGGCCGAGCCGGTGCCGTTGTCGTTGATGCCCGGACCCTCGGCGACGCTGTCGAGGTGCGCGCCGACGACGACCACGTTATTGGGGTTGCCCCACTTGCTCTCGACGATCACGTTCTGGACCGGCTTGGGCGTGTTGGTCACGTCGGTCTTGACGCGCAGCTTGAGCGTCTTGGCGTCGGCCGGGGCGCGGAGCTCGGTACCGATCTTGTACGTGGTGCCGATGACCGGGACCGGAGCCGGCTTGTCCAGGCCGAAGACGGCGGGCGTGTCGACCGGCACGTCCGGGCCCTGGCGCTGGTAGATGACCACGGCGCTGGCGCCGGCGGCCACCGCGAGGTCGACCTTGTCGACGAACGCGCAGGTGCCGCGGCGGATCAGGGCGATGTCGCCCTTCTGCATGCCGGCGAAGTCGGACGCCTCGCAGCCGCTGTGGCCGGCCGGGCCCTGGTCGCCGCCGAGGTCGACGGGGAAGACGTTCGCGGTCACGTCACCCGCGCCGGAGTACTCCCAGGTGCCGTACTCGCTGTCGGCCTTGTAGGCGACCTTGCCCGGGGCGACCTGCTCGAAGGCGCCGGGACCGTTCTGCTTGAAGACCCAGAAAGGAACGCTCTGGGTCTTCGGCTTGAGGCCGGCCTTCTTGAGCTCGTTGACGACGTACTTCACCGAGATGTCGTACCCGGCCAGACCCGACTTGCGGTTGCCGCCGTTGTAGTCGGAGATCTTCTTGAGGTTGACCAGGTGCCGCTTCATGGCGTTGACCGTCACCAGCTTGGCCAGGTCGGGCTTCGGCTTCGGCTTGGCGGCAGCCTCGGCCGCCGGTGCGGTGACCAGGGACACGGCGAGGATGGCCGCCGCGCCTGTGGCGAACTTACGCAATATCCGCTCCTGTGGGGGGAATAGCGGGGGGTTACGGTGATCTTGTCATTTCGCCACAAGAATCACACGCGCCACAAGAGCGAACGATATGACAATTTTATCTCAATGCAGATAAAAGGTGAAATACGGACCGATGGTTAGATCGCGGTCACGGTTCGTGTTGCGGAAGATCGACCGGGAAGCCGGGAGGCGCGGCCTCAAGCCACGCGAGAAAGCCGGTCAGCGCGGAACCGCTCATCGCCAGTTCCACGGTCAGGTCACCGTCCCGCACCTCGATGACCGTCACGTCCGGGAGCAGGCCCGCGGCCTCCTCCCCCTCGGGCGTACGGCGCCCGGCTACGACAAGGCCCCGGCGGTGAATCACCTGCCGGGGCCTGCGCCGGAATCCGAAGACCCGGTGCCAGTTGAGCACATCGCCCTTGTAGCGGCCGATCCCGAGCCGCCAGACGCCATAGCCGCCGCCCTGCGCGAGCACGCGCAGGCTGCATTCCACGGCGCCGCCGCCGCGCACGAACAGCCATCGCCGCACCGTCATCGCGGCGAACAGCAGCGCCACCAGCAGAACGACGGCGGCGAGCACCCCGCCCACGTCCAGTGCCAGGTGCCCGCCCAAGTCCCCCGCCGTTCTCGGCTACGCCTCGTGGCCCGCCGCGCGCAGCCGCGCCCGGGCCCGCCGTTCCGCCGTAGTGTCCTCTTCCCCGCCCGCGAGGGCGGTCTCGAGGTCCTGACGGGCGGCGGCGACGTCGACCTCGGTGCCCAGCTCGGCGTGCTCGGCCAGGACCGACACCTCGTCGCCGGCGATCGAGAAGAAGCCGGTGCCGACCATGGCGCTGATCCACTCACCGCCGTCGGCGGGCTCGACCTTCACCACGCTGCCATCGAGCAGGACGCCCAGCACCGGGGCGTGACCCGGCATGATGCCGAGCTGGCCCTCGACGGTCTGAGCGACCACCATCTTGGCCTCGCCGGACCAGATCTCACGCTCCGGTGAGACCAGGCCGACCTTCAGGGTTGCCACGTGTCAATCCTCCGAATACTGGAGCGGATCATAGCGGGGGCGGCCCCGCGACCCCGCGCGGGGGCTCCGCCTGATCCGGTGGGCCGGGCCCGTACGAGCCGGGCCCGGCCCACCGGAGCGGACTACTTCTCCAGCTCCTTGGCCTTCTTCTCGACATCCTCGATGCCGCCGCACATGAAGAACGCCTGCTCCGGGATGTGGTCGTACTTGCCCTCGGCGATCGCCTTGAAGGAGGCGACGGTCTCGTCCTTGGGAACGGTCACACCGGGCTGGCCGGTGAACTGCTCGGCCACGTACATCGGGTGCGAGAGGAAACGCTCGATGCGCCGCGCCCGGTTGACGGTGACCTTGTCCTCTTCGGAGAGCTCGTCGATACCGAGGATCGCGATGATGTCCTGCAGTTCCTTGTACTTCTGCAGGATCCGCCGGACCTCCTGGGCGACCGAGTAGTGCTCGGTGCCGAGGATCTGCGGGTCCATGATCCGGGAGGTGGAGTCGAGCGGGTCCACCGCCGGGAAGATGCCCTTCTCGGAGATGGCACGCGAGAGCACCGTGGTCGCGTCGAGGTGCGCGAACGTGGTGTGCGGCGCCGGGTCGGTGATGTCGTCCGCGGGCACGTAGATCGCCTGCATCGAGGTGATCGAGTGACCCTTGGTCGAGGTGATGCGCTCCTGGAGCACGCCCATCTCGTCGGCCAGGGTGGGCTGGTAACCCACCGCGGAGGGCATGCGGCCCAGCAGGGTGGAGACCTCGGAACCGGCCTGGGTGAAACGGAAGATGTTGTCGATGAACAACATCACATCCTGGCCCTGGACGTCCCGGAAGTACTCCGCCATGGTCAGCGCGGACAGCGCGACCCGCAGGCGGGTGCCCGGGGGCTCGTCCATCTGGCCGAAGACCAGGGCGGTGTCCTTGAGGACGTCCGCCTCCTCCATCTCGACCCAGAGGTCGTTGCCCTCACGGGTCCGCTCGCCGACGCCGGCGAAGCAGGAGGTGCCACCGAAGTTACGGGCGACGCGCCGGATCATCTCCTGGATGAGGACGGTCTTGCCCACACCCGCGCCACCGAACAGACCGATCTTGCCGCCCTTGACGTACGGGGACAGCAGGTCGATGACCTTGATGCCGGTCTCCAGCATCTCGGTCCGCGACTCCAGCTGGTCGAACGCCGGCGCCTTGCGGTGGATGCCCCAGCGCTCGTTGATCTCCAGGGAGGCCGTGGGCACGTCCAGGGTCTCGCCGAGCGCGTTCCACACGTGGCCCTTGGTCACGTCGCCGACCGGCACCGAGATCGGGCCGCCGGTGTCGCTGACGGCCGCGCCGCGCACCAGACCGTCGGTCGGCTGCATGGAGATGGCCCGGACCATGTTGTCACCGAGGTCCTGGGCGACCTCGAATGTCAGGGTCTTGGTGTCGTCGCCGAGCGTGACCTCGGTCTTGAGCGCGTTGTAGATGCCCGGGATGGCGTCGGCGGGGAACTCCACGTCGACGACCGGGCCGATGATCCGGACGACGCGCCCGGTGGCGGTCGCCGTTTCTACCTGTGCAGTCATTACTTACTCCCCGCCAGAATCGGCGAGCGCGTCAGCGCCACCGACGATCTCGCTGATTTCCTGGGTGATCGCCGCCTGCCGCGCCTGGTTCATCTGGCGCGTGTAGACCCCGATCAGTTCGTTGGCATTGTCGGTCGCCGACTTCATCGCCCGGCGGCGCGAGGCGTGCTCGGACGCGGCCGACTGGAGCAGCATGTGGTAGATGCGGCTCTCGACATAGGCCGGCAACAGCTGGTCCAGCACGGTCTCGGCGGTCGGCTCGAACTCGTACGCCGGGGGGACCTGCTCGGTGGCGGTCTCCTCGATGTCGAGCGGGAGCAGGCGCCGGACCTGAACCTGCTGGGTCAGCATCGAGATGAACTCGGTGTAGACCACGTGGATCTCACCCACGCCGCCCTCGGCGTCGGTCTTGAGGAAGTCGGCCGCCAGCCGCTGCCCGATCCGCTCCGCGTCGCCGAACGCCGGACGGTCACTGAAGCCCGTCCAGTCGGCCTCGATGTCACGGTCGCGGAACCGGTACCAGGTCAGGGCCTTGTTGCCGACCAGGTACGGCAGGGGCTGCTTGCCCTGCTCGCGCAGTGCCTTGATCAGCGACTCCGCCTCGCGGATGACGTTGGCGTTGTAGCCGCCGCAGAACCCGCGGTCGCTCGTGACGATGAGCACGGCGGACCGCTTGTCCTCCGGCTGCTCCTTGAGCAGCGGGTGGTCGATGCTGACATGGTGGCTGACCAGGGCGGTGATCGCCTGCGTGATCTGGTCGGCGTACGGCTTGGAGGCCGCCACCGCGTTCTGGGCCTTGACGATGCGCGAGGTCGCGATCATCTCCTGAGCCCGGGTGATCTTCGCGGTCGACTTCACCGACCTGATCTGCTGCCGGAGCTGGCGAAGTTGTGCAGCCATCGCCGATCAGGCCTTCTTGGTGACGCGGGTGATCTTCTCCTGCTCGACGTCCTCGCCGTCGAGGGCCTCGATCGACTCGTCCTCGACCAGAAGGTCGCCCGCGCTGGTCTCGAAGCCCTTCTTGAACTCCGTGACGGCGTCCTTCAAGGTGGTCAGGCCGTCGTCGTCGAGCTGGCCCGACTCGCGGATCGAGGTGAGCAGACCACCGTGGTTGCGCTCGATGTAGTCGAGGAACTCGGCCTCGAAGCGGCGCACGTCCTCGACCGGCACGTCGTCGAGCTCGCCGGTCGTACCGGCCCACACCGACACGACCTGCTTCTCGACCGGGTAGGGCGAGCCCTGCGGCTGCTTGAGCAGCTCGACCAGGCGGGCACCGCGGTCCAGCTGGGCGCGGGAGGCGGCGTCCAGGTCGGACGCGAAGGCGGCGAAGGCCTCCAGGTCACGGTACTGGGACAGCGCCAGGCGCAGCGTACCGGCGACCTTCCGCATCGCCTTGACCTGCGCGGAGCCACCGACCCGGGAGACCGAGATACCGACGTTGATCGCCGGGCGGACGCCCTGGTTGAACAGGTCGGTCTCCAGGAAGCACTGACCGTCGGTGATGGAGATGACGTTGGTCGGGATGAACGCCGACACGTCGTTGCCCTTGGTCTCGATGATCGGCAGACCCGTCATCGAACCGGCGCCCAAGTCGTCCGAGAGCTTCGCGCAACGCTCCAGGAGCCGCGAGTGCAGGTAGAAGACGTCACCCGGGTAGGCCTCACGGCCCGGCGGGCGGCGCAGCAGCAGCGACACGGCGCGGTAGGCGTCGGCCTGCTTCGACAGGTCGTCGAAGACGATCAGGACGTGCTTGCCCTGGTACATCCAGTGCTGGCCGATCGCCGACCCGGTGTAGGCAGCGATGTACTTGTAGCCCGCGGGCTCGGAGGCGGGCGCCGCCACGATCGTGGTGTACTCCAGCGCACCGGCCTCTTCGAGGGTGCGGCGCACGTTGGCGATCGTGGAGCCCTTCTGGCCGATCGCGACGTAGATGCAGCGGACCTGCTTGCTCTCGTCGCCGGAGAGCCAGGCTTCCTTCTGGTTGATGATGGTGTCGACGCAGACCGTGGTCTTGCCGGTCTGCCGGTCACCAATGATCAGCTGCCGCTGGCCCCGGCCGATCGGCGTCATCGAGTCGATGGCCTTGATGCCGGTCTGCAGCGGCTCCTTGACCGACTGGCGCTGCACGACGGAGGGAGCCTGCAGCTCCAGCGCGCGCCGCTCGGTCGACTCGACCGCGCCCTTGCCGTCGATCGGGTTGCCCAGCGCGTCCACGACGCGACCGAGGAAGCCGTCGCCGACCGGGGTCGACAGGACCTCACCGGTGCGGCGGACCTTCTGGCCCTCCTCGATCTTGCTGAAGTCACCCAGGACAACGGCACCGATCTCACGGGCGTCCAGGTTCAGAGCCAGGCCACGGGTGCCGTCCTCGAATTCGAGGAGCTCGTTGGCCATCGCCGAGGGCAGGCCCTCCACGTGGGCGATACCGTCGCCGGAATCGACAACGGTGCCGACCTCTTCGCGCGCGGCGGCCTCAGGCTCGTACGACTGGACGAAGCGCTCCAGCGCGGTCCGGATCTCATCCGGACGGATCGTCAGCTCCGCCATGATTCCTCTCTTGCTCCCTTAGGGGTCAGCTCAGCTGCTCAGCTAGCGAGCCGCCGGCGGACATCATCCAGCCGTCCGGCGATCGTGCCGTCGATGATCTCGTCCCCGATCTGGATCGACAGGCCGCCGATCGCCGCGGGATCGATTTGGATGTTCACGTGTACTTCGTGGCCGTACGCGGTGGCCAGGACCGCCGCGAGCCTCGTCCGCTGCGCCTCCGACAGCTCCACCGGCGTGCGCACCAGCGCCACCAGGCGCTCCCGGCGCTGGGCGACGATCTTGCCGTACTCGGCGAGCCCGCCTTCCAGGCTACGTCCTCGCGGGCGCAGCACCAGCTCGGAGATCAGCGTCAGCGCGGACGGGGTGACCTTGCCCTCCAGGAGCGTGGTCACCAGCCCCTCCTTGCGGTCGTCCGGCAGTCCGGGGCCGGAGAGCGCGCCGCGCAGCCGCGGCTCGCCCTCGACGACGCGGGAGAACCGGAACAGCTCGTCCTCCAGGTCGTCCAGGCGCCCGTCGGCCTCGGCCCGGGCGGACTCGGCGTGCACCGCCAGGGTCTCGATCGCGTCGGACAGCTCCGACGGCTTCGACCACCGCAGCCGCACGACATCGGCGACCAGCCCGAGAGCGGCCGGCGAGACCTTGCCCTCAAGCAGCCTCTGCACGAGGGCCGCCTTGTCGGCGCCGTCCCGCGCCGGGTCGGAGACCGCCCGCCGCAGCCCGTGCTCGCGGTCGATCAGGTTCAGCACCGCGAACAGGTCGCCGCCGAGGACGGACAGGTCGGCGGAGGAGATGACCGTCTCCAGCCGCTCCCTGGCCTCCGCCAGCGACGCCCTGCTCACCGCTCCCGTGATGGTCATGAGGTGATCTGCTCCTGCGTACGAGCCCGGCCCTCAAGCTCTTCGAGGAACCGGTCGACCACGCGGCTCTGCCGGGCGGAGTCCTCCAGGGACTCGCCGACGACGCGGCCGGCCAGCTCGACCGACAGCGTGCCGACCTCGGTCCGGAGCTGCTGCAACGCCTGCTGCCGCTCGGCCTCGATCTGCGACTGCGCCGCCTCGACGATGCGCCGCGCCTCGGCCTGCGCCTGCTCGCGCATCTCCGCGACGATCTGCGCGCCCTGCTCGCGGGCCTCCTCGCGCAGCCGGGACGCCTCGTGCCGCGCCTCGGCCAGCTTGGCCCTGTAGTCGTCAAGCGTCGCCTGAGCGTCCGCCTGCGCCTCCTCGGCGCGCTTGAGCCCGCCCTCGATCGCGTTGGTGCGCTCTTCGAGGGTCTGCCGGATCTGCGGGACGAGCTTCCAGCCGACCAGGATCAGCACGATCGCGAACGAGATCGAGCCGAAGATCAACTCGTAGTTGTGCGGGATCAGCGGGTTGTTCTTGGCGGCCGCGAGGATGGTCTCGTTCGAAGCCAGGAACGTCATGAGGATTCCGCCTTCCTATCTGTTCTAGGGAAGGTCAGGGTTACGGGTGCACGAAGGGCACGACGAAACCGATGAGGGCCAGCGCCTCGGTGAGCGCGAAGCCCAGGAGCATGTTCTGGCGGATCGTGTTGTACATCTCGGGCTGGCGGGCGATGGCCTGCACGCCCTGGCCGAAGATGATGCCCACGCCGATGCCCGGGCCGATGGCGGCCAGACCGTACGCGACGGACCCGAGGCTGCCGGAGACGAACTTCTCGTCGGCGAGAACGGTGACGGCTTCAGCGAGCATGAGCTCTATTCCTTTTCACTCGGACCGGTGGGTGCTGCCCCACCGGAGCTTGCGGTTGCGGGTGTAGGTCAGTGGTCAGGGTGCAGGGCGCCGCCGATGTAGGAGGCGGCCAGCAGGGTGAAGATGAACGCCTGCAGCGCCTGCACGAAGATCTCAAAGGCCGTCATGACGATGGTCATGAGGAAGCCGACAAGGCCGACACCCGCCCCCAGGACGGTGAGCTTCTCGGCGAGGAACCAGTAGGCGACGCTGGCGAAGAAGGCGATGAGCAGGTGGCCCGCGAACATGTTCGCGAAGAGCCGGACCGCGTGGGTGAAGGGCCGCAGGATGATGTTCGACAGCAGCTCGATCGGCGACAGGATCAGGTAGAGCGGCTTGGGCAGCCCCGGCGGGAACATCATGTTCTTGAAGTAGCCCACGAACCCCTGGTGCTTGATGCTCAGGAAGATCATGGCCACGTAGACCACGAGCGCGAGCACGATCGGGAACGCGATGTGCGAGTTGACCGGGAACTGCAGAACCGGAATGACGCCCATCCAGTTCATCACCAGGATGAACAGGAACGTGGAGAACAGGAAGGGCATCCACGCGTCGCCCTCCTTGCCGATTGTCGGCCGGGCTACCTGGTCGCGCACGAACAGGTAGGTGACCTCACCGACGTTCTGGACACCCCGCGGCACGAGCTTGGGATTGCGGAACGCCGCCCAGGAGAAGGCGATGACGATGATCGCGGAGAGCGCGACGATCAGCGTGGCCTTGGTCAGCCAGAAGGGTGCACCGGACCAGAGAGGGGGCCAGTCGAAAATGTCGATACCGGGGGCCTCGAACTCAGCTCCGCCTCCGGAGGCGAGGAGGTGCGCGCTCACGCGGCAGTCCCTTCGTCAGTGACCAACGGTTCAGTCAGTGCTTGCTTGTGCGTGCCCGAGGGGCACGCGTTCAGTCCAAAGACGGTGTTGGCCTTCTCCGCCGGCGGCGCCGTCAGCGTCCGTAGCGGTGGTAGACCAGGTAGAGCGCGAGACCGAGGCCCACCAAGATTCCGATGGGGAACAGCGCCGAGAGACCCAGCCAGCGATCCAGGAGCCAGCCAAGGCCGCCGTAGATGGCCATCCCGCTCAGGATGTAGCTCGGGATGGACCAGGCGGCGTTGGCGAAGCTGCGGTGGTCCGAATCGTCGGACCCCGGATCGGGCCGATGCCCCTCCTCGCTCATCGCAGGACGGACCATAGCAGGCCACCCCCCTGGTGGTCATATTGGCGTAGTCCATTAGCGCCATCGCCACCCGCGCGGTCATCACGGGCTCCGGTCCGCCACGCTGCCGGGGGCCGGGGTGTCGAGGTCGATGGCCTTGATCTTCATGGAGGCGCGCATCTCGGCGCCGATCCACACGAGCGTGAGAGCGATGACCGACCAGGCGAAGGCCTGGGGGTTCCACGCGGTCGCGTCCTTGAAGACCGCGACGAGCGCGAACATCACGAAGATCTTGGTGATGTAGCTGAAGACGGCGGCGGCGAACATCATCTGCGGGGAGATCTTGGACGCGTAGCTGACGGCCACCACACTGATGCTGAAGAATGCGATCACCACGACGGTGGCGATTGCGGCACCCAGCGCCCCCTTGGCTCCGCCGAGCAGGAGGCCGGCCACGATGGCGGCGGCTCCCCCGAGGACGGACGGGATCGCGGCGCCGCGGAGAATCCGGGCGTCGGAAGGCTGCATGTGGGCTCCGGCTGGTCACTTTCAGTGTTCGTCTCTTGTTCGTGAAAGGTATCACAAGCGTCCAGAACGTCCGCAATTACCCTAGAGGTAACGCATCGACGTTCACACGGTTGTAACGCACCCCACACGGACTGTAGCCCAGGTCGTTACACGCTTCTGCGGAAACCCCTGGTCAGCGGCGAGGTGTCCGTTCTCGTCCCGGCTAGACGGGTTGGCGGGGGCGGGGGGCCGGGGCCGGGCCGCTGGCGTGGCGGGGGTTGCGGCGGCGCATCCGGGGCATGCCGACCATGACCGCGACTCCCGCGATCGCGACCACGATGGTGACCGACGACACGAGCACCACCGAGTTGGTCGTGGAGAGGCCCACCAGGCACGACGCGATCAGTGCCACCCAGAAGTACATGATCAGGACGGCGCGCCGGTGGGAGTGGCCGAGCTCCAGCAGCCGGTGGTGGAGGTGCTGTTTGTCGGGGGCGAACGGGGAGCGTCCCTGGTTCGTCCGGCGCCAGACGGCGAGCAGCATGTCGATGAACGGCACGGCCGCGACCGCGGGCACCAGCAGGATGGGCACCCAGAACGGCATCTGGGCGTAGGCGCCGATGACGGCGGGGTCGAACGTTCCGGTCAGCATGATCGTCGAGGCGCTCAGCAGCAGGCCGATCAGCATCGAGCCGGTGTCGCCCATGAAGATCCGCGCCGGGTTGAAGTTGTGCGGCAGGAAGCCCGCGCAGATGCCGGCCAGCACCGCCGCGGTCAGCGTCGACCCGGTCAGCGTGGTCAGCCCGTTGGCGAACGAGAGCAGGTAGGCGTAGGAGAACAGCGCCAGCGCGGCGATCCCCACCACGCCCGCCGCGAGCCCGTCCAGGCCGTCGATGAAGTTGACCGCGTTGATCGTGGCGACAACGACGAAGACGGTGAGCGGCACGCCGTAGGCCGGGGGCAGCGACATCGCCTCGCCGGACGGCAGGGGCAGCTGGTAGAGCTGGATGCCCTGCATGACGAAGATGCCGGCCGCCGCGACCTGACCCGCGAACTTGGTCAGCGCGTCCACGCCCCAGCGGTCGTCGGCGATGCCGACCAGCACGATCAGCCCGCCCGACAGCAGCAGGGCCTTGCCGGTGCCGATGTCGGCGTTGGCGAGGACCTTGCCCATGACCGGCAGCCCGTGGGCGAGCACGAGCGCCGCCGCGAGCCCCCCGAACATCGCCAGCCCGCCCAGCCGGGGCGTCGGGATGACGTGGACGTCACGGTCGCGGGGCGCGGCCTGCGCGCCGAACCACACCGCGAAGCTGCGGACGGCGGGGGTCAGCAGATAGGTGACGAGGGCGGCGACGAGGATGGTGAGCAGGTACTCGCGCACGCCCCGTGCCTCCCCTCACCGTCGCCGCCACTGAATCAGAAGCCCGCCGGGGATGATTCGTTCATCCTGACGGCGTTCCGACCAACTCTAATCTCCCAATCCGGTCACCGCTGCGTGTTCCCGTGCCCGAAACGAGTGCGGCGACACCGATGATCACCATGGCCAGCCCCGCCAGACACCCGTCACCCAGCGAGAACGCCCAGAATCCGCGGGCCGCGACGTCGTCGGCGACATCCGCCGCGATCAGCGCCGTGCCCACCGCGATCAGCATCTCCGCCGCGTACGGGCGCCGCGCCGGACGGCGGGCCAGCAGGACGACCGCGCCGAGCGCCAGGGCGAGCGCGGCGGTGCCCGCCCACGAACCCTGCCAGTGCGGGCGGGCATAGCGCGGCGGCGGCACCTCGATCGCGCCCTTGGGCAGGCTGACCCGGACCGTCATGGTCTCGCGCGACCGCAGCCCGCTCTGCGTGAAGTCGACCGCGTACGGGCCGTCGCGGTCGCGCAGGCACCGGGTGGAGGCGGCGGCCGTCCCGGCCCGGCACGTGACGTGCCTGAGCGGTACCGACGCCTCCACCCGTACCGCCGCCTCGCCGATCGGCACGTCCCAGTCGCCGCCGAGCGCGTCCCACTCCAGCTCGTCATGATCGTCGTACGGGGTGAACGCCCAGGCCACGTCGTACTCGATCACGTACGCCTGCCGGCCGTGCACCCGGCGCCGGTCGTCGCCGACGTCGATGCGCACGTCGTGCAGCAGCTTGGCGGTCTCGGCCCGGGCGGGCGCGCCGGTGGAGGAGCTGGCGCGCACGTCGCGGATGTCGTACAGCCGGTTCTCCCTGCGGTACGAGACGCGCCGCACGATCCCGTGCTCACCGCCCTGGTCGAAGTCGTAAGTGATCGTCTCCCGGACGTGCAGGAGCCCGTCGGAACGGATCGTGAGCACCACGTCGTACGTCGGGATGCTCTCGGCCACCGGCGGCGGGTCCGCACGCGCGGGCGAGGCGAGCACGGGCAGCGCGAACACGGTGGTCACCAGCAGCATCCCCGCAGTGATCACCGGGCCCCGGAACCAGCCACGCACCTCAGGCATGTCCCCACCGTCGCCGCGCGCTCTACGTAATGAAATGATTACCCTACGGAGTAGAACGGCACTCTGCGTCTAAGCTACGCGCCGTGTCCACTGTCGGGCGCGGACTCCTCGGGGGAATCGTCGGGGCCGCGCTGATCACTGGTTGTACCTGGGAGCCCGCGCTCTGGGAGTCGTCCGACCGCCTCGAAGCCGACGCCGTCCACATCCTGCGGGACGGCGCCGAACGGCTCGGCGGCCAGGGCGCCCGGTCCCGCACGGTCACCGACCGCACGGCGCCGTGCGCGAGCGGCCGGTCGCTGCGCACGCTGCGCGCCGAACTCCCCCTCCGCCCCGGCCCGTCGCCCGTCGTGCTCGTCGACCAGGCCACCGGAGTCATGGTCGGCGTGATCAGCGACCGTGACTACCGGCTGGCCGAACCGCCCCGCGGCAAGGGCAGGCATCGCTCGTTCACCATGACCCGCGCCCGGCCCGCCGTCACGTTCAAGGTCCGGCTGGAGGGAGGCGCGCAGCCCAGGATGACCTTGGACGGCGTGACCCCCTGTCTGCCTGACTGAGACCTGAAAGAGGGCTGAAAGACCGGTAATGGCCCCATAAGGTCGTTCCCGTGAGCAGCGACGGGGGGGTCCAGCGGTGGCCGAGCATCGCCGACTTCGCCGTGCCCGCGATCGCCGCCGCCTTCCAGCTCGGCCTCACCTACCTGATCGCGCTTGAGGAGCCGCTCGACAAGTGGCAGTGGATGGTGTTCGACATCGCCGTCGCCTGCTCGTGCGTCGCGCTGATCTGGCGGCGTGCGGCGCCCGTCCAGGTGCTGGCGGCGGTGCTGCTGATCGGCGGCATCGGCCAGCTGCTGCTCGACACCGACGACACGGTGGTCGACGGGGTGACCGACGCGATCGCCCTCTACTCGCTGGCCGTGCACCGGGGCCCCCGGGCCGCGATGATCGGCGGCGTCGCCGCCTGCGCCGTCGTCAGCCTGTTGTCGGTGCCCTATTCGACCGGCGGGACGGGCCTGTGGTCGGACGTGCTCGCGAACGTGATCTTGTATGTGACGATCACCGCGCTGGGGCAGATCCGGCGCCAGCGCAAGGCACGGCGGCTGGAGCTGACGGCCCGGCTGGCCGAGGCCGAGCAGGAACGCCGGGCGGCGGCGGAGGCCGAACGGGAGCGGCTCGCCCGCGACCTGCACGACGTCGCCGGGCACCATCTCAGCGCCGTGGTGGTCCACAGCGGCGCCGCCGCGCGCATCGACGACCCGGAGCTGACCACCGGGGCGCTGACGGTCGCCGCGGAGACCGGGCGCGACGTCCTCACGTCGCTGAGCAGGCTCGTGGACGTCGTGGGCCCGCGGGCCGGAGACGGCGAGCTGAAGTCGCTGCTCCCGCCGCTGTGCCACGGCCTCACCCGGCTGGGCATCCCGGTCTCGCTGACGGTCGAGGGCCGGCCGCGGAAGCTGTCTCCCGAGGTCACCACCGCCGCGTACCGCATCGTCCAGGAGTCCCTGACCAACGCGATGCGGTACGCGTCGGGCGCGCCGGTACGGGTCGAGGCCCGCTACACCTCGACGGCCCTGGAGGTGACGGTCTCCAACGATCCTCCCGGCGACGACGGCGCCGTGCCCGTCCTCGGCACCAACCGCGGGATCGCCGGCATGCGGGAACGGGCGGAGGGGCTCGGCGGCACCCTCGACGCGGGCCCTACCCCGGCGGGCGGCTGGGCCGTCGCGGCGGTGCTTCCCACCAACCCGGCAGGGCAGCGGCAAGGCTTGGACTGGCCTGAGGTCCTCGACGCCGCCGCCATCGCGTTCTGCGTGGCGACGCCGGCCGTCATGGCGTTCGCGCTCAAGGAAGAGTCGATCGTGGAAGGCTGGTCGACCGGCGCGATGATGCTCCTCACGGTGGCGTTGTTCGGCCGCGCGCTCCCGCTGTGGTGGCGCCGGCGCAAACCGTACGGCACGCTCATCGCCCTGGCCGTGGTCGACTCGATCTGGGCGGTGGCCGGCGCACGGCTGTCCGAGCCGCTCCTGGGCGTGCTCGCGGTCGGGTTCCCGGCGGAGCTGATCGCGGTCTACTCCGTGGCCTGCTACGCCCGCAAGGGCAGACCGACCTGGCCCGCCGTGCTCGTCGCGCCCATCCCGTGGGCGATGGCGATCGGGGTCGCGCTGGCGCTGGATCCGGAGCCGAACGAGCCCGGCGCGGCCGTCTTCGCGCTCGTCTTCGGGCTGGTCGCGGGCGGCATGTTCTCGGCGCTGGCGTTCCTGCCGTTCTGGGCGTGGGGCAAGGCCGTCGCCGCCCGCAGCAGGAACTGGGAGATCAACGCCCTGGAGACCATGGCCGCCCGTACGGGCGAGGCCGTCCTCGCGGAACGGCACCGCATCGCGATGGGACTCCGCGGGACGGTCTTCGACCACACCTCCCGGCTCGTCCGCGCGGCCGAGGCGGGGCTCGGCGGCACCGCCTCCGACGCCCGGGCGGCCCTGGACGTCGTCACCGAACAGGCACGGGCCGCGCTGGTCGACATGCGCGAGCTGCTGGACGCGATGGAGGAGCAGACATGACCATCCGGGTGCTGGTGGTGGACGACCAGCATGTCGTCCGCGCGGGCTTCACCGCGATCATCGACGGCGAGCCGGACCTGGAGGTGGTCGGGCAGGCCGGGGACGGCGCGGAGGCCCTGCGCGCCGTCCGGGAGTCGCGGCCCGACGTCGTGCTCATGGACATCCGCATGCCCGGCATGGACGGCCTGACCGCGACCCGGGAGCTCACCGGCGGCGCGGGAACGGCGGCCCGCATCCTGGTGCTCACCACGTTCCATCGGGACGAGTACGTCTTCGGTGCGCTCCGCGCGGGCGCGTCCGGCTTCCTGCTCAAGGACTGCGATCCGCAGGAGCTCGTCGACGCCATCCGGACCGTCGCGGAGGGCGAGGCCATGCTCGCCCCCGCCGTCACCCGCCGCCTGATCGACGCGTTCGTCAGCGGGACGGTCTCCCCGCCCTCTCCGGGCGACGACCGGCTGCAGCTCCTCACCCTGCGCGAACGCGACGTTCTCGTGCACGTGGCGCAGGGCCTGAGCAACCCCGAGGTCGGCGCCGCGCTCGGCATCGGCACCGCCACGGTGAAGACGCACGTGAACGCGATCCTCACCAAGCTGGATCTCCGCGACCGTGTCCAGGCAACGATCTTCGCCTATGACGCGGGCCTCGTCCGTCCCGGCCAGACCCGTTCCTAAGTCAGAGCATGCCCTTGGCGTAGGCGAACGCCACGAAGAACACCAGTCCCACCGCGACCGTGATGAACGCTTCGTACGCCCCGCGGAACCACGCCAGCCAGCCGCCCTCCTCCGGCTCCCCGGTGCTCGTCTCTGTCTCGTTCTCGGCCATGTACCAAGCCAACCCCGGCGCCCATGGTCCGCGCGTCATGCCAGGGGACGGAACCGTGTCAACCCTTCGTCGCCCCCCAGGATCAACCCCAAGGTGGACATGTGATCAACTTCACGTCATTTTCTGGCACGCCCAGAGAATGAGGTTCTTCATCCCCGTCTGTCCGTTTTTGCGGCGGTGGAGGCGGCCCCAGCAGGCGTTTTCCCTCTGGGCGCACGGGTCTCAGGCGCCACCCAAGACAGTTGGACGCCCATAGCGGGATCTTTGTTCGCACATCCGGCCACCCCTGGTCAACACCTAAGCCGAGCATAAGAATGATCTTGTGAAGGCTGCTACGTTGACCTGGCTTTATCTCCGAGATTTCAGTGCATGGAGGGATTCATGCGGCGTTTCGCAGCCGTTGCTCTGTCCGCCGGAACCCTGATGGCCGGCATGGCCGCCGTCAGCTCCCCCGCCCAGGCGGCCGACGTCGTCCTGACGGACTCCGCCGGCGCCGCCTCGACGGCCGCCGCCCCCACGGCCTCCGCCGCCGCCCGCAGGTGGCAGCCGAGGAACTCGTACCGCAACGTCAACGCGTGGGGCACCTACTCCCGCAACAAGAGCCGCGTCACCGTGGTCGGCAAGCTGCAGGACACCAGGGCGGACGGCTATACGGCCTGCGTCCGGTTCCTGTTCACCGAGACCGTGGGCCGGAGGACGTACAAGTACTTCTCCCGCCACCACATCATCGGCATCACGCCGCGCGGCAAGCGCTACGCCTTCGATGGCAAGGGCACGATCACCATCCGGACGAGCGCGCCCTACACCCACCACGCCTGGGTCCAGGAGTGCCGCCGCAAGAAGAGCAACGGCAAGTGGTCCTTCGGCAAGGGCCGCCAGCTCTACTAAAGCCGGGGCCGTAACGCCTGTCTCGTCTTGAACGTGAGCAACACAAGGGCCTGACTCCTAAGGGGGTCGGGCCCTTGTCATCTCGATGCTAGGTTCGGGTCGTTCCGCCAGGGCCCCGCACCGAAGGGCACGCCATGAGCCGCCGCCGCCTCGCTGCCGTGACCGTCGCATCGCTCACCGCGCTCTCCGTCACCACGATCAGCGCCGTCACGAGCGAGGCCAATGCCGCCGCACGAAGGTGGACGACAAAAGGCAGCTTCACGAACATCGAGTCAGGCGGCACCTACGCCTTCTACAAGGACAAGAAGGGCCGTAAGCGCGTCCGCGTGGACGGGTGGCTCCGCGATAGGAAGAAGAACGGCTGGGCCGCCGGTGTCCAGTTCGAGGCCACCAGATCTGGAAAAGCGCGCCGCAGCCTGGTCTATTTCTTTTCCCTGAAGGGAAAGCCCGCCGACTTCGACTACAAGGAGAACAAGAAGTACGGCCTTTTCTTCACGTCGGACCACCTCAGCCATCTCTATGTGCGCGAGTGCGGAGTCAGGCCGAACAAGCGCGAGACGAAGAAGTGCGGGAAATGGCAGAAGATCTACTAGCGTACGCCTAACCCCAAGCGGCTTCGCTGACACGCGCCAGCCCGCCGACCCTCCGCACCGACTGCGGTTTTTCCAGATCGACGATACCCGCACTGGTGATCAAATACCGTCCCGAGGAATCGCGCTGACAGAAATCCAGGGCGGCCGGCTCCACACCGCCTCGGCGAGAAGGATCAGGGCCGCCGTCACCCCGACCGCCGTGAAGGCTCGCGGCGACCAGCGCGTTCGGTCATCTCTCCGGGACTCGAGCCGTTCGCGGGTCTCCCGGACGCTGCCGTTCCTATCCCCAATCGGCATCGACGCCATGCGTTTTCCCGGACTCTCTCACGACTGTGGGGAAATGCAGGTCGATGATCCCTTCCGACGTCAGGATGTAGCGTCCCGTGACGTCCGGCTGGAAGATGTCGAAACGGTGCGGGAGGTCGCGCCGTGACAACACCCTGCCCACGACCCGCCGCGTATCGACGGCGATTTCGAGGACCTCGCTGCCCTGACGCTGCTTGCCGTCCCTGCTCGCCCCCTGGAACGTGGCGACCACGACCTTGCCGCCGGTCGCGTCGGGCACGACACCTCTGACGGACTGATCCCGGTCAGATCTCCACAGCGGTTCGCTCCGGTCACCGACCGTGCCCTCCTGGGCATTCGAGACGTCCATCATCCGTGCCTCACCGGACTCCGCCAGATGCCGGACGAAGAAGAGACGCTCGCCGTCGCGGGACCAGGAGAGATTTCCGAGTGACGCGTCACCGGTCTCTTTCCAGACTCGCTGCCTTCCGGTTTCCAGGTCGATGATGCCGAGCTCGGTGTTGTCGCCGCCGTCACAGGTTCCGGCGGCATAGGCCAGGTGGCGGCCGTCCGGCGTCACCGCGATCGAACCCGACTCGTTCGTCCCGCCCCGGATGTTCCCGGCGTTCAGGAACTCGTTCTGGATGATCTTGCCTTCGCCGTTCACCCGCACACGATGGATCGAGGAAGCGCAGGGTTTGCCGGACACCGGCCTGGAGGTGGCCAGGAACGTCTGACCGCCGGCGGTGGTCGTGACGGCCTGGAGTGTGATCCCCCAAGGCGCCCGGAAGGTGTCGAGCACACGGCCGGTCCCAGACTCCCTGACGTGCAGGCGGGAACGTGTGTCCCCGGTCCCCTCCTTCAGCGCCGCAAAGAACTTGGGCATCGCGGCCGGAGGGTGCTGGGGCCGTTCGGGTTCGTCCGGTTCAGACCACTGCCGCGCGGCGAGGAAGCCCACGAGCAGGATCACGACCGCGAGCGGAGCGAGCACGGGAGCGAGCCGTGCCCGCAACGAAGGCCGCCGCGGTCGCTCGGGCAGGGGCCGGTACCGGTCGTCGTCGATCGTGTCGGCGGTGGCCCGCAGCGCGTCGCGGAGCCTGTCCTCGATCCTCATGCCCGCACCTCCCCTCCCAGTTCGCGGGCCAGCGCGGCGAGCGCCCGGGCCATGGTCGACCGCACGGTCCCCGGCCGGATCCCCATCACCTGACAGACCTCGTCATCGGACAGCTCAAGATAGAACCGAAGGACGAGCGCCTCACGTTGCCGACCCGGAAGGCGCGCCAGCGCCCGCATCACCTCTCGCCGGTCCTCACCGAGAAGTGCCTCCGACTCAGCCGACCAAACCGGCGGCTGATGCGGTTCGGTCCTCTGCCACAGACGCCTACGGCGCCGCAACGTCATCCGGCAGCCGTTCAAGACCGCGCTGCGGTCGCCTCATCACCGACGAGCAGCACGGCCAGACGAACAAGCCCGACCTGATGCTCGCGGTAGAGGGAGGTCAGGGCGGAGGCAGCAGGCCCAGAGATCACCGCAGGCCCACTACCGACACGCGGGCGCACGCCGCTGTCGCGGGCGCGCCGGAAAGCGGACAAGGGCAAGGACCACGCAGAGGATCGTAGGGGGCACCGGGCCGGAAGTCGCCCCATGTCATTACATGTCTATTAGCGGCGGGATTCCGACCACGCGTCGCGAGCGAGCCCCCCGGAATGTCACCAGTCGAAGTCGATGACGCTGTCGAAGCCCTTCAGCGGACGTGCCGGACCTCCCTTGTGCAGATCGACGATGCCGCCACTGGTCAGCAGGTACAGACCCGACGCGTCGTTCTTGTACGAGTTGACGTCCACTCGCGGAGTGCCGGCCAGCCGGATCTGACGCAGTGTGCGGCCGTCCTGAACCGAGAGTTCAAGCAGTTCCACGGGTTCGTTGGAGGAGGACTGGGCGGAATCGGACCCGTCGCCCTGGGCTTCGAAGTCCTGCGACGACCCGACTCCCAGCTGCACTTCCGCCGACGAGGTGATCACGGAACGGCCGTCCGGGCTCGCCAGGGCGGCCTCGTAGACCTGGGGGGCCTTGAGCGTCTGGATGACCGAACTGTTGGCCGCGAGCTCGGCTTCTCCCGGCACGGAGGCATCGATCACGCGGAGTTCCTCGGCCTCCCATTCCTCCGTCCCGGGTCGCTTCGGCTGCACCCGGCGCACGAAGAACAGCCGTTCGCCGTCGGCGGTCCAGGAAAGATGATTGGCGCCGTCTCCCCGCCCCGAGTCGCGCCATTCCCGGCGTGTGTTTCCCACGAGGTCGATGACCGCGATCCGTGTTCTCTCCGCCGACGGCCCGGCGCGTTCGAATTCCCCGCAGGCCTCAAGGGCGTAGGCCAGTTTCGTGCCGTTCGGCGTGACGGCGAGTCGTCCCGCGGTGCGAACCGCGGTGCCGGCGAGGGGCGCGGCGACCGGCTCCAAGGCGATGATCTTTCCGGCGTCGCTGACCCGGACCCGCTGGATCGTGGTTCGGCACGGCTTCTGTGAGCTCAGTTCCGACGTGACGTAGAACGTGCGGTTGTCACTGAGAGCCGCCACGTCATGGAACGTGATGCCCTTGGGCGCCTGGTGCCGGTCGAGGAGGCGCCCCGTCGCCGATTCCCGGACTTCCAGCCGGTACGTTCCGGGATCGCTGGGCGTGCGACCGGCTTCGAGGGTGGACGAGAAGATGAACTTCGGCATGACCGGCGTGCGCTGAAGATGGGGGGCGGGTTCGTCGTCCCAGAGGCGCTGTGCGGCCACGAAGCCCACGAGCAGGAGCAGGACGGCCACGACCGCGCCCAGGGGCACGAGGCGGCGCCTCAGCAGCGACGGCCGCGGTCTGCGTTCGGGCAGAGGGCGGTGCGTCTGGTCGTCCACGGTGTTCGCGGTGGCCCGCAGGGCGTCGCGGAGCCTGTCCTCGATGTTCACGCCCGCACCTCCTCTCCCATCTCGCGGGCCAGCGCGGCGAGCGCCCGGGTCATGGTCGAGCGCACGGTCCCCGGCCGGATGCCCATCGCCTGGGCGACCTCGTCGTCGGAGAGCTCAAGGTAGAAACGAAGGACGAGGGCCTCGCGTTGCCTGCGGGGAAGGCGGGTCAGCGCCCTCATCACCTCGCGCCGGTCCTCGCTGAGGATCGCCGCCGACTCGGCGGACCATACCGGCGGTTGATGCGGCTCCGTCCGCTGCCACATGCGTTTGCGGCGACGGAGCGTCATCCGGCAGCCGTTCAGCACGGCGGCGCGGACGTAGGCCAGCAGCTTCTTCTCGTCGTCCAGCCTCGGCGCCTTGTCCTGCATGCGCAGGAAGACGTCCTGAACCACATCCTCGGCCGTCGCCTCGTCACCGACGAGGAGCACGGCCATGCGGATGAGCCCGACCTGATGCTCCCGGTAAAGGGCCGTCAGAACGGAGATCGCGACCACTCCTGAGGTCACCGCGGACACACCACCAACACGCACGTACGGGTGGCGCGCGCATGCCCCCGTGGGGCACACGTCGCAGGGCAGGCAAGCTCACGGGCCACGGGGGGATCATAGGGGGCGGCAGCCCCCAAGTCGCCTCATATCCCCACATGGCTACTGACCCGGGGTAAGAGTGCCGGACAGCGGTCGGCTAGGCACTGCGCGCGACACCCCGGTGTTCGATCAACGCGCGGAACGCGGCGCTCGGCTCCAGGCCCATCTCACGGCGCAGCAGCTGCTGGAACTTGGTGAAGACGCGCCACGAACTCGCCAGATCCCCTCGGGCGAGGTAGGCCGAGGCCATCACCCGGTACGGAATTTCGTTGAACTCGTCCACGCTCACCGCCATGCTCGCCAGCTCGATGGCGCTCGGGACGTCCCCTCCTTCCAGCGCCCGCTCCGCCAGCCGCTCCAGCGCGAGCAGCCGGAGGCGGTTCCACCGGTCCTGCGCCTCCCACACGTTCTCGTCCGGCCAGCTCGACAGGAGCTCCTCGCCGAGGAAGGACCATTCGGCCGGATCGATGTAGGCGGGCGTCTCCCCGTTGACGGCCTCGCGGGCCCGGCGTTCCGCCGAGTGCAGGTCGACCGACACCGTCTCGGCCAGCCGTACACAACCCGACGTCGCGGTCAGCAGCCGGTCACCGGTCTCGCGCTTCACCCGCCACAGCAGCTGACGCAGCCGCTTGGCCGCGCCGCAGCTCTCCAGGTCGGGCCACATCCTGTTCTGCAGCGCCCGGCGGGACAGCCCGTCCCCCTCCAGCGCCACTGTGATGACCAGAGAACGCATGCCGTCCGTCAGCGGCACCTCGAGCCCGTCGAGGTGACACCGCACGGACGGCATGAGCTCCAGTGAACCCCCGTCACGCTGACGTCCCGTCGTCATCGTTCTCCTCCGCAGCACTCCGGCCTCTGGAACCCCGTACGCAAAGTAGATGCACGAGGCCCCGTATCTGCTGCTTCCGAAAACGAGAACTTTGAAGAATTTCGGGCGGATGTGCGACGGGCGGCGGACGCACGGCGCCCCCGGAGGCGGGGGCATGCTCCGGGGGCGCTGGCGCGGGGTGTCAGGGTGGTTCGGGTCAGCCTGGACGGCCGCAGTACCAGCGCTTCTTAACGCTGCTGCAGACCGTGACGTAGGCCTTGCTCGGCATGTAGATGCCGGTGCTGTAGGACTTGCGGAAATTGACGCTCTTGCAGTTGCCCACGCTGGCTACGCGCACGTTCTTCCTTTTCACCTGGCCCTTGGGGCCCTGCGACCAGCTCAGGTAGACGTGGCTCGCGGACTTGGTGGAGCAGAAGTCCCTGAGCTTGCCGGAGACGTGGAGCCGGAGGGGGTGACGGTAGGACCCCCTGTCGTAGGTGATGGCCAGCGTCCCGCGCGCGTCGCCGTACTTGTTGCCGGCGTGGTACTTGCGCTTGTAGACCGTCCTCGGCTTGGCGGCGGTTTCCGACGTGGCCGAGGCCTTGGCGGAGCTCGCCGTGGCCGCGGTGGCCGGAGCGGCCGCCATGAGGCCGCCTGCGACGGTCAGGCCAAGAGAGAACGTGACGGCTTTAGCGATGCTCTTCATCGTTGTTTCCCCGTTCAGGCCGGTCGGCCACAGTGCCAGTTACGGGTGGTCTCGGTGCACACCGTGACCATGGCCTTCTTAGGCTTGCCCTTAAAGGTGTAGGCCTTGGTCTTGAAACCGCGTTCCTTGCAGTTGCTGACCTTCGCGACCTGGTAGTTGCGCTTCTTCTTGCCTACGTACCAACTGAGGTAGACGTAGGTCCAAGACTTGGTCGTACAGAAGTCCCGGACATCGCCCCGGGCCTGCACGTAGTAGTAGCCGCGCTTCTTGGCGTTGCCCCACTTGATGGTGCCGGCGGAGTCGCCGTACTTGTTCCCGCCGTTGTAGTAGCGGGACCAGCTGGCGGCGTCCGCCGGAGCGGTCATGCCCAGAAGCATCGAAGCCGAGGCCGCAGCGACGACCGCGGCAGAGGCCCACTTACGCATGAAGTCTCCCTGTGGTCACTGGTCGGGCAGGACGGCACGTGCACGGCTCGCTTAGCCCGGCCGGCCACAGGCCCACTTGCTGCCGGCCTTGCTGCAGACGGTGACGACCGCCTTCCGGACCTGCCTCTTCTCCTTGAAGAAGTAGGACAGCTTGAACTTCTTCGACCGGCAGTTGTAGACGGTGGCGACCTTCTTGTTCTCGGTCTTCCACTTCTTGCCCTTACCGACCTGGAACTTCAGGTAGACGTAGGTGGCGGAGGGCCTGCCGCAGTAGTCGCGTACCCGGCCCTCGATGGCAAGGTAGTTGGGCAACAGCGACTTGTTGTTGTTCCACTTCACGTAGCCGCGTGAGTCGCCGTAAGCGTTTCCGGCGTTGTAGGGCCTCTTCTTCTCGGCCGCGATCCGCGCCTGGGGAGCGTCGGCGGTCACGCTGGACACGGCCGCGGCCGGGGCGGAGTCGGCCGCCATGACGGGAGCCGCCAGGCTGGCGGTGAGAGCGGTTGAGACGCCGAGGATGACCAGCGATCGTCCTTTGGACTTCACGGGATGCGCTTCCTTTCGTCCGCTCGAACGCGCGATCCATGCTTGGGTCGCACGTGCATACCTCTTGAGCGGGATGAAAGCAGGCTCCCGTCTCCTCATCGTCTCCGGCGTATCTCCGCCCCGTCTCCAGGGCAGATCACAATGCCGGCGGCCACGCCGGAGGAAGGGACGGCCTCAGGAGGCGTTGTCGTCCTTGCGGAGGGAGAGACCCGGCTCGTCGGGGGCGGCGGCAGGCTCGTCCTTGGTGAGGGACGGCTTCGCAGGCTCGTCCTTGGTGAGCGACGGCTTCGCGGCCTGTTCGGCGGTGAGGTCCTCGTCCTCGGCGGTGAGGTCCTCGTCCTCGTCCTCGTCGGTGAGCAGCACGCCCACCACGGAACGGATCTTGTCTTCGGGAATGGCACCGGCGCGCAGGAGCCGCGGGATGGAGCCCGTCAGATCGACGATCGTGGAGGCCTCGGCGTGGCCGGACTGGCCGCCGTCGAGGTAGACCGAGACGGCGTCGCCGAGCATCTCCTCGGCCTCGGCGACCGTGCGGGCGGCGGGCTTGCCGGTGGCGTTGGCGCTGCTGACCGCGAGCGGACCGGTCTCCTTGAGCAGCTCGACGGCCAGCTCGTGCATGGGCATGCGGACGGCGACGGTGCCCTTGGTCTCGCCGAGATCCCAGAGGAGGTTCTGGTTGGCGCGGCAGACGAGGGTGAGCGCGCCGGGCCAGAACTCGTCGATCAGATCCTGCCCGTACGTGCCGAGGTCCTCGATCAGCGCGGTCGCGGCGCGCACGGAGCCCACCAGAACGGGCGGCGGCATCTCACGGCCGCGGCCCTTGGCGTCCAGCAGCGCGGCGACGGCGGGCGGGGTGAAGGCGTCCGCGCCGACGCCGTAGACGGTGTCCGTGGGGAGCACGATGAGCTCGCCGCGCCGTACGGCCGAGACGGACTCGGCGATCCCGCGGGTGCGCTCCATCGGCTCGGAGCAGTCGTAACGTCGGCTCACGATGGACATCCTTCCACGGTTCCGGTCCCGGTCAGTCCGTCCCCAGCCGAGCCGTGACGAAGCGGTCCCGATTGGTCAGGTCACGGCGGTTGCGGACGTCGCGCCAGCCGTTCTCTTCGGCGAACACCCAGTACACGGCGTTGCCCTGCAGGTCACTGTGCTCGACCGCGACGTGGCCGCCGGGACGCAGCAGGCGCCGGGCGGTCCGCTCGACGACGCGGACGGCGTCCAGTCCGTCCTCGCCGCCGCCCCAGAGCGCGTCGGCGGGGTCGTGGTCACGGACGTCGCGCGGCACGTACTCCCACTCGCTCATGGGGATGTACGGGGGGTTGCTGACGACGAGGTCGACGGTGCCGTTCAGCTCGTTCAGCGCGGTGCCGAAGTCGTCGAGACGGAGCCGCACCTGGCCGCGTTCGTCCAGATCCTCGATGTTGCGCGTGGCGTGCACGAACGCGGTCGGGTCCTTCTCGACCGCGTGCACCCGCGCGCGGGGCGACTCCTGCGCGATCGACAGCGCGATGGCCGCCGATCCGGTGCCGAGGTCGACCACCAGCGGGTCCTGGACGTCCATGTCGCGCAGGGTGTCGAGGGCCCAGCCGACCATCACCTCGGTCTCGGGACGGGGCACGAACACGCCCGGCCCCACCTTCAGCTCCAGATAACGGAAGAACGCGCGCCCGGTGATGTGCTGGAGGGGCTCGCCGGCCTCCCGCCTCGCCACGTACTCCCAGAAGCGCGCGTCGAACGCGCCGTCGGAGACGGTGTGCAGCTCCGCCCGCTTGACGCCGTGCACGGCGGCCGCCAGCTCCTCGGCGTCGGCACGGGGGGACGCTGCGCCGGCGTCGGCCAGCCGCGCGGTGGCCCGGGCGATCTCGTCGAGCAGCAGGTTCATGACGACTGCTGGGCCTCCGCCAGGCGTCGTTCCATGTCGGCGTCCACCAGCGCCTGCGTCACGTTGTGCAGGTCGCCGTCGAGGACCTGGTCGAGGTTGTAGGCCTTGTAGCCCACCCGGTGGTCGGAGATCCGGTTTTCCGGGTAGTTGTAGGTGCGGACGCGCTCGGAACGGTCGACCGTGCGGACCTGGCTCTTGCGCTCGGCGGAGGCGGCGGCCTCGGCCTCCTCCTGCGCCATCGCCAGCAGGCGCGACCGCAGGATGCGCAGCGCCTGCTCCTTGTTCTGCAGTTGGCTCTTCTCGTTCTGGCACGAGACCACCACGCCGCTCGGCACGTGCGTGATCCGGACCGCCGAGTCGGTGGTGTTGACGCTCTGGCCGCCCGGACCGGACGACCGGTAGACGTCGATGCGCAGGTCGTTGGGGTCGATCTGGACCTCGACGTCCTCGGCCTCGGGGGTGACGAGGACGCCGACGGCGCTGGTGTGGATGCGGCCCTGCGACTCGGTGGCGGGCACGCGCTGGACGCGGTGAACGCCGCCCTCGTACTTCAGGCGCGTCCAGACGCCTTCCTCCTGGGAGGCCTTCGCCTTGACGGCGACGGTGACGTCCTTGTAGCCGCCGAGGTCGGAAAGGTGCGCGTCGATGATCTCGGTCTTCCAGCCGACGCGCTCGGCGTAGCGCAGGTACATGCGCAGCAGGTCGCTCGCGAAGAGCGCCGACTCCTCGCCGCCCTCGCCCGCCTTGATCTCCAGGAGCACGTCCTTGTCGTCGGACGGGTCGCGCGGGATCAGCAGGTGGCGCAGCCGTTCCTCAAGATCTTCCTTGCGCTTCTGCAGCACGGTGGCCTCGGCGGCGAACGTCTCGTCCTCCGGGGCCAGCTCGCGCGCGGTCGCCAGGTCGTCCTCGGTGGTGTCCAGCTCCCGGTACGTCTCGACGATCGGCCGCAACTCGGCGTAACGCTTGCCCAGACGGCGCGCCAGCGCCTGGTCGGCGTGCACGGCCGAGTCGGAGAGCCGGCCTTCGATATCGGCGTATTCGCTGATCAGATCGTCGAGATTCACGTCTATTCCCTGCTCCGGTGTCCGCGGTGCGGCTCCGGCCGCCGCCGCGGCGGCCGCTTCGTCAACTTCGAGCGGCCCGGGGACCTCGGGGTCCCCGGGCCGGCCTCGAACGCTGAAAAGCGGAGGTCCTACTTGGCGTCGGCCTTCTTGCCCTTGCCGAAGCGCTGCTCGAAGCGAGCCACGCGGCCACCGGTGTCGAGGATCTTCTGCTTGCCCGTGTAGAACGGGTGGCAGTTCGAGCAGACATCGGCGTGGATCACGCCGTTCTCGGCGGTGCTGCGGGTCTCGAAGGTGTTGCCGCACGTACACGTCACGGTCGTGACGACGTAGTTCGGGTGAATGTCGGGCTTCATGGGTCTCTCCTCGCCGTTCGGCGGTCGCCGGGCGCCCCGGGCTCACACGACGAGGCGTGGGAGATGTGGGAAGCGTGAACCGGTACCGCAGCGGTTGCACTCCAAGTGTGCCAGATACCCGAACGTGCCGAGGTCATCGGGCATTCCCGATCTTGCCCGAGGCGCCCCGGCCGTGGTCAGCCGGCCCGCAGGTAGGCCAGGACGGCCATCACGCGGCGGTGGTCGTCCCCGGTGGGCGGGAGGGTGAGCTTGGCGAAGATGTTGGAGATGTGCTTCTCCACGGCCCCGTCCGAGACCACCAGGCTGCGCGCTATGGCGGCGTTCGAGCGGCCCTCGGCCATCAGCCCCAGCACCTCGCGTTCGCGCGGCGTGAGGGACGCCAGGGGATCTCCGGCCCGGCGCCGGCCCAGCAGCTGGCCGATCACCTCGGGGTCGATCACCGTGCCGCCCCCGGCGATCCGCCGGACGGCGTCGATGAACTCCTCGATGTCGGAGACCCGCTCCTTCAGCAGATAGCCGACGCCCTCGGTGCCGCCGCCGATGAGATCGGTGGCGTACCGTTCCTCCACGTACTGCGAGAGGACCAGGATCGGCGTGCCCGGCCGGCTCTCCCGTACCGCCAGCGCCGCCCGCAGGCCCTCGTCGGTGAACGACGGCGGCATCCGGACGTCCACGATCGCCAGGTCGGGCTCGTGCTTCTCGACGACCCCCAGCAGGCTCGGCCCGTCGCCCACCGTGGCCACCGTCTCGATCCCGGCGTCCCCGAGGAGCCGGACGAGCCCTTCACGCAACAACACCGAGTCTTCGGCGATCACCACCCGCATGCCCCCATTATCGGGCCCGTCCGGCCCGGAGACCTCCGCCTGCCGGACGAGCCTCGATCACGCCTACCAGGAACAGGGCAGATCGGCCCGGATGATCGTGGGGCCGCCGGGCGGGCTGTCGACGATCAGCATGCCGTCGATGGTGGCGGCGCGGTCGGCCAGCCCGGCCAGCCCGCCGTCGGGCTGCGCCACCGCGCCGCCCACACCGTTGTCGATCACCTCGACGACGACCCAGCCCTCCTCCTGCACGACCCGTACGGAGGCGCGCGTGGCACGGGCGTACTTGGCGATGTTGGCCAGCGACTCGGCCACGATGAAGTACGCGATGCTCTCCACCGCCGCCGGTGGCCGTTCCGGCAGGTCGACGTCCACCTCGACCGGTACCGGCGCGCGGCCGGCCAGCCCGGAGAGCGCCGGGTCCAGCCCCCGGTCGGTGAGGATCGCCGGATAGATGCCCCGCGCGAGATCACGCAGCTCCGAGATGGCCTCCTTGGTGCCCGCGTGCGCCTGCTCGATCAGCGTCCGAGCGCCCTCGGGGTCCTGTTCGAGCTTGGCCCGCGCGCGCCCGATGTCCATGGCCACGGCCAGCAGCCGCTGCTGGGCGCCGTCGTGCAGATCACGCTCGATCCGGCGGCGTTCCGCCTCCACCGCGTCCACGCCCCTGGCCCGGCTGGCCTGCAGGTGCTCGGTACGCGCCCGCAGCTCCCGGTTCTCGACCTGGGAACGGCTCGGGCCGAGCAGCCACCGCGCGTAGAACGCGTGCGCGATCGCGATCGCCCGCGTCACGTACAGCGCCAGCAGCATGAGGGCGAGCCCCACGGCCGACCACGGCAGCGCGGTCAGCGGATTGCCCGCCCAGTAGGCCCAGACGCCGAAGTTGATCTCGGTGCCCCCGTCGACGAGGACCCGCACCGGCAGGAAGAGGAACGTCGCGGTCGAGATCCACAACACCGCCGACACCACGAACTCCGCCAGCGAGATCGGAAACAGCAGCGCCAGATACGCGAAATCCTTCCAGGTCGCCGGATCGGAGGCCATCACACGGACCTTGCGCAGCGGATTGCCGCCCTTCGGCAGCCGCCGGTACGGGGTCGGGATCTCCACGCCGAACGCGGCCTTCGCCAGCACCCGTTCCAGCATCGCGCCGCCCCGCCACGCGAGCATCAGCATCAGCCCGAGCGGGACGCCCACCCAGATGATCAGCAGGCCGAGCGAGAGCGCCAGCCCCACCGTGAGCACGACGAACCAGCCCAGCCCGAACGCGAAGACCACGGCCAGATAGATCGCCGAACGCCAGGACAGCGACGACCGCACCATCGCCAGCGGCCGCCACGACCCGTCCGCCACGTTCACCCCGCGCCTGGCGGTCGCCGTCCCCACCCCGCCGCCTGCGGCGGCACCCATCAGCTCGCCCACATCGTCCCTCCATGCCGAGTCCACCGTACGATCCCAGCCTGGCCCAGCACTCTCCCCCCAACCATCCGGTCCACCCCGCACCCAAGGTGGGGCTAGCCCTACTTATTTTTTTGGCCCTTGCGGCCTCGGAGCCCTCGCCTAGCGGCTCGGCCCCCGAACCGCAAAGGCGGCGAGTGCGACATCGCTTCGCGATCTTCGCTCGAAGCTTCGCCTGCGGCTCGCTCCGGCTCAGGTAGCGCACTCGCGTGCAACCTGGGCACACCGGCCAAGGGCACCCCGTGGGCTCCCCCGGAACGCCATCTATGGGCCGCCGAGTGCCCATCCGCGTGGATGCAGGCGCGTAGGCGCTGTTAGACGCGAACGACGCCCCTGCCGCCGGGTGAGCCGGGGCAGGGGCGTCGCGGGTGTTACCACCCGACAACCTCAAGGTGCACGCGAGCGCGCTATCGGGTCGTGGAGCGAGCCGAAGGCGAAGCTTCACGAGAGACCGCGAAGCGATGTCGCGCTCGCCGCTTTCGCGGTTCGGGTCCGAGCCGCCAGGCGAGGACCCGAGGCCGCTAAAGCTATTCGGACACCGTTGTCTTTTGGACCTGGAGGAGGAACTCGGCGTTGGACTTGGTCTCCTTCATCTTCTCAAGGAGGAGCTCCAGTGCCTGCTGGGTGTCGAGGGCGTGCAGGACGCGGCGGAGTTGCCAGACCACGCGCAGCTCCTCGGGAGCCATGAGGATCTCCTCCTTGCGGGTGCCGGACGCGTCCACGTCCACCGCGGGGAAGATCCGCTTGTCGGCGAGCCCGCGGTTGAGCTTGAGCTCCATGTTGCCGGTGCCCTTGAACTCCTCGAAGATGACCTCGTCCATGCGGGATCCGGTCTCCACCAGGGCGGTGGCGAGGATGGTCAGCGAGCCGCCGTTCTCGATGTTGCGCGCCGCGCCGAAGAACCGCTTGGGCGGGTAGAGCGCGGTCGAGTCGACACCACCGGACAGGATGCGGCCCGAGGCGGGCGCGGCCAGGTTGTAGGCGCGGCCCAGACGGGTGATCGAGTCCAGCAGGACGACCACATCGTGGCCCAGCTCCACCAGGCGCTTGGCGCGCTCGATGGCCAGCTCGGCGACCGTGGTGTGGTCCTCGGCCGGGCGGTCGAAGGTCGAGTGGATGACCTCGCCCTTCACCGACCGCTGCATGTCGGTGACCTCTTCCGGACGCTCGTCCACCAGGACGACCATCAGGTGGCACTCGGGGTTGTTCTTGGTGATCGCGTTGGCGATCGACTGCAGCACCATCGTCTTGCCGGCCTTGGGCGGCGAGACGATCAGACCGCGCTGGCCCTTGCCGATCGGCGACACCAGGTCGATGATCCGCGTGGTCAGGATGCCCGGGTCGGACTCCAGCCGCAGCCGCTCCTGCGGGTACAGCGGGGTCAGCTTGGAGAACTCGACGCGGCCCTTGGCCTGGTCGGGCTCCATGCCGTTCACGGTGTCGAGGCGGACGAGCGCGTTGAACTTCTCGCGCCGCTCGCCCTCGCGGGCCTGGCGGACCGCGCCGGTGATCACGTCGCCCTTGCGCAGGCCGTTCTTGCGGACCTGGGCCAGCGACACGTACACGTCGTTCGGGCCGGGCAGGTAGCCGGTGGTGCGGACGAACGCGTAGTTGTCAAGGATGTCGAGGATGCCCGCCACCGGGATGAGGACGTCGTCCTCGCTGACCACCGGCTCCTCGTAACGGTCGCGACCCTGGCCGCGACCGCGGTTGCGCTCGCGGAACCGGCGTCCGCGCCGGCCCCTGCCGCCGCCCTCGCCGTCGTCGTCGGACTGGCCGCCACCCTGGCCGCCGCCCTGACCGCCCTGGCCGCCCTGCTGGCCGCCGCGCTGGCGGCCGCCCTGCTGCTCGGCGCGCTCGCGGCCGTTGCGGTTGCGCTGACGGCCGCCGTCCCGGCCACCGCCGTCGCGGGCGCCCTGGGCGTCGCCGTCGTCGTCGGCCTTGCCGCCGCGGTCGCTGCGGTCGCCGCGGTCGCCGCGGTCGCCACGCTCACCGCGGTCGCTGCGGTCGCCGCGCTCGCCGCGGTCGGACTGGCGTTCGCCGCGCTCGGGCCGGTCGGTCGCCTTGTCGGTGGCGCCCTTGCCGGTCTTCTCCGTCTTCTCGGCCTTGCCGGCCTTCTCGACGGCCGGGGCGGAGTCTGCGATGGTCACCTGGCCTTCGGCGGCTTCCCGCTTGGCCGCGGCCGTACGGGTGCGGCGCGGGCGCTCGGCCTTGACCGTGGCAGCGGCTCCCTGCTCGCCTCCGGCCGAGCCCTGCCCCGCGCCACCCTGCTTCTCCTGGATGGCTGCGATGAGCTGGCTCTTGCGCATCCCGGTCGTGCCGGTGATGCCGAGGCTGGACGCGAGCGCCTTGAGCTCGGGCAGCACCATGGCCGACAGGCCGGTGCCAGTCCGGCGACGCCGGGGGGTGGCAGCCTGCGCGCCACCGGCCTCCGTGGCCTCGGCGGCTGGTGCCGTGCTGGATGCGTCCGTAAGGAGTTCGCTGGATTCGCTCACTAAGGGTCCTTCCCAGGGAGCGGGCGTAGGCCGGCGGTCGGCCAAGCAACCCGGTGATGCGGCCCGGCGGGGGCGCCGAGTCGGGCTCCGCTGATCACGATGGTGCCGCGATCTGCGTTTTCTGGGCACAGCCAGATGGTGGTCGGGACGGTTCGCTCGCGCGTGTCCCCCGTACCGCTACGTCCGAAGTTTCGCTGGAATGCCTGACAACGGGATGTCACGGTGTCGGGGAGCCTAGTACGCGGGACCGACACGACCGAAGGGTCGAACAGGCGACGCGTGGCTGACGAGCACACAGCCCCGAGCGGGGCATCTGGTGCGGCATTCAGCCTAACATCACCAGGGCACACTGCTATTCCCCAGAGGTCGATGTCTTCGCATTTTACCTAGCTGGATCATTGCACCTGGCCGGAGCACTCCACCAACCCCCGCTCGCGCGGGACATCCCAAGGACGGACCTACGCACCGTCGTGCTGAACGCAGGCGCCGTGGGGGGCGACGTTCAGCGGGTGTATGTGCCACCCATTACCCACTTCCGCGCCTATCGAATCAACTTGTGATGCGGTTGCGAAGGCCAGGACAGTAGGACCTGCCCCAGAAACCACCGCGGGCACCCCGTTCACGCGCAGGCGGGCGACCAGCGCAGCGGATTCGGGCATGGCGGGCGCCCGGTAGTCCTGGTGCAGCCGGTCTTCGGTCGCGTCGAGCAGTACGTCCTGCCGCAGGCCTCCGGTCAGCGCCGCGATCAGCAGCGCGGCCCGGCCCGCGTTGGCGGCCGCGTCCTTGTGGGGCACGGCCTCCGGCAGCAGTCCACGCGCCCGTTCGGTGGCGAGGCGCTGGTCCGGTATGAAGGCCACGACCTGGCGATCCAGGTCCAGCCGTACGAGCTTAGGCCCTGCCCCCGTGGTCCACGCAATGGTCAGGCCGCCGGCGAGGCAGGGCGCGACGTTGTCCGGGTGGCCCTCGATGTCGGTGGCGAGCCGCAACGCGCCCGCGTCGTCGAGGAGCTTGCCGTACGGGTGCAGGGCGCGGGCGGCGGTGATCCCGGCGACGATCGCGGCCGAGGACGAGCCCAGGCCGCGGCTGTGCGGGATCCGGTTCGTACATCGCAGCCGGAGGCCCGGCGGCTGCCCGAGGCCGTCACGGCCGGACCCGGCCAGCCCGTCGATGAGCTCGAACGCGCGCCGCAGCACCTTGACGATCAGATGGCGTTCGCCGCGGTCGGCGACCTCGGCGCCCTCGCCCTCGACCTCGATGGACAGGCCGCCGCCGGTCACCGCGACCTCGACGTCGTCGTACAGCGTCAGCGCGAGCCCCAGCGTGTCGAACCCCGGCCCCAGGTTGGCGCTGGTGGCCGGTGCCCGGACGGTCACCGGCCCCGTCGCCCAGCCGCCGGGCGGGTCCGGCGCTGCGCTCATGTGAGGCCCAGGGCGGAGGCGGCGGCGTGCGCGTCGACCTTGACCGTGGTCGGGGCGGGCGCGCCGGAGATCGCCCAGTCGGGGTCTTTGAGGCCGTTACCGGTCACCGTGCAGACGACCTTGGAGCCGGGACGGACGACGCCCTGCTCGTGGGCCTGCAGCAGCCCGGCCACGCTCGCGGCGGAGGCGGGCTCCACGAACACGCCCTCTTCGGAGGCCAGCATCCGGTAGGCCCGCAGGATCTGCCGGTCGGTGACCGATTCGATGGCGCCGCCCGACTCGTCGCGCGCGCCGATCGCCAGGTCCCACGAGGCGGGGTTGCCGATGCGGATGGCGGTGGCGATGGTCTGCGGCTTGAGCACCGGCTCGCCCTTGACGAACGGCGCGGCGCCGCTGGCCTGGAAGCCGAGCATCCGCGGCGTACGGGAGGACACGCCGTCGGCCGCGTACTCCTGGTAGCCCATCCAGTACGCGGAGATGTTGCCCGCGTTACCGACCGGCAGGCAGTGCACGTCGGGCGCGTCGCCGAGCGCGTCGACGATCTCGAACGCGGCGGTCTTCTGGCCCTGGAGGCGGAACGGGTTGACGGAGTTGACCAGGGCCACCGGGTAGTCCGCCGACAGCCGGCGGGCCAGTTCCAGGCAGTCGTCGAAGTTGCCGTCCACCTGCAGCAGCCGCGCGCCGTGCACCAGGGCCTGCGCGAGCTTGCCCATCGCGATCTTGCCCTGCGGCACGAGCACCGCGCACGTCATCCCGGCCCGTACCGCGTAGGCGGCGGCCGAGGCGGAGGTGTTGCCGGTGGACGCGCAGATCACGGCCTTGGCGCCCTCCTCGGCGGCCTTGCTGATGGCCATCGTCATCCCGCGGTCCTTGAACGAACCTGTGGGGTTGGCGCCCTCGACCTTGAGGTGGACCTCGCAGCCGGTGAGCTGGGACAGCCGGTGGGCGGGCACCAGCGGGGTGCCGCCTTCCAGAAGCGTGACCACCGGGGTCCGGTCCGTCACCGGGAGCCGGTCGCGGTACTCCTCGATCAGTCCACGCCAGGCACGGCGAGCGGTCGCGTTCACAGTCGTCTCCTCGATGACCTGCGATGTTGTGCGGATTCTACTGGCGGTCACTCGTCGCCTTCGACGCGCATCACACTCGCCACTTCGCGGACCATCTCCAGGTTGCGCAGGCGCTCCACGGTCGCCGACAGCGCCGCGTCCGAGGCCCGGTGGGTCACCACCACGAGCTGGGCGTCCTCGCCCAGCCCCTCCTGGCGTACGGAACGTATGGACACGCCGTGGCGTGCGAACTCCTCGGCGACCGTGGCCAGGACGCCGGGACGGTCGGCCACGTCCAGCTGGATGTAGTAGCGCGTCACCGTCTCGCCCATGGGCAGGACCGGCAACTTCGCGTACGTCACCTCGACCGGACCGGACGTACCGCCGACCAGGTTACGCGCCACGGCGACCAGGTCGCCCAGCACCGCCGAGGCGGTGGGCGCGCCGCCCGCGCCCGCGCCGTAGAACATCAGCGAACCGGCCGACTCGGCCTCGACGAACACCGCGTTGTAGGCCTCGCGGACGCTCGCCAGGGGATGCGTCCGGGGGATCATGGCCGGGTGGACGCGCACGGAGACGCCGCGTCCGTTGCGGCCGTCCTCGGACGGCACGCGTTCGCAGATGGCCAGCAGCTTGACCACGCTGTCCATCTCCTGGGCCCCGGCCACGTCGGCGGCGGTGACCTCGGTGATGCCCTCGCGGTGCACGTCGGCGGCGGTCACGCGGGTGTGGAACGCGAGCTGCGCCAGGATCGCCGCCTTGGCCGCCGCGTCGAAACCCTCGACGTCGGCCGTCGGGTCGGCCTCGGCGTACCCGAGCGCCTGGGCGTCCTCCAGCGCGTCGTTGAACCCGGCGCCGTGGGTGTCCATCTGGTCGAGGATGTAGTTGGTGGTGCCGTTGACGATGCCGAGCACCCGGTGCACGTGGTCGCCGACCAGCGACTCGCGCAGCGGCCGGAGCAGCGGGATCGCCCCGGCCACGGCGGCCTCGTAGTAGAGGTCGGCGCCGTACTCGCGGGCAGCCGCGAAGAGCGTCTCGCCGTGCTCGGCCAGCAGCGCCTTGTTCGCGCTGATCACCGACTTGCCGGCCTTCATGGCCTCCAGGATGAGCGTCCGGGCGGGCTCGATCCCGCCGATCACCTCGATGACGATGTCGACGTCGTCCCGGGTGACCAGGGCGTGCGCGTCGGTGGTGACCAGCGCCGCGTCCACGCCCTCGCGCTGCCGGTCGAGGCGCCGCACCGCGATACCGGCCATTTCCAGGGGGGCGCCGACTCGTGCCGTGAGGTCGTCGGCCTGCTCGCGCAGCAGCCGGACGACCTCGGTGCCGACGACGCCGCACCCCAGCAGCGCCACCCGCAGCGCCTTCCCCGGTTTCGGCGCCCGTTCGGGTTTCACGCTCCTACCTCCGTCTTCACGCGCTCGCCTCTGCGTCGAGGCGCAGCAGGTCCTCGTCGGTCTCGCGGCGGACGATGACCCGCGACGCGCCGTCCTTGACCGCCACCACGGCCGGCTTGGGGACGTAGTTGTAGTTACTGGCCATCGATCGACAGTACGCACCGGTGGCCGCCACCGCCACCAGGTCGCCCGGCGCAAGATCTTCGGGCAACCACAGGTCGCGCACGACAATGTCGCCGCTTTCGCAGTGCTTACCGACAAGTCTGCTGAGCATGGGAGGCGCGTCGGAGGTGCGGCTGGCCAGTACGCAGGTGTACTCGGCGCCGTAGAGGGCGGTGCGCAGATTGTCGCTCATCCCGCCGTTCACCGAGACGTACGTCCGCAGGCCCTCGACGTCCTTGACCGTGCCGACCTCGTACAGGGTGACCCCGCCCGGCCCGGTGATCGCACGCCCGGGCTCGACCGTCAGGCGCGGCATGTTCAGCCCGTACGCCTTGCATTCGCGGGCCACGATCGCCCGGAGCCCGTCCGCAATCGCCTTGGGGTCGTGCGGCTCGTCCCCCGGCACGTACGCGATACCGTAGCCACCGCCCAGATCCAACTCGGGCAGCTCGATCCCGTGCTCGTCGCGGATGGCGACGAGCAGTTCGGCCAGCCGGTGCGCCGCGACCTCGAAGCCGTCGGTCTCGAAGATCTGCGAACCGATGTGGGAGTGCAGCCCCACCAGCTCAAGCTGATCAAGCTCCAGAACCCGCCGCACCGCCTCCAGGGCCGCGCCCGAACTCCGCGAGAACCCGAACTTCTGGTCGTCGTGGGCCGTCGCGATGAACTCGTGCGTGTGCGCCTCGACGCCCGTGGTCACGCGGATCATGACCTTGGGCCGTACGCCCCGCTCACGCGCGAGGAAGCCCAGCCGAGCGATCTCCTCGAACGAGTCGAGGACGACCCGCCCGACCCCGGCCTCCAGTGCCCTTTCCAGCTCCCAGGGCGCCTTGTTGTTGCCGTGCAGCGTGATCTTCTCCACCGGGAAGCCCGCGGCGAGGGCCACGGCGAGCTCTCCCCCGCTGCACACGTCCAGGCCGAGGCCCTCCTCGTTCAGCCACTTCGCTACGGCCGTACAAAGAAAGGCCTTGCCCGCGTAGTGGACGTCGCCGTCGTGAAAGGCCGCCGCGTATTCCCGGGCCCGCGCCCGTACGTCGTCCTCGTCGTACACATACAAAGGCGTCCCGTACTCGGCCGCGAGATCCCGCACATCGATCCCGCCGACGTTCAGCACGCCCTCGTCCCGCTTGGCGCCACGCGGCCAAACAGCGGGGTCCAAGGCGTTCAGATCCGCCGCCGGAGGCATCGGGTGGTCTTCGGGCAACACATCCGCGTGCCGGGGGCCGGCCGGGTGAACTCTGCTCATATCCGCTCTCTAGGGGTCTCACCGATCATGTTCAGGCCATTGCCGAGGGCGATGCGCGCGGCCTCCGCCAAAGTGACCCGGGCCTCGTGCACCGCCCCGGGTTTCTCGTCGCCCTGGGGCAGCGCCGGGCAGCGCTCATAAGCTCCATGAAAAGCGTCGCCCAGCCTAACGAGGCACTTCATCAGAGCCGTCGCATCCTGCTCCCGTGAAGCCTGAGCGGCCCTGCCAGGAAAGTCACCCAACGCCCGAACGACGGCGAGCTCCTCATCACACAGGCCCTCAGCCGCTCCCCCGGACAACCCGAAGTCACGGGCCCGCCTACCCACCGCAGCGGCCCGCGCATAGGCATAACGCACCCGGAACCCAGGATTAACAAGAGTCCGAGGCCGGTCTTCCCAACTCCCCGCCGGCACCTTGGCGACCCCATAGGAATCACCCTCAGCCAAAACACTCTGAACGGTCTCAGGAATCCCCACCGAAACCGTCAGAAACCCATTGGAGGCCTCAACCCCCACGACCCCCCGCTCGCCCCTCACCCGAGCCGCGACGCCCTCGGCGTCGAGCCCCATCCGCAAGGCCACCGGACTGCCGTAGACACCCGCTCCCAGGCAGGTCAACGGCACATCGCGCACGCCGACGGCACGCGCGATGGCACTGCTGACATCGGCTGGGGTCACCCTCGTGAGACTATCCGACCACTATCTGGACAACGCAGCGAGCTTGCGCACGGTCTGGATCAGCTGGTTGGGATCGAACGGCTTGGTCACATAGGCGTCGACGCCGATCTCATGCCCCCGCCGCACATCGTGCTCCTGCGCCCGCGCCGTGATCATGACGACCTTCACATGCTCGGTCTCCGGGTCCTCCCGCAGCCGCACCGCCGTCACCCACCCGTCCAGCCGCGGCATCATCACGTCCAACGTGATCACGTCGGGCTGAACGTCCCGCACCTTCTCCAGACAGTCCTGCCCATCCACCGCCGTCGCCACCTCGAACCCCTCAAGCTGCAGATTCACGGCGATGAGCTGTCTGATCACCTCGTCATCATCGACGACCAGCACGCGTCCCAGTGGCTCGGTCACGGCCTCGAAGTTAGTCGACTCCACCCTGCAACGCACGGCGAACGCCCAGGTGCGCGCAAGCTCCCGAACCCTGGTAGCCTTCATTCCGCGCCGAGCGACCTCAGCGCAACGCCCCCTTAGCTCAGGGGATAGAGCAACGGCCTCCGGAGCCGTGTGCGCAGGTTCGAATCCTGCAGGGGGCACCCCAAAACGATCAGCCGGTTCCCGCTATTGACCTGCGGAAACCGGCTGTCTGCGTTCATCGGCGATGTGACATTAGATGCCACCCTGGGACGCCTTATGCCACGGCGAGTGTTCCATTTGTGTTCCAGCGCGAGCACGGTCTTGGCGCACCGGAGTCCCGACACGGTGTGCGTGGCAGCATCGTGGCCATGGCCGGAGCCACGACAAGTATCGCCCCCTACTTGATCACTGCCGGGTCAACGCTGGCTGGCGTGCTCATCACCGGCATCCTTGCGGAGTACCGGGAGCGCCGTCGCTCAGCCGAGGAGCGTAGACGCGAGGAGGACCGACTGGCGGAGGAACGATGGAAGTGGCTCCGCCAGGAGCGTCGCGAGAGCTACGCTCGTTTGATCTCCCTGGGCTACCAAGCCGCGAGCCTGTTCGCGGAGGCCGCAGATGTCAGCCACAAAAGCCCTGACAAGGCTAAGAAGCTATGGAAATCAGCCGACGAACTACGAGACGCGATCCATAGTCAGGTAGCCGACGTTGAACTTGTCGGCTCAGAAGCTGTGATCTCAGCTAGTCACTCGCTCCGACGAACTATGCGGCGAGCCCCCGGCCTCTTGGTCGAACTTAGAGAAAATGAGCGGGACGCGCTCAACCATAAGGTCCGCAGTCTTTACGGAGCGACAAACGACCTAGTCGATATCGCAAAGCGCGACTTGAACCTCGACATGCCGGTAAAGGAAATCGAACCCCTCCCCCATGAGGAGGAATAGCTCCTTATGCGATGTTGTCTCGCTGAACGGCCCGCTTCTTAGCGGTTGCGAGCCGTTCACAGGCGATTACGTCGCGCCAGTCCAGGCCAGCGTTCAACCGGTCGGCGATCGCCTGGTAACCCAGGCACTCGGTCACTCGCCACATGAAGATCGTGGTGACGACCGGGCCGCGTACCGGGTCGGGTTGCAGCAGGTGCTTGGACGCACCCTCGGCGCGGCGGGCAATGCGGTCGATCGGTTTCGACGGCCCCATCCTCGGCCGAGCCCTATGGCAAGCCGCCGTGGCGTGGGCCACCAAAACGGCGCCGCCTACAAAGTGCTCCAGGCCGAAGCGGGTGCGGCCTCCGAACGCCTCTGCCTTTCCGAAGGCCTCGCAACGATCGGGTTCATGAGTAGCAAGGATCTCAACTAAGCCGGGCCCGGTAGATCTTGGATGAGGTCGCGCAGGAAGATTTTGATGGCGGCGACGTCGAGGGTGCCGTCGTAGATGGAGGCCCTCTCGTCGTAGTGGAAGGCGACGGCAGGAAAACTCAACTACAGATCTTGAAAGCTCAGAGCAGGCACGCGGCCAGCGTGAGGAGGTCCGCTCCAAGCGGCGGAGGTGATGGTCCGCGACAGCCCGGGAGCTGGTCAGGTGACACAACCCGAAGTGACGGTTCGCGGCGTATCACACCGATTACCGGATGTGATCATGTTTGATGGCCGACGATGACCGTATGGCAAGTTCAACACAGATTCGGCGCGCCTCATTGCTGGCTGGCGGGTTGGTGCTGGCAGGGACTGGAGCGATGTTCCTACTGGTCGGCCTGGACACGGCCGACAAGATCGCAAGTAGTGCCGGATTCTTTGTGGGGCGGCCGGACTCGCGGTTTCAGCGTATGGCGTGATCCTTGCCCGCAGAGTCACACCTCCGCCATCCCAGCCTCCTCCTGCGCATACTCGGCCCGCCTCCCCACCAGGGAGAGCGACCGCCTCTGGAGAGAGATCGGTCGCCATCGGCGGGAGCCACTCCGGGCCGATCGTGACCGGAAACAATAATACAGTTAATGTGACGCACCACTCAAGGAGGTTTTTTATTTTATCCGCCCTGGCGATTGGCATACTATTTTGAGTTTCTGGCGCCAGAAACGCCCATGAGTTCCGCCCCAGTAAGCCACCTTTCATTCCTCCTGTTCATCCCGAAGGGCCTGTCCTGAGTCACTCAAATGGGGTGACTGCAGTGGCAGTTGGGAGAATCGGCGGGCGCGACAGCATTGTCACCGCCAGCAAAGATGGCGTGGTGCGCATTTGGGACCTGAGCAGCCACCTTCCGATCGGAAACCCACTAAAAGGCCATTCTGGGTGCTTCCATGGAGTCGCCATAGCGAAGGTCAACGGGCGGCCTCTTGCTGTCACCGCTGGTGAAGATGGCACCGTGCGGATTTGGGACCTGAACATGCACCGCCCAAGCGGAGATCCACTCCGAGGCCACGAAGGCAACGTTTTTCGGTGGCGGTGGGGCGCCTCAACGGAGAGTCGATTGCTGTCACGGCTGGCGAAGATGGCACCGTGCGGATTTGGGACCTGAACAGGCGCCGTCCGATCGGAGATCCACTCCGCGGCCACGACGGTCCAGTCACGTCGGTGGCGATCGGGGAACTTAACGGGGAACCTGTCGCTGTTACTGGTGGCTCCGATAGAACTCTGCAGGTATGGGACCTGGCTAGTCGTAAAAGACGGGGTTTCCAGCTCACTGGCCATGAGGATGAGATCATCGGCGTGGCGGTTGGCCAATCTGATGGGAAACTCAAAGCCGTCTCTGTCAGCAAGGATTCAACCGCATGGGTCTGGGATTTGACCGCCCACGCGCAGGACGGCAGCCCCCTGACTGGGCACGAAGGGTGGGTTCTCGCTGTAGCGATCGGGCAAGTCAATGGAAAGCTGGTTGGTGTGACTGGCGGCGCCGACAAGAAGCTTCGAGTATGGAATGTGGCGAGTCACACCCTGATTGGCGAGTCTCAACCCCCCGGCAGCCACACAGACTGGATTTGGGGGGTCACGATCGGAACACTCAACGGAAGACCGGTCGCTATTACTGGCAGCAACGACCACACGGCGAAGGTATGGCACCTAGGCTACTGAGCCTCAATCGTGCGCCTGGTGAAGCATTGAGGCGGAAGCGCGACGCTATGAACGCCTACGCGAACCGTTGCCGTCGCACGGCTCCAGACGCTTGCGACCTAGAAGTGAGGCTGGTCCCAGGAGTAGAAGTCTCTGGCTGGACGGGGGCCCAGGAGACTTCCCCCCGCCCGGCCGAGGTGTCTACGCGTCCGCGTGGGGTCGCCCCAGACGAGCAACTTGTTGTGCGCTGGCACACCGGGGCGTGGGCGCTGGGGGGCGCAGGTGGCTGTGTGGCTCCGCCCAGGGGGCACCTTCCAGGACCAGCAAAAACCTCGGGTGACCACGCGTGACGTCGGCTCCTGGGATTTGTCGCATGCGCAGCCGGACCCCGCTCCATGATCCCTGGGCTGTCCGCGGCAGCGTGCGGTCAGGTTCGCAAGTTCGAACTGGTCCAAGATTTGTTGCCCGGCGAGGTCGCCGAGGCATACGAGCCCGCCTTCCGGATCCCTCGCTGACAGCTCCCGAGTACGACTGGCGGGACCTCGACGGTGCTCGCGCCTTGCTCGAAGTGGGCATGCGGGCGGTCAGTGGGAGGGCGCGTCGGCAACTCCGGAGGGAGCCCCTCGATATCAAGCCAGGACGCTTAGCAACCCGTTCGCTCCGCGAGGGCTGCCCTGGTGGCTTCGTCGTATCGACGGGCTGGACTGAACGCCTGGGTTCCGGTCAGGTTTTTTGGATCACGAAACTCAGGTTGTTGTGGCGCGGGCTCAGGCGGCCGAAGGAGAGCAGGCCGACGAGCTTGACCATGGGACCGATCAGCAGGCGCCAGCGGCCCATCTCGCTGAGGTAGAAGTCGCTGCCGTACTCGTCGACGATTTTCAGTCCGTGCTCGTCGCAGTATTTCTGGATGCCCCGGCGGGAGATCTCTGGGTCATAGGCCGTGGGGTAGGGCTCGTGGCCGGGTTTGCCCGCGTCCTTGTAGCCGGTGACCCATCGCCGGTAGAGAACATGGACGCGAAAGGGCGTCACGCGTGTCAGGAAACCGTAGACGCTGTCTCGGTCCGGTATCCGGAGGATGAGGTAGCCGCCGGGGCGCAGGGCCTCGGTGAACCGGTCGAGCGCCTGCCGGGCGCCCTCGACGTGCTCAAGCACGAAGGCGCAGTAGACGACGTCGCGGGTTTCTTTTCCGAGTTCGGTGGTGCGCAGGTCGCCGACGATCCACTCGTCGAGATCGTTGGCCTGTTCGCGGCGGGCGCGCAGGGCGGCCTCGTCGGTGTCGATGCCGGTGAGCCGGTAGTCGACGTCGTCCAGGCGCAGGCTCCATCGCCGCCCGCAACCCGCCTCGATGATGTCGAGCCGGCCGCGTTCGGCCGCCAGGTCCCGGATCCGCCGCTCGAAAAGGTCACGGTCGAAACCGCGCTGGGGTTGCAGAACGATCTGTGTCATGTGCGGAAGATTTCTCGTGAGCGCCGGTTTTTGGGCCGTCAGGCATTACGGGGGTGGAGCGGAATGATCATAAGGAGGTGGAGGGGCCTTGTCCATGGCTGGGTGCGGCCCCGTCAGGTGGGTTTGCCGGTTGGGAAGGCCACGGTGTCCACGCGTACGCCTCGGGGGGTGATCTGGAGGATCGGGATGGCCTTGTTGGTCACTTTGCCGGTGGTGGTGTCCAGGTCGATTCGGCCGGACGCGCCTTGGACGTGATTTCGGCCGTGCAGTTGGAGGAGCATTCCCAGAACGCCTTCTTTGGAGACGTTGCTGGAGGCGTTGCGGATCGCAGAGGCGGCTGTCAGGACGGCGTCGTGGGCCATCATCGAGGTGCCGTCGACCAGGTCATCGGGCTTGAACTGGTGTTGTTCGTGTTTGGTGCGGAACCTAGTGAAGGGCTCCCCGAACTGGGGTAGTTTGAGCCATTGCTGGGGGTGCGCCAGCCCGGCGTACCTCAGGGTTATGCGTTGCGACAGCGCGGTTTTCACTTTCTGATTGGTCCAGTCGATGTTGAGGGCGTCGTCGCCTGAGACGATCGTGATGTTCTGGCCGGCGCAGGGGTTGTCGGCGAACACTTCGAGCATCGCCTGGAGTTGTTTGCCACGTCCGGCGAAGAAGAGCCAGGTGTCCTGGCCGCCGCAGATCTGGGCGCGCATCCACAGGAACGGGTTGCCGCCGGCGGGACGCCCCTCCTGGTCGGTGATGTACGACTCGGTCTGCACATTGGGGATCCGGGCCGCGCGGAACCGGTGAGCCAGATCCTGGGCGTAAATGTCGCGGCGGTTGTTGTCCTGGATCAGAAAGGGCTTGCCCTTCGGGGGCACGGCTTTGAGGACCGCGTCGACCTCGTCGGCGTTGGTCGGGGCGATCCGGAACAGGCCGTCCCTGGCGTCGAGCGGCCGCTTGTCCGCACCGAGGATGTCCGTCGCGGTGATGATGCTGCCGACCATCGGGATCTGGAGTTCGGCGAGCCTGGCCATGGCCGCCCGGGACCCTTCGGTGCTCGGCCCCAGCCCGGCGACGGCGACGATGTTGTCACGGCGTGCTATCTCGGCGACGGTGTGCTGCCACTGCCGGGACTCACCGCCGGAGTTGGCGAGCAGAATCTTGATCTGCGGCTCGGCCGGCACATCCGCGGTGTCGCTGCTCCGCTCGTTCAGCAGGAGCTGGGCGATGTAGGCGCCTTCGAGTTCGTGCCGGACCTCGGCCGTGGTCACGGGGTCCTTGGCGGTGACCGTCATGGGCGCCAGGTAGGCGATGGTGGCCTTCCGCACGCCCTTCATGGAGTCCACGTGGCGGTTCTCGGCGAAGATCTTCTCCTGGATGCCCTTCAGAGCGGTGTCGAAGGGTCGTGCCGAGCCGTCGGTCACCCCGACGCATTCACCCTGGCTGCGTTTGACTCCGCCCTCGGCGTCGCCACAGTCGTCGCGATCCTGCCACCAGTCGCGCGCCACCAGGCCGACGCCGACGACGGCCACGACCACCACCAGTACGAGCAGGGCCCGCAGGCTGGGCGGTATCCGTCGCCGTTGCGGCATCGCTTTCTCCTGGGCTCAGATCTGGTCGGGATGGACGTCGCCGGCGGCGAACGACCGGGCGAGCGTGTTCAGGTGGTCGAAGCCGGAACCCGCGCGGAACGACAGGTCCCGTAGCGCGTCCTCGATGACCTCGCCGAGTTCGTACGCCGGGTCTCCGAGCGGGTCGGCGTAGATGAGCAGGGCGGCCGTCAACCTGGCGACGAGCTGCCGGGGCTCAGGTTCACCGATCTCCCTGGCGAGATCGATGGCCTGCTGACCAGGCGAAGGAGCACCCGGAACGGGACGTGCGCGCGGTCTGTCCAGCGATCTGACGACGTACCGGAGATCGTCGAACCAGGTGACCCAGTCGTCCGGACGGCCCGAATCGGTGGTGGCGGTGAACGTGCCGTCGAAATGCGCTGCCACGGTCGCCAGGTCGCCGAGGGCCAGCGAATGATGGAGCATGGCGAGCGTTTCGCCGCGTGCCGAGTGGTGGTCACGGAGGCGCTCGTGCACCGAGCGCCACTCGTCCTCCGCCCCGGCGGGCCTGGCTGCCAGCCGGTGCATGAGCACCCGCCACACCATCCGCTGGCCGACGAGCCGATGGTCGCGGTCGAGCACGTGATCGGGTTTGCCCGGTCTGGACGGATCTTTGAGCATGCCCGTGCGGGCCGGGATCTCGGTTTCCGACAGCGGGAGCGGCCACAGTTCCGTGGTGAGGACGTCATGCATCTTGCGTACCGCCGCCTGGGTGAGGCCGCCGACTCCCGCTAGCGCGTTCGCGGCCACCGGAGACAACGCGGGCGCGCAGGTGATCAAGGCCTGGCGCACCTCGGGCGGTTGGTCGGCAAGGAAGAGATCGAGTATCTGATCGGCGACCGATGCCGCCGGAGTGCCCTGCCGCGTCGCGCCCGGGAGGTCGAGCAGGAGCCGCGCGTCGTTCAGGCCGGGGGCGGAGCCACGCGCGGCGGCTTCGACCGCGTCCACGAGCAGGGCGGTGGACCCCGGGTGCCCGCGGGTGAGCATGGCCAGCAGGTGCGCGAAGTCACCGCCGCGCGACCTCGGCATACCTCTGCGGCCACGTGTCAGGGCGCGGACGTCCTCGACCTGCAGGTCGTCCAGGCGGACCGGGAGAGCCCGCCCGGTCGCCGGCCCGAGGCCCACCGCCACCTTCTTGGCGACCTCGGTGGAAGGAACCGCGGCCTCCACCGACCTCACCGGAGCCCGCGTGGTCATCACCAGAACGAGTGAGTCGTGGGACGGACCGGCCTGGCTGTCGGCGGCCATGTCCTCCCGGACGCGTTCCAGCAACTCCCGAAAGGGCTCGCCCAGCCTACGGTCGGCGTTGTCGAGCAGAAGCAGGCATTTGGCGCCGCGGTCCCAGGAAAAGACCTCAGAGTTGTAGGCCGCCTGGACATCGGCCACAAAGGCGCGGCAGAGCAGTTCCTCGACCTGCTCGTCATGGCCGTCCCTCTTCAGGTGGTGCAGCTCGACCAGAGCCTCGTAGCCGTTGGCGCACTGTGGATCGGCGTTCTCGGCATGCCAGCGCAACGCCCCACGCCGCGAGAAGCGATCCACTGTCTTCGGCGTGAGTCGCCTGAGCACGATCTGAACGATCTGGGCGACCCCTGGCGGCACCGGGGCGCCCAGCGCACGGACGACCTCGGCTGCGGCGGCGACCGCCGAGTCGAAGTCCTGGGCGCCGTCCTGCTCGTCCCGGCGGGTGTCCTCGCCGTCGTCGTCGCCTCTGAGGATCCGGCTCAGGTCCGCGAGCGCCTCGGGCCTGTCGGTGTCGCTGAGGTCGGCGCCGAGCGCCAGCAGCCCCAGCCTGAAACGGGAGAACCGCAGCCGCCGAGGCCACCGATAGGTCTTCTTCTCAAGCTTGAAGACCAGCTCGGTCAGGAGCTTGAGGTTTCCGTCCAACCGGGACGGCCGCTCAGGCCCCACGTCGACATAGGCGCACGGCCCCATGGGGGAACGTTCCCGTAGCAGATGGCGCAGATAATGGGTCTTTCCGCTACCCCTGATCCCATGAACGACGAAATGTGCCGCCTCAGGAGCTTTGGGCGAAAGACAGGCTTCCAGGCCTCGCGTCAGGGAGTCTCGACCTACGAGAGAATTCGGTGGCACGTCGGGCATTGGCCATCCTGTGGATCTCCGGGAGGTCGGAAGCCTACCCGGAGGTCACCCGACCCCGGCAGATTCTGACAGGAACTGGTCACCGTCGATGTTTCCAGTGAGATCGGAGCGCAACCACGCGCCCAAAGCTTCACTCCATGCTTTGGGAACGATGGCCATCCGCAACTTCTGCCAATTGTGTTCCCGAAGGCTGCCGCCCATAAGAACGCGACGCGCGTTATTGCGACAGAACTGGCCCCCCCACCAGGACCGAGAGCAGCAGGAGGATCGCCGGGGCCACGCCGTCCACCCACCAGCCCGTGACTACGGCGGCGAGCAGCACTTATCCCCCGTATCACTGAAGGAAGGTCGCGTTGGGCGATCTGATGCTTACGGTAAGCGATCCGCGCTCAGGTCCGGAGCGAGACCGGAACCGGCCAGCGCCGCGCACGAATTTGTCCGCGCCGGCGCTCAGCTCCGAGTCACCCCTGGCCGGAGAGCACGGCGCTTTCACATGACTGCGATCAGGCGCCGGCCCGGTGCCGAAGACTGCGTTCTCATTCCGCTACTTGCATCTAGCCAGGTCAGAGTGCTCGCTGCTTCGCGTCTTCTCATGGCGGCGTGCTCGCGGCGGTCGGCTTGCTTCTGAGGTGGACTGACCGAGGTCGTGTCCACGCTCCCGACGCGACCACCTCTGCTACTCGTCCTGGGGCTGATGGGGGCCCGGCACACGTCCTGCTCGCCGCATGAGGCCAGGGGGTGGTCTAGCTGGACAAATCAACGCAATACTCCGATGGACCATGTCCTCGGGGGCGTCATAGGCGACGAGAAGGAGCGAACGTGGCCTCAAGCCTCAGACAGCGACCTACCTGGCGAACGTTGCTGGGATCATTGACCGGCCTCATCTTGGCACTGTCGGCCGTGCTCGCCGCGCCGCCGTCCGCGTCCGCGTCCGCGTCCGCGGACATTCCCGGTGTCGACGAGGTCGTGACCAGTTCCAACGTCAAGCATCTGGCCAACGTGCCCAAGTCGGGGCCGTTCGCCGGACCGAACGCGCTCGGCACGGACATCGCGTTCACCGGAAAGTACGCGATCTCCGGCAACTACCTGGGCTTCACCATCTATGACATCAGCAAGCCGAGCGCGCCCAAGATCGTCAGCATGGTGAACTGCCCGGGGTCCCAGAACGACGTGTCGGTGGCGGCCGACGGGAAGCTGCTGTTCCTGTCGACCGACTCCTCGCGCAGCGACGACTCGTGCCAGAGCACGAGCAAGCCGTTGTCGGACCCGACCGCGTGGGAGGGCATCAAGATCTTCGACATCAGCGACAAGGCCAACCCGCGCTACATCAAGTCCGTGGAAACCCAGTGCGGCTCGCACACGCACACGCTGGTCCCCGGTAAGCGCGGCTCGGTCTACATCTACGTGTCGTCCTACATCCTGCCCACCTGGCTCGTCGGTTCGCCCAACGTCGGCCCCGACTGCCAGCCGCCGTTCGACAAGATCTCCATCGTGAAGGTCCCGCTCAAGGCCCCGACCTCGGCCGCGGTCGTGGCGACGCCGGTGCTGTTCCCGGACGGCGGCAACCCCGGCAATCCCGGGCAGCCTGACAACCCCGTTCCAGGTGACGACACCTGGGTGCCCACCACCGGGTGCCACGACATCACCGCCTACCCCGACAAGGACCTCGCCGCGGGAGCCTGCATGGGTGACGGCGCACTCTTCGACATCTCCAACCCGGAGCGGCCGAAGGTGCTCACCACCGTCAGGGACACGGCCAACTTCGCCTTCTGGCACTCGGCCACGTTCAACCAGCGCGCCAACAAGGTCGTCTTCACCGACGAGCTCGGCGGCGGGTCGGCGGCGACCTGCAACCCGGCCATCGGCCCGAACAAGGGCGCCAACGCGATCTACGACATCGTGGGCAAGGGCAAGCGGGCCAAGCTGGTCTTCCGCAGCTACTACAAGATCTCGCGGGCGAACGCCGACACCGAGAACTGCGTCGCGCACAACGGCTCGCTGATCCCGGTCAAGGGCCGCGACATCATGGTGCAGTCCTGGTACCAGGGCGGCATCTCGGTGTGGGACTTCACCAACTCGCGCAGGCCGAAGGAGATCGGCTTCTTCGAGCGCGGGCCGCTCCCGGCAGGGTTCCCCATCGGCGGCACCTGGTCGGCGTACTACTACAACGGCTACATCTACTCCAGTGACATCCAGAAGGGTCTCGACGTCGTCGACATCAGAGACCGGCGTACCGACAGCGGCAAGAGGGTCCGGCTCAGCGAACTGAACACGCAGACGCAGCCGAACTACTTCGACCGGCACTGACACGATCGGCAGGGGCCTTCCTTCGGGGAGGCCCCTGTCACCTGTCCGGGAGGTCCAGCAGGCGGTCGGCGAGGGTGTGGAGGTAGGCGCGGAAGGCCTCCAGCTCGCGGCCCGCGACGGGGTGGCCGGGCAGGTGCGCGGGCCTCCCGTCCGAATGGATCATGCCGTGGCCGAGGAAGCCCGAGACGACCCAGGGGAAACTCCAGAGCGCGTAGTCGAGCTGGCCGGGGTCGGGGACATGCTCCCTGAGCGCGTCGGCGATCCAGCCCAGCCGGGGTTTGACGTGCCCCTCGTCGAAGTCGGCCGTGTCGGCGGCGTCGCCGGTGCGCCGGTGCAGCCACAGGCCGAGCAGGTCGGGCCGGGTGGCATAGAGGTCCAGGTAGTCGTCCAGGAGGCGGTGCATCGCCTGCCGGGTCGGGGTGAACGCCGCCACCGCGTCCGCGAGCGCTTCCTGCTCGGTCCGGGCGGCACGTTTCATCACCGTCCGGTACAGCTCGGTGTTGCTGCGGAAGCGCCTGCGCACCGTCGCGATGTCGACGCCCGCCGACTCGGCGATCAGCTCCGTGGTGGTCGCGTCGAAACCCAGCGCTGAGAAGAGCTGTGTCGCGGCTTCGATGATTTTGTCCTGGTCCCCGTTCGCGTTCATGCCGTCACTCTAAGTGGTGAACGTGGAGCGGCGGGGTACGGGTCCACGCCGGGGGTGAGGCTCTCCCTACCGGAGTTCTGGAGGTGGCCCGATCGCCCTCGGCGGCGCGGATTCCTAGCGTGGACGATCATCGAGGATGCGGAGTCCACATGGTCAGGAAACTCGCCTTCTGCGCCGCGGGGATCGGCGCGGCCACGCTTCTGGCGTCCGGCTCACCAGCGTCCGGATCGTCGGCGTCCGGGTCGTCGGCGTCCGGCTCACCGGAGTCCGGCTCACCGGAGTCCGGCTCACCGGAGTCCGGTTTGCCGAGGTATTCGCTGGAACAGTTGCAGCGCGACGTCGACGCGATCCGTGACACGGGAACGACCGGAGTGCTGGCACAGGTCGTCCACGACGGGCGCAGCATGAAGGCACGCAGCGGCGTCGCGGACCTGCGCACCCGGCGGCCGGTGCCCTGGAACAGCTACTACCGCGTCGGCAGCAACACGAAGACGTTCATAGCCACCGTGATGCTGCAGCTTGTGGCCGAGCGGAAGGTCAAGCTCACCGACACCGTGGAACGCTGGCTGCCCGGCCTGGTCAAGGGCAACGGGAACGACGGCAGCAAGATCACAGTTCGCCACCTGCTGCGGCAGACCAGCGGCCTGTACGACTACGTCTACTACCTGCCGCAGGACGTGTCCCACACTCCCGAGACCTACCGGAAGGTGCGGTTCCGTTCCTATTCACCGGAGCAGCTGGTGGGGATGGCGATGCGGCACGCGCCGCTGTTCCCGCCGGACGAGCGGCGCTGGAACTACTCCAACACCAACTACGTCCTCGCCGGAATGATCGTCGCGAAGGCGACCGGCAACCCGTGGGAACACGAGGTCCACGAACGCGTCATCGCGCCGCTCGGACTCGAACACACCTACAGCCCCGGCAGCTCCGCCTACGTACCGCAGCCGCGTCCCGTCTTCTACGAACGCTTCACTCCCGGCGGGCCGCTGGTGGACGTGTCCATCTTCTCCGACGGCTATTCCGACGGCGGGATGATCAGCACCACCGACGACATGAACCGGTTCCTGCGCGCCCTCCTCGGCGGCAGGCTGCTGTCCCCGGCGCTGATGGCGCAGATGAAGGACACCGTGCCGGCCACGGAATGGCAGGTGCTCTACAAGGAGGCCGGCTACGGGCTGGGCCTGGCCAAGCGCCGGACCTCGTGCGGCACCTGGGTCTGGTACCACGGCGGCAGCATGTTCGGCGTGTCCAGCGTCAACTCCGTCTCCGCCGACGGCCGGACCAGCGTGGAGATCATGCTGCCGACCCAGCCCGGCGAGCAGAAGGCCAAGCTGGCGCAGCTGACCGCCGCCAACGACCTCACCGACCACGCCCTCTGCCGCAGCCGCTGAGCTCGCGCGCAACCGCGAGCCCACAAGCCCGCGCGACCGCGGAGCCGCTAGTGGTCCGCCTCGTAGCGTTCCTTCAGCAGAGCCTTGTGGATCTTGCCGACCGGGGTCAGCGGCACCTCGGCGGTGACGACGAACTGCCGGGGCACCTTGTAGTCGGCCAGCCTGCCCCGGCAGTAGTCGGTGAGCTCGGCCGCGGTGGGCGGGGCCGCGTCCGGACGCGGCACCACGTAGAACCGGCCGACCTCGCCCAGCACCGCGTCGGGCACGCCGATACCGGCGGCCATGGCGACCTTCGGATGCGTGGCCAGCACGTTCTCGATCTCGACCGGGTAGACGTTGAAGCCGCCCTGGATGTACATCTCCTTCTTGCGGCCGCGCAGCACCAGGTGCCCGTCGGGCTCCATCGTGACCATGTCGCCGGTGGCCAGCCAGCCGTCCGGCAGGAAGACCTCGGCGGTCTCCTTCGGCATCTCCCAGTAGCCGGCCGCGACACAGCCGCCGCGGATCTGGAGCTCGCCGATCTCGCCCGGTGGCAGGACGCCTCCGTCCGGCCCGGTCACTCGCGCCTCGAAGTCTCCGATCATCACGCCGAGCGTGCGGGACACCGTCTCCGGGTCGTCGTCCACCCTCGACAGCACGCACGCTCCAGAGGACTCCGACAGTCCGTACAACCCGTACAGCGGCGCCCCCGGGAAGCCCCGCCGGATCGCCTCGGCCAGCGCCGGCTCCACGTTGGAACCGCCCGCCGTGCACAGCCGTACCGACGAGACGTCGTGGTCGGCGAAGTCCTTGTGGCCGAGCATCAGCACGTACATCGTCGGCACCGCGCCGAGGAAGGTCACCCGGTGGCGCTCGATGGCGCGCAGCGCGGCGTCCGGGCCGAACGCCGGCAGCAGCGCCACCGACCCGCCGCTGACCAGCGCGGCCATGATGGTGCAGGTGATGCCGCCGACGTGGTTGAACGGCAGGTGCCCGAGCAGTACGTCGCCGTCGTCCATCGCCAGATGGTCCGCCTGCGCCGACGCCGAGGCCAGGATGCCGCGGTGCGTGAGCATCGCGCCCTTCGGCCGTCCGGTCGTTCCGGAGGTGTAGAGGATCACGAGCGGGTCGGCCGGGTCGACGGCCAGGCGTGCCTCCGCCAGCGCCACCGGGTCGGCCGGGGTCGCGGTCAGCTCGTCGAACGAACGAGACGAGTCGGACGCGCCACGACCCGCCCCGCCATCGCCGAAGAACACGTAATCGTTCACGCCCTCCAGCCGTGACTCCTCGAAGAACGCCGCGAAGTCGAAGTCGGGGGTGGAGCCGATGCTGATGACCACCCGGGCGCCGCTCTGCCCCAGCATGTGGGACAGTTCACGCTCCCGATAGCGCACGTTGAGCGGCACGACGACGGCGCCGATCCGGGCCGCGCCGAAGAAGGCGGCCAGCCACTGCGGCGTGTTGAGGCCGAGCAGCCCGATGCGGTCGCCCCGCCGGACGCCGCGTGCCAGCAGCCCGCCGGCGACCCGGTCGGTCAGCTCGTCGAACTCGCCGTAGGTGACGGTGTCGTCGCCGTCGTACAGGAACGCCTTGTCCCGCTTCGCCGCGTCCTCAAGCGCCGCCCCGACCGTCATCGAACCCATGAGGCCCTCCCCTCGCCCGGTGATCCACTAACGATCACTGATCCGAGGCTCCGTGCCAATACCTCAGGGCTTGCGGCCGACGCCCGCGTAGAACCAGACCCGGACGGCCTCCTCCATGCTCACCGGACGTTCCGGGCGCCAGAGCGGCGCCCACACCAGGCCGGGCTCCAGGAGTTCGAAGTCGCCGAACAGGCCCGTCACCTGCTCCCGGGTACGCGGCGTGCCGGGAGCGGAGGTCTTCTTGTAGACCTCGACGACCTTGGCGACCACGTCGGGAACGCCGTCGGCCGAGGCGTGCGTCAGGGCCAGGTGGCTGCCCGGCGCCAGCGCGCCGCGCAGCTCGGCCATGATGCCGGACGGGTCGTCCTCGTCGGACACGAAATGGAGGGTGGCCACGAGCAGCACCGCCACCGGCCTGCCGAAGTCGATCGTCCGCTGGACGTCGGGGTGGTCGAGGATCTCCCGGGGACGGCGCAGGTCGGCCTGGACCATCCTGGTCTCCGCCGACCCGGCGAGCAGTGCCCGCCCGTGCGTGACCACCTGCTCGTCGTAGTCGACGTAGACCACGCGGGCATCGGGATTCACCGAGTGCGCGATCTGGTGCACGTTCTGCTGGGTGGGCAGGCCCGTGCCGATGTCGAGGAACTGGTCGATGCCCTGCTCGGCCAGATACCGCACCGCGCGCCGGAGGAAGGCCCGGTTCTCCTTGATCAGCGTCAGCAGCGTGGGATCGGCCGCGATCGCCTGCTCGGCACGCACCCGATCGACCTCGTAGTGATCCTTACCGCCGAGGTAGTAGTCGTACATCCGGGCGATATTGGGAACGCTCGGGTCGAACTCGCTCGGTCGCGGCCGTTCGCCTGCCACCGTTTCTCCTCACCAGCCGCCCCGCACTGACTCCGGCTCCACAGCGTACGCCGTTCCGCCCTCCCGCACACCGAACTCATGATCAAACCTCACCGGGATCAGTGGCCCACTCACGATCGCCCCGGGCGGATGATGCCGGTGGTCCACTCAAGATCAGTCGGGGCGGGTGATGCCGGTGGCGGCGGTCCGGTAGGCGCTCGGGCTCACCCCGTAGGCGGTACGGAAGGCCCGGCTGAACGCCGCCGCGTCCGGGAAACCCCAGCGTGCGGCGACGGCACTGATCCGCTGGGTCGCCTTGAACGGGTCGCGCAGATCGCGGCGGCAGTGCTCCAGCCTTCGCTTGCGGACGTAGCGCGCGACGGTGGTGCCCTTGCCCTGGAAGACGCGGTAGAGCTGGCGCACCGACAGATGGTGGGCACGGGCGATGTCGGCAGGTGACAGGTCCGTCAGATGCAGGTTGTCGTCGATCCATTCCTGGATGACCTGGAAGAGATCGGCGTCCGGACCGGGGCCGAGGGGGGCGCCCAGCCGTTCGCTCAGCGCGGCGGTCATCAGCTCCACGATCGCCTCGCCGAGGTGATGGGAGTGCGGGCCTTCGACGGTGCCGCCGTCCTGCGCCAGGGACGCCAGGAAGGAGGCCAGCAGCGGACCCGTCCGCGTCTGCTCGGTCAGGGGCATCGCGGTCAGCTCGGACACCCGGTCCACCGGCAGCGGGATCGCCCGGTGCGGGATCATGACCGTGAAGATGTGGTGCGCCACGAAGGAGATCTCCACCGGGCGGCTCAGGTCGTAGAGCACGAAGTCGCCCGGACGGACGAGCATCGTGCGCTCGTTCTGGCGCAGCAGGCACGACCCGCTCAGCATCAGGCCGACCTTGTACCACTCGCGTGGCTCGGCGGTCGCTTGGCGGGCGCTGCGCTGCACCGCGTGCGCAGGGGCGCGCACCTCCCCGGCGCGCACCGGCCCCAGCGTGCGCCCAACGAGCCGGGCCGCGAACCCCTTGGGCCGCGGCGGGCGCAGATGCAGGGGTCCGAACGCCGCGGACACGACGTGCTGCCAGTACTCGGCCTGGTCTCCGGCGGGCCGTCCGGCCGTGCTGATGTGCGTCGCCGCACCGGCGGGCGTCCCGGTGTCAACCTCCGTTACCGTGCTGACCTGCGGTGTCGTACGGGCGTGCGTTGCCATGGCGCTCCTTCGCGCCCCCCATGGCAAGGTTGGTCCGGGAGGTCAACCGAGTCAACACGCATGTCGGTACGACACTCGGCGCGGGTCTTCGGCAGGGAACGACAAGAGGGCGGCACGGGAGGCCAAGCCCCTCGCGTGAACACCGGGATATACCGGACACGGGTCCACTCCCCGCCCCTCTTTCGGCCCTGCGGCCGAGGAAGGAAGTCCCATGTCCGACACAGAGCAGCCCGACCGCGATCTCAGCCGGAAGAACTTCATCATGGCGGTGGGGCTCGGCGCACTGGCCCTGCCCACCGCGCTGGACGCCGCGAACGCGGCGCCGGCCGCCGCCAAGCCCGGCCAGCCCCTGCTGGTGCCGACCGCCACGTGCGACGACGGAGACGAGCCCACCCGCCCCCAGACCCAGGGCCCGTACTTCAAGCCCAACTCGCCGCAGCGCACGTCGCTGATCACGCCTACGACCCAGGGCACCCGTCTGACGGTCACGGGCATCGTCTACACGATGTCCTGCGTTCCCGTTAACAGGGCGCTGCTGGACTTCTGGCAGGCGGACGCGTACGGCCGGTACGACAACGCCGGCTACCGGTTCCGCGGTCACCAGTACACCGACGCCAGCGGCCGTTTCACGCTGACGACGATCGTGCCCGGCCTGTACCCGGGCCGCACCCGCCACATCCACGTCAAGGTGCAGGCCCCGAACCGGCCCGTGCTCACCACGCAGCTCTACTTCCCGAACGAGCCGCGGAACCAGACGGACACGATCTTCGACCCGACCCTGGTGATGGACGTGCAGACCGTCCCGGGCGGGCGCAGCGCGACGTTCGACTTCATCCTGCGCATCCCCTGACCCGGACAGGTCCTGGTCCCGGTCCTGCCCGGAGCCGGGTCCTGACGGCCACGGCGCGCGGGTCCGCCTCCAAGCCCGCGCGCCGATGTCGAGGGGCTCCGGAGGCCGCTCCGGAGCCCCTCCAGGCTTCACGTGTGTGCTTCTCTCTCCCTGGGTGCGCTGGGTTGATCCTGGCGTGGAGGGAGCGGTGGTGTACGGAGGGCGTGTGCTGGGCGGACGCTACAGCCTGGAGACGCGGCTGGGCCCTACGGCCGAGCCGACCGTACAGGTGCAGGCCCTACTGAACGCCTGCCGCAACCCGCCCCGGCGCAGACGGCGCTAGCCGACCGTCGGTCTGCCCACCGGACCGGTAAGCAGCTCGGTGAGCGCGGACTGGCTGGCGGAGATGGCTTCCTTCAGGTCCGTTTCCACGAACGGGAAGATCTCCATGGCGAGGATGCCCGAGAAGTCGGTCTGCCAGCGGTCCAGCAGCGGCGCGTAGTCGACTGTGCCGCCGCCTACACGAAGATGCTGGTCAGCTGTGCCGTCGTTGTCGTGAACGTGGTAGTGGCAGACGCGCGAGCCGAAGAGCCCGGCGGCTGCGGCCAGCCCTCCCCCGTTGTGGTCGTGAACGTGGGCATGGCCGATGTCCAGGGCGATGCCGACGTTGTCCAGCCCGATCGTGTCCACCAGGTCGCAGAGGCCGGTGTAGTCGCGGTCGGCGGCGCGCGAGCTGATGCCGATGTTCTCGACGGCCAGGGTGACGCCCGCCGCGGCGGCCTCCTCGCCCAGGGGACGGATGAGGTCGGCCGCGAAGGCCCGGCCGGACTCGTCGGCCGACAGGGGCAGCTCGTCGCGCGTACCGCGGATGAGGTGGAAGACGACGACCCGAGCGCCCATGTGGTGCGCGGCGGCGATCGTACGGCGCAGGCAGTCTGCGGAGGCCGCGCGGATCTCGGGGTCGGGGTCGGCCAGGCAGATCTGGTCGATGGGCGCGTGCACGGAGAGGCGCAGGTCCGCGGTCCGGGCCGCGACGGCGCGGGCCTGGTCGTCCGAGGGCAGCAGGCCGTCGAAGAGCGCGGGGTCCAGGAGCGCGATCTCCAGTGCGCGGAAGCCGTGCCGAAGCGCGTGGTCGATGCCGCGGTCGACGGGTTCGCCCGGAAAGGCCCAGGAGGAGAACGCGATGGTCGGCAGAGGCATGGCCAGCTCCTCGTGCGGTGGGCCGTCTTGTGCGACGTTACCTGCCGGGAGGGGATTCGCCGAGAGAGCCGAGGGGATAGTGCAGTCGCCCGATTCCGTCGCGCATGCGGGCGGCGGGGGGCGGGGTCGCGAGCCAGCGTTCGAGCTGCGCGGCCTGCGGCATCCCGGCGGCCGAGAACAGCCGGACGGCCTCGCTCCAGGACTCGCCGCCCGTCTCGTTCTGCCCGAGCCGCATTTCGGCGATGCCGCGCCGCAGCATGAGCTGGGCCAGCCCGACGTGGTCTCCGAGCGCTTCGAAACCGTCGCGGCACGCCTCGTACCGGCTCATGGCCGTGGCCAGCTCGCCTTGCTCGCGGGCCAGGTCGGCAAGGCACAGGGCCGCCCAGGTGGTGCCACGCCGATCCCGGACGGTCTCGCACAGCGCCAGCCCTCGCTCTGCTTCGGAGACCGCCTCGGCGAAACGGCCGCACCTGCCGTCCAGGCTGCTCAGGTCGAGCAGCGCGTACGCGCGTCCACGGTCGTCGCCCAGGGTGTGGAAGTGGGCGATGCACCGCTGGAGGCATTCCGACGCCTCCTCGTACCGTTCCTGCTCGGCCTGGATCCCGCCGAGGTCGAGCAGCGCGTAACCCTCGCCACGCTGGGCGATCGACAGGCCGCGCAGAGTACGGCCGAGCCAGCGGACGTCACCGAGCTCCTCCAGGATCGGGATGCACTCCTGGAAGTGGCCGATCGCGCCGGCGATCTCCGCCTGGTCCGTCTCGACGAACGCCAGCCGGCGCAGCGCGTACGCCTTGTACCGCCGGTCGCCGAGCTCGGTGAAGATCGTGATGCACTCGGCGTAGGCGTGCCTGGCCTCGGCGAGGTCGCCCTGTTCGCGGTGCACCACGCCGGCTTCGAGCAGGACCCTGCCCTCGCCGCTTCTGTCGCCGAGCCGCCGGTGGACCGCGACCGCGTCGCGGTAGGCGGCCAGGGCGTCGGCGGGCTGGCCGTGCCGGTAGCGGCGGCCGAGCCGCCAGAGCAGGTCGGCCTCGCGGGCCGGATCGGCCAGCAGGCGGGCGGCCGACAGGGCGAGCACGTGGCTGGCCTCCCACTCCTCCCACCGCGACTCGGTGTCGAAGAAGTCGGTCAGCGCGACGGCGAGCTCGCACGCCAGCTCCCACTGCCCGTCCTGATGCGCCTGTTCGATCCCGAGCACGAGGTTCGCCGCCTCGATCTGGAGCCACAGGCAGGGGTCGGCGGCGATCGGCTGGGCCACGCCCACCCGCAGGAGCTGTGCCCGCGCCGCCGCGTCCACGGGAGTCACGTCGTGGTCGAGCAGCTCGGCCGCGTGCCGCGCCGCGTTCAGCTCCGTGCCGAGCAGGCGGAGCACGAACGCGGGGTGGTCCGGCTCCTCGGACTCGGCCAGTTCCTGGGCGAGCAGGCGCAGCAGGTCGTGCATCCGGTAGCGCAGCTGCCCGGCCGCGTCCACGTGAGGCGGGTCGAGCAGGCCCGCGTCGATCAGGGCCTCGCAGCGGTCCTCCGCCTCGGCCGGCGTGAGGTCGGCGAGCGCGGCCAGTCCCCAGGCCGGGATGTCGGCGGACTTGAGGAGCCCCAGCAGCCGGAACGCCTGCCGCACCGGCGCGGCCTGCCGCGGATAGCTCAGCGCAAGGCTGGCGCGGACTTCGATGTCCCCGGCCCGCAGCCGCCGCAGCCGCGTCCGTTCGTCGGCCAGCCGCTCCACCGACCAGCGCAGGCTCTGGCTGGGACGGCCCGCGAGCTGGGCTCCGACGACCCGTACCGCCAGCGGCAGCATGCCGCACAGGCCGACGATGAGCCGCGCCTCGGCGGGCTCGGCCGCGACGCGTCCGGGCCCGGCCGTGGACGCCAGCAGGCTCAGCGCGTCCTCCTCGTCCAGGACGTCGAGGGCCATCAGCGTCGTGCTCTCCAGCCCGGCCAGGCGCGAGCGGCTCGTGATCAGAACGGCGCACGACGCGCTGCCGGGGAGCAGCGGCCGCACCTGGGCCTCGTCGCGCGCGTTGTCCAGCACGATGAGCATCCGCCGGTCCGCCACCGCGGCCCGGTACCGTCGCGAACGGGCGTCGACACCCTCCGGGATCGCCGAATGCGGCACTCCCAGCTCGACGAGGAACTCGCTCAGCACGGTCGTGGCGTCGAGCGCCTCCGCTTCGGCGCCGCGCAGGTTCACGTACAGCTGGCCATCGGGATAGCCGCGCTTGAGCAGGTGCGCCACATGGACGGCAAGACGCGTCTTGCCGACCCCGCCCTTGCCGGACAGCGCGGAGATGACCACGGCCCGGGCGTTGTGCTCGGGCGCCCGTGAGAACAGGTCGACCAGCTGCTGGACCTCGAACCCGCGGCCGGTGAAGTCGGCGATGTCACCCGGCAGGCCCTCCGGGCGAACGGCGGGCGGTACGGAGGCCGCCGCCTCGTTCCGGTTGCTCGCCTCCCGGTAGGCGAGGAGCGCCGCGATCATGGAGGCGACGCCCGCGGAGCCCAGCTGGAACGCGCCGATGCCGGCGATCGAGCCCCAGCCCGCGGCCGCCGCCGTGAACATCGTGGTCGCGGCGGCTCCCGCCCACAGAAGCGGCGAACGGCCCCCGAGACGGCCTCCATTGCCGACCATGCCTCACACCAGCCAGGCTTGCAGTTCGCCGCGATGGCGCCGGAGCCATCGGACGGAACGAAGATGCCGTTCGCATCGGCCTTCGGCCATCGCCCTGACCCATGCGGGATGTCCCTCGGCGGCCTTGGCCCGTACAAAGTCGTAGGCATAGACACAGCAATCCATGACCGCGTCGAGCAACCGTACGCGGTCTGTTACGGGCAAGCCGTACTCGTCACAGAAAAGGGCCAATCTGGGGCCTGGACGAATCCCGGCGTGGATGCGTTCCAGATCGCACTCGTCGCGCACCGGGAGCCAGTGCCGAATGGCGACCGCGACATCCCACAAAGGGTCCACCGGCGCGCACAGATCAAAGTCGATCAAGGCGACGGCCAGGCCATTCCGGCAGACCACGTTGTCGGGAACGAGATCGTTGTGGCAGACCACCGTTCCGGCCCATTCGCGCGGCGGCACTGGCTGGTGCCACACGGCGTCCGCGGGGGCCCGATAGGAGGCCGCGGCGTCGTGCAGGCGCCGCAGCAACCTGGCGACGCTCGCCAGCGTGCGGCCCGTCGCCACCCAGGCGGGCAAGGGCGGGCAGGGCACGTCCCCGCGGACGAAATCGAGGATTTCCCGCCCCTGCGCGTCCGTCCCGTGAACGCGCGGCGAACCCTCGAATCCCGCGCGCTCCAAATGCCGCAGATATCCGTGGACCGAGGGCGAGTAAGGACCCATTGGGCGATGAACCCTGTCGCCTATTCTGATCAACTGCCCGGGATGGGAATGCCCGCCGGTGAGCACCTCCACATCCTCGTTTTTCATCGCCCCTCCTCCAGCCCGATTCCAGCATCGGACATCTCCCCCCAGATGCAAGGGTCGGCTGACTCACCATGTGACAAAACACGAGCGGAACGACACGTGCGGTCACCAGGCGAGCGGCGACAACGCGGGCCGTATGAGACGAGCGGCACGATCGGGCGGTCGCGCGGGCGTGGCCGGGTTCGGCCTTTCGTTTTGTCCCTGTTTGTTCGGGTAACTCGCGCTACGACCACGGCCTACGACGAGGTGACGAAGCGATGAATTTCAGAACCGGCGTGGTCGTCGGCGCCACGGGTTACCTGACCGCCCGGACGGCCGTGCGGCGGCTGCGCGGACGCCTGCTCGGCGCCCTCGCCGCCCGGTACGAGGCGAAGCTCGACCAGGTGGTGCGCCGGCTCACCGCCAAGGCGGAGACCGGCGGCCCGCTGGTCAAGGGTGCCCTCGCGGGCGCCCGGGCGCTCGCGGAGGGAAAGTCGCCCCTTCGTGCGGTGCTGAGCGCCGGGTGGGCGGCCGTCAAGGCCGTGCTCGCCGGCGTCTTCGGCCGCCTCTTCGGTCGCCTCTTCGGCCGTCGCGGGAAGGCCAGGGTCACCAGCATCGTCGAGCACGTCGACATCGGGGCGCCGCGACGGCTGGTGTACGACCAGTGGACGCGGTTCGGGGACTTCCCGGCGTTCATGAAGAAGGTCGTCAGCGTCGACCAGCCCGCCGACGAGAAGCTCAGCTGGAAGGCCAAGATCTTCTGGTCCAGCCGGACCTGGGAGTCCACCATCGTCGAGCAGCTGCCCGACGAGCACATCGTCTGGCGGTCCACGGCGTCCAAGGGGCACGTCGACGGCACGGTGAGCTTCCACGAACTGTCCCCGGACATGACGCGCGTCCTGCTCGTCCTCGACTACCACCCCAAAGGGCTCGTCGAGCGCACCGGCAACCTCTGGCGAGCCCAGGGCCGCCGTGCGCGCCTCGAACTCAAGCACTTCAGACGGCACGTGATGACCGAAGCCCTGTCACGCCCCGGAGAAATCCACGGCTGGCGCGGCGAGATCCGCGACAGCCAGGTCGTCACGTCCGCCCCCAACACTTCATGACGCCGAGAGAGGCGGAGGTACAAGCACCATGAAACTCCCCGTGGGAGACATCGCGAAGCGGCTGCCAGGCCGGAAGCAGTCGACCCTGAGCCGCATCACCAAGAAACTGCCCACCGGTGCGCTCAAGAGCCTGCCGAGCGGCCGCGGCAAGAAGAACCTGCCGGGCGGCCGTGCCACCGGTGCGGCAGGCGGCGCGCTGGTCGGCATCGGCGCTGCCGTGGCAGCCACCCGGGCCGCCGGCCGCCTGAAGGAGCGACGCGACTCGTCGCCGGACGAGAACTCCTCCTCCGCGCCCGAGTCGTCCGGCGTCGAGGCCGCGAAGAGCTCGAAGCAGTCGAGCGACCAGCCGGAGCAGGGCAACGGCGACGAGAAGAAGGGCACCCTCGCCACGATGCTCAAGCGCGGCGGCCGCGATGGCGGCGGCGATGGCGGCGGCGAGGGCAGCGGCGGCAAGAAGGTCAAGGCCATCAACATCGTCGAGGAGATCGACATCGGCGCGCCCCGGCGGGTGGTGTACGACCAGTGGACGCGGTTCCAGGACTTCCCCACGTTCATGAAGAAGGTCGTCAGCGTCGAGCAGTCCGCCGACGAGAAGCTCGCCTGGAAGGCCAAGATCTTCTGGTCCAGCCGGACCTGGGAGTCCACCATCATCGAGCAGCTGCCGGACAGGCGCATCGTCTGGCGGTCCAAGGCCCGCAAGGGCCACGTGGACGGAGCGGTGACGTTCCACCGGATCGCCCCGAACCTCACGCGCGTGCTGCTCGTTCTCGAATACCAGCCGAAGGGCCTCGTCGAGCGCACCGGCAACCTCTGGCGAGCCCAGGGCCGCCGGGCCCGGCTGGAGCTCAAGAACTTCCGCCGGCACGTGATGACCCGGAGCCTGCTGAACGCCGACGACCTGGAGGGCTGGCGCGGCGAGATCCGTGACAGCGAGGTCGTCATGACGCACGAGGAGGGCCTCGCCGCCGAGGAGAAGGCGCGGCAGGAGGGCTCCGACCAGTACGAGGAGACCTACGACAAGGAGTCGGCCCGCGAGTCCGGCAACGCGTCCGGCCGGGCGAGGACCACCGCCAAGAAGGCGGAGAAGAAGCCCGAGAAGGAGTCGCAGACCAGCAGTTGACCTCATTCGGCGGGTGCTGCGGGCCGCCAGCTGTGGGGAACGCGGCCCTCCGCGCAGGGACCGGTGACACCCTCGCGCGGAGGGCCCGCGCCTGAGAATGTGACCGGACTCGCGCGCCGCATTCGGCAGGCCGCAATCGCGAAATCAGCCGAATACCATGCGTGACGAAGGCGTCAATGGCCAGGATGGGCACATGCCCTTCCCGTTGATGCCCGGGTACGACCACATCAATCTGGTCGCCGACCTCGATCCGGTGGCGGCGGTGCGGGACGAGGAGACCGGCGAACGCATCCGCAGGTTTCCCAAGCTGATCCCGGCCGGATCGCCGGACTTCGGGTTCGCGATCCAGACCGGAACGCAGTGGCGCATCGGCTGCACCGGCGCGTGCGATCCGTCGGGGGCGCGGTACGACCTGGCCCGCCACCTGCGGACGAAGGTCGAGTGGCAGAAGGACCCCGGGGTCGTCCGGGCGATGCGGGCCGCCGCCGACCGGCTGGATCCGCCGGAGGGCGAGCCGTCGTCCATGGACGAGTGGGAGCTCGGCGAACATCGTTACCGGATCATCCGGATCGAGAAGTTCACGCTGATCAACCAGGGCGTGATGGAGCCGCCCCGCGTCACCGACTCCGACTGTCCCGAGACCGACGCGCAGCTGCGCGACCATCTGATCGATCCTCGTGCGCCGGCCGGGCAGTGGGAGGCTCAGCTGCGGCTCAACCTCGTCGGCTACATCCCGAGGCCCGGCGACGTGTCGGACGAGTTCATGGCCGAGGCGCGCCAGGCGATCCGTGCGTACGCCGGGGTGGTGCTGCTGCCGCCCACGTTCACGGTGCTGGAGATCGCCGGCACCAAGGCCAAGCCCATCACCGGCGGAAACGATCCGCGAGAGGCGCGCGACCATCTCGCCGGTTACTTCACCGACCTGCTGCCGGGGCTGCGCGAGTTCCAGGGCGATCCGGCCACCGACGCCGAGCTCGCCGAGTGGAGGCACGCCGCCGAGCAGATCAAGGCGACGAACGGGCACGACTTCAGCGTGCTGGGCCGCCGGTTCCACACCATCCGCGTCTCGCGGATGCTCCGCCTCGGACGCGACGGCCCCGAGCCGCCGCGCCACTCCGACCAGGAACGTTACGGAATACCCGAGGCCAACGCCGGCTGAACGTCCCGACCACTGGCAGGGTCGGGCACGGACGGTCACCGCTGCAGAGGTGGCCGGTCAGAAACGGCAGCGGGCGGCGGCCTGAATGGGGCAGCCGCCGCCCGTTGCCGTCATCGCGGCCGTTGTCGCGGCCGTTGTCGCGGACTACGCGTCATGGATTGCGGGTGATGGTGAACGTGGTGGTCGTGTTCTTGACGTCCTGGTAGTTGCCGCTCAGCCGGAGATCGGTGAACGTGGCGGCGCCCACCGCAGGCCCCTGGCCAGGCTCGGGCAGCTCGTTCACCCAGATACCGAAGCCGGACTTGTCGTTCCAGGCGTCGCCGCTGCGACGCGCACCACTGATCGAGATGTTGGTGAGAACGGTGTCGGTGACCGGGTTCTGGGGCCGCCCGCCGACATAGTTCGTCTGGAACATGATGCCGCTGTACGACGGATCGACGATGTCGACGTCGGAGATTCGGATGCCCTGGAAGACCTTCGACGCCGAGAAGAGCCAGATCCCCGGGAACGTCTGGTCGCCCCAGAAGTGCCCGCCCGCGCGGATGATCGAGATGTTCTCGAACCTGGTCTTGGGCTCGAACCCGAAGCCGTTCATCGGATAGCCGAAGTCCAGCGAGCTGATCGTGATGCCCGAGTAGACCAGCGTGTCGGCGATGTGGATGTTGCGGAAGACGTTGTCGTAGCCGCCGTAGACGGCGACCCCGGCGGCCCGCCACGGCAGGATCGCGGTGAGGTTCTCGTAGACGTTCCCCTTCATGTCCGAGCCGCCCGCGTCGATCGCCGAGAACAGGGCGAAGCTGTCGTCGCCGGTCGACCTGGCCTCGCTGTTGCTGACGACGTTGTCCGTACTGCCGTTCGTCATGTTGAGGCCGTCGGCGAACATGTCGCGGATACGGGCGTTCTTGATGGTCATGCGATCGGTGTTGGCACCCCAGTACAGGCAGACCATGTGCTCGGCCCAGATGTCGTCGATCACCATGTCGGAGACGTTCTGGAAGTCGAAGACCTTGCCGGGGCCATCGATGCGCGAGGTGTAGTTGCCGAAGTAGGCGAAGTGCGCGAACGTCGAGCCCTTCGCGGTGTTGTCGGCCCGGAAGCCGACATCGGTGTTGTCCTGCGCGGCCGGGGCGTGGAACCGCGTGAACCACACTCCCGCTCCGATGATCTTGATTGCCTTGCCGTAGACCTGGAACTTGCCCGAGGTCTGGTAGTCGCCTGCGGGCAGGTAGACCCCGACGAGGCCGGGGTCCTGGCGTGCCTTGTCCAGGGCGTTCTGCACGTCCTGATGGCCGAGACCGGCGGGCACCGCGTACTTGGCTGGGTCGGGGTTCGGCTTCTCGGCGACCTGCTCGGTGTTGACGAAATCGATGGCGTACGTGCTGGTGTTGGCCGCGTCCTTCTGCAGCTTGATCTTGCTTCCCGCCTTGACCGTGGTGCCGAGCAGCAGGTTGGCCTCGTCGTAGATGTGCCGGGCCTTGCCTGGAACGGGACTGTTGCCGGGATTGGCCTCGTCGCCGTACAACCACGCGTGCCGCGACGACAACGTGATCGGTTTGAGGAACGTGCCGTCCACGTAGACGTTCAGCGTGGCGGTGATGCCGCCGCCGCCCGGCGCGTCCGGGATGGAGAAGCGCGTGACCAGCGTGTTGGTGCTGGCCTTGGTGGTGAACTCGACACCGGCGCCCGTGGTGTTCAACGTGACCGCGCGCCGGCCCGACGCCTCGCCCGCGACGGTGCCGACGGCGATGGAGGGTCCGGCGAGCTGGGCGCCGCCGCTGAGGGCCGCGTCCTCGGCCTCGTAGTGGTCGTAGGGCATGTTCGCGCCGCGTCCCACGTGGAAGGGCCGGGTGCTGGTGTTGTTGGCGCGTTTGACCGGGAGTTCGTTCGCGTCGTCGGCGAGGACGACCCGTACGGAGTAGCGGCCGTTGACCGCCGTCCAGCCGCCGAGTTCGAGCGGGGCGGCCGACTGCCCGGGGGCGAGCACGCCGCTGTACGAGCCGCTCAGGGATTTGACGACGGCGCCGTTCCCGTCCAGCAGCGCCAGCGTGACGCCGTGGGAGCCGCCCGCCGTGGCCACGGTCCCCTCGTTCTTGACCGTCACCGTGAAGGTCACGGTGTTGCCCGCCGAAGGGTTGCCCGGGCTCCAGGTGACGGCCGAGGCGACCACGTCGGAGCTCGGCACCGGCTTGACGACCAGCGGAGACGGCGCGTCCGCGGCGTTGTCGGTCTCGTTCGGCTCGATGTTGTCGTCGCCCGCGTCCGCCTTGGCGCCGACCGTGTACGAACCGGCGTTCCTGGTCCCGATCGAAGCGGTGACCTGCGTGGACGCGCCCGCCGCCAGCTCCGGCGCGGCGGCCGACGCGACCTTCTGGCCGCCGATCAGGAACTCGGTGGTGCTCGCGTCGGCGGCGGCGGTGCCGTTGTTGCGCACCGTCGCGCGCAGCGTGATCGTGTCGGTCTCGACGGGCGCGGACGGCGTCCACGAGACGTCGGTGAGCCCGAGATCCGGACTCGGCGCCGGGCTGCCGATGACCTGGAACTCGGCCGCCTGCGCGCCCGTGGCGCCGCTGTTGGCGGTGATCCGCAGCCTGACCTCGGCGGCGGTGCCGGACACGGGAATCGAGACGCTGTTGCCGTTGGTGGCCGGGTTGAACGTGTAGGTCTGCGCGGCCTTCAGCGTTGTGAACGTTCCGCTCGCGCTGGTGCGCCCCAGGACTTCGATGTTCTGGGTACGGGCGGCCCAGGCGGAGTCAGGATTCAGCTTGACCGCGACGGACGTCAGGGACGCCCTGCCGCCGAGGCTGACGGTCAGGTCGGCCGGATAGCCGCCGGCCGCCGACTCCCAGTACGTCGCCAGGTTGTTGTCGTTGGCATTTGCCGCCAGAAAGTTGAAAATTGTGGACGACGCCGTGATGGGTTTGCCGGCCGCGAGGTTGGAACCGGCTTGCCCTTGGCGGATGACGGTGTTGCTGCTGGGTGACAGGTTGCCCGCCGCGTCCTTGGCCTTCACGTAGTACGAGACGGTCGCGTTCACGGGCTGGGTGTCGGTGTACGTCAGCACGTTGCCGCCTACGCTCCCCCGCAGCACGTTGTCGGCGTACACCTCGTACCCGGTCACGCCCACCTGATCGGACGACGCGTCCCAGGTCAGCCTGATCTGTCCGGCGCCCGGTTCGGTATAGGCGAGGTTGGCCGGCGCGGTAGGCGGAGTCTGGTCTCCCTCTGTCGGCCCGTAGACCTCGAACTCCGACAACTGGGCCGCGGGCCACCCGGTGTTCGCCGTGATCGTCACCCGCAGGTACCGGGTCTGCTTCGTGTCGTACGTCAGCGTCACGGTGTTGTGCTTCGAGGGCGTGAAGACCCTGCCACCTGAGCCGACGAGGTCGGTATAGGAGGTGCCGTCGACGCTGCCCTGCACGGCCAGGGTCTGCGTACGCTCACCCCAGCCGTCCGTCGGCAGTTTGAGGACCACCTTGCTGGTGTCGACCGTCGCCCCCAGGTCGACCTGGATCCACTGCGGGAACGAGTGGTTCACGCTCTCCCAATAGCTGCCCTGGTTGCCGTCGTTGACGTTGCGCGCGGCGTAGGTGCCGTTGGCGGTGCTCGCGGAGACGACCCTCCCGGCCGCCAGGTTGGTCTCGGCCACGGCCGGTGCCGGCGTCAGGCCGATCAGGCCGGCCACGGCGACCGCCACGGCCAGCAGCGTTCTGATGTACCTCGATCTCATCCCGGACCTCTCGGGGAAATCGGCCGCCTGCCTCGACGCGTCCGGACCGCAAGCGGGGGGTGGGTGGGACACCTCCGTCATGCCGGAGATGTGTGAGACGCGTCACAGACGCTAGATAAGTTAACAACAGAACGCAAGAGACAAACAGATACTTGAAATTCAACGACAGGCTGCCGACTGAATCTGGCGGACCGCTCAGGGGCGTTCGCGGTGCTCCGTGCGCAGGCTTCTCAGGAGCTGCTCGCTCTGGTGCTCCCAGTGGGCGAGACCGAGACGCCGATGCGCGGCGAGGGCGGCCTCGGCGTGCTCGATGGCCTGGTCCGTACGGCCCAGGCTCGCGGCGAGCTCGGCGAGGACCAGCCGGTTCGATCCCCAGGCGGCGGTACCCATACCGGCGATCATCAGCCCGTCCGCCATCGGCGCCAGCCGGTCGTACTGGGCCTGCGGGTCGGGGACGCCGAGGCGGGCGGCGACCATGCCCCAGACCGGGATCAGGAAGTCGGCGATCCAGGTCTCGGCGACCTCGGTGCCCCAGCGTTCGACCAGCTCGCGGGCGAGCCCGGTGCGGCCCGCCTCGACGGCGGCCAGGACGGCGACGGGCCGGAGCGGCACCAGGTCGGGCGCGTCGGCGGCCGCCACGAGCTCGTCCGCCATCTCGTGTCCGGCGCCTTGGCCGCGCTTGCACGTGTAGATGGCCAGCAGCGGCCGGAACCGCGAACCCCATGGCGTCGAGCCGAACCGCAGGGTCACGTAGGCGTCGACCAGCGCCTGCGCGTCCGCCCACCGTGCGTCGAGCGTGGCCCGCGCCGTCTCGGCGATCCGCACCATCGACTCCAGTTCGGGCCGCGGCCGGTCGCCCAGCAACGCGTGGCATCGCGCCATCTCGCGGTCCCACCCGGCCAGGTCACCAGACCGCAGCAGGCACGACATGAGGAAGATGCGCGCGATCAGCTCGGTGGACCGCGGAACGTCCGGCAGCGCCGCCATCTCCTCGGCCGCCCTGCGCATCGTCGCGGTGCCGTCCGGGACGAACGCGGCGAGCATCAGATTGTTGAGCGTCTGCGCCCGCAGCGCCGGGTCACCGATCTTGCGGGCGAGCTCGACGCCCTCGGCGGCGTGGCCCTCGCCCTCGGCGCGGCGCGGGCCGTAGTACAGCTCCACGCCGAGCGCCCCGAGCAGCCCGGCGCGGTCGCGGTCGTCCAGGGGACGCGCCAGAAGCTCTTCGATCGCGTCGACGACGGGCTGCCTGATCACGCCGAACGGCCGCCACGTCCACAACGTCGGCGCGCTGAACGCGGTCAGGACACCGATCAGCGCCTCCTGGTCGCCCCAGTGCCGGGCCAGGTCGAACGCCTCGTCCAGCTCCCGCCCGGCTCCCGCGGCGTCGCCCACCGCGCGGCGCGCCTTCCCAAGCTCGGTCAGCACCCGGGCCCGTTCCGGACCCGCGCCCGGGGGCAACGAGGCCAGCGCCAGCTCCCAGAACTCCATCGCTTCGGTGTACGCGAGCTGCCCGGTGGCGTGGCGGGCGGCGCGCGACGCGTACTCCACCGCCTTGGCCGCGCCGCCGACCTTCGCCGCCCGGCCGAAGTGCCGTGCCAGCGTGGCCGATTCGGCCGTGGGCAGGACGGGCTCCAGTGCCTCCCCGACCTTCAGGTGCAGCCGCGAACGTTCGAGCCGGCTCAGACCCGAGTAGAGGGCCTGGCGCACCAGCCCATGGCTGAACCGGTAGTCGGCGTCCCCGAACGAGCCGGCCGGGGGCTCGGTGAGCAGGCCCGCCGCGACCGCCGGTTCGAGCGCCATCATCACGTCCTCGGCCGTGGCCTCCGTGACCGCCTCAAGGAGATCGATGTCGGCCTCGGCGCCGGCCACCGCCGCGACGCGCAACATCCGCCGGGTCTCCTCCGGGAGCTGGCCGACCCTGCGTTCGATCACCTCGCGCGCGCCCTGCGGGACCACGTCCGGCAGGCCGCGCTCGCTCTCGCGCAGCCGGAGCACCTCACCGAGGTAGAACGGGTTGCCGCCGGTCCGTTCCAGCAGGACGCCCACGAGCCCCGGCTGCTCGGCGATCCGGCGCGTCCGCAGGTAGGCCGACACGTCGGCGGCGTCGAACGGAGGCATCTCGACGTACTCGGTGCCCTCCAGCCGCGACAGCGAGCCGAGGGCGGCGCGCAGCTCCTGCGGGTGGTCGCCGGGCTCCGCGCGCAGCGTGGCCACGATGAGCACGGGCCGCCGGGCGACCGCGTCCGCCACGTAGGCGAGCAGGCGCAGCGACGACACGTCCGCCCAATGCAGATCCTCAAGGACCACCATCAGCGGCACCTCGCCGCCGGGCCGCCCGGCCAGCGCCGCGACGACCCGTTCGTACAGGTCGTACAGTGCCGCGTCCGGGTCGGCGGATTCCCTCGGCGCCTCGTTCGACAGCAGGGCGGGATCGGCGCCGGCGTCGCGCAGCACCTGGATCCAGGGCCAGAACGCCGGAGCGGTGCCGTCCACGCATCCGCCCCGGGCGACCCGGAACCCACGGGCCACCGCCTGCTCCGCGATCTCTCTGGCGAGCCTGGACTTCCCGATCCCCGCCTCGCCCGTGATCAACAGCATCCCGCCGCGTCCGCGCCGCACGTCGCCGAGCCGTTCGTCGGCCCGGGAAAGCTGCTCGTCCCTGCCGATGAGCCCGTCGGACGCGGCTCTCCGTTCCTCCGGCCGCTCCTCGGCGGACCGTTCCGGAATCGCCGGACGCGGCACGGCGGGGACGTCGAGCTCCGGCGACTGGTCGAAGACGGCCTGCTCCAACCGGCGCAGCTCCGGCCCCGGCTGCAAGCCGAGGTCGTCGTCCAGCCGGGTACGGACGCGGCGCAGCGCGGCCAGCGCGTCGGCCTGGCGCCCCGTGCGGTAGAGGGCGAGGACGAGCAGGGCCCACGCGCGTTCCCGATAGGGGTGTCCTTCGACCAGGGCTTCGAGCTCCGGAACGGCGGGCGCGGCCTCACCGAGGGCGAGCCGGGCCTCCAGTCGGTCTTCCAGCGCGACCGCCCGCACCTCGGTGAGCTTGGTGATCACCGGCTGGGCGAACTCCTGGTCGGCGAACTCCCCCAGCGGCTCACCGCGCCAGAGATCGAGGGCGCGGTCCAGGAGCCGGAGCGTCTCGGCGTGCGCGCCCCGAGCCAGCGCCCGGCGCCCCTCCCCGGCCCACGCGGTGAAGCGTTCGAGATCCACCTGACCTGGGGCGACGGCCAGCAGGTAACCGGGTTCGCGGGTGAGCAGCGTCCGGGGTGGCGTCCGGGGCGCGCGGTCCGGCTCCAGTACCTTGCGCAGATGCGCGATGTAGGCCTGGAGGGTACGGATGGCCCCGGCGGGCGGCTCCCCGGCCCACAGCTCCTGGACCAGCCGGTCCAGCGACACCACACGGCCCGGTTCCAGAGCGAGCATCGCCACCAGGGCCCGCTGCTTGCGCGTACCGAGATCAAGGCGGGTCCCCGAGCCGTCGATGACCTCCAACGGGCCGAAGAGCCCGATCGACAGGCCGGCTGACATATCCACCTCGATGCACGTTGATCGAACAACCACAGCATATGGACCCGGACCGCAGCTCAGAGCTCAGCTCGGACCTCAGCCGGACCTCAGCTCGGACCTCAGCTCGGACCTCAGCCCGATCCCAGCTCGATCCCAGACCGCCCGGCCGAGACTGAGGCCATCGACACGGAGGGAAAAATCATGAACGTCGCACCCGAGCTGCGCAGCACGATCAAGGGCCGGGTCCTGGTACCCGGCGACGAGGGCTTCGAGCAGGCCACCCGGCCCTGGAACGTTTCGGTGGCCCAGCCCGTGGACGCCGTCGTGGACGCCGCCGACGCCGACGACGTGGCCGCGCTCGTCCGCCACGCCCGGCTGAACGGCCGGACCGTCCTGACCCAGCCGAGCGGCCACGGCGCCACCGGCGACGTCGAGGGCACGATCCTGCTGCGCACCGGCCACCTCGACGAGTTCGACGTCCGGCCTTCGGAGCGGACCGCCCGGGTGGGGGCCGGCGTGAAATGGGGCCGGGTGATGGAGGCCGCGAGCCCGCACGGCCTGACCGGGCTGGCCGGAAGCTCTCCCGTGGTGAGCGTGACGGGGTACACGGTGGGCGGCGGGCTCAGCTGGTTCAGCCGCCGGCACGGCTTCGCCGCCGACGCCGTCCGCGCGTTCGACATCGTGGACGCGGGCGGCGACAGGGCGCGGGTGACCGCCGATTCCGACCCCGACCTGTTCTGGGCGCTGCGCGGCGGCAGCGGGGACTTCGCCATCGTCACCGCGATCGAGTTCGACCTCTTCCCGGCGCCGCGGCTGTATGGCGGCCGTCTGACGTGGCCCGGCGAGAAGGCCCCCGAGGTGCTGGCGGCCTTCCGCGAGGTGACCGCGGCGGCGCCGGACGAGCTCGCGGTCTGGTTCGACCTGCTGCAGTTCCCCGGCGCGCCCCCGCTGGCCGGCGTGGACTTCACCTTCCTGGGCGACGCCGCCGACGCGGCCGGCCTGCTCGGCCCGTTCGACAAGATCGGAGGGCTTCTCAGTGACGGCCGCCGCGTGCTGCCGGTGGCCGAGCTCGGCTCGATCACCGCCGAGCCGACCGATCCGTCTCCCGGAAGCTCCCGCGCCGAACTGCTGACCGAGCTGACCGACGACGTGGCGGCGACCCTGCTGGAGGAGCCGATCGACCCGCTGCTCAGCGTCCAGCTCCGCCATCTGGGCGGCGCGCTGGCCCGTCCGCACGAGAACGCGGGAGCCAGCGGCCGGATCACCGAGCCGTACCTGCTCTACATGCTCGGGATCGCCGCGACCCCGGAACGGGGCGCGGCCGCGCGCGGCCGGCAGGCCGAGATCGCGACCGCGCTGACGGCCGCCACGAGCGGACGCAAGCCGTACACGTTCCTGACCGCGGGCGAGAAGGCCGCGAGCGCGTTCTCCCCGGCCGCCCTGTCCCGCCTCCGCGAGATCAAGCGTGACCGTGACCCGCTCGGCGTCTTCCGGAGCAACTTCCCGGTCAACGGCTGACCCGCGCCGGCCACGACCGCGCGGCGCCGGTAAGTTGATCAAGTGCCCTACGTCGAGACGCCCCTGACCGAGTCCATGCGCGACACGATCGAGAAGGCATGGGGCCGTGGCTTCGGCGGCGAGGCGGAACGGCTTTTCGGTGGCGAGGAGTCCGCGGCGTACCGGATCGCTGACGTCGTGGTGCGGGTCGGGCCGGTTTGGCGCGATACCGCCGAGGCGGAGTGGTGCCACTCGATCGCCGTCCATGCCGCGTCGGTCATGCCGGAGGCCGTGGCTCCGCTCCGTACGGCGGACGGCGCCACGGTCGTACGGGCGGACGGCAGGCCGCTCTCGCTCTGGCCGTACGTCGAAGGCGAGTGGCCCGACGCCGACGAACCCGCCGTACGGCTCGCGGGCGCGCGGCTCTTGGCCCGCCTTCACCGGGCTCTCGCCTCCTACGCGCCGCCGCCCCGCCCGGTCGCCGCGTTCGTCGAGACCGGGCTCTACGGTGAGGCGCCGCAGGACGTGCCGGAACTCGCGGACCCTGAGCTCGACCGCTGGCTGGCGGGCTTCCACCGCCGCAATCGCACGCGCCATCCGCTGCACGGCGACTACTACACGGGCAACACCCTCGCCCGCGGAGGGGAACTGGTGGCGGTGCTCGACTGGGACGAGGCCATCGTCGGCGCTCCCGAACTGGAGGTCGCGTCGGCCGCGCTGGAGTGGTCGGACGAGGACTCGGGCGCGGCCGCGCAGTGGCGGGAGTTCGTCGCCGAGTACCACCGGGCCGGCGGTACGGCCGGGCCGATGGACGACGTGACGGTGGCGCAGCTCATCCGGCATCGGCTGCGCCGCGAGGCCGCCTACTTCGAGCTCGCCCGGCGGCGCGGCGCCGAGCACGACGAGGACGACGTGGAGTATTACCGGCGGCGTGTGGAGATGTTCTTCGATCTCCGTCCGTCCGCACGCGCCTCGTGAGCGGGCCGAGGCGCCACCAGGTGAGGCTCCGCCACACCCACTCCGCCGGTCCGTACGCGAACCGCTCCAGCCACCACCGGCTCGCCGTCACCTGCACCAGCAGGATCGCGAACGTGAGCGGCGCGACCGGCAGGGCGCGGCCCGCGATGAGGATCATGACGGTCGCGGTGAGGTAGTTGGTCAGGGCCGTTCGCCCGAGCGGTTCCAGAACGTGGCTGACCGCTCGCCCGGCGCGCGTCCGCAGGACCAGCAGCAGGCCCGTCGCGTAGGCCGTCGCGGTGACCACGCCCGCGACGGCCGCGATCCGAGATGACCCGGCTGCCAGCTGCCAGACGTTCAGCGGAACGGCCACAGCCGCGCTGACCATGAAGACGGCGGCGGGGCACCGCTGGAGATCGTCGGCAATGCCGTAGCGGACGGCGGCCAGCCCGAGCAGGAAGAGCCCGGGAATCAGCTCGATCCCGCCGTCGGCGAACGCCAGCGCGGTGGCGGTGGCGGTGACACCCGTTCCGAGCACGAGAGAACGCGGCAGGAACGAGGCAGGCAACAGCACGAGGACACCGGCGATGGCGTACGGCAGCAGCACCTCGCCGGGCTGCCCCATCTGGTGGGCGAGGCCGATCGGGATCAGGAATCCGAGCCGGGCGAGCATCACCAGCCTCGGATGGCTCGTCCGGACGGCCGCCGCACGCAGGAAGAGCGCGAAGCCCACCCCGAAGAGGAACGCGAAGATCGGAAAGAACCGCTGGTGCAGCGCCGTCTCGTACAGCGGGCCGTGCACGGGCAGGCCGGTCATGGCGACGATGTTCACCGGCAGGATGCCGCAGAGGGCCAGGCCGCGAAGAGCGTCGATCTCACGGACCCGGCCGGGAGCACGGCTGGGACCCTGATCGGGAGCACGGTCGCGGAGCTCGTCCATCCGTCTCCCCCGCCGCTCGTCCGGGGACGTCCTGACCCAGAATAGAAGCATGTCCAAACGCCGTGACGCCGCTCCGTGCCCGTGCGGGCTCCCCGCCGCCTACCGGGAGTGCTGCGGGCGCCTGCATCGCGGGGAGGCACGGGCCGCGACGGCGGAACAGCTCATGCGCTCGCGGTTCAGCGCGTTCGCCGTCCAGGACGCCGCGTACCTGATCGAGAGCTGGCATCCGGCGACCCGGCCGCCCTCGATCGACTTCGAACCCGGACTGCGGTGGGAACGCCTCGACATCGTCGACACGACCGAGGGCACGCCGTTCCACACCAAGGGGACGGTGGAGTTTCGCGCCTCGTACTCCGCCAAGGGCGGGCAGGCCGGCGAACTGCACGAAGTGAGCCGGTTCGTCCGACATGACGGCGTATGGGTTTACCTCAAGGCCATTGTGCGTTGATTCTGGAGTCTCACGAACCAAACCGGGTAACTTGCCATCAAACCTGAGCAGGCTCTTTCATTTTGAATCCCCCCGGGTCGATGCCCTGGGCCGGTCAGCAGGATGGCGAACGTTGGTTGTGAGCAAGCGATCTCGGTTCTTTGGACTCCTGCTGGCCGCCGGTCTCGCGGTGTCCGCCTGCCAGTCCGGTACGGACGGGTCCGGCGGCGGGGGCGGCGGGTCGGCCAAGGCGCCGCCGGCCAAGGTGACGATCACCCCGGCGTCCGACACCAAGAAGGCGCGGCCCGACAGCGGCGTCACCGTGACGGCGGCGGGCGGCAAGCTCGACACCGTCAGCGTGAAGTCGGGGTCGAAGGAGGTCCCGGGCCGGTTCAACGCCGCGCGCACGGAGTGGAAGTCCACGTGGACGCTCACGCCGAGCGCCTCGTACGAGGTGTCGGCCAGCGCGAAGAACGCCGACGGCGTCGCGGCCCAGGCGAGCAGCAAGTTCAGGACGCTCAAGCCGGACGAGACCGTGACGGCCTCGCTGGACTGGATCCTGGAGGGCAACCAGGGCAAGAAGTACGGCGTCGGAACGCCGATCATCCTGAACTTCGACCGCGAGGTCCACAATAAGGACCAGGTGGAGAAGGCGCTGGAGGTCAAGGCCGAGAAGCCCGTCGAGGGCGCCTGGCGGTGGATCGGCGACCAGCAGGTCGTCTACCGCACCAGGACCTACTGGCCCGCGCACCAGAAGGTCACCCTCGTCGCGCATCTGGCCGGCGTCCGGGCGTCGAAGGGGGTGTACGGGACGAAGGACCTCACCCGCACGTTCAAGATCGGGGCGTCCCGAATCTCGACCGTCAACCTCAAGAAGCACAAGATGACCGTCAAGGTCGACGGCAAGAAGGTGCGCACGGTCCCGGTCAGCGGCGGCAACGGCAGCACGCTCGAATACACCACCACCAGCGGCGTCCACCTGGCGATGGAGAAGGACAACCCGACGCGGATGATCTCTCCGGGCCGCAAGAAGGGCGACCCGGGCTACTACGACCTGCTGATCAACTACGCGGTGCGGATCTCCAACAGCGGCGAGTACCTCCACCAGACCGCCGGGGAGTACTACTGCCTCGGCGAGGCCAACTGCAGCCACGGTTGCGTCCGCCAGCCCGCCAAGGACGCGGTGTGGTTCTACCGCACCGTCCAGCCGGGCGACGTCGTGGTCGTCACCGGCACGCGGCGCGATCTCGCGTGGGACAACGGGTGGGGCTTCTGGGAGATGCCGTGGAGCAAGTGGAAGCAGGGCAGCGAGCTCGACTGACCGAGTCGGTTCGCTAGAGCGACTGACTAGGATGAACGGGGTGAAGCGCACGCCGTTCTCCCGCTGGCCCTGCTCCGTCGCCCGCACCGTGGACGTCCTCGGCGACTGGTGGACCCCGCTGGTCCTGCGCGAGGCGTTCTATGGGGTGACCCGCTTCGACGACTTCGCCAAGAGCCTGGGGATCGGGCGTAACGTCCTGACGCAGCGCCTGGGCCGCCTCGTTGAGGAGGGCATGCTCGAACGGGTGCCCTACCAGGAGCGGCCCGTCCGGCACGAGTACCGCCTCACCGAGAAGGGCCGCGACTTCTTCCCCGTGCTCATGGCGATGATGCGGTGGGGCGACAAGTGGATGGCCGGGGACGACGGTCCGCCCATCCTGACCCGTCACACGACCTGCGGCCATACCGCGCACGCCGAGGTCGTCTGCTCGGAGTGCCGCCAACCGCTCAGGCACGGCGACGTCAGGCCCGAGCTCGGGCCCGGGTTCCCCGAACGCCTGCGGGAGCCGGCCGAGGAGCTACCCCGCTTCGCCGCGGACTCCCGCTCCGGTCCGGGGCGCTCAGGCGGGGACGTCCGAGAGGAGTGACACACGGGCGGGCACGTATTTGTGCCACGGCGTGCCCGCGAACTCGTCCCTGTCTTCGGCGGCGGTCAGCTCGTTCGGCGCGACCCCGGTGACGACCGGCGCACCATCGCCGTCACCTCCGCCTCCGCCTCTGCCGTCGCCGCCTCCGTCGCCCCCGTCCGGACCTGGCACCGACAGGCCGAAGCCGTTCGGCAGCGAGATGTGACCGGGACGCATCCGGTCGTTCGGCTCCACGATCACCTCGGCGCTCCCGCGCCGCGTCGTCAGCCGGACACGGTCGCCCGCGACCACGCCGAGCCGCTCCGCGTCCACCACGTTCATCCGCAGCGTGCCCTCGGGATCGCGGCGGCGCCAGGTGGGGTCGCGGATGATGGTGTTGGCGGTGAACGCGCGGCGCTCGCCCGCCGACAGGACGAACGGCCAGTCCGAGCCTGCGTCCGGCCCCGGGAGCGGGCGCGCGGCGAGCCCGGCGACCTCGGAGAGGAGTTCGGGAACGTGCAGCTGGATCCGCCGGCCGCCGAGACGCCGCCAGGTCTCGTCCTGCTCGTCGTCGGTGATGACCACACCGTGCGGGTTCGTCACGATGGCGTCGAAGAGCCGTTCGCCCGCGTCCAGGCCCTCGCCGTATCCGGCGCGCTTCACCCCGGCGGGATTGTCCTGCGCGCATTTGTGCGCCAGTGCCCACAGCGCGGCGGCGGACGCGGCGCCGTTCGGCAGCGTCGGCCCGAGCGTCCGGTACAGCAGCACGGACGCCAGCCTCATGAGGCCCGGCCTTTCGGCGAGCGTTCCCAGGAACGCCTCGGCGAACGCCTGCCGTCCCTTGGCCGCGGCCTCGCGCAGCGGGGCGTAGTCGTCCTCGCCCAGGGCACCCGCGGCCTCGACCAGCCGCGCGTGAATCTCCGGCTCCGGCAGTACGCCCTCGGGGGCGTCCACCACCGGGTGGCGCAGATGGAAGATGTTGCGCGGGAAGTCGAAGTTGAAGAACGTCGCCTCGTACTTCTCGTACTGCGTGGGCGCGGGCAGCACGTAGTCGGCCAGGCGGGCGGTCTCGGTCATCGCCACGTCGATGACGACGACGAGGTCGAGGGCTGCGAGCGCCTCGCGCATGCGCGCCGAGTCGGCGAGCGAGTGCGCGGGGTTGGCGCTCTCGACGAGCATCGCGCGGTAACGGTCCGGATGGTCGGTGAGGATCTCCTCGGCGATCACGTTGCACGGCACCAGACCGCCGATGATCTTCGCTCCGGCCACCGGGCTGCGCGGACCCTCGTTCGCGGGATGACCGCGGTCGCGGCCGATCGGCGCCATGCTGGAGAAGACGTACTGCGCCCCCTCCTTGCCGAGGTTGCCGGTCAGCAGCCAGATCAGTTTCTCGACGTAGCTGACGAGCGTGGAGTCGCGGTTCATCTGCACGCCGAGGTCTTCCAGGACCGCCACCGACGACGCGCCCGCGAGCCTGCGCGCGGCGGCCCGGACGAGCCCCTCGTCCACGTCGGCGACCTCGCAGTAGCGGGCCACGGGCACCTCGTCCAGCACGGCCGTCACCTCCGCCACGCCGTCGGCGTGCTCGGCGAGCCAGTCCGCGGCGACGAGCCCCTCCTGCACCACGACCGCCGCCAGCGCCGTCAGCAGGTAGAGGTCGGTGCCGGGCCGCACCTGGAGGTGGAAGTCGGCCAGTTCGGCGGTCTCGGTACGCACCGGATCGATCACGATCATCGATCGGCCGGAGTCCTTGGCGATCTCCTTGAGCACCGACCGGGCGCGCGGGAAGCCGTGCGACTGGTAGGGGTTCTTGCCGACGAACAGCGCGACCTCGCAGTGTTCGACGTCGGCGCGGTTGGGCAGGCCGAGCATCCGCGCGTTCACCCAGAACTCGCCGGTCTTCTCCTGCGCGAGCGGGCTGGAGCGGTAGCGCATGCCGAACGCGCGCATCGTCGCGGGCGCGTACGCGCCGCCCAGATGGTTGCCCTGGCCGCCGCCGCCGTAATAGAAGATCGTCTTACCGCCGTGGGCGGCCTCGATCTCGGTGAACCGCGCCGCCACCTCGGCGATCGCCGTGTCCCAGTCGATCTCCTCGAACGTGCCGTCGGCGCGGCGGCGCAGCGGCCGCGTGATCCGGCCGGACCGGCCGTTCTGGTAGTGATCGAGGCGCAGCGCCTTGTTGCAGGTGTAGCCGTGCGAGGCGGGATGCGCCTTGTCGCCGCGGATCTTGTCGAACGACCTGCCGCCGGGGCCCACGAGGATCTCGATGCCGCAGTTGCACTCGCACAGGATGCAGGCGCTGGGCCGCCATTCTCCCGCGGGTCCGGTCCGATGCTCGGTCATCGTCATGGCCGCACTCTAACCGAGTCAGTTCATTAGCGAAACCCACTCCGGGCCGCGACCGGTCCCAGGCGCGTGGCCGGTCACCGGTGGCGCGTCAGCAGCGCCGGATCGTGATGCTCTCCTGGGCGCTCACGCCACCGGTGACCGAGATGCTGACGACCATCGTGGACTTCGAGGGGAAGTACCCGGAGGCCGAGCCGACCTCTGGCTCGGTGCCCTTGGCGTGACCGCCCTTCTGGTTCCACGAACCGTCGTGGTAGATCGTGTACGAGAAGGCGGTGGGACGGCCCGACGGTTCCCTGATCTGGTACTGGTAGCCGTACCGGCCGCCACTGCAGCCACCGGACAGCGAGATCATCCCAAGGCTGTCGCCGCCGCCTCCCCCGCCACCGCCTCCGCCCCCTCCGCCGCCGCCTGACGGCGGTGGGTCGGGATCGGGGCCGGGATCGTTCGGGTCCTGATCGCGCGGATCTCCGCTGGAGCCCGGCTTCGGCTTCGTGCCCGCGCGCGGTTTGCGGCTCGCCCCCGGAGAGCTGGGAGTGCCCGAAGGCTTGCCCTTGGCCTTGTTACCGGCGTTCCCCGCATTGGGTGCTGTGCTGCTCCCGTGCTGGGGGCCCGCCACACCGCCTTCCAAGCCGGAGCCGTTGCCCTTGTCGGATTTGGAGGCGTCCGATTGCCCTGGCCAGAAGATGACTCCTGTTGTGACGACGACCGCCGCCAGTACGACAGCGGCGGCCACGGCCAGAACGAGGACCGCCTTGCCTTGCCCTGACGAACGCTGGGTGCCCTGCCGGACACCTGGCGCCGTCGGACCCACCGGCACTGGGAGCGGCGGCATGGTGGACGCGCCCTGTGGCGGCTGCGTGGCCAGTGATTCCACCACGGTGACCGGCGCCTGTGGAGCAATGACGGGCGCCTGCGGAGCGATGACGGGCGGCTGCGGACCAGTGCCCGCTGAATGGGCGCTGAGCAGGCGCAACACCACGTCCTGCATCGTGGGCCGCTGCGCGGGGTCCTTGGCCAGGCAGGCGACGACCAGGGACCGCAGCGGCTCGGCCAGGTCGCCGAGGTTCGGCTCACCCTGCAGAACGCGGTGCATGATGGCCGGGAGGCTGTCGGCGCCGAACGGCGGCCTGCCCGTGGCGGCGTACGCGACGACCGCTCCCCACGCGAAGACGTCCGCCGCGGGACCCACGGATTTCCCGGCGAACTGCTCGGGCGCCATGTAGGCGGGCGTGCCGATGATGCCGCTGGTCACCGTGAGCGGCGCGGCACTGTCGCGGGCGATGCCGAAGTCGATGACGCGCGGGCCGTCCGGGCCGAGCAGGACGTTGGACGGCTTGAAGTCGCGGTGCACGATGCCCGCGCCGTGGATCGCCGCGAGCGCGGTCGCGGTGGCGACGGCGAGCCGCTGGACGGCGGCCGCGTTCTCCCGCGCCCCCGCCTGCTGCAGCGACGGCCCCTCGACGTACTCGGTGACGATGTACGGGCGCGGGCCGTCGAGCGAGGCGTCGAGGACCTGCGCGATGCAGAACGGATCGACCCGGCGCGCCGCGGCGATCTCCTTCATGAAGCGCTCGCGCACGCGCGGATCGGCGGCGAGCTCCTCGCGGAGCAGCTTGACCGCCACCGGCGCGCCCTCGGCCGTCGAACCGAGGTAGACCACGCCCTGGCCGCCCATCCCGAGCCGCTCGGTGAGCCGGTAGGGCCCGACCTGCCGGGGGTCGTCCGGGCGCAGCGGATCGGCTTCGGGCATGGGGAGCGGCTCCTGCGACGGCACGACGATCAGGGGAGGTTCGTCACACTAGTGCACCTTTGCGCGCCGTGTCCCTCGTTCGCTGATCTTGCTGCGGTACGACCGGGCAGGTCAGGGGCCGCGCGCGGCCAGTTCACCGAAGGCGTTCCATGACGCGGCGCAGAAGATCCCGGCGGTGACCGCCATCGCCGGTGCGAGCGCCCCGCGCCCGAACCTGCCGATCGCGAGAGCCACCAGCCAGTGAACGACCCCGATGACCACCATGGCGGCGGCGAACGCCGACCACGCCCCCGCCGCCCCGTTCGGCTGGACCCGGAGCGTGAACCTGAGCAGCAGGCCGACGGTCCCGGCACTGAAGAGCCCCGCCAGCACCCAGGTCGCGGCGCGCCCCACCCCCAGTGCCTTCCGCATCATGGCCCTTCCTTGTCGCCACCGGCGTTCTCTTACCCGGCGGTGAGCAAAGCCCTGGCCACGGGCTTCATCCTGGATGACTACGAGCACGCAAACGGGGGGCATGCGCGACCGGCGGTGCGGGCCGCCGCCATCGGGTGCTGGTTGGGTCTCAGGATGCGTTCGACGAAGCGATTCATCGCCGTGGCGATCGCCACGGGACTCGTCAGCGGCGGCTCCGGAGCGGCGATCCCGGCGTCCGCCCTCGCCGCTCCGGAGCCCCTGGCGCGCAAGCCCGGCGTCTACCGCGTCACCACCCAGGCGGTGCGAACCCACAGCGGTCCCGGCAGTACGTATGGCGTGACCGGCGTGCACAAGGCGGGCATGCTGCTGGCCGCGTCCGGGCGCAACTCCAAGGGCTGGACGGAGGTCTTCCTCTCGACCGGCGGCTCCGCCTGGATCAAGTCGGTCCACCTGACCAGGGCCACCGGCACCGTCTACAAGGTGCAGGCGCAGCCGGGAGCCAACTTCCGCTCCGGCCCGGGCACCAACTTCAGGCAGAAGGGTTTCCTGAAGCACGGCGTCATCGTTCCGGGCACGGGCAACACCAAGCGGAAGTGGGCGCAGCTCCTGCTCTCCAGCGGCGAGCTCGTCTGGGCTTCCACCCGGTACATCGTCCTGATGAACGCGACGCTGACGGCACCCGCCCACGCCGGGCCGCCCGCCGCCGACGCGCCGGAGGACCCGCCTAAGGAGAAGCGCACACGCTGACTCCCGGCTTCGGCCTCGCCGCATGACGCGCGGCTTGATAGACATGGGCCGTGATCAACGTGCTGCTCGCCGACGACCACCACGTCGTGCGCGGCGCCCTCGCCGCGCTGCTCGACCTTGAGCCGGACCTGACCGTGGTGGCGCAGGTGGACGCGGGTGACAAGGTCGTCACGGCCGCCCGCTCGTACCGGCCGGACGTGGCCGTCCTCGACGTCGACATGCCGGGCCTGGACGGGCTGACGGCGGCAGCGCTGCTTCACGACGAGCTGCCCTCCTGCCGCGTGCTCATCCTGACCGGCCACGGCAAGCCCGGCCATCTCCGAAGGGCGCTGAGTGCCCACGTGAGCGGCTTCCTCCTCAAGACCGCTCCCCCGGACGAGCTCGTGACCGCGATCCGCGCCGTCGCGGGCGGGCGCCGCGTCCTCGACCCGAGCCTCGCCCTCACCGCCTGGGACGTCACCGACAACCCGCTCACCCCGCGCGAGACCGACGTGCTGCGGCTGGCCGCGGAAGGCGCCGAGGCACCCGAGATCGCCGAACGCCTCCATCTCACGGCCGGCACCGTTCGCAACTATCTGACCGCCGCCGTCACCAAGCTCCAGGCCCGCAACCGCACCGACGCGGTTCGCATAGCACGCGAAGCGGGCTGGATCTGAGCTGTGCGCGAAGCGGGCTGGATCTGATCTGGTGCGCGAAGCGGGCTGGATCTGACCGGTACAGGACGCCCCATGGGCCGAACCGCGCGGAGCCGGGCTCAGATCTAAGACCACGGGGGATGTGAATCGGACTCGCGCAGGTCAGCACCAGGCCACACCGGAACTGCGAGAAATCACGTAACAAAGCCCCCCGGCGTCACGACATATCCAATATGCTGATCACCCGGGGCCGCGTTTCCTGTCGGCCATGAGGAAAGCTAATGCAGACGATTCCCACAGAATGGCCCGCGACACTCGACGTGTCCGCACTTCTAGCCGACGGCTGGCGGCCGACGCCCTTTCGACAATTCGTACTAAAAATACAAAGCCGCTGCGATCTGGCCTGCACTTATTGTTATATGTACGAAATGGCTGACCAGAGTTGGCGGTCGCAACCCCGTCGCATGTCCGACATCGTCATCGCCGACACCGCGTCCCGGATTGCCGATCATGTGCGCGCGCACGGGCTCGACGAGATCATGGTCGTTCTGCACGGCGGCGAGCCTCTGCTCGCCGGACGGGACGCCTTGCGCGACATCATCACGACCGTGCGATCGGCGGTCGGCCCCGGCACCCGCGTGCACATCAGCGCGCAAACGAACGCCACCCTCCTCGACACGGAGTTCCTCGAACTCTTCGACGAACTGGACGTCACCATCGGGGTCAGTTTGGACGGTGCCGCGCACGCACACGACCGGCACCGGCGCCGTCCCAATGGGCAGGGCAGTTACGCCGCCGTCGCGCAGGCCCTCGGGCTCCTCAGCACAGGCCGCTTTCGGCGTTTGTTCGGCGGGCTGCTGTGCACAATCGATCTTGAAAATGATCCCCTGGAGACCTACCGCGCGCTGGTCGCCTTCGACCCGCCCGCCATCGATTTCCTGCTCCCGCACGGCAACTGGTCGGCGCCGCCCCCGCGCCCGGCCGGGGTCACGAGCGCCACCCCGTACGCGGACTGGCTGATCACGGTGTTCGACCACTGGTACGCCGGGCCGCGCCAGCGCGCCGAGGTGCGCCTGTTCGGTGAGATCATCCAGTTGCTGCTGGGGGGCGCCTCGGCCCAGGAGCACATCGGGCTGTCCCCGGTCGGCGTCATCACCGTCGAGACCGACGGCGGCATCGAGCAGTCCGACACCCTCAAATCCGCCTATGACGGAGCCCCGGTCACGGGCCTGCACGTGTCACGGGATTCGTTCGACGCCGCCCTTTCCCTGCCGCCGATAGTCGCCCGGCAGATCGGGGAACGAGCTCTTTCCGCCATTTGTGGCTCATGCCCCGAAAACCGGGTCTGCGGGGGCGGGCTCTACACCCATCGCTATCGGGCCGGCCACGGATTTGCGAACCCGTCGATTTACTGCCGCGACCTCTCCCGGCTTATCAAGCATATTCGGCGGACCGTGGCGAAGGATGTCCACCGGCTTCGGGAGAGCAGGCCTTGAATCTCTCCGAATACATTGTGCCGGCGCCGATCTTCCAGGACCTCGCCGCCGGCGCGGGCGGCCCGCGCGCAGCGCGCTTTCTCGCCGGTATGCAATACAGCAAACATGTGTTGCTGGTCAAAGGCGTGCGCGACACCGCGACGGCGCTCGGACATCCAGAGGCACGGCTGGCACGGCAGGCCTATGAATTGCTCACGGAACTGCAGGACCGCGCACCGGAGGCCGTTGACGAAGTCATGAAACACCCGCCCGTCGCCGCCTGGTCACGCCGTACCATCCAGGCGATGACCGAGCGGGCGGCCGGTGTCACCGTGGCGCCCGGTCAGCTGGCCGGGCTGGCGGCGGCCGCCGCGAGCCGTGCCGGGATCGCCGCCACCGTGGAGCTGCCGGTCCTCGACGGCACCCTCATGCTGCCCTCGATCGGACGGGTCACCGGTCTGCCGGCCGGAAGCCTCGCCCGGATCCGGACGGCCGCCGCCCGGACGAGCGGCGCCCACGGCGGCCGGACCCGGCATGGCGAGATCGAGGTGACCGCCGGGGACGTGATCCTGCGGCTGCCCGCCGAGACGGACGCGGTCGCCCCGGACGCCGCGGGCGGCCCGCCCGGTTGGCAACCCCTGCGCACGCTGACCTGTACGGCCGGCGACGTGTCACTGCGCGTTCTCATCGAGGACGTCGACCCGCATCGCATGCCCGGGGCGGGGAACGTCGCCCCCCGGCTGTCCTCCGCCGAGGTGGCGCGGTGGCAGCGGACCATGGACGCGGCATGGGACCTGCTCACCCGTCATCATCACGATGCCGCGGTCGAGGTGGCGGCGATCGTACGAGCGCTGACCCCGCTCAAGTCACCAGAGCAGGGCCACACCAGCGCCACGTCACGCGAGACCTTCGGTTGCGTGGCCCTGTCGGCCCCGCTGGACGCGTGCGCGGTGGCCGTGACGCTCGCGCACGAGACACAGCACGGGAAACTCTCGGCCCTGCTCGACGCGATGCCGCTCCTGCTGCCGGAGGACGGGTCACGGTATTACGCACCGTGGCGCGACGATCCCCGGCCTCTGAGCGGCTTGCTCCAGGGGGCGTACGCGCATCTCAGCGTCGCCAGGTTTTGGCGCCGGCAACGCCACCACGAGCGGGCGGACGCGGCGGCGATGTTCGCCGAGACCGAGTATGTGCACTGGCGGGACGCGACCGCGCTCGGCATCGGCACCATCGTCGGCAGCGGCCGGCTGACCCCCGCGGGCCAGGACTTTCTCGCCGGGATGGCGGGTGAGATGCGATCGTGGCAGGCGGACGACGTGCGGCCGGAGGCGGAGGCGGCGGCGCGGCAGGCCGCCGCGGAGCACCGCGCACGCTGGCAGCACGGGTCAGAGGGGCGGAGGGTCGAAGTCGAAGTCGAGCCGTGATCTCTGGGTGGCCACCACCGTGTCGGGGTGCTCGGGCCCGAGCACCTGCGCGTAGAGCTCGAACGCGTAGCGGCGGAGCCGTTCGGCCTCTTCCTGCTCGCCACAGGTCTCCATGTCGATCGACAGGTTGGCCGCGCAGGCGATGGTGAGCGGGTTCCTTTCGCCGAGGAGCGCTTGGAGCTGGTCGAACGCGCGTTGCCCGAGCCGCCGGGCGGCCTCGGGGTCGCCCGTCTCGGCCAGATCGCTCGCCAGGTTGACGGCACAGGTCAGCGTGAAGTGGTGCGCCCAGCCGACCGATTCCTTCAGCGCGGCCAAAGCGGCCTCGTCGTGCGTCCTGGCCTCGGCGAAGTCTCCGTGCGCGCGGAACAGGAGGGCCAGGTTGATCGTGCAGCCCTGGTTGAACGGGTGGTCGGGGCCGTAAATGTACGGATACCGGTCCATCGTCCGGTGGGCGAGGGCGAGGGCGTCGTCGATCTCGTCGCGGGCGCGCATCGCGTTGGCCAGGCTCATGGCCGCGGCCAGCGTGTCCTGGTGCTCGAACCCGAGAATGCGTTCCTCCCGCTCGAACGTCTCCCTCGCGAGCTCGTACCCTTCGTCGGCGAGCCCGTTGCGCCGCTGGGCGATCGACAGGTCCTTGGCGGTCCGCAGCGTCCAGTGGTGGTCGACGCCCAGCTCCTGCACGCTCAGCCCGAAGGCGTCCTCACCGAGGTCGACGGCCTCGTTGTATTCGCCGATCAGGCGCACGGCACGGGCGAGGCCGTTGAGCCAGTTGACCGTGTCCTGGACGCTGACGCCCACGCCCGAGACGCTCTGCCGGTACGCCGCCTCGTGGAGTTCGCGCGCCGTCCGGTAGTCGCTGATCAGCGCGTAGTCGATGGCGAGGTTGTTGATGGTGCGCAGGGTCCGCCGGTCGTTGGCGCCGAAGGCCTCCTCGTGCCTGCGCCGGGACTCCTTGTCGTGTTCGAGCGCGCCACGGAAGTCACCGGCGGCTCTGATGTCGGCGCCATGGCTGTTGGTCAGGCGCAGGGTCTCCTCGTGCTCGGGGCTGAGCACCCGGTTCATGACCTCCAGCGTCCGGCGGTTGAGCTCGAACGCCGCGTTGGGCTCGCTCAGCTCGCGCAGCAGGGCGCCCAGGTGGCGCCGGGCGACCAGGACGTCCGGGTGCTCGGGTCCCGACAGCTCGGCCCAGGCCTCGATGAACTCGTCGGCGAACGTCCGGCCCGCCTCGAAGTCGCCGGAGCTGTAGAGATAGCGGAGCACGTTGAGTGCCGCGGTGCGCACCGCGGGCCGGTCGCTCTGGGCGATGAGCGTCGGCCGGATGTGCCCGACCAGGCTCTGGTAGCGCGGCCAGGCGGCGGTGTCGTCCGGGTTGCCGGGCGTGGCCCCGGCCAGCAGGTAGTGGACCTCCTGCCGGACGCGCCGGGTCTCGTCGTCGTTGAGCTCGGCCCGGATCAGTGCCTGGATCAGCCGGTGCACCTGGATCGTCCGGCTGCGCGACTCGACCTTCGCGAGCGCGAACCGCCCGAGCTCCCGGATCGCGCGGCTGAGCAGGATGGGATTGTCGAGCAGGCCGCTCAGCGCCGACTCGCCGAAGTCGGGCGGAATCGGTGCGAAGACGTCGCGCGGGATGGGCTCCGGTCCGAAGAAGGCGCAGCAGCGCAGCACGTCGACCGCCTCGGGCAGCTTGGCGGACAGCTGCGACACCGACAGCGCCCAGACCGCCGTCATCGACTGCGGATATTCGGTCGGCTTGCCCTCGGCCAGCAGCGTCTGGGCGTGCTGCGAAAGCTGGCGCAGGTACTCCTCGACGGACATGCCCGTCTCCGACAGCAGCGCGCCGGCCTGTTCGAGCGCCAGCGGCAGGTCGCCGAGCTGCTCGGCGAGCCGGTCGGCCTCGTCCGCGTTGACGGCCCGGGGCACCCGCTTGTTGAGGAACGCGACGCTCTCGGTCCGGGTGAAGACGTCGATCGAGATGGTGTCGACGACGCTGTCCCAGCGCTGGTTACGGGAGGTGATCAGCACATGGCCCGGGCCGCGCGGCACGATCTCGTTGATCTCTTCGGGCTGGTCGGCGTTGTCGAAGATCAGCAGCCAGCGTTTGTAGGGCTGTCCCCGGCGCAGCGCGTCCAGGACCGCCTCGGCGGCGTCGTCGATGCCGGTCGCCGTCGCCGGGGGCAGGCCCAGATGGGACGCCAGGCCGGCGAGGGACGAACGCACCAGCTCGGGGCGGTCGGCGGGGATCCACCAGACCAGGTCGTACTCCGACCGGAAGCGGTAGGCGTATTCGATCGCCACCTGTGTCTTGCCGACTCCGCCGAGCCCGTGCAGGGCGTGCGGGGTGTGCGGCACCACGGCCGTCACGTCGGCCGGGGCGCCGCCGTGCAACTGTCCCAGCAGTTCGTCGCGACCGGTGAAGTTCTTGTTCTGCTGCGGGACCTTGCCCCAGATCTCGGGGAAACGCCCCGGAACGGGAGGAACCTCGGAGGGCTGCGAAACGGTCATGGACGCCTCCGGGGCGGAGTCGTTGGCCGGTCGGGCCTTCATGTTAGACGCGGCAGGGCGAAAGTTCATGTATCGCCGGACGTCATTGTCACTACTCTTCCGTTCCGGCTCCCGAAGGGGTACCCGCCACGTTCGCCGTAAGGGAAACCCGCCACGTTCGCTGTAAGGGGTAGCTGCCACGTTCGCTGTACCGCCATGGCATGATACGGAGACATTGTCGCTTGATGATCCAAGGGGTCCGCATGGCCGGGGAAGCGAACAGCTACGAGACCGAACTGATCGACGTCAGCGGACTCTCGCTGCGGGATCTGGACTCCATTGAGGGATCCAGCCTCGCGAAGGCATTGCAACGGCTCCTCACCACCGACGACACGGCACCGGTGGCCGGGTTTAGCGCGGTAATTCGGCCAGCCGAAATCAGTTCACCCGCGTAGGTCGGAATCACAGCGGCAACTCACGTCCGACAAACCACCGCACTTCACCCGCACTGCCTTCGAACTTCTGATACGGGGGCAGATCTTGACGTACCATTATTACCGGCGGTTGGATTGCGGCGACAGGGCCTGCCTACGATCACCAAGGTGGTTCCGTGGAAGACGGGGACTGGCAACGGCTCATCGATCAGCTGTCGAACGGGGACTGCACGCCATTCCTCGGCGCCGGAGCATGTCACGGCACGTTGCCGAGCGGTGCCGACCTCAGCACGACCTGGGCCGCGAGCTGTGACTACCCCTTCACCGACACCTTCGATCTCGCCCGGGTGATGCAGTACGCGGCGTTCACCCATGGTGACGCCGTTTATGTCAAGCAACTCATCTGCCGCGAGCTCGAATCGGCGGCCCCGCCGGACTTCTCCTCACCGATCGAGCCGCATGCCCTGCTCGCGGGCTTTCCGCTGCCGGTCTTCATCACCACCAACTACGACGACTATCTGGCCAAGGCGCTTGAGGAAGCGGGCAAACAACCCCGCGTGGCGCTCTGCCCCTGGTCTGACCACGGGGTTTACGACAGCGAACTCTTCGACGCCGTCAACGAGCTCGACGACGACCCCGACCGGCCGCTGGTCTACCATCTCCACGGCAGCTGGTCCAAGCCGCATTCCCTGGTCCTCACCGAGCGCGACTATCTCGAATTCCTGGTCAACGTCGCCGCGGCGAAGAACAACGACGACCGCCGTCTCGTCCCCGGTCCCGTCCTTACCGCACTGACCAGCCGGCCACTGCTCTTCATCGGCTACAGCCTGCGGGACCTCACCTTTCTCGTGCTTTTCTACGGCCTGCTGCGTGACATTCCCGGCATTCACCGGCGACGCAACGTGAGCGTGCAGTTGCCGCCTCCCACCAATGGCGCCTCGGCCGGCGCGGCAGAACGTGCGAAAAACTTCATGACCAGCTATTTCGCGGAATGGAACATCTCCATCTTCTGGGGCAGCGCCGCCGAATTCTGCGCCGAGTTGCGGTCACGCATGGGGAAGACGGCATGACGGCGCGCGCGGGCTCGGCGCCGCCGGCCAGCCCCTACGTCGGCCTCCGTGCCTTCGCCGCCGAGGACCGCGGGCTGTTCTTCGGGCGTGCCCGGGAGACCAGGGACGTCGCGGCGCTCTGGCAGGCGAACCGGCTGACCGTTCTGTACGGGGCGTCCGGCGTGGGCAAGACCTCGCTGCTCCAGGCCGGGGTCATCCCGCGTGTCTCCACCAGGAACGCCGACATCTGGCCCGTCGGGCGGGTCGCTCCACGGCCCGCCGGGACGACGGGCAACCCGTTCGTCGCCGCCCTGCTGGCCTCGTGGTCGCCCGAGGAGGAGCCGGCCGCCGGCAGCCTGCGCGACTTCGTACGCGGGCGCCCGGAGCGCGTCGACCGCTACGGTGACCCGCTGCCCACCCTGATCTCCATCGACCAGGCGGAGGAGCTCTTCAGCGACTTCCCGCGGCTGACCGAGGAGCGCGACGAGTTCCTCACGGAGCTGGCCGAGCTGCTGGGCGAACGTTCCGGCACCGGCCTGCGCCTCCTGCTGTCGCTGCGCGAGGACTATCTCGCCGCCGTCCTTCCCTACGAGAACATGCTCGCCCAGGGAGCCCGGGCGCGGTTCCAGCTCAGGCCGTTCGAGTCCGCGGCGGCGCTGGAGGCCGCCCGGCGCCCGCTGGAGGGCACCCACCGGCGCTTCGCCGCGGGCGCGGCCGAGACCCTGGTCGAAGATCTGCGCACCATCAGGCTGACGGCGGCCGACGGTACCCGCTCGACCGTCCTTGTCGACACCGTCGAGCCGGTGCAGCTCCAGGTGGTCTGCGCGGCGCTCTGGGCGTCGCTCCCGTCCAGCGTCAGCAAGATCACCTCAATTCATGTCCGCGAGCACGCCGACGTCGACCGGTTCCTCGCCCGGTTCTGCGGGCGCGCGCTGTCGGCGGTGGCGGCCGAGCACGACCTGCCGGCCTCACGCATCCGCGCGTGGTTGCGCCACACGTTCATCACCGAGCTCGGCACACGGGGCACCGCCTACGAAGGCCTCACCCAGACCGCCGGGATGCCCAACGCGGTCGTGCACGCCCTCGAAGACCGCCACATCCTGCGCGCCGAGCAGCGTTCCGGCTCCCGCTGGTACGAGCTGCAGCACGACCGCCTGATCGAGCCGATCCGGCAGGCCGACCCCGGTGAGCACCTCCAGGACGCGCGGCTGGCGCTGCACGAGGCCGATGTCTCGCTGGCCCAGCGCCAGGCCGAGCTGGCCCTGGCCGCCGCGGGCGACGACCTGCGCATCCGGGCTCAGGCCGAACGCCTGCTCGGCGACATCGCGGTGCGTCGGCAGGACATCGGCGCGGCGCAGGCCCGGTACCGGACGGCCGCGAGCCTCTTCGAGGTGCTCGGCGACACCGCGTCCGTCGGCAACGCCCTCGCCGGGGCGGGCGAGCTGTCCATGCGCAGCGGACGGCACGAGACGGCCGTGGCGGAGCTGCAGGCCGCCGTCACCCGGATCCCCACCACGCTCCACGTCCGCACCCTGCTCGCCAGGGCGCTCTGGCACGCCGGGCAGCCCCGGGCGGCGGTCATCGTGCTCAACGAGGCGCTGGCCATCGACGGCGAGAACGTCGACGCCCTGCGCGCCCGCGGCGAGATCCTCGCCGACGAGGGCTCGTCGGTGGAGGCGCTTTCCGACCTGGGACGCGTCCGGCGGCACCAGGGCGCGACGACGCTGGCGGCGCGCGCCCTCGCGCTGGCCATGTCCGGCAAGCTCGAAGCCGCCGAGCAGGAGGCCGAGGACGCGCTGGCCAACGCCGAGGACGACGGGCCGGTGCTGCTGCGGGTGGCGATGGTGCACGCCCTCAGCGGGCAGGACACGTCCGCGGCCCGGCTCGCCGGGCTGGCGTTGTCGGCCGCCGCCCCGGAGGTCCCCCCGCACCTGCGCCCCAAGGCGGTGGCCCTGGCGTCCCAGGTCCTGGACCCGTCGGACGAGGGCCGCTGAGGGCATCGCACCGACCTCCGCGTCAGGGCGCCAAGGCGGGTAACGGTTAAGACTCCTACTAACTGTGCCTCTTGAACTGGTACGGACCACCTTTTATCTTCGTGGCCACGCGCGATTCTGCTCGTTGCGCACTCGCACCGCGCACAATTTTTCATGGGCGGAAGGGGGATGGCGGCGGCTTCCGGCCGCACAGGGACCACGCCAAGGACCGGGGGGTTGGCGGAGAAGCGAACCAGGGGGCGCGCGTGCGCGCCCGCAGAAGCCGGAGAAGGCGGGGAGATGAAGCGGCACCTCATGGGCGCCATGGCGGCGGGCCTGACGTTGGCCCTCGGCGTGAGCGGATGCAGCAAGGGAAGTTCGTCGGGCGACGGCGACTCCGACGGCAAGACGATCAAGTTCGTCGCGGCGATCTACGACGACAACACCAAGGGCTTCTGGGACGGCCTGATCAAGGACTTCGAGGCCAAGAACTCCGGCTACAAGGTCAACCTCGAAATGGTCGACTGGACGCAGATGGACGCCAAGGTCAAGACCTACGTCCAGACGAAGCAGGTCCCCGACATCCTCAACTACAACGCGTTCTCCGACTTCGCGCGGGACGGCCTGATCTACAAGGCGGCCGAGGTCGTGTCGCCGCAGGTGCTGAGCGACTTCACGCCGACGTTCGTCGAGCAGGCCAAGTACCAGGGCGAACAGTACGGGCTGCCGTTCATCAGCAGCGCCCGGCTGCTGTTCTACAACAAGGACCTGCTCTCCAAGGCCGGCATCAAGGAGCCGCCGAAGACCTGGGCCGAGGTCAGGACCGCCGCGGAGAAGATCAAGGCCAAGGGCACCATCGGGTACGGGCTGCCGCTGGGACCGGAGGAGTCGCAGGCCGAGTTCTACTCGTGGGCGATGAACAACGGCGGCGGCTGGGTCGACGCGTCCGGCAAGTGGGCCATCAACCAGAAGGCCAACCTCGACACCCTCACCTTCCTGCGGGACCTCACCAAGGCGGGGCTGACGCAGCCGAACCCGGAGACGACCGACCGCAAGACGGTCTTCAACCAGTTCGCGCAGGGGAAGATCGGCATGGCCATCGGCGGGCCGTTCACCCGCGAGGCGTTCATCAACAAGGCGAACAAGGACCTGCCGTTCGGCGTCACCTCGCTGCCGAGCAAGAGCGGCACCGAGCACAACACGCTCGGCGTCATGGACGTGCTCGCGGCGTTCAAGAAGGCCGACGGCAAGAACAAGGACGCCATCGCCAAGTTCCTCAACCACTTCTACCAGGCCGAGAACACCTCCAAGTTCCTCAAGCTGGAGGGCTTCCTGCCGGTGACCAAGTCCGCCGGTGACGCGCTGAGCGCCGACCCGTACTTCAAGCAGTTCGTGGACGCGCTGCCGACCTCGAAGTTCGCGCCGACCGGCAACCCGGCGTGGAGCGCGGTGGCCGGTGCCGTGAAGCAGAGCCTCGGCACCGCGGTGGCGAACGAGAACCCGAAGAAGGTCCTCGACGACATCCAGAAGACGGCCGAGAAGAGCGGCTGAGTTGCAGGACGTCACGACACGTGGTGCCGGGGCGGCGACCGCCCCGGCGCCGCGTCCCACGCCCGGGCGGCGGCTCCGCCGAGCGCTGTCCCCGCTGCTGTGGCTCGGCCCGTCGATCGTGCTCATCGCGGTCGTGGTGCTGTGGCCGGTCATCGAGATGGTCCGCACGTCCACCCTGAAGATCAGTTCGTCGGGGGTGACGCTCGGCTCCAACGGGACCACCAACTACTCCGACCTGTTCGCCGAGGACGACCTCCTCCCCGTCCTCGGCCGCACGCTGTTCTGGGTGGTCGGCACCGTGGTGGTGACGATGGTGCTGTCGCTGGCGCTGGGGCAGCTGCTGAACGCCCGGTTCCCCGGCCGCCGCGTCGTGCGGTGGGCGGTCATCGTGCCGTGGGCGGCGTCGGTGCTGATGACGGCGCTGATCTGGAAGTGGATGCTGGACAACTACTCCGGCCTGGTCAACCGCGTCCTGCTGGACCTGAACGTCATCGACAAGCCCGTCAACTGGCTCGCCCATCCCGACCAGGCGATGTTGTGGATGATGTGGGTGGCGGTGTTCGTGTCGCTGCCGTTCACCTCGTTCGTGATCCTCGCCGGACTCCAGACCATCCCGCGCGACGTGTACGAGGCGGCGCGCGTGGACGGCGCGACCGGATGGCGGACCTACTTCCAGATCACCCTGCCACTCCTGCGGCCCGCCATCCTGATCGCGTCGATCGTGAACGTGATCAACGTCTTCAACTCGTTCCCGATCATCTGGGCGATGACCGGCGGCGGTCCGGGCCACGCCACCGACACCACCACGACGTTCATGTACAAGATCGCCTTCTATGACCAGAACGTGGGCGAGTCGGCCGCCATGGCGGTGGTCAACTTCGCGCTCGTCCTCATCATGGTGCTGCTGTACCTGCGCGCCTCGCGCTGGCGGGAGGAGGTCCGATGAGACCCCGCACGGTCATTCTCACGGGGGTCGGCTGGCTGGTCGGCCTGCTCTTCCTGCTGCCGTACCTGCAGATGCTGCTGACCTCGCTCAAGCCCGAGAACGAGCTCACCAAGTCGCCCGGCACGTACCTGCCGTCCGACTGGAAGTGGTCCAACTTCGTCGACGTCTGGAGCTCGCAGCCGATCTGGCAGAACATGCAGGTCTCCCTGATCGTCGCCGCCGTGGCCACCGTGGTCACCCTGGCCTGCGCGCTGCCCGCCGCGTACTACACGGCCCGTAACCGTTTCCGAGGCCGCAACGCGTTCCTCCTGCTCGTGCTCATCACCCAGATGTTCGCGCCGACCGCCCTCGTGATCGGCATCTACCGGGAGATGGTGGCGCTCGACCTGACCGACACGCTCCTCGCGCTGATCCTGGTGAACGCGGCGTTCAACCTGCCGTTCTGCATCTGGATCCTGCACGGCTACTTCTCCAGCATCCCCCGCGAGTTGGAGGAGGCGGCCTTCCTGGACGGCGCCGGCCGCGTGAGCGCGCTCACCCGCGTCACCCTCCCCATCTCGATGCCCGGCGTGGTGACGGCCGTCGTCTACACGTTCATCGCCGCCTGGAACGAGTACATCGTCGCGCTCACCGTGACGGCCTCCCCCAACCGCCGTCCCCTCACGGTCGCGATCCCGTCCTTCGTGACCCAGTACCAGGAACACTGGCAGTTCCTGTTCGCCACGTCCCTGATCGCGATCGTCCCCGTCGTGATCCTTTTCATCTTCATCGAGCGCTACCTCATCGGCGGGCTGACGGCGGGCTCGGTCAAATGACCGTCATCGCCCTGGACGTCGGCGGCACGTCCATGAAGGGCGCGGTCATGTCGGGCGACACCATCGTCCACGCCGAACGCCGCCCGACCGGCCGCGACCGGGGCCCGGAGGCGGTCGTGGGCGCGATCCTGGACTTCGCCGCCGACCTCAAGTCCGCCACGAAACCGGTGGCCGCCGGTCTCGCCCTCCCCGGCGTGGTCGACGACGCCACCGGCACGGCCGTCCGTTCGGCCAACATCGGCTGGGAGAACGTCCCGATCCGCGACCTCGCCACCGAACGCCTGGGCATTCCAGTCGTCATCGCCCACGACGTGCGCACCGGAGGCGTGGGCGAAGCCGCCCGGGGCGCCGGTCGCGGTGTGGGCGACTTCCTCTTCCTTCCGATAGGCACCGGCATCGCCGCGGCCCTGATGATCAACGGGATGCCCTATCCCGGCACCACCTCCTGGAGCGGGGAGATCGGCCACATCGTCGTCCGCCCCGGCGGGGAGCCCTGCGCCTGCGGGGCCTGCGGCTGCCTGGAGACCTACGCCTCCGCAGCCGCCATCTCCCGCCGCTACCACGTGCCGACCCGCTCCCCCATCGGCATCTGGGAACCCCCGCTCCCGCCCGAGACCCCCGCTCCCGCCGAAGAGGTCATAGCACGCGCCGAGAAAGGCGACCCCATCGCCGCCCGCGTGTGGACAGAAGCCCTGGACACCCTCGCCGACGCCCTGGCCACCGCGACGATGCTCCTAGACCCATCCCTGATCGTCATAGGCGGCGGCCTGGCCGAAGCCGGAGAACGCCTCTTCACCCCCCTCCAACTCCGCTTGGCCAACCGCCTCCCCCTCCGCCTCGCGCCACCTTTGGCCCCCGCACAACTAGGCCCCGAAGCCGCCATGCACGGCGCCGCAGTCCTCGCCTACCAAGCCGCCGACTAACAACCAAGCAACAGCGCCCCGGACGCGACACCGCGCAGAACCCGACGCCGCGCCTAGAACTCCTAGCAGAATGACCGCATTGGGATGAGTGCTGTCATGGTGCGGTCGGCCCGTACCCGGGCCGGTTGGTCGGTCAGGACCGACCACAGGCGGGTGCCGAACTCGAAATGCCACCACTCCTCCGCCAGGACCACAAAGCCCTGCCGCCGAAGGGTGTGGTACAGCAGGCGTCTTAGCGTGCGCACCGGTCCGGCCAGGTTCTCCAAGGCTGCGGTCATGGCCAGACTGGTGAACTCGTCGAACGCGGTACCCAGTGCCAGCGGCATCCCTTGCCAGGTCAACGTGAGGTCGACCGCTCCGCCGGTGAGGTGGGGCGGGGGCTCGGTGGGGTCGTCCGAAGGCGGTGCTACCAGATCTTCCGCATTGGGGTCGAGGGGCGGGCCGATCGCCTCGAACAACTCGCGCTGCAGGGTCAGGGGCCGCCAGCCGTCGAAGACGGCGAGGCCGAACCGCGGCGGAAGGGTGGCGGCCGCCTCTTGCAGCCGCACAAGCACCTCGGTCCTGAGCCACTGCTGGTCGACATGCAGGACGCGCAGCGCGCAGGACGCGCAGCGCGCAGGACGCGCAGCGCGCAGGACGCGCAGCGCGCAGGACGCGCAGCGCGCAGGACGCGCAGCGCGCAGGACGCGCAGCGCGCAGGACGCGCAGCGTGCAGGGCGTCACGTGCAGGGCGTCACGTGCAGGGCGTCGGGCGTGCAGAACGCGGGACGTGCAGAACGCGGGACGTGCGTTAAGGGGTGGGCGGATAGGTCGCTATTGCCGGCCGGGTGGGATTAGTGCGTGAGGATCTTGAGGCCGACGACTCCTACCAGGATCAATGCCAAGCACACGAGACGTCCTGCGGTGGCGGGCTCGTGCAGCCAGACCATGCCGAAGACGGCGGTGCCTACGGCGCCGATTCCCACCCACACCGCGTACGCGGTGCCTAGTGGCAGTTCACGCAGGGAGTGGCCGAGGCCGCCCATGCTGGCCGCCAGCGCCACCAGGAACAGCACGGTGGGCCACAACTTGGTGAAGCGCTGGGACTTCTCCAGCGCCGCCGCCCACACCGTCTCCATCAGCCCCGCGACGATCAGGATCAGCCAGACCATCGGACTCCCTCCGGTATCCGGTCGGGGAGTCGATCTTGTCGTTCCCGCCCCGAGAAGGGCCAAACCGAGCCCCAGAGCGCGGCGCGATGGACGTTCGTCGCGTGTCCAGCAGGACCGCTTCGTTGGCGCCAGGGTTTGACGTAGAAGCCCCAATGAGTGAAGTTCCGAGCGAAGCGATGGACCAAGCGCCGCGGAAGTCGGTGTCGGTCACTTCAACCGGTCGGCGTGTGGAGAATCGCCCAGACCGCCTTGCCGCCGGTTTCCAGCGGTTGCGCGCCCCAGTCCTTTACGAGCGCGGCAAGCATGGCAAGCCCTCTGCCACCCTCAGCACTTTCGTTCAGAGGGCGGGCCACGGGCATCTCAGTAGAGGAGTCAAGAATCTCTATCACCGGCCAGGCCTCCGCCCGTCCCACCCGCACGGTCATGTTTACGGAAGCAGTGTGCTTCGATGCGTTCGTCACCAGCTCGGAGACCACGAGCTTGCCGACGTAGGGATCGTGGCCCCAGTCGGCGAGGATGACGGCCACCCAATCACGCGCGTTCTTGACCGACTCCGATCGCGCGGGAACAACTAGAGACGCGAAGCTCGACACGGCCATCACCTCAAAATGGGTTCCTGTGACTTGTCGCACAGGATCGCTCGCGCACCGTAGTGACCTCTACAGGGAGCAAGCGAGCGCAAACGGTTTGCTTGCGGTCGGTACCGCCCTGGTTTTGAGGAGGCACCATGGCTTCGAGAAAGCCGACTCCTGATCTCCGGCGATTCGGTGCAGAGGTGACACGGCTCCGTGAGGAGTCCGGGATCACGAGCCGGACGCAGCTAGCCAAGCTCGTTTCGGTCACACGCTCCTACGTCGGGCAGGTCGAGAACGGCACCACGCGATGCCGACGCGACTTCGCAGAACGTCTCGACCAGGCGCTCGATACCGGAACGGCACTGACGGACCTGTGGGACGACTCCCTTCGATCAGCCAGCTACCCGAAGGCTTTCGTGGATTTTGTAGCGGCCGAGGGAATCGCCACCCTGCTCCGCTGCTACGAGAACCGACTTATTTATGGACTGTTCCAAACTCCTGCCTATGCGGCGGCGGTCCTGGGCTCCGAGAAGCCCGTCGAGGGACGCATCAAGCGCCAGACGACGCTCGACAGGCAGTCTGTGATCATCAGTGTGGTCATGGACGAGAGCGTGCTGAACCGCGAGGTCGCTCCTCCTGGCGTGATGCGAGAGCAACTCGCTCGGCTCTTGGAACTCTCAGAGTGTCCGAACATCCACATCCAGATCGCCCTGTCCCATCGCTACTACCGGGATGCTCGCGGACCATTCGCGATCGCCTCGTTGCCTGATCATCGTGAGGTTGTTTGGCTGGAGGCAGCGGCCAGGTACGAGACCTCCACAGACCTCGAAGAGATCGCGGTCGTGGCGCGTACCTTCACTAGGCTCCAGGCCGAAGCGTTGAACACGAGTGATTCGCGGGAGTTGATCCGGCGGACTCTTCAAGAGAGGTGGCTTAAGGATGGAGTGGCGCAAGAGCAGGCGGTCCGGTGAAGAAGGCGGTAACTGCGTTGAACTCGCCGACCTTGGCGCAGACGGTGTGGGCTTGCGGGACTCCAAGCTCCCTGACGATATTCATCTGACCATCACCCGGGACACCTTCCGGAAGCTCATAGAAACTGTCCGGATGCTCTGATCACTCAGCACAGGCTGGGGCGCGCTTCTCCGTCGGGCGGGCCTCAGCCTCCTCATGGCCAAGGCTCCTGAGGACTGGCTTGGCCGTGTTCTCTCATGCATGCAAGGCGCTACTCCTCCGACCACAGGGCGTGGGAACGCGGTTGGGAGCCGGGGCACCTGAAGTCGTGGAGCGGCCTGGGCATCGGAGGGTCCCTCGGGGATGCCTTTTGTGAGCTGGATGGAAGGGGCGGGGGGTGTGGGGGGCGGAGCCCCCCGCTGGGGTTTGGGGCGGAGCCCCAATGAGGGGAGCCCCGAGCGGAGCGAGGGACGGTGCCTGGTGGCGGGAGGTCAAGGAGGAGAGGGCCGAGAGGAGCGAGGGGTGATGCCTGGTGGCGGAGCCCCTCGTGGAGCGAGCGGCTCCAGACGGCGGGGCCGCCTTTGAGGCGGCCCCGTTGGGTCAGGCGATTGCTTCCAGGGGCTCTCCGGTGGGGGTTTTGGGCGGGCTGTCCTGCTGGTCGAACTGGGTGCGGTAGAGCTCGGTGTAGCGGCCCTCGGCGGCCAGGAGGGCCTCGTGGGTGCCGCGTTCGACGATGCGGCCGGACTCGACGACCAGGATCTGGTCGGCGGCCCGGATGGTGGAGAGGCGGTGGGCGATGACGATGGCGGTACGGCCCTCCAGTGCCTCGGAGAGGGCCTCCTGGACGGCGGCCTCAGAGGTGGAGTCGAGGTGGGCGGTCGCCTCGTCCAGGATCACCACGCGGGGACGGGCCAGGAGGAGGCGGGCGATGGTCAGGCGCTGGCGTTCGCCGCCGGAGAGGCGGTAGCCGCGTTCGCCCACGATCGTGTCGAGGCCGTCGGGGAGTGACCTGATGAGGTCGTCCAGGCGGGCGCGGCGCAGGACGTCCCAGAGGTCGGGCTCGGTCGCCTCGGGACGGGCCAGCAGGAGGTTGTCGCGGATCGACTCGTGGAAGAGGTGGCCGTCCTGCGTGACCATGCCCAGGGTGGCGCGGATGGTGTCGAAGCTCAGGTCGCGGACGTCGACTCCGCCCAGGCGTATGGCGCCCTCGTCCACGTCGTAGAGGCGCGGGAGCAGCTGGGCGATGGTCGACTTGCCGGCGCCGGACGAGCCCACCAGGGCGATCATCTGGCCCGGCTCGGCCTTGAACGAGACGTCGTGCAGGACCTCGACGCCGCCTCGCGTGTCGAGGGTGGCGACTTCTTCCAAAGACGCCAGCGACACCTTGTCGGCGGACGGGTAGCTGAAGCGGACGTGCTCGAACTCGACCGAGACGTGGCCGGCGGGGACGGGCTTGGTCGCGGGCTTCTCGGCGACCAGCGGCTTGAGGTCGAGGACCTCGAAGACCCGCTCGAAGCTCACGAGTGCGCTCATGACCTCGACGCGGGCGCTGGCCAGGGCGGTGAGCGGCGCGTAGAGGCGGACCAGGAGGAAGGACATCGCCACGACCGCGCCCGCGTCGAGGGTGCCCTTGAGGGCGAGGAAGCCGCCCATGCCGTAGACCAGGGCCAGGGCGAGGGCCGAGACGACCGTGAGCGCGGTGATGAAGACGTACTGCACCATCGCGGTGCGCACGCCGATGTCACGGACGCGGCGGGCCCGGCGGGCGAACTCCTCGGACTCGCGGGCGGGACGGCCGAACAGCTTGACCAGGGTCGCGCCCGGCGCCGAGAAGCGCTCGGTCATCTGGGTGCTCATCGCCGAGTCGTGCGCGGCCGCCTCGCGTTGGAGGCGGGCCAGGCGGGAGCCCATCCGGCGTGCGGGGAAGACGAAGATGGGGAGAAGAACGAGGGCCAGCAGGGTGATCTGCCAGGAGATGCCCATCATGACGATCAGCGTCAACAGGAGCATCACCAGGTTGCCGACCACGCCGGAGAGGGTGTCGCTGAACGCGCGCTGGGCCCCGATGACGTCGTTGTTGAGCCGGCTGACCAGCGCGCCGGTGCGGGTGCGGGTGAAGAACGCGACCGGCATGCGCTGGACGTGGTCGAAGACGGCGGTGCGCAGGTGGAGGATCAGCCCCTCGCCGATACTGGCCGACAACCAGCGGTTGAGCAGCGCCAAGCCTCCCTCGGCCACGGCGATGATCGCGATGATCACGGCCAGCCAGACCACGGTGGAGGTGGCCGAGCCCTTGACGATCGCGTCCACCACTCGGCCCGCCAGGACGGGGGTCGCCACGGCGAGGACGGCGGTCACCACGCTGAGGAGCAAGAACCAGCCGAGCGAGGACCGGTGCGGGCGCGCGAAACCCCAGATGCGCTTCAACGTGGCCTTGGAGAACGGCCGTTTGTCATCTTGTGCGTTCATCGCGTGATGCAACGACATCCACGCGGTCACTTCCATATCCATGGCACACCGTCGCTTGTCAGAGGGGCTCAGCGGGCCGCCGTCCGGCGGCCTGTGAACAGGATGCAACCTCAATATTGCTTGAGGTCAACCCCGGCTTCCACCAGGGTCTCTCACAGGTCTGACACTTTGCGTCGCCGAAACTCATCGGGCAGCCTCTGGCCATGGGAATCGACATCGAGAAGGCCCGTGCCGAGACTCCCGGCAGCGCGGGCGTCGTCCATCTCAACAACGCGGGCGCCGCGCTTCCTCCCCGTGCGGTGACCGAATCCGTCTTCGCACACCTGGAGCTGGAGGCGACGATCGGCGGTTACGAAGCCGCCGAGCGGAACGCCACCGCGATCAAGCGCTTCTACGGCGCCGTGGCGGAGCTGATCGGTGCCGTTCCCGAGGAGATCGCCTACGTCGAGAACGCCACCCGGGCCTGGGACATGGCGTTCTACGGCATCCCGTTCGAACGCGGCGACCGGATCCTGACTACGACGAGCGAGTACGCCAGCAACGCCATTGCCTACCACCAGATCGCGGCCGCGCGGGGGGTGAGCATCGAGGTCGTCCCGGACGACGAGCACGGGCAGATCTCGCTGGAGGCGCTGGCCACCGAGCTGGCCAAGGGCGGGACCCGGCTCGTCGCGATCAACCACATTCCGACCCACAACGGCCTGATCAACCCGGCCGCCGAGGTCGGGCGGCTGGCCCGGGAGGCCGGCGCGCTCTACCTGCTGGACGCCTGCCAGTCGGTGGGCCAGCTCGCCATCGACGTCCGCGAGATCGGCTGCGACATGTTGTCGGCGACCGGGCGCAAGTTCCTGCGCGGCCCGCGTGGCACCGGTTTCCTGTATGTACGGCGCGACGTCATACAGACCTTGGAGCCGCCGTTCCTCGACTTGCAGGCCGCCGAGTGGATCACGCCCGAGACGTACGAGGTGCACGATGACGCACGCCGCTTCGAGACCTGGGAACGCTTCGTGGCCGGGCAGGTCGGCCTGGGCGTCGCGGCCGACTACGCCGCCGCGCTCGGCATCGACGCGATCGAGGAACGGGTGACCGGCCTCGGCGCCCTCCTGCGCGACGAGCTCTCCGCCCGCCCCGGCGTCACGGTCCTGGACCGGGGTGAGCGGCGTTCCGGCGTCGTCACGTTCACCGTGGACGGGCACGAATCGATGGCGGTCAAGCTGGCCCTGCGCGAGCGGGGCGTCAACGTCAGCGCGACCGACGGCGCCCACCAGCGGTTCGACCCGCGCGCGGTCCCGTCCGCCGTACGGGCGTCGGTGCACTACTACAACACCGAAGACGAACTGGACCGCCTGCTGGCGGCGCTCCCTAGCTCCTGAACGTCTGGAAGACCCTGCGGGCCGCCGGCTCGTCCAGAACGAGCCGGTTGGCGTCGCCCGGATGGGGCCGTACGGGAACGGTGCTGAACCGTACGGCGTCCGTCCCGGTCTTATCGAGGCTCTCGGCCAGCTCACGCAACATCCCCAGGTCGAGCGGCCCGGTGCTCTTGATCGAGCCGGACGCCGCCTTGAGGAACGCCGCCAGCCGCGGCGCCTCCGTGATCCGCAGCTGCTTGGCCCGGCGCAGCATGGAGGCCATGAACCGCTGCTGCCGCTTGATCCGTTCCAGGTCGGAGCCGTCCCCGAGGCCACGCCTGGACCGGACGTACGCCAGCGCCTGATCCCCCCTCACGAGCTGGCGGCCGGCGCCGAGGCGCAGCCCGGACGCCCGGTCCCACACCGCCTTGGGCATCACGACCTCCACCCCGCCGAGCGCGTTCACCATCCGCTTGAATCCCGCGAAGTCGATCGACAGCGCCTGGTCGACGCGTACCCCCGTCAGCTTCTCGACGGCCTTGAGCGAACACGCCAGACCGCCCACGGCATAGGCGCTGTTGAGCGGTCCGGTGCCGCCCGGCCGGACCTCGCCGGACCTCGTGCGGCAGGACGGCAGCGTCGCCATGAGATCGCGCGGGAGGCTGACCGCCGAGACCCGCCCGCGGTCGCGGGGCACATGCACCAGCATGATCGTGTCCGACCGTGCCTGGAGGCCGTCGCCGCGTTCGTCGGAGCCGAGCACCAGGATGTTGAGCGCCTTCGCCGCTCCCGGCCGCTGCCCGGAACCGTCGGGGCCGGGCTTGCCCGCGCCGCCGCCGCGCAGCAGCACGGTCGGCACGAGGATGAGGGCGGCCGTCACGACCGCTGCCACGCCGATGAGCGTCCACCCGCGGACGCGGCGGGGATTCGTCCGACCGGCGGCCGTCTCCGCCAGGCGGTGCCGCTGCCGGACGAGCGTGGCGGGCGGTTCGTGGTCGAGGTCGTGACCGAGGCCGCGAACCAGTTCGAGGTCGTCCATGATCACTCCTCCTCGTTCATCGGGTTGGTGTCGCCCAGGACGGCCCGGACCTTGCGCCGGGCGCGGTTGAGACGCGAACGGACCGTGCCGACGGGGATGCCAAGCGCCTGCGCGACCTCCTCGTAGGTCAGATCACCCCACGCCACCAGCAGCAGCACGTCCCGGTCACGGCGCGGCAGCCCGGCCAGCGCCTCGGCCAACATCGGCCGCGACGCCGTCGCCGTCACCCCGGCGGCGACCCGGTCGGCGGGTCCCTCGACGTGGCTCTCCACGGGACTGCGGCGCAGTGCCCGGTAGCGCGCCGCCTCGGAGCGGTGATGCCGGGAGACGAGCTTGGTCATGATGCCGAACAGCCACGGCCGCGCGTCCGCGTGGCTCAGGTCGTACCGGCCCCGGCGGCTGAACGCGACGAGGAACGTCTCGCCTACGAGGTCCTCGGCCACCTCGGGGCCCAGCCGCCGCGCGACGTACCGGTAGAGCATGCCGCTGTACCGGTCGAACAGCGCGGCGAACACCTCCGGCTCCGTGCGCGACCGTTCGATCAGGTCTGCGTCGGCCTTGGTCGGCGGAGCCGTGGGGGCGGTCATCGCGGACACCATGACATGAAGCCCGGCCTTCCCGTGGGGATCTCTCGTACGCGGATGTATCGCCACAACCACCGATCCGGGTTCACGCCACGGGTTGGCAAAGTCTCGATGTGCCCCACGCGTCGGAAACGGAATGCCGGGAAGGACCCGGAGCATGAACGCCACTGCCCAGCGGGCCGACGTCCTCGTCCTCTTCGGCATCACGGGTGATCTCGCCAAGAAGATGTTGCTGCCCGCGCTCTACCAGCTGACCGCGCGCGGCGAACTCGACGTTCCGATCATCGGCGTGGCCAAGTCCGACTGGGACGACGAGGGGCTCCGTTCCCACGCGCGCGAGGCGATCGCCGCCGTCCATGAGATCGACGACGAGGTCTTCGGCCGCCTGTCCGAACGGCTGAGCATCGTCACCGGCGACCTCAAGGACGACACGACGTTCGCCCGGCTCCGTGAGGCCGTGCAGGACTACGGATTCCGGACGTACTACCTGGCGATCCCGCCGTCGCTGTTCGAGCCGGTGGCCCAGGCGCTCGCCGGGGCCGGGCTGAACGACAACGGACGGCTGGTGGTGGAGAAGCCGTTCGGCCACGACCTGGAATCGGCGCGGGCGCTCAACGCGGAGCTGCAGAAGTACTTCGACGAGGACCATCTGTTCCGGGTCGACCATTTCCTGGGCAGTGAGCCGGTCGACGGGCTGATGATCGCGCGGTTCGCCAACACGCTGCTCGAACCGCTGTGGAACCGGTCGTACGTGGACAACGTGCAGATCTCGCTCTCGGAGGACTTCGACGTCGCCGACCGCGGCTCGTTCTACGACTCGGTCGGTGCCCTGCGCGACGTCGTCCAGAACCACCTCCTGCAGGTGCTCGCGTACCTGATCATGGACGCGCCGGCCAAGCCCGACGCCGACTCGTGGCTGAACGAGAAGTGGCGCGCCCTGAGCGCCGCCCGCGCCATCTCCGCCTCGGACGTCGTACGCGGGCAGTACGAGGGCTACTCCGACGTCGAGGGCGTCAAGCCGGGCTCCACGACTGAGACGTTCATCGCCCTGCGGATGTACGTCGACAACTGGCGCTGGGAGGGCGTCCCGTTCTACATCCGTTCCGGCAAGTCCATGGCCGTGACCTCCACCGAGGTCATCGCCGAGCTGCGCAGGCCGCCGGTCACGCTCTTCCAGACGCACGAGGGCACCGCACCGCCCAACCTGATCCGCTTCCGCCTCGAACCCAAGGCCGGGATGACGTTCGACCTGCTCGTGGAGCAGCCGGGAAACGAGGACCGGCCCGTGCCCGTCCCGGTCTCCGTGGACTTCTCCGACGTCCTCGGCCCGGGCGAACTGCCGTACGAGCACATCCTCAGCGCCGCGGTCTCCGGCGACCCCGAGCTTTTCACGCGTTTCGACCTGGTCGAGGAGTCCTGGCGGATCGTCCAAGACATACTGGACCCGCCGGACATGCCCGAGCCGTACAAGCCCGGCACCAACGGGCCCTCCTCGGCCGAGCTGCTGCCCGGCCCGGGCGGCTGGCACGAACTCGAAGGCGCCATGCACAAGTGACCAGCGGCGACTTTGATCACCAATGCGTAACTAGGTGAACTTTCGGGCTAAGCTGCGCATCCTCAATGGTGCACGGGGGCTCCGGCGAGACCGCTCCGCCCGTCCCGAACAGTCGTCGAGGAGGTCGCGCGGTGAAGGAAACCCGGCACGAGCCGGAGTCTGCGGACAAGTCCGCCGACCCCACGGAGACCGTAACGGACCCCAACCGTACGGACACGGCCGAGTTCCCCCTCCCCAAGCCCGCCCAACCCCCCGCGGACGAGGAGAACCCGGACGCCCAGCAACTCTCAGCCATCCTGGGCGCCGAAGCTGAGCCCGCACAAGACCCCGCCCGGGCCGAGGCCACGTCCACCCAAACTCCCCCCGTCGCAGCCGCCGAGGCCGGCGCCCCCGCGCAGGCAGACCCCGCTGGGGGCCAGCCCACCTCCGCGCAGACGCAATCCACCGCGCCCGCCCACACAAAACCCACGGCCGCGCAAACTGACCCCGCCGCGTCGGAGAACGCCGCACCCACAACACCTGGCGCCGCCGCGATGCCCGAGGCTGGCCCGCCCGCACAACCAGACCCCGCTACGCCCGCGCAGACGGAACCCGCCACAGCCAGACCTGCGGGGGGCCAGCAGACGGAACCCGCCGCATCCATCCAAGCTGACCTAGCCGCACCCAGGTGGGCAGAGGACGCTGTGCCTGCAGCGCCAGCCGCCGTGGCCGGGGCTGGCGCGCCCGCGCAACCAGGCCCCTCCGCGCCCTCGCCAGCCGAACCCGCTACGGGCCGTACCTCCGCGCAGGCGCAACACCCGGCTGCGCCCGCGTCGGCAGAAGCCACGGCCGCGCAGACTCACCCCGCCGCATCCATGTGGGCAGAGAACGCCGCGCCTGAGGACGGGGCTGGCGCGCCTGCACAAGCCCGACCTGCCGGGCCCACGGCCGCACAACAAGGCCTTGCCCAGGGCAAGACCACGGCCGCCCAAACTGCCCCAGCCGCGCCCACAGCGCCTCACGCCGAGGGCGAGGCTGGCGCGCCCGCGCAGGCAGAGCCCGCTACGGGTCCGCACACCTCCGCGCAGGCGCAACGCCCGGCTGCGCCCGCGCAGGCAGAAGCCACAGCCGCGCAAGCTGACCACGCGGCGTCCACGTGGGCGGACAACGCTGCGCCTGAGGGCGGGGCTGGCGCGCCTGCGCAAGCCCGACCTGGCGGACCGACTGCCGCACAACAAGACCTGGCCCGGGGCGCGACCACGGCCGCGCAGACTGGCCCGGCCGCGCCCACCGGGGCTGACGCCGACGGCCGGGCCGGCGCGCCTGCACAGGCCGAGCCCACTACGGGCCAGCACACCTCGGCGCAGACGGAACCCACCGCGCCCATCCAAGCTGACCTAGCCGCACCCAGGTGGGCAGAGGACGCCGCGCCCGCAGCGCCAGCCGCTCAGCACGATCCCGGCACGACCGCGCAACAACCCCCCGCCGCACGCTCGCAGACGGAACCCGCTGGGGGCCAGCACACCTCCACGCAGGAGCAACGCCCTGCGCCAGCCCACACCGAGCCCACGGCCGCGCAAACCGACCCCGCATCCACGTGGGCGGACAACGCTGCGCCTGAGGGCGGGGCTGGCGCGCCTGCGCAAGCCCGACCTGCCGGACAGCAAGACCTTGCCCAGGGCGAGACCACGGCCGCGCAACGTGGCCCGGCCGCGCCCACCGCGGCTGGCGCCGAGGGTGGGGTTGGCGCGCCCGCGCAGACAGAGCCCACTGGGGGCCAGCACACCTCCGCGCAGGCGCAACACCCCGCGCCAGCCCACACAAAGCCCACGGCCACGCAAACTCACCCCGCCGCGTCCACGTGGGCGGAGAACGCCGCGCCTGAGGGCGGAGCTGGCACGCCTGCGCAAGCCCGACCAGGCGCGCCCACGGCCGCGCAATCTCGCTCAGCCGCGCCCACAGGGCCTGACGCCGAAGGCGACGCTGGCGCGCCCGCGCAGGCAGAGCCCGCTACGGGCCAGCGCGCCTCCGCGCAGGCAAAACCCGCCGCGCCCACACAAGCTGGCCCAGTCGCACCCAGGTGGGCGGAGGACGCCGCGCCCGCAGCGCCAGCGGCCAAGCACGGACTTGGCGCGACCGCGCAACAAGGCCCCGCCGCGCCCTCGCAGGTAAAGCCCGCTGGGGGCCAGCACACTTCCACACAAGCGGACGCGCCGGCCCACGCAGAGCCCACGGTCACGCAAACTCACCCCACCGCATCCACATGGGCAGAGAACGCCGCGCCTGAAGGCGGGGCAGGCGCGCCCTCACAGGCAGAACCCGCTACGGGCCAGCGCACCTCCGCGCAGGTAGAAACCACGGCCGCGCAGACTGACCACGCTGCGTCCACGTGGGTGGAGGACGCTGCGGCTGAGGGCGGGGCTGGCGCGCCCGCGCAGGCCGAGCCCACTGGGGGCCAGCACACCTCCGCGCAGGCGGAACCCACCGCGCCCACACAAGCTGGCCCAGCAGCACCCAGGTGGGCAGAGGATGCCGCGCCCGCGGCGCCAGCCGCCCAGCACGGACCCGGCACGACCGCGCAACACCCCGCTGCGCCCGCGCAGGCAGACGCCACGGCCGCGCAGACTGGCCACACTGCGTCCACGTGGGCGGAGAACGCTGCGGCTGAGGGCGGGGCTGGGGCGCCTGCGCGACCTGGCGAGACCACGGGCGCGCAGTCTGCGGCGGTTGGGGTGGATCCTGATCGCGGTTCGTGGACTGTTGAGGTTCCTGGTCTTTCCCAGCCCGTGACGGAGGCGGTCGATCCGCCGCCGGTGACGGTGGAGTGGCGGCCTGAGGGCGATCCTCCTACGCCTGCGCAGGCGAGGGAGTGGAGGGCGGCGGTAGCGCCGCCTGAGCCGGTTCAGGGGTGGGGCGTTGCCGATCCGCTGCCGTTGCGCAGCGAGACTCCGGCTTCGACGGACTCGGGTCAGTGGGCGGTGCCGTGGGCGGGTGCGGAACAGGAGGTCCCGCGTAAGAAGAGGCGCCGCGGGCTGATCGCGACGGTGCTTGTGCTCTTGGTGCTGGCCGGTGGGCTGGTGGCGGGGCAGCTGTTGCGTCCGCTTCCTAAGCCGACGGTCACGTTGACGTTGGCCAAGACCAGTCACACGTTCGCCGGGAGCAAGCCCTCGTTGGCCTGGCCGGTCCAGGGGCAGTCGGCGTTGTACGTCGATGGCGTCGGGAGCATGGGCGCGGCGGGTGGTTCGGCGTCCATTCCTACGGCGAGTGTGGCCAAGGTGATGACCGCGTACGTGTTCCTCAAGAGCCATCCACTTGCCAGCGGACAGGCGGGTCCCGTCTACACCGTTTCCAGGGAGGCCGCGCTGCGGCTGGTCGGGCAGAAGCGGCGCGGCGAGTCGTTGCTGGAGGTCACGGCGGGGCAGCGGCTCACCCAGCGCAAGGCCCTCGAAGCACTGATGATCATTTCGGCGAACGACGTGGCGCACGAGCTGGCGCGGTGGGACGCGGGCAACCCGACGGCCTTCGTCGCCAAGATGAACGCGGCGGCCAAGCAGCTCGGCATGACCGGCACCCGGTACACCGACCCCAGCGGCTACGACTCCCGTACGGTCAGCACGGCGGCCGACCAGGTGAAGTTGTTGCGGGCGGCGATGCGCATCCCGGCGTTCGCCGAGATCGTCAGCAAGCGCACCTACGTGCCCAGCGACGGCGGCGCGATGCGGGTGGGCGGCAACATGCTGCTCGGGCAGTTCGGGGTCGTCGGCGGCAAGACCGGCTTCACCGACGCGGCGGGCGGCAACTACGTCTTCGCGGCCCGCAAGCGGGTCGGCGACGTCAACGCCCTCATCGTCGGCGCGGTGATGGGCCAGCGTTCAGCGAGCGCGGTCGGCGCCATCGACGCGGCCAAGAACCTGGTCGCCGGGGCCCAGGGGGCGCTCGTCTCGGCCACGCTGGCCCCGGCCGGGCAGCAGGTCGCGCAGGTCGACGACGGCATGGGCGGCACCACGCCGGTGACCACCAAGGCCCCGCTGACCGTGATCGGCTGGCCCGGGCTCACCGTGCCGGTGCAGGTCAAGGCGTCCGCGCCGCACGAGGCCCCGCAGGGCACGCAGCTGGGCACGGTGTCGGCGGGAGCCTCGCGCGTGCCGCTGGTCCTGGGCGCGGATCTGGCCGAACCGCCCATGACCAAGCGGCTCGTGCGCCTGGCCGACTAAGCGGTTCGGCGCGGGTCGTCCAGCTCGGCCGGGCGGTCCACGGCGGGGCTCAGCCAGACGGTCAGCACCATCTCCATCTCCAGACGGCTCTCCGGGTCGTAGAGGCGCTCGCCGAACAGCTCCTCCAGCTGGTGCAGCCGGTAGCGGACCGTCTGGGGGTGGACGTGCAGCCGCGTAGCCACCTCCGTGGCGTTGAATCCGCTCTGCAGGCACGCCAGGAGTGTGCGGGCGAGCCGTTCGCGATGGCGCGGCCGGACGGTCCGGAGGGGGGCGAGGCGCAGGTCGGCGACGGCGCGGACGAGTTCCTCGTCCTTGAAGACGACGAGCGTCGGCATGTGCTCCGAGCAGCGGATCAGCTGATCCGACGGCAGGATGCCGCGCCGCGCCAAGGGCAGCGCCTCGCGCGCCCAGCGGAGCGACTTGGACGCGTCCTCGGTACGGACGGTGGGCCCCATCGCGGCGACCCAGTTGCGCAGCGACGAGTCGAGCAGGCGTCCCCGGCCCGGCCCCTCGGGGTCGGGGACGAGCAGGCACGGCTCGCGCCGGTTGACGTCGGCGAGCACGTCGGGCGGCAAGGAGGGGTGGGAGAACGGGTGCTGGCCGCGCTCGTACAGAACGACCGCCGCGACCGTTCGTGGAACGCGCCATTGGGCGAGCCGCGCGAGGTCGGCGATCGCCTGTTGTGACGCGGGCGGCTCGGCCAGCAGCAGGTCCAGCAGGCGCCGGCGGCGGTGTTCGAGCTCGCCCGCCTCCTGTTCGCGCGCCTTGGTGTACCCCTCGGTCGCGGCCCGCGCGATCTCGTCGAGGAACGCGAAGATGGCCTCGGCGATGCTGGCCAGGTGGCGGCGCGAGACGTTCATCTGCTCGGATTCCGCGGCCAGCCGCCGCCAGGCCACCCGGGCGCCCAGCCTCAGCGTGCCCTGCAGCACGTCGAGGTTGCGGCCCTCCCGGGCCTCCGCCCAGCCGATCTCCCGGTAGACCGCGGCGACGGGCTCCCAAGACGCGTTCGGGTCGACGATCAGGTCCACGAACTGCCGCAGGGCGCCCTCCACCGCGAGACGTACCAGCCGGGCGTACTCCTCGTCCTGCGGCCGGTCGTACTCCGGGATCCCGGCGAGGATCTCTTCGATCATCTCGTCTGCCAGCTCGGCGAGATGGGGCCGGAAGATGTCGGAAAGCTCACCCGGCACCCCGGCCCAGGGCTTCAGGGGCGAGTGTTCCTCGATCGCCATGGTCACCGTCCGCACCTCCCGGCCCCCGGATCAGGAACGCGGGGGCGTTTCGGAAGTTACCTCGGCGTGATCCAGAGCACTTCACCACATGTGAAGCAATGAACCCGTCGAATTGTCACCCGGCTGACAACGCCCGTTCAGACACGCCGGTTTCCCGGCCCGGCGAACACCGCCGCGGCGCCGAGTCCCAGATAGATGAACCCGGTGGCGTAGCGCTGCCGACGCTGGAACGCCGGCCTGGCACGCAGCCAGCCGGCGACCGAGTCCGCGGCGAGCGCGTACAGGATGTCACTGCCGAGCCCGATCAGCCCGGTGATCATTCCCATCACCAGGATCTGCATGGGCACCGCGCCCGCCTCCTGGTCCACGAACTGCGGCAGGAACGCCAGGAAGAACAGGATGACCTTCGGGTTGAGGATGTTGACCAGCGCGCCGTCCAGGTAGACCCGGCCCAGCGACTGCGGCTTGAGGTCGGGCGTGTCGTGTCCGCCCCGGCTGCGGAACGTGCGGATCGCCATGTAGACCAGGTACGCGGCGCCCGCGTAACGCACGATCCCGAACGCGGTCGAGGAGGCCGCGATCACCGCCGACAGCCCCGCCGCCGCGGCCACCATGTGCACGATCGTGCCGGTCTCGACACCGAGGGCGGAGGTGATCCCCGCCCGCCGGCCCTCCGCGATGCTGCGCGCGGTGATGTACAGGTGATTCGGCCCGGGAATGACGATCAGTGTCGTCGCCGCGAGCAGAAAGAGCAGTGGATTCGTCACGACACGGACGTTACGGGCGGCACTGGACCCCGAGTAGAGCCAAACCGGGCCACCGACCGTGGACCAATCCGGGCGGCTCAGGTGCCGGCGGGAGCGGGGCCGACGGCCAGGGCGCCCGCGAGCACGAGCCGCCCCGACATGCGCACCATGCGGGTGACCTCCTCGGTCGGCCGCCGCAGGGCGGTGAGGCTGACCAGCGCGGCGAGCAGGACGTGGCCGAGGACGATCTCCACGTCGTCGAGATCGGGCACCGGGTCGCCGATCGCCGTCGACAGGCGGTCGCGCACGAACAGGAACAACACCGTGCGCGCGTCGTCCACGCTGGAGTCGTCCGAGGTCACCGCCTGGATGATGGCCGACGTGAGGGTGAGCTCGCCGGCCGCGACCTCGACGATCCGCTCCAGCAGCGCCGTGAGGCGTTCGGCCGGGGTGTCGCCGATGGCCAGCGCGTCGATGTCGTCGGTGATCCGGTGCGCCCAGGTGGCGGCGACCTCGGTGAGCAGGTGGTCCTTGGTGGCGAAGTAGCGGTACACCGTCGCCCTGGCAACGCCCGCGCGGTCGGCCACGTCGTGCATGGTGACGGCCGGGTAGCCGCCCTCGTGCGCGAGCTCGCGGGCGGCTTCGAGCAGCCGTTCCCGCCGGGCCTGCTGATCCTTGCTCAGCGTCCGCGTGACGGTGATCCGCACATCGCCGGTCAAGTGTCGCCTCCTGTGTGTGGCCGACCCCATTCTCCCGCACATTTGTTTCACCCCGGTCGCACGCGGGGTGGTGAATACGCGGAAAGAGGCCCCCGCCCCGAGTACGGCGGGCACGGCAGGGGCCTGAGTACGGCAAGCCCCGACCACATCCGGCCGCCCACGCACACCACGTCGGCACGTCCGCGTCGGCACGTCCGCGTCGGCACGCCACGCTGGCGCGCCACGCCGCGTCGCCACGCCGCACGCCACGTCGCCACGTCGCCACGCCGCACGCCGCGTCGGCACGCCCGCGTCCGCACGCCACGTCCGCACGCTGGCACGCCACATCCGCACGCCATGCGGGCACACCGCGTCGACACGCCCACATTGGCACGCCGCGGCCGAACGCCGCGCTGGCACGTCCGCGTCGGCACGCCCGCGTCCGCACGCCACGTCGCCACGCCGCACGCCGCGTCGGCACGCCCACATCCGCACGCCACGTCCGCACGCTGGCACGCCACGTCCGCACGCCATGCGGGCACGCCGCGTTGGCGCGCCCACATTGGCATGCCGCGGCCGAACGTCCGCGTCGGCACGTCTGCGTTCTGGGTGGCGGGGCTTCTCTTGCCGGGCGTGGCTGGGAGCGTCAGGATGGCGAGGGATGCGGCCTACCGCTTGCTTGGTTGAGACGTTAGCCTAGATCCCAGTCTCACTCCAGGGAGCCGCCCATGCCGCACCCGCCCACCCCGACGACCGGCGTCATCGTCACCGGCGGCGCCTCCGGCATCGGGGCCGCCAGTGCCCGTGCCCTGGCCGAGGCCGGCCGGCCCGTCGCGCTCTGGGACCTCGCCGATCCCACCCCCGTCGCCAAGGACATCGCCGGGACGTACGGCGTCGCGGCCCATCCCGTCACCATCGACGTCACCGACACCGCGGCCCTTCCCGACGCCGTCGCCGCGAGCCGGGCCGTGCTCGGCACCATCGGCGGCCTTGTGCACGCCGCCGGAACGCCGGGGCCGCACCCGGTCGGCGACCTGACCGAGGAACGCTGGGACTCCGTCCTCGACGTCAACCTGCGGGCTCAGGCGCTCCTGGTCCAGGAGCTCCTCAGCGACCTCAAGGCCAACCCCGGTTCCGCCATCGTCGGCATCGCGTCCATCGAGGCGTTCCTCGGGAACGCGTTCATCCCGGCCTACTGCTCGTCCAAGGCCGGGCTGCTGGGCCTTACCCGATCCCTCGCCCACCTGCTGGGCGGCGACGGCGTCCGGGTGAACGCGGTCTGCCCTGGCTACATCGACACCCCGATGCTGCGCCGGTCCACGCCGGAGGAGCTCATGGCGCGCTTCTCCACCAAGGCCGTCCTCGGCCGTCTCGGCGATGCGGACGAGGTCGCCAAGGCCGTGCGCTTCCTCATGAGCGACGACGCCTCGTTCGTCACCGGCACACACCTCACCGTCGACGGCGGCACCACGGCGGTGGACCACTGATGGAGACTTCCATGACCACATCCGCGCCGCTCGCCGGGACCGCCGCGCTCGTCACCGGCGGCGGCAGCGGCATCGGTCTCGCCTGCGCGCGTCGCCTCGCGGCCGACGGCGCGACCGTGACCATCTGCGGCCGTACGGAGGAACGCCTCGCCCGCGCCGCCAAGGCGATCAGCGTCGACGGGGCCGAGGTGCGGCACATCGTCGCGGACGTCACCGACGAGGAGCAGGTCGCGGCCGCCGTCGCGTTCGCCGCCGATCCCGCGCCGCTGCGCGCCGTCGTCCACAGCGCGGGCGGGTCCACCTCGATCGGGCCCATCGGCTCGCTCGACACCGCCGCCTGGCGCGCGACCCTCGAACTCAACGCGACCGGCACGATGCTCACGCTCAAGCACGCCGCCACCCGGATGGCGCGCGGCGGAGGCGGCGCCTTCGTCGCCATCTCGTCGGTCGCCAGCTCCAACACACACCGCTGGTTCGGCGCGTACGGCGTCTCCAAGGCGGCCGTGGACCACCTCGTCGCGCTCGCCGCCGACGAGCTCGGCACCGCAGGGGTGCGCGTCAACGGCATCCGGCCCGGCCTCGTCCGCACCGAGCTCGTCGCCGGGATCGCCGAGCCGGGCCCGATCCTCGACGACTACCTGGCCTGCATGCCGCTCGGGCGCGTGGGCGAGCCCGAGGACATCGCCGAGGCCGCGCGTTTCCTCGCCGGCCCCGAGTCGTCCTGGGTGACCGGCCAGGTCATCAACGTCGACGGCGGCCACCACCTGCGCCGCGGCCCGGACTACCGCGCGATGTTCGAGCCGATGTTCGGCGCCGCCGCCCTCGACGGCGTCCCCGCGCCCGAGGAGTGATCGACCGCATGCTGGGAGCACGCTGATGACCGACCTCAAGGTGGACCTTCTCGACGGTGACATGTACGCGACCGACCCGTGGGCCGTGTACGCGCGGCTGCGCGCCGAGGCGCCCGTCTACCACGACGCGGACAACGGCCTGTACGGGATCTCCCGGCACGCCGACGTCTTCGCGATCGAACGCGACGCCAGGCTGTGGAGCAATGCCGGAGGCTACCGGCCGCAGCTCCCCTCCGACCCCTCCATGATCGGCTACGACGATCCCGAGCACATGCGCCGGCGCCGTCTGGTCTACGACCGTTTCACCCCGCGCGGCGTGTCCCGCTACGAGGACAGGATCCGCGCCACCGCGATCGACTGCATCGACACGGCGCTGGAGAAGGGCACGCTCGACGCGATCGCCGGGCTCGCCGCGCCGCTGCCCGCCCGCGTCATCGGCTGGCTGCTGGGCTTCCCGGAGGACGCCTGGCCGAAGATCGTGCACTGGTCGGAGACGGCGGGGCTCGCGGGCGGCGGACGCCGCTACATCACCGACGCCGCGACGATCGCGGCCGGCGAGTTCGCGCTCGCGGTGCTGGAGATGGCGAAGGAACGCCGCGCCTGCCCGACCGACGACCTGCTGTCCATCTGGTCGAACGTGGGGCCGGGCCAGCCCGCCTACGACGACGAGCACCTCGCGCACGAGGCGCTGCTGCTGCTCGTCGGCGGCGCCGAGACGACCCGGACGGTCATCGCCACGGCGATCGACGCGCTCATCGAGCATCCGGACCAGGCGCGGCTGCTGCGCGACGACCCCTCGCTCGTCCCGGGCGCGGTGGAGGAGTTCATCCGCTGGACGACGCCCATCCTCAACATGTGCCGCGTGCCGAGGCACGACACCGAGCTGCACGGCGTGACCATCCCGGCGGGCGAGCAGGTGCTGCTGATGTACGGCTCCGCCAACCGCGACGAGACGGTCTTCGACGCGCCCGGCACGTTCGACGTGACGCGTACGCCGGGCGACCACATCGCGTTCGGCCTGGGCGCCCACTTCTGCCTCGGCGCCTCGCTCGCGCGACTGGAACTGAGGATCTTCTTCGAGGAGTACCTCGCCCGCGTCGGCGGCGCCGAACGGGCCGACGCCGAGGGGCCGCGCTTCTTCCGCAACGCCTTCTTCCGCGGCGTGAGCTCGTTCCCCCTCACCCTGACCCGGCGGAGCCGCACATGACGGCACCGGCACGCTCGTTCAACCTGGCGGACCTGTTCGAGGTGGTGGCGGACGCGTGCCCGGACCGGCTCGCGCTCGTCGCCTCGGGCGACGACACCGGCCCGGCCGAGGTCCGGTTGACCTACGCCGAGCTGGACGAACGGGCCGACCGCGTCGCCCGTCATCTGGCGGCGGCGGCCGGCGTCGGGCCCGGCGATCACGTGGGCATCCTGGCCCGCAACCGCGCCGAGTGGCTCGAATCGATGATCGCGTGCTTCAAGCTGCGCGCCGCGCCCGTGAACGTCAACTACCGCTATGTCGCCGATGAGCTGGCGCATCTGCTCGGCGACTCCGAATGCGTCGCGCTGGTCGCCGAACGCGACCTGCTGCCCGCCGTCGACCGCGACCGCCTCCCCTTGCTGCGGCATGTCCTGACCATCGACGGCGACTACGAGACGGCGCTGGGGGCGGCCTCGCCCGAACGGCCGTCCGGCGAACGTTCGTCCGACGACCCGTACCTGCTCTACACCGGCGGCACCACCGGGCTTCCCAAGGGCGTGCTCTGGCGGTGCGAGGACATCTTCGTCGCGGCGATGGGCGGCGGGAACTTCGGCGGCGATCCGGTCACCGCTCCAGAACAGCTCGCGGCCTGCGCGGACCGTGACCCCCTGCGCGCCCAGGTACACGCGCCGCTCATGCACGGCGGCGGCCAGTGGATAACCTGGATCACGCTCACGACCGGCGGCACCGTGGTGTTGTGGACCGGCCGCCACTTCGCCGCGCGCCCGGCACTGGAGCTGGCCGTACGGGAGCGCTCGCAGATCCTCATGCTCGTCGGCGACGGCATGGGCAGGCCGATCGCGGACGAGCTGGCCACCGGCGCGTACGAGGGCCTGGAGGTCTTCGCGTTCGGCTCCGGCGGCGCCCCGCTCTCGTCCGGCGTCAGGGAACGCCTGCTCGCCGCCGTACCGGGCGCGTACGTCTCCGACAACCTCGGCGGCTCCGAGACCGGTGCGATGGGCACGGCGGTCGGTGACGGGCGTTTCCAGCTCGGCCCGGAGTTCGCCGTTCTCGGCCCGGACTTCAAGCCCGTAGCGCCGGGCGAAGAGGGCATCGTCGCGCGCACCGGTCACATCCCCATCGGTTACTGGAACGACCCGGGCAAGACCGCCGCGACGTTCGCCACCGGTCCCGACGGGCGGCGCTGGGCGCTCCAGGGCGATCACGCCCGCGTCGAGGCGGACGGCACGGTCACCCTCCTCGGCCGCGGCTCGCTCATCATCAACACCGGGGGCGAGAAGGTGTTCGCGGAGGAGGTCGAGACGGTCCTGCGCGCGCACCCGGCCGTGACCGACGCGATCGTGGTCGGGCTTCCCGACGAACGCCTCGGCCGGCGGGTGACGGCGGTCGTGGCGACCGACGTCCCCGGCAGTGCGGAACGACTGACCGATCACTGCCGGGAACGACTCGCGGGTTACAAGGTGCCGCGTACCTTCGTCTTCGTGGAATCGGTCCGGCGTACGCCCGTGGGCAAGCCCGACTACGCCTGGGCACGGGACCACGCGGCGTCGACGACCTGAGCTGCACGCCCTGAACTACGCGACGTCGACTTCGCGGCGCCGTTCGGCCCAGAGCAGGGAGTGCCGGATGGCGTCCGCGATCGTGTACTCCGGCTTCCAGCCGAGCAGGTCGCGGGCCTTGGCCGGGTTGACGAAGGCGCCGACCACGTCACCGGGACGGGCCGGGGCGTCCTCGGCCAGGAAGCCGTCGCCGACGACGTCCCGGAAGGCGGTGACCAGCTCCCGTACGGTCGTGCCGTCTCCGGTGCCCAGGTTGATGACCTGGTAGGCCCGCTGCCGGCCCGGCCCGAGCGGCGGCACGATGGCGTCGAAACGGCTCGCGGCCTCGTAGAACGCGCGGGCGATGTCCCAGACGTGGATGTAGTCGCGGATCGCGGTGCCGTCGCGGGTGTCCCAGTCCACCCCGGTGATCTTGAACGGGACGCCCAGCCGGTACGCCTCGATCATCTTGCCGAGCGCGTGCGTGGGCTTGCTGTTCTGCAGGCCGGTGCGCAACTGAGGATCGGCGCCGATGGGGTTGAGGTAGCGCAGGGAGATGACCCGCAGGCCGTACGCCGCCGCGAGGTCCCCGAGCATCAGCTCGGCCATCATCTTGGAACGCGTGTAGGGGTTCTGCGGCTCCAGGCCGGACTCCTCGGTCACCGACAGGTCGGGCTCGGGCCGGTACATTCCGGCCGTGGACGCGAAGATCATCCGGTCGCAGGAATTGCGGTGCAGGTGCCCGGCCAGTTCGAGCGTCTTGGTCAGGTTGACCCGGTAGTACCGCAGTGGATCGGTCATGGAGTCGGGCACGACGATGAGCGCCGCGCAGTGCACGGTGACGGTGATGTCGGGGTGGTCGCGGAAGATCTGGTCGACCAGGTCTCCGTTCGCGATGTCGCCCTGGTAGAAGATCTTTCCCTCGGTGAATTCGGGCCGGCCGGTGACGAGGCTGTCGAGCACGACGGGGGTGACCCCGCGCTCGGCGAACGCCGAGGCGATCGTGCTGCCGATGAACCCGGCACCCCCAGTGATCAGGACTTTCACGGTGTTTCCCCTGCAATCCGTTGAGCTCCCCTGAATCCGTACGCACAGGATCAACAGCCCGTGGTGGACGGTCAACGCCGCGTCGTCCGGCTGACCGGCTCCGGACTCGCGTCAACCGGCGCCCGGCACCGGGCGTCCGCGTGTGGTTCGTCGGGCGTGAGGTGCACGGCATGCCGCGCCGGAATTACGGACGCACCAGGCCGGTGGATTCGGCCACCACCCAGGTGGTCTGTTTTCGGGCCACGACGTACAGCGTTTGGGGGATCCGTTCCGGACGCGAACCCGCCATCGTCGTGTCCATGCAGCTCATCCGCGTCCTCATCGTGGACGATCACGCACTGTTCGCCGAGGCGCTGTCCGCCCGCCTCGGGCGCGAACCCGACCTCGTGATCCTGCCGGTCGCCGCCGACGTACGGCGTGCCCTCGCGCTCACCGCGACCGAACGGCCGCACGTGATCGTCCTCGATCTGACCCTGGGTCCCGAGAACGGGCTGGACGTGCTCGACCGGGTCCGCGAGCACCATCCGGACGTGCGGGTGGTGGTCCTCACCGCGATGAGCGACGTGAACGCGATCGTGCAGGCCATCCGGCGCGGCGCGGTCGGCTGGCTGTCCAAGACCGAGAGCGCCGACCTGGTGTCGCAGGTCATCCGCGGCGCGGCCCGGCGGGGCGGCTGGATCCCGCCCGAAGTGCTCGGCGACGTCCTGCGGCGGCTCATGGACGACGCCCCCGAGCCGAACGGCGGCGCCCAGTTGCTGGCCGACCTCACGCCGCGCGAACGCGAGGTGCTGCAGTGCATGGTCGACGGCCTCAACCGCGTGGAGATCGCCGACCGGCTCGGCCTGTCGGCCAACACCGTCCGCACGCACACCCAGAACCTGCTGGCCAAGCTCGACATGCACTCGGCCCTGGAAGCGATCACACTCGCGATGCGGGCCGGTATGCGTCCGGGCCGCCGCGAGTAGGAGAGCCCGGCGCCGTGATGCAAACGACGTAGCGGGCCATCGTCTCGATGGGCGATTCGATCTCCGCGAGCCCTTCCTACGCTCGGGCCAACCCCAGGGCAGCCGGAGGGAAGATCGTGGAGATCGACGAGGTCGCGGCGCGCGTCATCCGCAGCTACTGGGCGGTCCTGCTGATCATGACGGTGCTCCCGCTGCTGCTCGTGGGGTTCGTGATGAGCGGCAAGGAGCCGCCGCACGTCGCCAAGTCCCGCATCCAGGCCAGCAGCCGCGCCACCGACGCGGCGCCCGGGGACGCGGGCGTGAGCATCGTGGTGAGCCAGGTCAAGGCGTTCGCCACCAGCCACACCCTGCTGCTGCGGGTGACGGGGGCGCAGAACGTGACCCGCGACCCGGTCGGGCTCGCCAAGCGGATCGAGGTCGCCGGCCTGGGCACGTCGACGGTGGTCGAGCTGTCGGTCAAGGACGCCGACGCCACCGTGGCGCGGGCGCTCACCGACGCCATCGGCACCGCCGTCGTCGCCGAGATCAACGAGTCCAACCAGGGTGCGATCACCCGCCAGCTCCTGGAGCTCGACAAGCGCATCCGGCAGTTGGAGAAGCGTCTCGGGCCGCTGTCGCGCGAGGCCGGAGCCGTGCCGCGGCCCGACATCGGCGCGGCCAACGAACGCGAACGCGTCCAGGCCGAGCTGGCCGACCTGCGTTCCAGCCGCACCGACCTGCGCACCCAGCTGTCGGCCTCCGGGACCGCCTCGGTCGTGCAGCCCGCCGTCCTGGCGCCGCGCTCCAACCCGGTGGTCATGATGTCGGCCATCGCCGGGCTGGTCGGGCTGATCTTCGGCATCCTCGTCGCGGTGGTGACCGAGATGTTCCGGCCCACGATCCCGGGCCAGCGCCGGGTGGCCAGGCGGCTCGGCGTACCGCTGCTGGGCTGGGCCGACCGCACCGACTCCGAACTGGCCGACCTCGGCCGCCGCATCCGCCTGGCCGCCAGGCGTGCCGGGGTCACCCAGGTGACGCTGGTGACGACCGGCACGGAGCCGCTGCCCCCCGAGCTGGTCTCCAAGGTGGCCGCCGCGGTGTACGGCGACGACACCAAACTCGTCACGACGGCCGTCACGACGGCCCTCCCGGAGAGCGACGACGGCAGCTCCAAGGCGGCGGCGAACGGCCAGGTCAAGGACGCGGGCAAGGACAAGAGCGGCGACGCCAAGGACGAGGGTTCCCCCTCGCCGGCCGGCACCTCGGTCGTCCGGGCCGGCAGCAGCACGGCGCTCAAGCCCAGGTCGTCCGGCAGTGAGGCCGCCTCGACCAGCGAGCTGACGCAGCCGATGCGGATTCCGGTGCGCGCCGTCTGTCACGTGCACGCCTTCGAGGACCTCGATCCGGGGGCCGACGACGAGGTCGGCGTGGTCGCGGTCGCCGGGCCGGTGACCCTGCTGACGGGCCTGGACTCGGTCCGCGATCTGATCACCGCGTCCGGCTGGCCGCTGCTCGGGCTCGCCGCCACGGCACGCAAGAGGAAGGGGTAGCCGCATGACCACCGACAGCGCCGCCACCGACACCGCCACTGACGGCACCGCAGACAGGGCCGAGCGCGCCACGATCCCGTTCGCCGTCCCGACCGTGGCCGGCGACGTGCCCGACGCCGTCGCCAAGGTGCTCGGCTCCGGCTGGATCACCACCGGCCCGCAGACCGCCGCGTTCGAGCAGGACTTCGCCGGCCACCTGGGCGCGGCCCACGTCGTCGCGGTCGCCTCCTGCACCGCCGCGCTGGAGCTCTGCCTGCGCGCGATGGACCTGCCGCCGGGTTCGGCGGTGCTCACGCCGAGCCTGACGTTCTGCGGGGCGGTCAACGCGATCCTGCACGCCGGTCACCGGCCCGTCCTGGTCGACATCGACGCCGGCACGCTCGTCGCGAGCCCGGCGACGGTCGCGGCGGCCGCCGCCCGCACCGCGCCCGCCGCGATGATCACCCAGAACCAGGGCGGCTACCCGGTGGACGTCGCGGCGCTCACCGAGGCGGCGGGCCTGGACCGCACGAGGGTGATCGAGGACGCGGCGCACGGGCCCGGCGCGGCCCGCGACGGTGTTCCCGTCGGCGCCCGCTCGTTCGCGGCCTGCTTCAGCTTCTACGCCACCAAGAACCTGCCGATCGGCGAGGGCGGAGCGGTCGCCACGTGCGACCATGCCCTCGCCGACCGGGTCAGGTCCATGCGGCTGCACGGCATGAGCAAGGACTCGTGGCGCCGTTACCTGCCCGGCGGCAGCTGGCGCTACGACGTGAAGAACGTCGGGCTCAAGGCCAACATGACCGACGTCCAGGCGGCCATCGGGAGGGCCCAGCTCGCCGCCCTGCCCGGCTGGCAGAAGGAACGCGGCGAGCTCGTCGCCCGCTACGACGCGGCCATGGCCGGCCTGCCCGGCCTGACGCTCCCCCAGCGCGAGCTCGACGGCGTCCAGCACGCCTGGCATCTCTACCAGGTGCGCGTGCCGGACCGGGACGCGATCATCGCCGAGCTGGAGACGGCGGGCGTGGGAACGTCGGTGCACTTCATTCCGGCCAACCACATGACCGCCTACCAGAGGATCCTCGGCGCCGAGGAGTGCGCGGCGGTTCCGGTCACCGATCAGGTGGCCGCCGAACTGCTCTCGCTGCCGCTCTACCCCGGCCTGTCCGCCGCCGCCCAGGACCGCGTCATCGCCGCGATCACCGAGGCCCTGCGGACCCGAGGCTGACCGTGCCCAGATTCCCGCGGCGCCGCCCGCTGTACCGCCCGCTGTACCGCCCGGGCGCAGACGGCCCCTCACGCCCCCCGTGGCGGCTTCGCCGCGCGGGTGAGCCCACCGGCCCGGCGCCGCCCGCCGAAGCGAGCCCGCTGGCCCTGCTGATGGGCCGGGACGAGGTGGTGCTGGCCGGGCGGCGCGGCCACCGGCTCGTCGCGGGCAGGCGCGTTCTGGTGACCGGCGCCTGTGGCACGGTCGGCTCGGCCTTCTGCCACCAGGTCAAGAACCTCGACCCGGCCGCGCTCTGCCTCGTCGACCGGGACGGCGCGCGGCTCCGCCACCTCGGCCAGGAGATGACCGGCACGCTCGACGCGGAGCGCGTCATGCTCGCCGAGACCGACGTGAGCGAGCGCGACGCCGTCGACGACGTCTTCCGTGCCGCCCGTCCCGAGCTGGTGTTCCACACCGCCGGGCAGAACGAGCTGGCCAAGGTGGAGCTGCGCCCGTCCCGAGGCGTCACCGCGAACGTGCTCGGGACCCGCCACGTCGTGGACGCCTCCGTCCTGCACGGGGTGGCGCGCATGGTCTTCGTCTCGTCCGACAAGGCGGCCGACCCGACGTCGGTGCTCGGCGCCACGATGCGGCTCGGCGAGCTGCTCACGCAGGGTGCGATCGGCGGCCCGACCTGCTTCGCCGCCGTGCGGATCGGCAACGTCATCGGCGAGCCGGGAGCGCTGCTGAGCACGCTCGCGCACCGCATCTCCTCGCACGAGGTCGTCACGATCACCCATCCGGAGGTGGCCCGCCACTTCATGACCGTCACCGAGGCCGCCGGGCTGCTGTTGGAGGCCGCCGCGCTCGCCGAGGAGGCCGAGACGTTCGTGCTCGACATGGGCAGCCCCGTCCCGGTGATCGAGCTCGTGCACCGCTACGCCGAGCAGCTCCGGCTGCCCGAGGTGACGATCCGGTTCAGCGGGCTGGGTCCGGGCGAGAAGCTCGCCGAGAAGACGTTCGCCGACTCCGAGCGGCGCATTCGCACCGCGCATCCGAAGATCTGGGCCACCCGGCCCGCACCGCCCCCCGCCGGGCTCCCGCAGTTGCTCGACGCCCTCTGCGACGCCGCCCGCGGAGGCGACGACGACGAGGTGCGCCTGCTGCTGCGGCGGCTGCTCCCCGAGTACCACCCCGTGCGACGCCCGCGCCCCCAGCGTGAGCCGGGCGGCGAGACGCCGCTCTGCGACGCGGGCTGCAGCCCCGATCCGCCCGGCCTGTGAGGTGCTCCATGAGTCCAAGCCGCAAGCTCAGAGTGGCCACCGTGATCACGCGGTTCAACGGCGGCGCCGGCCAGGTGGCGCTGAACGGCGCCCTCGCCCTGCCGTCCGGAGCCTACGAACGCGCCGTCATCACCGGTGGCGTCGGCATCGACAGCAAGGCCGGCGAGTCCGCCGGCGACGGGCGTGGCGACGGAAAGGTGCTGTACGGGGACGAGGCGGTGGCCAACGCGGCCGCGGGCGACCTCACCCCGCACGCGCACGCGGCCGGGATGGAGATCGTCCAGGTGCGGCCCCTCGTTCCGCAGATCTCGCCGCGCGACGACCTGGCCGCCCTGCGCACGCTCACCCACGTCCTGGCCGAGGGCCGGTACGACGTGGTGCACACCCACAGCGCCAAGGGCGGCGTCATCGGCCGGGTCGCGGCGGCGCGCGCGGGAGTCCCGCGGATCGTGCACACCTGGCACGGCTTCCCCTTCAACGAGTTCCAGTCGTGGGCGCGGCGCCGCGCCTACATCGCCCTGGAACGCGTCGCGGCCAAGCACACCGACGCCTTCCTGGCGATCGGCTCGGAGACCATCACCACCGCCCTGCGCCTCGGCCTGACGACGCCGGAACGGGTACGCCTGTCCTGGCCGGCCGTCGACACCTCCGCCTACGCGACCGTGCCCGGCTCGCGCGCGCAGGCACGCCGCCGCCTCGACCTGCCGCTCGGCGTGAAGGTCGTCGGCTCGGTCGGGCGGCTCACGTTCCAGAAGGGCCCGGAGATCTTCGTCCGGGCGCTGGCCGACCTGCCGGACGACGTGTTCGGGTTGTGGGTCGGCGGCGGGCCGATGGCCGGCGAGCTCGCCGGGCTGACGGCGAAGCTCGGCGTCGGTGACCGGATGCGCTGGCTCGGCCACCGCGACGACGTCGCCGACGTGCTCCCGGCGTTCGACCTCATGGCGATGGCCAGCCGCTGGGAGGGCCTGCCGTGCGTGCTGGTCGAGGCGATCAGCGCGGGCATCCCGCTGATCGCGACCGCCGTGCCGTCCAACCAGGACCTCGTGCTCGCCGGAGAGACGGGCCTGCTCGTACCGCCGCAGGACACCGCGCAGCTGGCCCGGGCGATCGCGCATCTGCTCGACAACCCGGCGACGGCCGCCCGGATGGCCGAACGTGCCCGTGACCGGGTCGGTGACTGGTTCTCGCCGCAGTACCTCGGCGGCGTGCTCGACGACACCTATCGGGGGAGCTCAGAGCGGCCGTACCGGAAGTGATCGGAGAGATGATGCCGCCGACCACCAAGGCTCCGCGGGCCGCACCGCCGGCACCGCCACGGCCGGCCGCGACCGAGACGGCCGCACCCGCGCCGGAGCTGCGGCGGCGCAGGTCGCTAGCCGCGATCGTCACGGTGCTCGGCATCGCGTCGCTGCCGATGCTGATGCCGTTCGGGATGGGCCCGGGGCCGGGCAACACCGGCCTGCCGGACGCCGCGCTGATCGTGGTGACGGTGGTCGTGCTGCTGTGGGCGGGCTCGCGCCGGCAGCCGATTCGCTGGCCGTTCCTCATCCCCACCCTGATGACGATCATCGCGGGCGGCATCGCCTCGATCGCCAACGAGGGCGCCGGCGCGCTGACGCTGGTCAAGGATCTGTTCGTGCTGCTGTGGGCGGTGAGTCTCGCCAACCTCGGCCGCGACCCGGCGCTGCTGCGCGTCGCCATCAGGGCGTGGGTCTGGATCGGCACGCTCTACGCGCTGGTGATGATCTTCGGCTTCGTGATCGGGAACGACACGCTGTCGGGCAAGCAGGTGGACGGCGAACGGGCGATGTTCACGTTCGGCGACGCCAACTACGCCTCGAACTGGTTCATCTGCGTCTTCTTCATCTCGCGCGCGTGCCGGTTCCCCGACAAGAACGCCCACCGGTACGCGGTCTGCGGGATCCTTCTCGTCGCCGAGGTGCTCACCGGCTCCAACGGCGGCGCGCTGGCGCTCGGCTGCGCGATCGTGCTCGGCCATCTCTTCCGGCTGTTCCGGGAGGGCAGGGTGCACCAGGCGCTCGCGACCGGCACGCTCGTCGTGTTCCTCGGCGGCGGCGGCGTGGCCCTGCTCTCGGTGGTCGACGTCCAGCCGCTGCTCGACCGGGCCAGCGCGGCCTCGCCCATCCTGCGCGACTCGATCGGCCGGACCACCGGCGAGAGCACCGAGTCGCGCAGCACGGTCTTCGGCACCACGATTCGGATGCTGGAGGAGCAGCCGCATCCGTGGGGCATCGGCCCGGGTCACACCGAGAAGGCGATGCTCGCGGGCCAGGAGACCTACGTCCGCGAGGCGCACAACGACTACATCGCGGCCGTGCTCGAACGCGGCTTCCTCGGCGGCGCCGCATTGATCGTGCTCGTCTTCGTGCTGCTGCTCACGTGCACGCGCGTCGCCCGGCGCGACGCGCTCACGCCCGCGTACGCGCGCCTGGTGCCGAGGCCGGAGCTCTTCGGCGCGCTGGTCGCGGTGTTCCTGATCTCCGGGCTCTTCTACGAGACCCTGCACTACCGCCATGGCTGGGCGTTCTTCGGGCTGATCGCCGCGCTCGCTCTCTTCGGCCGGAGGAGGGACGCCGCATGACCGGCACGCGGACTCCCCCGGTCGAGGCGCCGGCACGGACGATCACCGGCCGGCTCGTCGGGCTGATGGCGGGGAACATGGCCGGCCGCGTGGGCGCGCTGGCCTCGCTCGGCATCGCGACCGTCATGGTCGCCCGGATCGGCGGGCCGGCCCTGGTCGGCGCGTTCACGCTCGTCCGGATCCTGCCGGGGCTGCTCTGCCATCTGTCCAACGCCGGCCTGCCCGCCGCGGCGCCGTACTTCCTCGCGGGCAAGGAGCACGACCAGTCCCGGGTCCGGCCCACGCTGGCCTGGCTGACCGTCGTGGGGGCGCTGGTCGGCGGGCTGTCCTGGCTGGCCCTGAGCCCGTTGATCTATCTGGGGTTCTTCACGTCGTTCGGCTACTGGGTGGCGCTCGCCGCGACGGTCCCCGCGTTCACCCAGGGTTTCGTCTCGGTCGGCAAGGGACTGCTGCAGGGCACCGACGACCTGCGCGGCGCGAGCCTGGCGATCGCGGTCGAGGAGTTCGTCTTCCTGCCGATCTATCTGGTGATCCTGCTCGGCTGGTACGGCCCGGGCGCGCTGATCACCGGGCTGGTGCTCGCGGACGTGGCCGCGGCCGCCTGGATCGCGGTACGGCTGGCCCGGCGCGGATTCTTCGCCGGATGGGGCCGCCCAGACCTGCGGCTGGCCCGGACCATCTCCGGCTACGGCCTGCGCGGCTACCTCGGCCAGCTCATCGACCTGCTGCAACTGCGCTTCGACATGGCGCTCCTCGGCGCGCTCGCGGGCCCGAAGGTGCTGGGCGTCTACACGGTCGCCAGCAAGTTCGCCGAGCTGGTGCAACTGCCCGGGCTGGCGGTCAACTACGTCCTGTATCCCGACTTCGCCAAGGAGAGCCGGGCGGAGGCCACACGCCGCACCCGCAAGCTCCTCCTCCCCGCGTTCGCCGTGTCCGTGCTGGCGGCGCTGCCGCTGGCGGCCATCGCCGGGACGGCGCTGCCGTGGGTGTTCGGCGACGTCTTCGACGACGCGGTGATGCCCACCTACATCCGGCTCGCGGGCGTCGTCACCTTCGGCGTCACCGGGCTGGTCATGGCGTACCTGTACGGCGTCGGCAGGCCCGGCGCCGCCTCCACCGGGCAGGCGATCGGCCTCGTCGTGGTCGTCGTCTCCGGTGTGTTCCTGATCCCGGCGTTCGAGGCCGAGGGCGCCGCGCTCGCCACCGCGCTCTCCTTCGTCGCCACCACGGCCGCGTTGCTCGCGTGGTTCTTCCATGTCGCGCGCCTCCCCGACAAGAAGGGGTGAAGCATGTCCGCCGAGAAGGAATTCGAGCCCGCCGGCGAGCCCGGACCCCCCGGCAAGCTGGAGAGCCGTTCCATCGACCCGTCGGACGGCATCGCGCCCTCCACGGGCCGCCGGGTCCTCGACATCGCCGGGGCGCTCGCCGGTCTGGTGCTGCTGAGCATCCCGTTGCTCTGCCTCTACCTGCTCGTACGGCTGACCAGCCCCGGCCCCGGCGTCTTCAGGCAGACGCGGGTCGGGCAGGGCGGACGGCCGTTCGTCATGTACAAGTTCCGCACGATGCGGGAGGGCGTCGGCGGGCTGACCGTCACCGCCACCTGCGACCCTCGGCTGACCAGGGTCGGCAAGGTGATGCGGGAATGGTCGCTGGACGAGCTGCCCCAGCTGGTGAACGTGCTGCGCGGGCACATGACGCTGGTCGGCCCGCGGCCCGAGACCTACGACCTGGCCGTGCACTACGACGCGCGCTGCCGCTGGATCTTCGACCACCGGCCGGGGCTCACCGGCGTCTCGGAGGTGCGCTTCCGCGACTTCGACGTGCTCCCGCCGGGTGAGGAGGTCGACCTCGTCAACTACATCGAACGGATCGTCCCGGCCCGGGTCCAGATCGACGCGTGCTATCTCGGCGACCCGTCGATGCGCGCCACGTTCCGGGCGCTCTGGGACACCGTGCGGCACGTGCTCGGCTTCAAGGTCCCGCCGCTTCTGGTGACGGCGGAGGGCGCCGGGACCGGCCGGTCCGCGCAGCCGCGCACGGCCGAGACGCAACCGAGGGAGGAACCCGGCTCGGCCGCCTGACGCTCTCGACTCGGGGAAGGACATCGTCGATGGACATCCGCTTCAAGATCTCGGCCGTGGTCGCCACGTTCGTGCTCGTAGCGGGCTTCCTCGTGTACGTACAGCGCAGCGCGTCCGACCCGTACGAGCCCTATCGCGGGCCGCTCGCCAGCCCGGGCGCGGCCGATGCCACCCCCGGCACGACCCTGCACATCGCGCTCAACACCACGCCGGGCGACTACCCGCGGCTCAGGCGACTCGGCTACGACCTCGCCGACGTCAAGCCCGACGACGGCGGGCTCGCCGCCCTGCCGGCGGGGATGCGGGCGCTGCTGTGGGTCGGCAACTTCCAGTGCGACGCGTTCGAGCTGCCGTACGACGCGTTCACCGCGGCCGTCCGCAAGTACAGCGGCCACCCCAAGGTGTACGGCTGGTATCTGTCGGACGAGCCCGACCCGGGCACCTGCCCCAAGATCGCCGGAGACATCCGCCGCCGCGCCGACTACGTGCGGCGGCATGCCCCCGGGCAGGTCACGTTCATCTCGCTCACCGACTTCCCGATGAAGCCGGTCACGCCGAAGAAGGTCAACGTCGATCTCGTCGGCCTCGATCCCTATCCCTGCAAGGGCGCCGCGACGGCCCGCGCGGAGTGCAACGTCGACGCGATCGACCGCATGGTGCGCATGGCCGACGAGGCGGGCATCCCGCGCCGCGTGATCGTGCCGGTGTTCCAGGCGTTCGGCACTGAATGCTCGAAAGGCCCGCGGAATTACTGGCTTCCGACGGCGGACCAGTTCCGGCAGCTGCTGCGGCGCTGGGACCGGCTCGTTCCGCGTCCGCCGCTCGACATCGCGTACTCGTGGGGCCACCAGGGCGAGTGGGCCTGTCCCACGCTCGCCGACGCCGATGGCCGGAACGGACGCCCGGACCTGCAGACGCTCCTCAAGGAGCACAACGCGAAGTGACCTCACGCCGACAGGCGCGTACGTCAACGGCCGTGCGTCAGCGGCCGTGTGCGTCAGCGGCCGACGGCGGTGCCCGTGTCGTCGCCGCCGAGCGGCGGAAGCTCCAGGTGGCCCAGTTGCAACGCGGCCACTTCGAGCAGCCCGACCACCACGACGAACGCGGCTATCAGCACGCCGATCCGCTTCGGCGTGTTCAGTGAGTCCATCTTCGCGGCCGCGTTCGCCAGCGCGGTCACCAACGCGGCCTTCTTGCGCGCCATCCCCTGACAACTCCCCCCGGAACCGTTCCAGCAGTGGCAAACCTTACCGGGAACGGAGCCGGCGGGGGCGGCCGGGGTGACCTTGGACTCAGGCGAGCAGGCGGCTGGTCAGGTTGGCCGACCGGGCGTTGACGCATACGCCCGTGGCCAGGTCGTAGGCGAAGTTGTGCGCGAGGCAGTGCAGCCGCCCGTTCTGGATGACGGCGCCCACCGACAGGTCCTCACCCGCGTGCGGGCAGTAACGCGGGATGTCGTAGGAATGGCCTGCCGACTCCACCACGATGCGTTCAGACTCGTCGCGCCCCGTCTCGTACGCCTCGACGGCCTGGAGCGCGGGCGCGTTGGCGTGCTTGAGGAGGCCGACCAGGTAGTCGTTGTAGACATCGGGGTCGCGGTAGAGGCTGACCCGGAACGAGATGAGCAGATCCTCCCAGGCGAGCGCGCCCCTGAGAACGCCGTCCACCCAGCGGCCCGCCGTGGTGATCCGGTAGTGCGGCCGGGTGCTCCGGCGGGCCTCGCGGACCGTGAGCCCGTCCGGTGCGAAGTCGACGTCCCAGACACCGCCGTTCGGCCCGGTGATCTCGAAGCGGACCACCATGCCGATGTGGCGCACGAAGTAGTCGCTGAGGCCGCCCAGGTAGGTGAAGTGGGCGGCGAAGCGGTCGAACAGCCCGGCGTCGGGCTCGGGGTGCTCGGCGAGGACCCGGTCGAGGTGCGCGGCGCGGTCGGCGGCGTAGCGGGCGAGGTAGTCTGGCCGCGCGGCGTCGTCGAAGGCGAACCCGGCCGAGGTCGGATCGAGCGTGATCTCACCGGTGTCCAGGTCGATGGCGTCGCCCGGCTTGAAGTACTCCCAGCGCTGGGCCGGCAGGTGTTCGCGCAGCCATCGGGTGGCGACCGACGCGTCGCAGAACGCGCCGCCGTCCTGGTCGAGCACCCAGTTGAGATGCTCGACCTCCTCGCCGAGGAAGCAGGGCGGTCCGGCGAACGGCACCGCGAGTTCGGGCGCGGTCTGCCGGACGAGCCGCTGGGCGGCGCGGAGCTTGGCCATGCGCTTGTCCATGGAGATTTTGGCCATCTCCTCCGGCGGATACTCATAGCAGATCGGATGCCACGAGGCGCCCGCGGTCTGCAGGGCCATGATGTCGAGCCGCCCGCCGGCCTGGTGTTTGGCGCGGCGGGCCTGCGCCGCGGTCAGCCGGGCGTCGTTGCAGTGCAGGATGGCACGGCCGTCGACCACCACCAGAAATGCGGCATCATGACACATCGGAGACAACTCAGGAATCGTGGTGATCCAGGATCCGTGATTGTCGAGCGGGAATTTCTCCCAGGCCGGTATCTCGATTACCTGACGGCCCGCCGCGGCCTCCCGTATGCGTTCCCGGAAGGCAGGACCGGGATACCCCGGAATGAGGATTCTGGTCCGTTCGGGAAGGCGCGCGATGACCCAGGGGTCGAAATGATCTAGGTGTTCGTGCGACACGGCGATCCAGTCGGCGTCGAGCACCGCGGGAACGTCGAGATGATCGTTTCTCGGGTACTGGTGCCATGCGCCGAGGAAGGCGCCCGTTGGAGCGAGCCAGGGATCGGCGAGCAGGCGGAACGTGCTCCCGGTGACCGCCAGCCCGGCGTGTCCGAGAAAAGTGACCATCGGCATAGCAAGACTGTCGCCCCCGGGCATGGTGTTCGCACCCGCCGGAATGCGCAAGGTCGCTACGCCGTAGGTATGAAAGAAATGGCGGAAGCGAAACTGACAAACCTGGCTCGGACGCCCCGACAAAGAGGAGGGTTTACCCCAACTCGACCATGTCCACTTCCGGTCACAGCTTGGTCGGTTGCGGTCAATTGTCTGGACAGAGATGGCATTTCAGGTGACGGTCATCCTGGTGCTGGTATTAGGGACGGGGGGTCCTCCATGAACGACGGGCAGTCTCGGTCCTCGCCGACGGACACGCCCGAATACGCCGCGACGTTCACTGAGGTGAGCCCACGGGAACCCGAGCCTGGAGACTCGGCCCTGTGGAGGCGGCGGCTACGGCACGACATCAGGCACGAACTCGGAACGATCATCATGCTCGCGTCGGCGGTGGTGGTCGCCGACGACATCGGCCCCGGCAGCCGCGAGCGCATCGAGCAGCTGCTCGGCGAGACCCGGTGGCTCGACCATCTGATCCGCCAGCTCGACGAGGACAACGACGACGACATCACCACCCAGCCGATGGTCTGCCCGGAACGCATCCGGGTGGACGACCTCACCGCCGAGGTCGTCACGGGCATGCGCCTCGCCACCTCGCACGCGCTGGACTTCGAGGGCACCGAGGCCTGGGCGCACATGGACCCGGTGGCGCTCTGGCGGGCGCTTCGCAACGTTCTCGACAACGCCTGCCGGGTCGCCGCGGGCCGGGTCGACGTCCGTGTCAGCGTCGACCAGGGCTGGGTCACCATCCAGGTCGACGACGACGGCCCGGGATTCGGCGCGGGCGCGGGAGGGCTGGCCTCGCTGGGGCTGGGCATCGTGCACGACCTCGTCTCCGGCTACGGGGGGAGCCTGGAGATCCGCACCTGTGAGCTGGGCGGGGCGCGCGTGCGCCTGCTGTTGCCCTCAGCCCCGCCTGTCGACGACTGGCGGCCTCATCCGTGAGGGTCATCGTCTGTGACGACCACGCGGTGTTCGCCGACTCGTTGTCACTGGTCCTCGCCGACGCGGGGCACGTCGTCGTCGGGGTGGCCTACTCCCCCGGCGACCTGCTCCCCGTGCTGCGCGGCAGGCGGGCCGACGTCTGCCTGATCGATCTGCACTTCCCCGGCGGCACGGTGCTGGAATGGATGCCGCGGCTGCGCGCCGCCGCGCCCGAGACGATGTTCGTGGTGCTGACCGGTTACCTGGAGCAGGAGGTCCTGGACGCCGGTCTCGCCGCGGGCGTCCGCGGGTTCACGCACAAGGGCCAGCAGGCCGGCGACATCCTGACCGTGCTGCGGCGGGTCGCCGGCGGTGAAGTGGTGATCGACCAGGGCACCCGCCGGGACGCCCCGGACGTCCGGCCGCGCAGCCAGGCACAGAAGGTCGCGCAGTTCCTCACCCCTCGTGAACGGGAGGTCCTCACCCGGCTCGCCCGCGGCGAGTCCACGCAGGCGCTCGCCAAGGCGATGGGCGTCACCCGCAGCACCGCGCGCAGCCACGTGCAGAGCGTGCTGAGCAAGCTCGGCGTGCACTCGCAGCGCGAGGCCGTCATCGAGGCCGCGCGGCACGGGCTGGTGAGCGTGGAGACCGGCGAATGGCTGGTCGGCTGATCCGACGTCTGGGAGATCGGGGGAGTTGCCCGCCCGCCACGACCGAATCCGGACGTGGAGGGCACGGCCGGGACGCGTTAACTTCCGCATAGGAAGAGGAGGTCTTCATGCCTCAACGGCGAGGCGCGCTGCCCATCTCCGACGCCGAGATCCTCAACTGCCCCGACACCTACGCGCGAGGCGTGCCGTACGACTGCCTCGACCGCCTGCGCGGCAGGACGCCGGTGGTGTGGCTGGACGGGCGCTTCGGGAACGAGCCGGGATCGTGGGCGGTGCTGAGGTATGCCGACGTGCGCCGCGCGCTGTCCCGGCCCGAGCTGTTCTCTCCCATTCCGCTGGAAACGGTGCACGGGCCGGTCACGGGTGGTCCGGAGTCCGAGCACGGGACCGCCGCCGACATGACGATCGACCTGGACCCGCCCGCCCGGGCCCTGCTGAGCCGGATAGGGCGCGAGAGCATCGACCTCATCACGGACGTCCTCCACGAGATGCCGGAAACGTTGCGCAACACCATGGCCGGTGGCGCGTACGCGTTGCTCCGCCATCCCGAGGAGTACGCACGGCTGCGTGCGGGCCGCGGCGACGAGGCGTTCGTCGACAGCGCGGTCGAGGAGATGTTGCGCTGGTGGACTCCGGTGCCGCAGGTCCGGCGGCTCGTCCGGCGCGACACGACGATGGGCGGCGTGCCGCTGCGGGCCGGGGAGCAGCTGGCGCTGTGGCTGACCGCGGCCAACCACGACGACGAGGTCTTCGCCCATCCGGGACGCTTCCTTCCCGAACGGTTCATGACCGGGAGCGAGCGGCATCTGAGCTTCGGCCACGGCACGCGAGCCTGCCTCGGCGGCCACCTCGCGCGCGTGCACCTGCGGGCGATGGTCGCCGCGATCCTCGAACGCCCCGGCCGCCTGGAACTCGCCGGCGAGCCAGTCCGGCTCCGTTCGACCACCCGGCACGGGTTCGAGAGGCTGCCGCTGCGCTGGTCGTCCGGCTGATCGTCCGGCGTCCGCTTCCGGCCACCTGATCCCCGCGCGGCGTACGAGACGTACCTCACATCACAGGGCGCACAACGAGATCAGGCGCCCTCTGTGACAGGACCCGGACGTCCCGATGACGTTCTGGCGACATCCCGCCCATAGGTTGGTGACCGTTCGCCGCACGTTCGCTGGAACTCTCCTGAACGCCGGCTGAGTTCTTGATGTCAGCCGGCGTCGATCAGCCGAGCGGTGCGCCCGGCCGTCGGGGACGGGGTCGGATCGGACGAGGAGTGCGGGTTTTGGGACTGACGAGCGGGGGGCTGCTCGGGCTGCTCTCCTTGATCACCATCGCCTGCCTGGCGGGCACGGTCCGGGCCTGGCCGAGGCTGGCGGACGCGGGGCTCAGGACCACGGCGATGCGGGCGGGGCTGCTGGCCGCCGGGCAGCTGATGATCATCCTGACGCTGCTGGTCGGGGTGAACGGCTACTACCTCTTCTACGGCACCTGGAGCGACCTGATCGGCGCGGCGGGCGGTGACGCCCAGGTGCGGCAGCACCCGCCGGCGGGCTCCGGCGCGGACGCCGCCGCCGCCACCCGGGTGGTCAGGACGGTGCAGGCCAAGCTCGGCCCGCGCGACGGCGCCAAGCCCGGCCGGGACGGGCAGGTGCAGCACCTGGAGATACACGGCGTGCGGAGCGGCGTCCGCACCGAGGCGTACGTCTACCTGCCGCCGGAGTACTTCCAGCCAGAGCACGCGACGAAGCGTTTCCCGGTCGCGCTCTTCATCGCCGGCTATCCCTCCCGCGACCGGCTCACCTGGATCGAGAAGGGCCGCCTTCCGGAGGAGGTCGTGCGGCAGCGGGCGGCGGGCCGGATCCAGCCGATGATCTACGTGATGATGCGGCCGACGGTCGAACCGGGCTGGGACACCGAGTGCGCGGACGTGCCGGGCGGCCCCAAGGTCGAGACGTTCTTCGCCCAGGACGTGCCCGAGGCGATCTCCGACACCTACCGCGCGGCGCGGTCCCGCCAAGGCTGGGGCGTCGCGGGCTACTCCGCGGGCGGATACTGCGCCGTCAAGCTGGCGATGCTGCACTCCGACCGGTTCACCGCCGCGGCCAGCCTGGCCGGGCACTTCCGCGCGATCCTCGACACCACGACACGGCAGCTCTATGACCGCAGCAAGCAGCTGCGGCAGGACAACGACCTGCTCTGGCGCCTGCGCAACCTGCCCCAGCCGCCGGTCTCCGTCCTGGTGGCCTCGGCCGCCATCGGCGAGAAGACCTATCCGCAGGCGACGGCGTTCATGCGGACGGCGCGCCCGCCGCTGCTGGTCGACAAGGTGCTGCTGCCCACCGGCGGCCACAACTTCAAGACGTTCCGCAAGTACATCCCGCCGACCATCGAATGGCTGAGCGCACGGCTGCGAGGAGAAGCCCGGTGATCTCGCTGGAGCCCACGGGCGCGGGACTGATCCTCCCGGTGTGCCTGCTGGCCGCGTCCGCCTGCGTGCTGGCGGTGCGGCGGTGGCCACGGCTCACCCGGGGCGGCGTGCGGCCGCTGCTGGCCCGCACCGGCCTGCTGCTGACCTGCCAGGTGCTGCTGACGGCGGCGATCGTGCTGATCTCCAACCGGTACTTCGTCTTCTACGCCACCTGGAAGGACCTGCTCGGCGGCGACCGGGTGAACGTGCACGTCGAGCGGGTGCAGCAGAGCAGGGGCGAGGCGGACCCGGCGTCGCTCGTACGGCGGACCACGACCGGCCTCGGGCCGGCGCGCCGTGACCGGCCGCACGATCCGGCCAAGGACGGCCAGGTCGACCGCCTGGAGATCACGGGTGCGCGCAGCGGCCTGCGCGGCGAGGCGTACGTCCACCTCCCGCCGGAGTACTTCAAGCCGGAGTACGCGGCCCGGCGGCTGCCGGTCACGATCTTCATGTCCGGCGCGCCGTCCGACGACCGGCTGGCCTGGATCGACCAGGCCCGGCTGCCCCGCGGCGGCGCCGCGGCCCCGATGGTCTCCGTGATGATCCGTTCACCGGAGGGCCTCTCCCCGGCGAAGCGGCCGCCCGCCGGGTCTGAACGGCCGACCGCTTGCCTAGACGTACCGGGACAGCGTGGAGGCCGCGCCGAGACCTTCTTCGCCCAGGATCTACCCGTGGCGCTCAGCGACACCTATCGGCTGCCCCAGACACGCCAGGGATGGGGAATCGCCGGATTCGGCGCGAGCGGCCAGTGCGCGGCCCGGCTGGCCATGCTGCGTTCCGACCGCTTCGCCGCGGCTGCGAGCGTCTCTGGGGTGTTCATGCCCGCGCAGGGCCCGTACTACGGCGGCAGCAAGGCCTACCAGCAGGACAACGATCTGTTGTGGCGGCTCAAGAACCTGCCCGCGCCACCGATCTCGTTCCTCGCCGCGGCGGGCAAGGCCGATCCGAGGACGGCACAGCAGGCCGCCCAGTTCGTGAAGCTCGCCCGCCCTCCCATGACGGCCGAGCAGCGGGTACTCGCGGTCACCCCGGAGACCCTCAGGGGCTGGCGCGACCACGTTCACCAGGTGACGGACTGGATGGCCCGCCATCTGCGGGCCGAGTAGTGAGACGAACGGCGAAACGGGCAGCGAATCCGATTCGGTGTACGCCTTCGGGAGTATGCGAGAACGCGCCCCTGAGCCGACGCCGCGCCGGGGATCGTTGGCCTAGCGTGCAGGAATGAGCACCTCGCCGTCCCACCGCCCGCACTGGCCGAGGCCCGCCGAATGGCCGGTCTGGGTCGTGCCGCTGCTGATCCTGCCGATCCAGATCGTCGGCTCGTTCGGCGCGCAGCGGGGGCAGAAGGCGGAGCGGCACGGCCCGGCCTGGTGGCAGGACAGACCCAGCCCTGGAGGGGGCGGCGGCGGCACGGGAGCCGCGGACGCGGCTCGCGACATCACGCTCCTGGACGAGCTGGGGATCATGCTGCTGATCGCCGGGCCCGTGCTGCTGTTGCTCCGCCGCCGTTACCCGCGGGAGACGCTCGTCGCGGTCGGGGCCATCACGGCGTTCTACGGGCTGCGCGGCTACACCCCCGGGCCGGTCTACCTGTCGTTGTGCGTGGCGATGGTCGGGGCGGTCGTGGCAGGGCACCGGCTGCTGGCGTGGGCGGGCACGTTCGGGACGCTCGCGGGGATGCTGGCCGTCCTCTGGCTGTTCGACGGGAAGGGCGACCCGGTGGACGCGGCCACGCCCAACCTGGTCGACTCGACGATGGTGGTCGGCTGGGCGCTGGTGGTGCTCACCGGTGCCGAGCTGGTCCGGATGCGGAGTACCCAGCTGGCCGAACGGGCCCGGACGCGGGCGGAGGAGGCCCGGCGCCAGGCCAGCGAGGAACGGCTGCGGATGGCCCGCGAGCTGCACGACGTCCTCGCCCACAACATCTCGATGATCAACGTGCAGGCCGGGGTCGCGCTGCATCTGATGGACGACGACCCGCAGCAGGCCAGGACCGCGCTGGCGGCGATCAAGGAGGCCAGCAAGGAGGCGCTCACCGAGATGCGCTCGGTGATCGGCGCGCTGCGGGCCGAGGGCGAGAGCGCGCCGCGCTCCCCCACCGCCGGGCTGTCGCGGCTGGAGGAACTGCTCGACCGGGCCCGCAACGCCGGGCTGCCGGTGACGGCCAAGACCGAGGGCGACCCGCGTCCGCTGCCCGCCGGGGCCGATCTGGCGGCGTACCGGATCGTGCAGGAGTCGCTCACCAACGTCAGCCGCCATGCCGGTTCCGGACCGGTGACGGCCGAGGTCCGGATCGCCTACGGTGAGCACGAGATCTCCGTACAGGTCGACGACGACGGGCGAGGCGTCTCCTTGCTGGACGACCACGCGGGCACCGGCAGCGGCATCCGCGGCATGCGCGAGCGGGCCACGGCGCTGGGCGGTTCGTTCACCGCCGGGCCCCGGCCGGGCGGCGGGTTCCGCGTGCGAGCGACGCTGCCGACCACGGACGAGCCCGAGAGGGAAGCACAATGATCAAGGTCCTGCTGGCCGACGACCAGATCCTCGTCCGCGCCGGGTTCCGGGCGCTGCTGGACGCCCAGGCCGACATCGAGGTGGTCGGGGAGGCGAGCGACGGCGAGGAGGCCGTGGCGCAGGCCCGCCGGCTGCGCCCGGACGTGATCCTCATGGACATCCGGATGCCGGGCCTGGACGGGCTCAGCGCGACCCGGCAGATCGCCGCCGACGAACGCCTGAACGGCGTGCGCATCGTCATCCTCACCACGTTCGAGCTGGACGAGTACGTCTTCGAGGCCCTGCGCGGCGGCGCCGGCGGGTTCCTGGTCAAGGACACCGAGCCGGTCGAGCTGATCCACGCCGTCCGGGCCGTCGCGGCGGGCGACGCGCTGCTGTCGCCCAGCGTCACCAGGCGGCTGATCTCCGAGTTCGCCACCCGTGCCAAGGAACCGGCGCCGTCGCCGCGGCTCAACGCGCTCACCGAGCGCGAACGCGAGGTCATGACCCTCGTCGGCGAGGGGCTGACCAACGAGGAGATCGCGGCCCGGCTGGTGGTCAGTCCCGCGACCGCCAAGACCCACGTCAGCAGGACGATGGTGAAGCTCGGCGCCCGGGACCGGGCGCAGCTGGTCGTCTTCGCCTACGAGTCCGGGCTCGTCAAGCCGGGCTGGCTGTCCTGAAACTCTCACCCTGCGCGCAAATGCCGTGACTCTGCGAGAATTTGCTGTCACGGACGGCAAGGCCATGACAGGGTGGTATCCGAACATCGGCCGACGGCAGCGAGAGGAGGAGCTCGGTGCCGCACAACACGAAGGTCCTCGCGGTCGACGACCGTGAGGAGAACCTTGTGGCGCTCACCGCCGTACTCGATTCGTTGCCCGTCACCGTGGTTCCCGCCACTTCGGGCCACGAGGCCCTGCGGGAACTGCTGCGGGACGACTTCGCGCTGATCCTGCTGGACGTCGTGATGCCCGACATGGACGGGTTCGAGACGGCCGGGCACATCAAGGGCAGGGCCCGGACCCGCGAGGTCCCGATCATCTTTCTCACCGCCGCCGGCTCGGGCGGCGACCAGGCGTTCCGCGGCTACGAGGCGGGCGCCGTCGACTACCTCACCAAACCGTTCGACCCGTGGCTGCTGCGCGCCAAGGTGTCGGTCTTCGTCGAGCTGCACCAGCGCAACCTGCAGCTGCACCGGCAGGCCGCGGCACTGCGCCACGCCATCGCCGAGGACACCGGCCTGCCGTCCTGCGAGGAACTACTCAAGATCCTCCACCAGCGGATCGCGCTGATGGAGGACGATCTGGCACGGGTGCGCGCCGAGACGCCGCCGGATGTGCCCAGCGACTCGCTCGACCGGCTGGAGGAGCACGCGGCCGAGCTCCGCGGCACCCTCGACGCCCTCACGGCCGGCACCTGAACGGCCTCTGATCCCCGGAGCCCCTCCCGCGATGCGAGCTCGGGCGTTGATTGATCATTACTGTGCGTAGCGGGTTTTGGGACGTCCTCAATCCAGCCTATTGACGTTCCATCGAACATCTCCGCAGGTCAGCGGCTCAAGATCGTTATCGACCGGTGTTGTTTTCGGTTTTGCGCAAGTAAGTACTTGGAGGTAACTTCGCTCCAGATCGTCACGTAAGTGACGGGAGTCACCTGTGTCCGTTTCGGACGTTCCTCCCCTGGAGTGCACATGAGCAAGACCCCCGAGGCCCCCCTCGGCCGGGTGCGCTGGAAACGGCTCGCGGCGATCACCGCGCCCGCCGCCCTCGGCGCCGGCGCACTGATCTTCATGACCGCGCAGGGCACGATCGCCTCGTCCTTCGCCGTCTCCGGCAGCAGCTTCAAGGTCAAGGCCGACTCGCTCGACGGGACCGGGTTCGTGCAGTACGGCGGCGTCGACCACGAGAGCAACGGCACCAAGCACCCCGTGCAGGTCTCGGGCATCAAGAACGCCACCATCCGCAACATGTGCCAGTCGGTGAAGGTCGGCCCGTTCACCCTGCGGCTGACCGCGGGCACCGGCAAGACCCCGGTCACCGCCAGGAACCTGACGTTGGACGTGGCCCAGCTGGACGCCGACGCGGTGTTCGAGAACATCGAGATCGGCCGCGACGCCAGCACGCTGGACAAGGGCCCGGGCAAGGGCGCCGCCGGCATGTTCGGCCAGCAGGCCGACGAGATCCACCTGACGAACGTCCGGCAGACCGCCTGGGCGACCACCGCCGGCACGTTCAGGCTGGCCGACCTGTCCATGAAGCTCGGCGACGAGTGCTTCTGAGAGCCCTGAGAAATTCATGACCAACGCTGAACCGCACGGGTTCCGCCGGTGGAGGCGGACACGTCCCTTCTGGGGGGGCGTGTTCGCCGTCCTCGGCGGCATCGAGCTCATCGCGATCCCGCTGGCGCCCATGCCGGTGACCATCCACCAGGGCATGGCCGGCGTCGCCAGCTGGCTGATCGGCGCGCTTCTCATCGCGGCCGGTGTGCTGCTGTGGTTCCAGCCCGCCCAGCGCAGCTTCTTCGGCATCCTGATCGTCCTGCTGTCGCTGGCGTCGTTCCTCACGTCCAACTTCGGCGGCTTCCTGCTCGGCCTGCTGCTCGGCCTCGCCGGCGGCGCGATGGGGTTCGCCTGGTCGCCGCTCCCGTCCAGGCGGGATGACGAGGAGACCGACCGGACGACGGTCCACGGCTACATCCTCGACCCGAAGCCGGGTTTCCCGGCCGATACCGTCCCGCAGCCGCAGGCACCGGCACCGGCACCGGCACCGGCACCGGCGAACGTCCAGCCGCAGCCGAATGGCGGACGTGGGGCCCACGCGGCTCCGCGCAACCGGAGGCTGATGGCGTTCGCCGCTCCCGCGCTCCTGCCCGCCGTGCTCGGCGTGCAGTTCCTCAACCCGGCCCCATCGCCGCAGGCCACTCCGGAGCCTGCCGCGAGCCCCTCGGCGTCCCCCTCGCCGACCCCGTCCACCACCCAGACCCCGGCCTCTGGAGTCCCCGCTCCCGGCACGTCCGCCACCCCCGGCGCGCCCACCAGCCCCGAGGCGTCCGCCAGCCCCGAGCCCTCCGCGGGCAAGCCCGAGGAGTGCCCGGAGATCCCGGCCGACACCTCCGGCCTCTCGCAGAGCGAGGCGGGCAAGCTGCTCCGGGATCTCAAGGGCGCCGCGGACCCCCAGGCCTGTTTGAAAGCCGGCAAGGCCAAGCCGGCCGCCAGCGGCTTCCAGACGTACACCGACCCGTCCACGCTCCGCGCGAGCTCGCTGACCATGTCCGGGTTGAGCTATGACGGCGTCGCCGAGCTGGGCACCCGGAGCGGCACCGTACGCGCGCTGAAGTTCAGCATGAGCAAGGCGGTGCTCAAGAACGTCGACCAGACGGCCGCCAGGACCACGATCAGGACCCCGAGCCTCACGCTGAACGGCGGCGTCGTGATGTACACGACCAAGATGTCGTCCAAGCTGCTGGGCATCCCGCTGACCTTCACCCCCGACCAGCCGCCGCCACTGACGCTGCCCTTCATGGTCATGACGGACGTGGTCTCGGAGCAGGCCACGGTACGGGCCGGCGGCGCGGAGATCGACGCCCTCGCCATCCGGGCCTAGGGCGTGTCTCGAAGTCGGCGCCCGTAGCGAGCGGCGTCCAGGTGCGTGCATCGCGGGGGCGGAGGAGGGAGTCGGCCCGGGTTTGGCCGTCGACTGACGACAACTCCGCGAGGTGCGTGCCTG